>JBEEFW010000045.1:0-2814 GCA_041166385.1 Acidimicrobiaceae bacterium | reverse complement strand
ACCAGGTCATGAAGTCGCTTGGCCAGGCCAAGCCGCCGGGTGATCTGTCCATCAAGCGGGTTGCACCGCTCGACATCGACAAGGATCCGATCTGGAAGTGGTTCAACGACATCCGCGACAAGGGGATGAAGATCGGCGACCGCGGTGGGAATCGCAAGAACGGTTCCATCGTGATCTACGACACCACCAACACCGAGGTCGCTCGCTGGAACTTCTTCAACGGCTGGCCGTCCAAGATCTCGAACGACGCCTTCACCGCTGGTGGCACCGAGGCCGTCTCCGAGACCATCACGCTCACCATCGAGCGACTCGAGCGCAAGAAGTAGTCAATGGCATTGCGCACTGAGTTCGAATTCGTCCTGCCTCGCGGCTATCTCGACGAGCACGGAGCCGTGCATCGCCGTGGCGTGATGCGAATGGCAACGGCGCGAGACGAGCTCGATCCACTGCGCGACTCATCGATCAACGGCCCGGACGATCCTCGCCTCACGATTCTCGTGCTGGCTCGGGTCGTCCGGACTCTTGGTTCGATGGAGTTGGTCACCCCGCACGAGATCGAGGGCCTGTTCGCCGTCGATCTCGCCTACCTGCAGGACTTCTACGGGGTCATCAACTTCGGTAGCGACGCGGACATCGATTCGATGCTCGCGGCGCAGGGTGGGGCAGAGCAGCCGGCGACCGAGTCGTCGGCTACTCCTGCTGCCGCGTCTGTTGACCCCCAACCCGGCCCCTCCGGCGAGGCCGGCGATGCGCAGCCCGAACGACCCCAGGGTCGTCGTGCCGCCATCGAGGAGGTGCCGGCCGGCCCGAGATGATCCGGTACCCGACCGAGGCTCTGTGGCAGGAGCTGGCTTACCTCGCTTATCACCTGCACTGGGACCTGGATCGATTGCTTGATCTCGAGCACGCCGACCGGGCGCGTCTCATTCGGGCCGTGTCCTCATTGAATGCCCGAGCGTGGGAAGCGGTGCGTACGAATGCCTGACGACTTCGGGTTCCACGGCTCGTTGCCCATGAGTTCGAACTTCCTGTTCGAGGTCGACGGCATCGAGATCGGCTCGTTCAAGGAAGTGCACGGTCTCGAGTTGACGGTGGAGACCGAGCAGTACGAAGAGGGCGGCGAGAACGGCTTCGTGCACCAGTTCCCTGGACGGATGTCGTTCCCCAACATCACGCTCAAGCGGGGCATCGTCCAGGCGGACGCACTCTTCGACTGGGTCCGCAAGAGCTCGGGTGAAGGCTTCGCCGCGAACGGCAACAAGCTCACCCGTTGCACCGGCGCAATCGTGGTCATCGGCGAGGACGAGAAGAACACCCGGTTGCGCTCGTGGGAGGTGACCGGTGCATTCCCGGTGCGGTGGGTCGGCCCGGTGCTCGATGTCAACCTGACCGAAGACCTCAGCGAAGAGATCGAAGTCGCACACCACGGCTTCAAGTCGAAGACCACGGGCTGACGTGGCTGACCCGATTGCGCCCGACGCGGCCGTTCGGCTGGGCCGCGAGGTGTCGGCCCGCCTTCAGCCGCTGCATCTCCGGCGGCGCACGCGGATCGCGCCCGAGCACCGCGCTGGCGTGGTGGCCGGCAAGGCCTCGCGCTTCGGTTTCTTGAACGGGCGCTCGATCCTGGCGAGGCGGATGCTCGGCCAGAGCGTCTCCGCCCGGGTGGACGGCACCGATCTGCTGCCCGTCGGAATGCAGCTCGACCTGTGGCTCGCCATCGCCGAGCGCGAACGCGAGCGCATGCGGCCGACACCGTCGCGGATGGAACAGAACATGCAGATGGCGCAGCGCCGCGCCATCCAGCGCAGCGCTCCGCGAGGCTTCGCGGCCGAAGTGGCGGCGGCTGGACCGCGGGGCCTCCCGCGTGCCACTTCACGCGGACGCTTGTCTCCAGCGGGAATCGACACCGGCCCGTCGTCCGCATCGCATCGCATGGTGACTGAGGCCGCCTTCGTCGCCAATCCGGACGAGGTGCGGGCCGCAGGACCGATGCTCGGTCGGCGCGATCTCGCTCGAGCAGTCGCACGGCGATCGACAGTCGGTCCACCGTCACCATCTACGGGGGGAGGGAGGGCACGGCGCTCAGCGCAGGCTTCAGGGCCAGGACGGCAGGTCGGAGCAACGCGACCCGCGACTGACCCGATCGTTGGCTCTCCCTTCGAGGCGCCCAGCCCGCGTCAAGCGCCGAACTCCGCTGGTTCTCCTTCCGCAACGGCCGAGACCGAGCCGCGCGCTTCGGCGGCGGTCACCGCTTCGGATGCTGTCGCGCCGGCATTTGCGACGGACGGGCCGAGTGCCGAGCAACTCTCGCCGCGGGCGATGTCGTTGCCGCCGATCTCCTTCGACAGCAACGTCCAGCAGTCGACGCAGTGGCAGCCGCTTCCCCGGCCGGGCGCGCTCGCTCGCCGCGGCGCGCTCGCCGCTGAGCTACGACGCGTGCCTCACGAGATTCGACGCACGATCGCCAGCGCGGTTGCACCCGTTCGCTCCATCGCTGCGGCGACCGGTGCCGTCACGACCGTGAGCCCGCCATTCAACACGCGCTCGCTCGCCGTTGCCCCCACGATCGAGACCGCCGCAGGCCTGTCCGCCATCGCCCGTCGCACCGCGATCGACGACGTGCGCCCCGTCGGCTCCCCTCGCAACGCTGTCACGCCCACGCCGAGCGCACCGCCGGCCGTGACGCCGACTGGTGCGCAGCCGCAGGACGGCAGCGTCCCCTCCGTCCCCTCCGTGCGCACCGGTGCGAATGGTCCGGCGGCCGTGACGCCGGCTGGTGCGCACCCGCAGGACGGCAGCGCCCCCTCCGCGCGC
>JBEEFW010000044.1:0-4566 GCA_041166385.1 Acidimicrobiaceae bacterium | reverse complement strand
AGAAAGCGCTCGAGCTGATCCAGGACCACAGCGTCACCATCTGGGCGACGGTGCCGACGATGGTGTGGCGCGTGTGCGAGGAGCCGTCGCGCCACGACTACGACACGTCGTCAGTCGTCAGCGTCGCGTTCGGCGGCTCACCGTCGGCCGACGAGTTGCAGCGCAAGGTGCACGAGACGTTCCCGAACGTACGCACGACCACGAACGCATACGGGCTCACCGAGTCATCGTCGGTCGCGACGGCGATCGGCGGGCAGGACGCGATCGACAAGCCAACGTCGGTCGGGCCACCGGTCCCGACGCTCGAGCTCAAGATCCGTGACGGTGCCGGCGACGAGGTGCCGGCTGGCCAAACTGGCGAGGTCACGATGTTCGGACCGCTGATCATGGCGGGCTACTGGAACAAGCCAGAAGCAACGGCCGACACGGTGCGCGATGGGTGGCTGTACACGGGCGACATCGGCTACGTCGACAACGACGGGTACCTGTACATCACCGACCGCAAGAAGGACATGATCATCCGCGGCGGCGAGAACATCTACTGCGTCGAGATCGAGAACCGGCTGGTGGAGCACCCGGCGATCGCCGACGCTGCAGTCATCGGTGTGCCGCATCCCGAGCTCGGCGAGGAGGTCAAGGCCGTCGTGCAGGTCGAGCCGGGCGAGACCATCACCGAGGACGAGGTGCGGGCGTGGGTGCGGGAGACGCTCGCGAACTTCAAGGTGCCGGCGTACGTGGAGATCACGAAGGACAAGCTGCCCCGCAACGCGTCGGGCAAGCTCCTCAAGAACGTGCTGCGCGGCGAGGGCGAGGTTTCATTCGCCGAGACGATGTGACGTCCGACCCGACGCGCGTCTTGCGCATCACCGCGCTCGCGGTGTGCGCCGTGTGGGCGCCCGTCATCGTCGTGTGGGCGCACACACCGTTCACGGTCACGTTCGACGACGCGTACTACTACTTCCAGATCGGCAAGGAGCTGGCCCATGGCCACGGCTCCACGTTCAACGGCCTCGATCACACGAACGGCTATCACCCGCTGTGGCAGCTGATCTGCGCGCTCCCCTACCTCGTCGGCCTCACCGGCCTCGCCGCCGTTCGCGCCATCCTCGTCCTGCAACTCGTGATGTGGGGGGCGACGCTCTGGATCATCTCCGGCATCGTCGGCCCACGGTTGTCCCGGGTGTCGACCGCGACGACCGCGGTGCTCATGGCGCTGTTTGCCGGCAACCCCTACGTGCTGAAGATCTTTGTGAACGGACTCGAGTCGGGCATCACCGCGCTCGCCTACGCCGGACTGATCGCCGCAGTGTTGAAGCGCGACGAACGGCTCATCTCGCTCTGGCTCGTGGTCGCCTTCCTCGGGCGAACGGACGCCGTGTTCGTGATCGGCTGCCTCTTCCTCGCGACGCGCGCCTGGCGATGGTTCGTGCCCGTGGGGTCCGTCGCGGCGGCCTACCTGCTGTTCAACCAGGTCGTGTTCGGCAATCCGCTGCAGGTCAGTGGCGTGATCAAGCGGCAACCGCTCACGATCGGCCGGCTCATCGCCATGCTCGTGGTTGTGGCGATTGCATTTGCCGTCGCCGTCGGTGCCAAGCGACTGGCGAGCGCACGGTTCGAACGTACGGCGTCGTTCCTGACCGGCACCTACTGGTTCGCGGCCGCCTGCGTGCTGCTCGTCGGGTACTACCGGGTGCTCTCGATCGAGGTGTACCTCTGGTACTACGCGCCAGTCGCGCTGTACCTGGTCCTACTGCTGCTCCACGCAGCAGCCGACTTCACCGAAGGGGTCGTCCTCGAGGGCCAATCGTTGCGGACGGTCCAAGCCATCCTCGTCGTGCCCTTCCTCATCGGGATCGCTATCGGCATCTTGTTGATCACCAACCCGAAGCTCCGCTCGTTGCAAGAAGGCGACCGCGCCGCCGCACTTTGGGTGCGCGACAACACGCCGCCCGGAACCGTCATCGCATCATGGGATGCCGGCATCATCGGCTACTTCGCCGATCGGCCGGTCGTGAACCTCGACGGTGTCGTGAACTCGTTCGAGTGGGAGGAAGCGCGCCACCACGCCCCTGGAGCCACCACCCAATTTGTTCTCGACCGGCACGTCACGATGATCGTCAACCACGGCGAGCTCGCGAATGCCGAGGACCCAGAGATTCTCCGCAACCTGCAGGACCTCCTCGGCCCGGACGTCCGAATCCAACAACTCCATCGGCAGGAGTACGTCTACGCCGGGGCCGCAGGCGGCACGAGCGGCACCCGCCGCATGGCGACGTTCGTCTACGAGCTTCGCGGCTTCCGCTCAGCGCTCGATGGGACCGCGGTCGACATCCCAGCTGGCGTCACCGCGTGTCGAGCGGATCAGCTCGAGTTCGCGTCGGGCGGAGGAGCCGCCGGACAGCTGCCGTTGCTGCGTTTCTTCAATCGCAGCGGAGGTGCGTGCGGCCTCGCTGGCTACGTGAGCGTCTTCGGCCGGGACTCGACCGGGCACTTCGTTGCTGTGCAGACCGTTCCAGGCCCATATGCGGCAGTGACAGGCCCGCGATGGACCGGCGTGTTCGACCCGACTCTCGTCGCCGTCGTCAGCATTCTCCCGTCAGACAACAGCGGGTGCACAGGGCTTCCCGCGCCAGCGCACTACACCGCGCTGCGCGTCGTCCTTCCGGGCGCCGCCGGCGCGATCGACATCGAAGGCGTCGCCTTCGACACAGGCCCGTGCCCGCTGCAGGTCTCTCCCATCTCGTCGGACAGCCAAGACGGCTAGCTCCTACCGACTGGTGTGCACCAACGTGACGCTTCCGTCATACGGGTGCACTCCAGTCGTCGTGAGTCAGACGTCGGCGCCGCCACTGACGTCGGCGACCGACTGCTTGCCGGCGGAGATCCAGGGCATCATGCCGCGCAGCTCCTTGCCGACCTTCTCGACGGAGTGCTCTGCGCCCTTGGCGAGCAGCGCGTGGAAGTTGGCACGGCCGCCGCGCGACTCGGCGATCCACTCTTCGGCGAACGTGCCGTCCTGGATCTCGGTGAGGATGCGGCGCATCTCGGCTTTGGTCTCGTCGGTGATGATGCGCGGACCGCGGGTGACGTCGCCGTACTTGGCAGTGTCGGAGATCGAGTAGCGCATCCCGGCGATGCCTTCCTCGTACATGAGGTCGATGATGAGCTTCAGCTCGTGGAGGCACTCGAAGTACGCGGACTCCGGCTGGTAACCGGCTTCGACGAGCGTCTCGAACCCCGCCTGCACGAGCGATGTGAGCCCACCGCACAGCACGACCTGCTCGCCGAAGAGATCGGTCTCCGTCTCCTCGTCGAACGTGGTCTCGAGCACCCCGGCCCGCGTGCCACCGATGGCGTCAGCGTACGAGAGCGCGAGATCCTTGGCCTTGCCGCTCGCGTCTTGGGAAACCGCGACGAGGCAGGGCACGCCCCCGCCTTCGGTGTACGTGCGGCGCACGAGGTGTCCGGGGCCCTTCGGCGCGACCATCGCCACGTCGATGCCCTCGGCCGGTTTGATCTGGCCGAAGCGGATGTTGAAACCGTGCGCGAAGAACACGGCGTCGCCGCCGTTCAGGTGCGGGGCGATCGACTGCTCGTACACATCTCGCTGCTCCGTGTCGGGCAGCAACATCATGATGAGGTCGGCCTCGGCCGCGGCCTGGTCGATCGGCACGACGCGCAGACCGGCGGCTTCCGCCTTGGCCTTCGACGACGATCCCTCGCGCAGCGCGACGCGCACGTCGACGCCGGAGTCCTTCAGGTTCAGCGCGTGGGCGTGGCCCTGCGACCCGTACCCCACGATCGCCACCTTGCGGCTGGCGACGAGGGAGGAGTCGGCGTCCTTCTCGTAGTACACGTTTGCCATAGGAAGATCCTTTCAGTGCGGAGGCCGATCCGGCTTTGCCGGTCGGCTGGAGCGCCTTTTGCTCGCCGACGAACCTTTGGTTCGGCGGCGAAGTTAGGACACCTTGCCTCTCACTTGGCGCAGGCGAGGTGCCGTGCGCTCCAACCGGGGAAGAGCCACTCGGCCCGTCCGCTGCAGCTCCACGATCCCATACGGGCGCAGGAGTTCTTCAAAGTCGTCGACCTTCTCGGGCGCACCCTCGATGCTGATCGTGAGCAGGTCGGCGCCGACGGCCAGGATCCGGCCGCCGAACACCTGCACCAGCTCGATGATCTGACCGCGGATCTCGGGCGCAGCCGACACCGTGACGAGCAACAGCTCACGCTCGACCGACTCGCGCGGGTCCAACTCGGTGATCTTCACAACGTGGATGAGCTTGAACAGCTGCTTCACCATTTGCTCGAGCGGGTTCGACTCGACGTCGACCACGATCGTCAATCGTGAGAAGCGCGAATCTTCCGTCGGTGCGACGGCGAGGCTGAAGATGTTGTAGCCCCGTCGAGCGAACAACCCGGAGACACGCGCCAGCACACCCGGCTTGTTCTCCACCAGCACCGAGAGAATGTGGTGCTTGTACTCGAAGTCACTCACTGGATCACCTCGTCCTGGTGACCGCGGATCGACTGCGCGGTGATGATGTCGTCGTTCGACGCGCCGGCGGC
>JBEEFW010000043.1:0-51516 GCA_041166385.1 Acidimicrobiaceae bacterium | reverse complement strand
TACAGCGCGGCCGAGTGGTACGTGCGGTCGCCGACGCTCAAGTCGCTCGACAAGTTGAAGCCGCGAGTCGTCGCCTGTCTCGAGGCGGGCGCGCTGGCCGCCGGTTGCGAGATGGAGATCGAGTGGCAGGACCCCGCCTACGCCGACATGGTCGACAACCGAACGATGCTCGACCTGTACGCGGCGAACGCGGCCGCAACCGGTCGCACGTTGCTCGATCCGTCGACCGTCGGTGAGAACGTCGTCGGCAGCACCGACATGGGCAACGTGTCCTACGTGGTGCCGTCGATCCATCCGATGATCAAGGTCGCGCCCGCGCACCTGTCCATCCACACGCCGGAGTTCGCCGAGTACACGGCGTCGGCCGACGGCGACCAGGCCGTGCTCGACGGGGCCAAGGCCATGGCCATGACCGTCGCCGACCTCTGGCTGCAGCCGGAACTGCTGGCGCAAGCCAAGGCCGAGTTCGCCGATTCCGTAGCAGAACGCCGCCGGTAAACGCGCGGATCCGACGTCCGCGAGGGTGTGCACCTCTCCGGGTAAGTTGCGCTACCTGTGACCGTGTACGTGGCGGAGGATTTCGAACCGGACGAGGCCGACATCCTCCGTCGGTACTTCACGAACCTCGATGGCCCCGTGTTTGCGCTGGTCAACCTGCCCGAAGTCGTGAAGGGCGCGCTCTTTGCCCGGTACAGCCGGTCCTCCAAGAGCCTGCGCCGGCTGTTCCTGGACGAGTTCGTGGGCGACCTCGACATCTCCGGAGACCAGACCGTGGACGCCACCGTCGGACTGCGCCGGGCCGAGGAGCTCTACGACCGGGTGTTCTTCGAATACGGCGACGACTCCGTGGCCCAGCTGGGCGGAGTGCACCTCGCGTGCGAGCAGTCCTCCAACCTGCTGACGAAGGTGCTCGAGTGGGGCCGGCTGATGAGCTACCTCGAGCAGTCGACCCGCTACATCGCCTACGACACCCGCATCGGCGGTCGGTACCGCTTCTATCGCGACCCCGCGGTCCTCGGCTCGCCGTTCGGCACCCGCTACGTCGGCGACATGGACCGGCTCTTCGACACCTACGCCGAGCTCGTGCCCGTCCTCGCCGACTTCTTCCGCGAGCGGTTCCCGAAGGACCCCGCCGACACCGATTTCGTGTACCGGCAGGCCGTGCGGGCCAAGGCCTTCGACGCCTTGCGGGGCATCCTTCCCGCAGCGTCGCTCTCGAACGTCGGCATCTACGGCACTGGGCAGGGCTATGAGCAGCTGCTGCTGCGCATGCGGGCCCACCCGCTCCCGGAGGCCCGCGCCTACGCGGATCTCATGCTGACCGAGCTCCGCAAGGTGATCCCGTCGTTCCTGAAGCGCGTCGACCTCGACGACCGTGGCGTCGCATGGAGCACCTACCTCGCCACCAATCGCGCCGCGATGGAAGAGGTGGCCGCGCAGCTCTTCCCGCATGACGCAAAGGCCGACGACGCACCACTCGTCCGGCTGGTCGACTTCGACCCCGACGCCGAGGTGAAGCTCGTGGCGTCGATGCTGTACCCCTTCACGCACGTGCCTGAGGTGCAGATCGAGGACAAGGTGCGGGCGATGTCCGCCGACGAACGGCTCGCGGTGGTGCGGGCCTACGCGGGCGATCGCTCGAACCGCCGGCACAAGCCTGGCCGCGCACTCGAGCGAGCGGGCTACCGGTTCGACGTCCTGGCCGACTACGGCGCGTTCCGCGACCTTCAACGGCACCGCATGTTGACGATCGAATGGCAGCCGCTCTCACCGCGTCACGGCTACACCCGACCGGAGGCTGTCGACCTCGCGGGACAGACGGGGGCGTTCGACGCCGCGATGGAACGATCGGCCGCACTGCACGATGCGCTCGTCGAACGCTTCCCGGCACAGGCGTCGTACGCCGTGTGCCTCGCCTACAAGGTTCGCTTCGTGCTCGATCTCAATGCGCGAGAAGCGATGCATCTCATCGAGTTGCGGTCGACGCCTCAAGGTCACCCGGCGTACCGGCTCGTGGCCCAGGAGATGCACCGGCTCATCGCCGAACAGGCCGGACACCACGCCGTCGCGGAGCTGATGCGCTTCGTCGACCACTCTCCCGAGCCGTCGCTCGAGCGGCTCGCGGCCGAGCGGCGCGCCGAACAACGGCGGCGCTCGCTCCAGTAGCGTTCCGGGCGCGCTGACGGCGGCGCTGACCCCCCAAACCGTGGCCTCCACCCTTCCCTTCACCACCCCCACCCAGGCGCGGGCACAGCACCGTGGGTCGCACTCGCGGGGGCACTCGTCGATCGTCGAGCGATGGACCATGTGGCTCGTCGTCGTCGCGTCTGCGGCCGGCGGCGCGATCGTCGGCTCGCGGCCGACGGGGTTGCGGGCGGCCGACGTCCTCCTCACCGCGGCCTTCGCGGGCCTCGTCGCGTTGGCCGGCGCCTACGCCAGACGGTGGTCGTGGCTGGTGGCTGCGGGCATCGCGGTCGCCGCCGCCGGATCGGGCAAGGAGGCGGTGGTCTGTGCCGTCGCGTCGATCCTCATCGGATTCGTCGCCGTCGCGCTCAACGCACGGTCGCTGGGCATGGGTGCGGCCGCCGCCGGACTGGCCGTTCAGGCGCTGCTCCGCCTGCCCGACTTCGTCGCGCAAGGCGTGCCGAGTCTCCTGGCCGCGCTCGCCGTGGTCCCGCTGTTCGTGTCGGCGTACCGGTATGCGCCGGGACGGGGACGCCGGCGGACCCGCAAGTACGCGTTCTACGCGGGATCAATCGCATTCGGGCTCTTCGGCATCGGCATCGTGGCCGCGCTGCTCGCCCGCGCACACGTCGAAGACGGCATCTCCGGAGCGCAGTCGGGATTCGAGAATGTGCAGAACGGCGAACGCGACGCGTCGGTCGCGGCGCTGAACCAGTCCGCCGCAGAATTCGGCTCGGCTGCCGACATCCTGGGCTCCTGGTGGGCCGCGCCGGTGCGGGCGCTGCCGATCATCGGCCAACAGGTCGACGCGGTCCACACGATGGCCGAGGAGGGCCACACGCTGGCGGTCGACGCGTCCCAAGCCGCCGCGGTCATCGACTACGAGCAACTGCGCGTGCGGGGCGGTGCCATCGATCTCGAATTGCTGCGTTCGGCGCAGGTCCCCATCGCGAAGACCGCCTCGGCCCTCGAGGCGGCCAGGGAACATCTGCAGGGACTCTCGGTGGGATGGCTGTTCCCGCCCGTCCGCGATCGCTTCGATCTCTTCATGCGCGAGATCGGTCGGGCCGGACCGGCCGCGGCGGTGGCGCGGGACGTCATCACGGTCGCCCCCGAGCTCCTCGGGGCCGACACACCGCAGCACTACTTAGTGCTGTTCGGTTCACCCGCCGAAACCCGCGAGCTCGGCGGTTTCGTCGGCAACTTCGCGGAGGTGACCGCCGACAAGGGCAAGCTCACGCTGACCCGTTCCGGCCGCGCGCTCGAGTTGAGCGATCCGAAAGGTGCAGCGGGATTCACGCTCACTCCGGGCGACTACGTCGAGCCGTTCTTGCAATACCGAGTCACGCAGTTCTTCGGCAACGTCACCGCATCGGCGAACTTCCCCGACGTGGCCAACGTGGCGGAGCAGCTGTATCCGCAGACGGGGGGTGTGCCCCTCGACGGCGTCTTCTACATGGACCCGTACGCGCTCGAACAGCTGCTCGACCTGACCGGGCCGATCACGTTGAAGGGTGGTGACAACCGAACCAAGCTCACGTCGAAGAACGCCGCGCGCACCCTCCTCGTCGACCAATACGTCGACATCCCGGTCAAAGGGGAACGCGTCGACTTCCTCGACGAGGCGACGCGCTTGACCTTCGAGCAGCTCACGACTGGCGATCTGCCGAAGCCGGTGAAGGTCGCGAACGTGATGAACCCGATGGTCGAGCAGGGGCGACTCTTCGCGCAAAGCACGCATCCGCAGATCCAAGCCCTGTTCGAGCAACTCGCGCTCGACGGGTCGATCCCAGCGCGCAACGGTGGTGACTACCTCTCGGTCACGCAGTCGAACGAGAACCCGAGCAAGATCGATGCGTACCTCCAACGCGACGTGACGTACGACGCGACGTACTTCCCCGACACCGGCCAGGTGGACGGCGACGTGAAGATCCGGCTGACGAACTCCGTTCCGTCGACGGACCTGCCGGAAGACGTGGTCGGGAACGCCAACGGCCTGCCGGTCGGCACCAATCACCTGTTCCTGAACGTGTACTCGCCCCTCGGCGCCGTCGGGGCGACGATCAACGGCGTGCCGACGGGTCTGGGCTCGATCAAGCGGTTCGGACTCTCCGCCTACACCGTCGTGGTCGACGTGCCTCCGGGCGGCACCGTAACGGTCGAGATCAAGCTCGCCGGGATCGTCGATCGTTCCCGGCAGTACCAGCTCACCGTGGTACGTCAACCGACAGTCAATTCCGATCACATTGATGTGACGCTCAACACCAGAGACGGCTGGCGAATCGTCAGTTTCCCCGGTTTCCAGCTCGACAGGGGCACGGGCAAAGCCAGTATCGGCGAGGGCCGGTCGGAGATCCTCACCGCGCACCTCGATACTCGGTAGTGTTCTGATGCCGAGTGGTAGTGGACACAGCCCATCACATGGGGCACACTGTCGCTGCATTTCGGTTCCGACGAACTCCGACCAGGCGAGGGATTTTTGACATGATGCGACGAGCGGTATTCCTTCTCGCGGCACTCCTTGCCGGCGCAGTGATGGCGGCACCGATGGCAAGTGCGCAGTCGGAAGAGCCTGTCTTCGCCAACGACGACGACTACGCCGCGCTGTGCATTCCGCTCACGGTGAGCAACTCGAGCCCCGCTCCGGGCGACCACGTGACCGTGAGCGGCACGGCGGCAACGGGCGGCGCCGACATCTTCATCGTGCTGAACGGCGACACGATCGTCGGCACCACCACGAGCGATCCGACCAACCACTTCTTCTCCGCCGACGTCGTCATCCCGGCCGACGCGCCGTCCGGTGGCAACACGCTCCAGGCCTTCCAGGCTGGCGACAACACCGACCCGATCGTCGGCTGCCCCGCGCAGGTCGCAGCGCTCGACATCGTCCGGCCCGCTGCTGCTGCCGCTGCTGAGGAGGAGCCGCTGGCCCGCACCGGCGCAAACAGCACGATGCCGCTGGCTCGCCTCGGCTTCGGCCTGCTGGCCGCAGGTGGTCTGGCCATGCTGGTGAGCCGCCGGCACAAGTCGAACGCCACCGCCCGCGCATAGCCCACGCACATCATCGTTGACAGTGCCCCGGCCCACGGCCGGGGCACTGTTGCTTTTTGTCGATCTCGAAGGCCACGGGAACGTCGGTCCATCTGGTGTTGCTGGAGTGGAAGATGGGGTTGATGTTGCCCATGTGCATGCTTTAGGGTGATCTGACGCGGGCGGAGCCCCGGAGGTTCCGTCATCCGCGTCACCGCCAGCTCCCGAGTGCACCGCAGCGCTGCGATCGTCGCCGTCATCGGTGTGGTCGCAGTTGCCGCGATTGCCGGCATGGCCCAGACCGGGCGCTACACCGTTCGCCGCGGCGACACGCTCTCGTCGATCGCGCTGCGCCAGAAGCGCAGTATCGACGCGATCGCTCAAGCGAACGGCATCACGAATCCCAACCGCATCTACGAGGGCCAGGTCCTCACGATTCCCGACATCGGAGGGGCGGCGCCGAGCGGCTCGTCCATCGTGGTGGTGCAGGCGGGCGACACACTCAGCCGCATCGCCACGCGCACCGGCGTTCCGATAGCGACCCTGATCGCGGCCAACGGGCTCGTGGATCCCTACTACGTCTACACCGGCGGTCAGCTGCTCCTCGGCGTACGCAACGCCAGTCCCACCGCAGCGCTGGCTCGCTGCCCGGTGCCCGGCGCAAAGTTCATGAACGACTGGGGCTTTCCGCGCGTCACGACCGGGTTCCACCAAGGCACCGACCTCATGGCCAAGCGCGGTACGCAGATCGTGGCCCCGATGAGCGGCACGGTCACGCACGGCGTCGGCACGATCGGCGGCAACTTCTTCCGGCTCGTCGCGGCCGACGGTACGTCGTACTACGGCGCGCACCTGAACTCGTCCGGCAAGAGCGGCAAGGTCAAGGCGGGCGACGTGCTCGGGACGGTCGGCAACACCGGTGATGCTGCGGGCGGGCCCACCCATCTGCACTTCGAGATCCACCCCGCGGGTGGCGACGCGATCAACCCGTACTCGTACCTGATCGCTGCGTGTCGATGAGGAGACTGATCGCGGCCGGCACGGCGATCGCCGTGCTGGCCCTGGTCGGCCAAGCGGCCACGGCCGCCGGATCGGCGACGGCGACCGGGCAGAGCTATGTGGTGCAACGAGGCGACACCCTGACGGCCATCGCCGCCCGCTTCGGCACCACCAGCGGCGCGATCGCCCGAGCGAACAAGATCACGAATCCGAACCTCGTCGTCATCGGCAAGCGGCTCACGATCCCGGCCGGCGCCAGCGGCGGCGCCCCTCGCACCTCCGGTCTGCCGGCGAAGCTCCTGGCCCATCCCGAACGGGTGGCCCTGCGCCCGAACTTCGAGCGCTGGGCGGCGCACTATGCCGTGCCGGCTGATCTCCTCGAGGCGCTGGCCTGGGTGGAGTCGGGTTGGCAGCGGACCGTCGTGTCGAGGACCGGCGCCGTCGGCATCGGCCAGTTGCAGCCGGCCACCGTCGACCACGTTCGGCTGCTCATCGGGATCAAGACCCTCGACCCGACGAACGCGGACGACAACATCCGGATGAGCGCCCGGTTCCTGCGGTTCCTCCTCGACCGCACCGGAGGCGACACCTCCACGACGCTGGCGGCGTACTACCAGGGTCTGCGCTCCGTGACCACGAGCCCGATCCTCGGTGAGACCAAGCAATACGTCGCCACGGTCCTCGCGTTGCGCCCGTTCTTCCGGTAGCCCGCCGCTCTCCGCCCGAATTGGGGCGGTGTGTTCGTCCTCACGTCACGGTGAGTGCAATGCTGTCCGTTCGGCTCGGGGTAGCTGGACCGCGGTGACCGTGAAAGGGGACACGCACTGGACGCCATCATCTCGCTCAGAGGGGTGACGAAGCGGTTCGGATCGCACACCGTCCTCGAGGACATCACCTTCGATCTCCCGAAGGGCAAGATCAGCGCCATCATGGGCCCGTCGGGAACGGGCAAGTCCGTGCTCCTGAAGAACATCATCGGGCTGCTGCGCCCAGACGCCGGGGAGATCTGGGTCGACGGTGAAGAGACCGTCCGCATGGGGGAGAAGGAGCTCTACCGCGTCCGCCGGAAGTTCGGCGTGCTCTTCCAGGACGGCGCGCTCTTCGGCTCGCTCAACATGTACGACAACACCGCGTTCCCGCTGCGCGAGCACACGAACAAGTCCGAGAAGGAAATCCGCGAGATCACGCTCACGAAGCTCGAGATGGTCGGGATGCTCGACCATCTGAAGAAGTTTCCCGGCGAGGTGTCCGGAGGGATGCGCAAGCGGGCCGGCCTGGCCCGGGCGCTCGTGATGGACCCGGAGATCGTGCTGTTCGACGAACCCGACTCGGGGCTCGACCCGGTGCGCGTGTCGTATCTCGACGAGCTCACGAAGAAGATCCAGGAAGAAGTCGGCGCGACGTTCTTCATCATCACGCACAACATCCCGTCGGTGATGCGCACCGCGGACTTCATCGGTGTGCTGTTCCGCTCCGGGCTCGTGAAGTTCGCCAGCAAGGAGGAGATGGTCACGCTCGACGAGCCGATCATCAAGCAGTTCCTCGCCGGCCGAGCCCGTGGCCCGATCGGGATGGACGAGATGGCCACCGAGCAGTCCGACATCGAGCGCGAGCTCGTCGAACGCGAAGACCGCCGGCTCGCCGCGGACGGAGTGAGCGCAGAAGAAGCCAACGCGATCATGACGGTGTAGCGCCGATGATCGGGAAGGTGCAGTTTCTGTTGCGGGAGACGGGCAACTTGTTCGCGATCTCCCTCGAGGGGTTGCGCAAGACGTGGGACGTGCGGCACTGGTGGAAGGAGTACCTCCGGCAGTGCTGGTTCATCGCCAAGGTGTGCACGCTGCCGAGCGTCCTCATTGCCATCCCGTTCGGCGCGGTCATCGCGCTGCACGTCGGCTCGTTGAACCGGCAGCTCGGCGCGGAATCGGCGACAGGCGCCGCGATGGTGCTGGCGATCGTGCGCGAGGCGTCGCCGGTGGCGACCGCGCTGTTGATCGCGGGCGCGGGCGGGTCGGCGATGACCGCCGATCTCGGTTCACGCAAGATCCGTGACGAGATCGCGGCGATGGAGGTGATGGCGGTGAACCCCGTCCATCGTCTCGTCACTCCTCGGTTGTTCGCGGCGTCGACGGTCGGGTTGTTCCTCGTCTCGCTCGTGAGCGTCGCGGGCATCGCCGGCGGCTACGTGTTCAACGTCATCGTCCAAGGTGTGACGCCGGGTGCGTACTTCCAAGGCTTCTCTGCGTTCGCGCAGCTGCCTGACCTCTACTCGTCGATGGCGAAGGCCTGGGTCTTCGGGTTCATCGCCGCGATGGTGGCCTGTTACAAGGGCCTGTACGCCAAAGGCGGGCCGAAGGGCGTCGGCGACGCCGTCAACCAGGCCGTGGTCATCACCTTCATCCTGATCTTCTTCGCCAACTTCATCATGACGTCGCTGTACTTCGCGCTGGTCCCGCCCAAGCTCTGATGGTCGCCACGACGCGTGCCGCTCGAGTGCCGAAGGCCGTCGCCACGACGTTGGGCAACGCGCTCGAGGAGGTGGGGAAGCAGCTCAGCTTCTACGCCAGCATCATGGGCGAGCTCATCTTCAACTGGCGTATCAAGTGGAAGTACCGCAGCGTCGTGTTCAACCTCGTCTCCGACATCACCATCGGCGCGGGCGCCTTGATCGTCGGTGGCGGCATGGTGTTCGTGATCTTCTCGATGTCGTTCTTTACCGGCACCGAAGTCGGCCTCCAGGGCTACGCCGGCTTGAAGCAGATCGGCGCCGAGGCGTTCACCGGGCTGATCGGCAGCTTCGCCAATACGCGCGAAGTCACACCGCTCATCGCCGGTGTGGCGTTCGCCGCGCAGGTGGGCGCCGGGTTCACCGCCGAGCTGGGGGCCATGCGCATCTCCGACGAAATCGATGCCCTCGAAGTGATGTCGGTACCGAGCAAGCCGTACCTAGTCGCGACCCGAGTGACCGCAGCGCTCATCGCCATCATCCCGCTGTACTTGATCTCGCTCTTCGCCAGCTTCTACGCGACGAAGCTCGTGAGCACGAAGCTGTTCGGTCTCTCGGAAGGCGTGTACGACTACTACTTCCACTTGTACCTACCGGTGGAAGACGTCTTCTTCAGTCTTGCGAAGGCGATGCTCTTCGCCACGGTCGTCGCATTGATCCACTGCTATTACGGCTACAACGCCAGCGGAGGACCGGCGGGTGTGGGTGTGGCGGTCGGCCGTGCGATTCGTCTCAGCATCGTCGCCGTCGTCGTGCTCAACCTCGTGCTCTCCCTGATCTTCTGGGGTGGCGGCAACACAGTGAGCTTGACGGGGTAGCCGGTGGAGCTCACGATCCGGAACCGGAACGTCATCAGCGGGCTCATCGCGCTCGTGCTGCTGTTGAGCGCGATCGTGGTCAGCGTCTCGTGGAGCTTCGGCGCCTTCGACGACACCTACCTCCTGAAGGGCAGCTTCGACGCCGCCGGCCAGGGTCTGTCGAAGGGCAGCGACGTCAAGATCCGCGGCGTCAACGTCGGGAAGGTGAGCAAGGTCGACCTCCTCGACGGTCGAGCCCTCGTGACGATGGACATCAACACGAGCAGCGAGATCCCCGAGTCGGCCACGGCGACGATCCGGGCCAAGACGTTGTTCGGCGAGAAATTCGTCGACATCGCTCCCGGCACCGGCGAAGCGTCGGGGCCGTTCTATCCGAGGACCGGCGCCCTCTTGGATCGGTGCGACAAGAGCGCGCAGCCCGAGCACACGTGCACCACTGGCGGCTTCGAGCTCGAGAAGGTGCTCGGCGACGCGTATCCGCTGCTCAAGAAGATCAACCCAGCCGAGCTGATGACCGTGATCCACACGCTGGCCGAGGCGGGGCGCGATCTGGGGCCCAACATCAACCGGCAGATCGTCAACAGCGAGAAAGTGCTCGATGTCAACGCCGCCCACGACGCCGACACCCGTCAGTTCCTGGCCGATCTCGCCAAACTCGCGCAACAACTCGGCGTGCGCGCCGACGATCTGGTGCAGGCCGCGGACTCACTGAACATCGCCCTACCGACGCTCAACGCTCGAGCCGACAAGCTGAACACGCTGCTCGCTCAGACCGCCCGGCTCTCCAACGACGTTGCCGATCTACTGCGCAACAACAAGGACTTCATCGACAAGAGCTTCGGTGGCGGCCAAGAAGTGCTCAACGTCGTGTACGACCGTCGCAACGACATCGTGCCGTTGGTCATCGGCTTGCGCGAGTACTTGCAGACCCTGACCGAGATCACCCGCATCCCGACCGGCACCGACGGCACGCTGATGGCGGCCGTGAAGAGCCTCACGTGTCCCGCCACCCCGCTGACGTGCACCCCTCCGGCGTCCGCCGCGAACCCGGCGTCCGCTGACCCGTCCTCCGCGGCGACGGGCGGATCGGCCATCGGACCGACCGATGCAGTCTCGGATCCCACAGGTGTCAAGCAGCTGTTCGCGCATCTCGCGGCGTTGGGCGTCTCATGATCCGCACCGCGATCAAGTTCGGTGTGTTTGTTGTCGTCTGCCTGGGGTTCACGACGTACCTGGCGTTCACCATCGGCAACATCAGCGCTCGCGATCCGCTGGCGCGCGATTACTACACACTCAACGCGAACTTTGACGACGTCACCGGGCTGCTGCCGAACGACAACGTGAAGATCGCCGGCGTCGTCGTCGGCAAGGTGAAGAAGATCAGCGTCGTCGATGGCCGCGCCCGCGTGGCGTTCACGGTGAAGAAGAGCGTCGCCCTCGCCGACGACACCACGGCGGCCGTTCGATGGCGCAACCTGATCGGTCAGCGGTTCGTCTACCTCTACCCGGGCAAGCACACCGTCACCCGATTGGTCGACGGCAAGGACGTGACCGCAACGCAATCCGTCGTTGACCTGGGAGAGCTGTTCAACCGGCTCGGCCCGATCGTCAGCTCGCTCGACTCGAAGCAGATCAACGACTTCCTCGACACCATCACCCAGGCGCTCGACGGCAACCAGGACAAGCTCAGCAAGGCCATCGACGATCTCGGCGTCTTGATGAAGGGGCTGGGGGAGCGCGACGCCAGCATCGGGCGGCTGGTAGAAAATCTCAACACCGTCGCGGGGGTGATCACCAACCGCGATCAGCAGATCCGGGTGATGCTCGACAATCTCGTGCTCATCTCGTCCACGTTCAGCGCGAACACCCAGATCCTCGACACCGCGCTCCAGGAGTTCGGCGACTTCTCGACCAACCTGCACGCAATCCTCGCCAACAACGCCGCGGAGATCGACCGCATCATCAGCAACCTCGATCTCGTCACGGCCGAGGTCGTGGTGCCGAAACTCGCCGAACTGGATCACGCATTGCAGGGGATCGATCAAGCCTCTCGGGTGATCTTCAACTCGTCGCGCCTCGGCGAATGGTTGAACCAGGCGATCCTCTGCTTCGCCAACACGCCGCCGGACGCCAACACGGTGTGCCACCAACCGCCGGGCACGATCCTGCCCGCGTCGAACTCCAACATCGGCGGCCGGGCGCCGAGTTCCACGGCGGGCGAGGGTGCCCTGCAGCACCTACTCGTGGGGGCGGCACGATGAGGTCGTTCCGCGACATGAACCCATACCTCGTGGGCTTGGTGTCGGTCTTGGTCATCGGCGCGCTCACGGGGGCGGCGTTCGGCGTCGGACTGTTCCACCTGCTCGAGCACACCTACGACGTACACGTCGAGTTCAGCGATGCATCGGGGCTGAAGACCGGCGACTCGGTGCGCGTTGCCGGCGTGAAGGTTGGCCGCGTCACGGACATCAAGGCCGATCGGCAGAACGGGCTCGTCCTCGTCGACCTGGTGGTCAACACGAATGTGCACCTCAGCACGGATGCCACGGCCGATATCGCCCTCGAGACGCTGCTCGGCGCGAAGTACGTCCGGCTCAAGAGTCCGCTCCCGCTCAAGAAGCCGTATCTCGACGAGCTGCCCAACAGCGACCCGCGCCGCAAGATCCCAGTGAGCCGGACCACCACGCCGTTCGACGTTTTCAAGCTGACACGCATCGGCACGGAGAACATCAAGCAGCTCGACACGGAGGAGCTGAACACATTCATCAACGACCTCGCGGGTGTGACCGAGGGCAAGCAACAGTCCGTCGCCGATCTGGTCACCGGACTCGACAAGGTGTCGACCGCGATCAACCAACGGAACGCGGAGCTCGGCCAGCTGCTGGATCGCGCCGACGCGCTGTCGCAGACTCTGGCCGACAAGGACACGACGCTCGTCGCGTTGATCGACGAGAGCAAGAAGATCCTCGACCTGCTCGCGGGACGGCGTGACGAGCTGGCCACCGCACTCGGGCAAGGCAGCGACGCCGTGGTGCAATTGGCGCGCATCATCGGCGTGCACCAGCAAGAGCTCGATCGCATCCTCTCCACGCTGCATCCGACGCTCGAGGTGGTGGCGAACAACCAAGAGCACATCGACGTCGCGCTCGCGTGGCTCGGCCCGGGGTTCTATCAACAGTCGTTGGCGGGCCGTCACGGACCATGGCTCGACCTGTTCATCCGATCGCTCGGACCCGACGTGGTGCAGACCATGTGCGAGGCGCTCGGCCTGCCTTCGCCGACGTCGGGGCAGTGCGGGCCATGAGGCGCTCGCCCATCCGCGTGCTGGCGCTCGCCGTCATCGGCGCCCTCATGGCGTCCGGTTGCTCCTTCGTCGGCGGGGGTGGCAGCTCCCACACGTTGGTCGCCTACTTCCCCCGGGCGGTGTCGCTGTACAAGTCGTCGCAGGTGAAGGTGCTCGGCCTACCGGCAGGCACGGTGGAGTCGGTCGAGGTCGTCGGCACCGAGGTGAAGGTCACGATGTCGATCCAGAGCGACATCCCCGTGCCGAAGGACGTGAGCGCACTCATCGCTCCCCAGTCCCTCATCGGTGAGCGCTACATCGCGCTCAGCCCGGCGTGGCGTACGGGCATGGAGAAGGCGCCCGATGGGATGGAATTGCGGAACACGCCGGAGCAGCCGAATCGCGTGATCATTCCGGTGGAGCCCGACGAGGCGCTCGCTGAGCTCAAGAAGTTCATCGATGCGCTCGACCCGAATGGTTTGGGCAACCTGATCACCAACCTGTCCGATGACCTCAAGGGCCAGGGTCCGACGCTGAACCACGCGCTCGACCAAGTAAGCCAGATCGTCGTCACGTTCGCCGAGAAGGATCAGCAACTCGTGAACATCGTCGACCACTTCGACAAGTTCACCGCGACGCTCACGACCCGAGAATCGCAACTCGGCGACATCCTCTCGACGTTTGCGCAAGCGACGCAGGTGCTGGCCGACGAGCGCCAAGGTCTCGAGAACCTCCTGGCCGGACTGGCTGATCTCTCCCGGGATGGCCTCAGCCTCGTCTCGAAGCACTCACAACAGCTGCGCACCGACCTCGACACCCTGACGCGCTTGGCACAGTCGATCGACGTCAACCTCGACACGCTGGTGCAGCTGTTGGACTCCGGGCCGCTGCTCGTGAAGGGGATCCAGGGCGCCTACAACCCCGCGCTGCGTGCCTTCAACCTGCGGGAGAACTTCGGTCCCGTGGCGCAGGCGGCGCTCGGTCCGCTGTGGGAGTTCATCTTCGGCCCGGGCGTGGAGCCACCCGCGGTGTGCGTGGTCCCGCTCCAGACCTGCGACGAGCTCATCGCCCTGGCCAAGGGTTCTCCGGTACGCATCAACGTGCCGCACGCGACGACACCGATCGACGATCTGCTCGGTTTGCTGGCCGGTCCGAGCGTGGCGCCGACACCTCCGCCGTCGAATGCCGATCGAATCGCTGACAGTGGTGCCTCGCTCGGAGGGTTCCTCCGGTCGGCGGCGGCCGCGGTGGTGGGAGCGTCGTGAAGCGGTTCGCGGCGATCGTGATGGTCGCACTCGTGGTTTCGGCGGGCTGCTCGCTGCCCGGCCGAAAGTCGGGCCCGATGACGATCACGGCCACCTTCTCGGACATCGGCGACCTCGTCGAGAACCACGCGGTGCAGGTGGCCGACGTCCGCGTCGGCTCGATCTCGAAGATCGAGCTCACGTCGGATTTCCACGCCAAGGTCACGATGTCGCTCGACGATCCGCATCTACCGGCCGACGCGGTGGCGGTGTTGCGGCAGACGTCGTTGTTGGGTGAGAAGTTCGTCGAGCTGCGCGCCTGCGACTCGTCGGCCGCCCACCTCGACGCCGGGTGTGAGCCCTCGACGGCGAAGCTCGGCGACAAGGGCCACACCGACATTCCGGTGACCCGCACGAGCGAAGCACCGGAGCTCGAGTTCGTCGCCGATCAGGCCATTCAGTTGCTGGGCGGCGTCGCCGCCAACGACCTCGCCACGCTCGTGCAGACCGGATCTGTCGGGTTCGCCGGCCGCGGCGCGGAGCTCCGCGGCCTCATCGAGGATCTTGGGATCGTCAGCGCCGGCCTGGCCGATCAGACCGCGAACATCCAGGCGATCATCGATGGGCTCGACCAGGCGACGTCGGCGTTGGCCGCGGACGGAGCCGGCCTCGACCAACTCTTGGTGAACC
Source organism: Acidimicrobiaceae bacterium (assembly GCA_041166385.1). GTDB lineage: Bacteria > Actinomycetota > Acidimicrobiia > Acidimicrobiales > JACDCH01 > DASUCS01. Next base: position 36,762 of record JBEEFW010000043.1, on the reverse strand, counting down.
TCTCGACCACGACCACGGTGCTGGCCACCAACCGACAGCAACTCGTCGACACGCTCGCCGCGCTCACGCGCATGGTGCAGGCGCAGAACGATCTGGTCTTCGACCCGTACGTCCAGCAGGTCGATCTGCAGATCAAGCAGGTCGACGCCATCCTCGATCGGGTCACCGCCGGGCGGCAAGAGGTGGCGCTGCTCATCGACTGGATCGACAAGTTCATCCACATCGTTCCGCTGGGCATACCGCACCAATTCGCGCAGGTGTACGCCTGGTTCCAAGTGTGTGGCGTCGATGCTGAAGCGATGTGCGAGCCGTGAGCCGCCGCACGCTCATCAACCTGGTCTTCTTCCTGTTCGTGTTCTTCGTCATGTCGGTGTGGGCGGTCCGCAACATCGTGGTGATCGACGCGATCGACAAGCCGTACACCCTCACCGGCGAGTTCGCGGCGGCGTCGGGCATCCTTCCGAACGCGGAAGTCGCGTATCTCGGCGTGCACTACGGGCGCGTGACCGCCGTGGAGCGCAAGACGGGGGCTGACAACTGCGGCGCCCTCGCCGGCGCTCCCGTCTCCGGCTGCGTGAAGATGACGATGAAGATCGACAAGGGCAGGAAAGACATCCCGAAGGACGCGATCGCGCGCATCTTCCGGAAGTCCGCGATCGGCGAGCCGTACATCGACTTCAATCCACCGTTGCAATTCGACCCGTCGAAGGCCACGGCCAACGACTTCCTTCGCGACGGCGACAACGTTCCCATCGATCACACGCAGAATCCGCTCGAGTTCTCCGAGCTGCTGCGATCAGCGGCCAATCTCCTCAGTCACATCGACGCCCAGAAGGCCGGCGACCTGATTCACGAGCTGGCGCTCGCGTTGGACGGCCGCGGAGACTCGTTGCGCCGGCTGACCGTCGCGGCCGACGACCTGTCGGCGACGTTCGCGGCGAAGACCGACGTGCTCGACCGCTTGGCGACGAACAACACGCGCTTGACGCACGTCCTCGGCGAGCACGCCAACGACTTCGGCCAGGCGCTCACGAACCTGAGCCTCCTGGCCGACTCGCTCAAGAACGCCAACGGCGACACCGCCGTGTTGCTGGATCAAGGAAGCCAGCTCATGGGTCAGCTCGCCGATCTCGTCGACTCGCAGAAGAGCAACCTCGACTGCATCCTGCACGACCTCGCCGACGTCATCGACGCCACGTCGACTCCCGACCGCATCAGTGGCACCGCGTTCCTGCTCGAAAACGGCAAGGCTGGGTTCGACCTCGTGGTCAACAGCATCGACCAGGGGCCGGATGGTGGGCCCTGGGCTCGGGTGAACCTGCTCGTCGATCCGAACAGCGCCGCGCCGCAATACGTCCCGCCCCACCAGCTGCCTCCGGTGTTGGCCGGTCCACCGTGCACGTCGACAGTGCCCGCGTCGTCCGGCCCCGATTTCGTACCCTCACAGTTGGCGGCCGCTACCACCAGAACGACGTCGGTGACCGAGCTGCCGGCGACCGGTGGCGTCACGTTGATCGCAGTCGGCGCGGTGCTGTTGCTCGCCGCCGCTGCCCTACGGTGGGTTCGTGGTGCCGCCGACGACCGAAGCTGACGACACCGACACCGACGAGAGTGCGGAGGTCGACGACGCGCCCGCGGTTCGGGAAACGCGGGCGTCCGCGTCGCGCTGGCTCGTCGTCGTCGGCGCCCTCGCCGTCGTGTTCGCCCTCATCGCGAGCGTGATGACCGCGAGCTACATCCGGTTGCGCTCGGACAAGGACGACTCGAACGCAGACCGCACCGCGGTCGCCACGATTGCCGCGCGGGTCGCCGAGGCGATGACCGCGATCGACGCCGCCGGCGACAACAAGGCGGAGGCCGACGTCGTGCACCAGCTGGGCACGGGCCCGCTGATCGACCAATACGACGCCACGATCCCGGCTACCCGCCAGCTCCTGTTGGCCGTGAAGGTGAAGTCCGAGCACGGGCAGATCACGCCGAACGGCGTGTACGTCGGGGACATCGAGGGCGATCAAGCCCAGGTCATCGTCGTCATCGATCTCGTGGTCATCGGGGAGATCACCAAGGTCGTGCCCAACCAGTACCTGCGGATGCATCTGGTGAGGCTGAACGGCGACTGGAAGGTCGACAACGTCAGCGACATCAACGTCGAGCTCGCGGCGTCGGCGGGTGCGGGCGCGAGCACCACGACCTCGGTTCCCGCGCCGAGCACCGCATCCTCGTCGGGCTGACTCACCGCCGCTGGGGTTGCACGTTGGTGAGTTGTGTGTATCCTCCCGGCCCGCGGATCCCCCGGAAACCACCCCCCGGAGCACCAACCACAACATGCCTGACGACCCCGAGGACGAGCTTCCCGAAGGTGAGGACGAAGAGTTCGAGGAGGACCTCGAGCTCGACGACGCCGAGCTGGACGAAGACGACCTCGACGAAGCTGATCTGGTCGACGACGACGAGCTGGTCGATGACGAGCTGGTCGTGGAAGACGAGGCGGAGGACGACGAGGCCGCTCCGGCGCGCCCGGCGAAGGCCGGCGACGACGAGACGGAGGAGGACGATCTCGAGGAGGTCGACCCCGATGACGTCGAGGCGGATCTCGACACCATCCTCAAGGACCGCATCGCGGCCGCCGACGAGGAGGAAGACGAGGAAGACGAGGTCGTCGACGTCGACGACCGCGGCGACACGAACAAGATCCAGCCGCGCCGTCCCGGCGAGTTCGTCTGTCAGAGCTGCTTCCTGTTGAAGCCCCGATCGCAGCTGGCTGACACCAAGCGCAAATTTTGTGCAGACTGCGTCTGATGACGTATTCGAGCATCGTGGTCGGCACCGACGGCTCCGAGACCGCCGAGCTGGCCGTGCGCCATGCCGGCCAGCTGGCGAAGGACCACGACGCCAGGTTGGTGGTGGTCACGGCCTATGAGCCCCGCGACGACGCCCTGGTGAAGGAAAGCGACGGCGTACCCGACGACATCCGTTGGGCGCTGACCGACCGCGTGCAGGCCGAGGAGAAGGCGGTCCACGGGCGCACGATCGCGGCCGAGCTCGGGCTCAAGGGTGTCGTCGCCCAGGCGATCCCCGGCAGCCCGCCCGATGTGCTGCTCGAGGCGGCTTCCGACTTCAACGCTGACGCCATCGTGGTGGGATCGAAGGGGCTCACGGGCGCCGCGCGGTTCGTCCTCGGGAGCGTGGCCAGCTCGGTGTCGCATCACGCGGTGTGCGACGTGCTCATCGTTCACACCGTCTAGGCAGATTTCGCCCTGGTCGGGCGCATCGACCAACATGGCCCGGATGACGGAACGTAAGTCTCCGATCGAGCAGGCCCTCGACCTCTTCTTCTACGCACCACTCGGGTTTGTCTTGAACGCGCAGGAAGTCGTGCCCCAGCTCGTCGAGAAGGGCCACCAGCAGGTGGTCATGGCTCGGATGTTCGGGAAGTTTGCGATCGAGAACGAAGCGCCGAAGCAGATTGCCCAGCTGCAGAAGCAGGTGCAGAAGGTCGCCGAGCAGTTCACCGCCCGCACCGCGCCGGCGAAGCCGTCGAGCAACGGCCCGTCCGCCCCGGAGATGCCGGCCACGCAGACATCGGCGCCGGTCGTCGCGTCGCCGGCCCACGGCCCGGGCGCGGCGACGCTGGCGATCACCGACTACGACAGCCTGTCGGCATCACAGGTCGTGCCGCGGCTGGAAGGGCTCAGCGACGAGGAGCTCGCCGCGGTCCGCGACTACGAAGCTGCCCACCGGGGGCGCAAGACGATTCTCAGCAAGATCGCGCAGCTGCAGGGCTGACGACCATCGTGATCGAGGCGGCCCGTCCCGCGTCGACTGAGGACCTGCCGCGGCTCGCGGAGCTGGCCCGTGCGGCGATCGAAGAGCTGCGCGCGACGAAGGGCGGTGAGGTCTGGGCTCGCCGCGAGGCTCGTCAAGAACCGCTCGAAACGTCGTTGACCGCAGATCTCGAGAACGGCGATGCGATCGTGCTGGTGGGGACCATCGACGACGCGGCGATCGGGTACGCGGTGGCGGTGATCGAGCAGCTGTTCGACGGCAGCGAGCTCGCCCGCCTCACTGACGTGTACGTCGAGCCCGAGGCCCGCGGCGTGGGAGTGGGGGAGATGTTGCTCGATGCGATCGTGGAGTGGGCCACCGATCGTCACTGCGTCGGGATCGATTCGCTGGCCCTTCCTGGGAATCGCGAGACGAAGAACTTCTTCGAGTCCTTCGGGCTCGTCGCGCGGGCGATCACGGTGCACAGGCCGTTGCCGTGAGGCCGGAGATGTGCGTCGGTGCGGTCGTGGTGGAGGACGGCCGGTTGCTGCTCATCCGCCGCGGTCGGGGGCCCGCTCAGGGCGAGTGGTCGGTGCCGGGCGGGCGCGTCGAAGGCGGTGAACTACTGGCGGAAGCGGTCGTCCGCGAGCTTGCCGAGGAGACGGGTCTCGAAGGGGTGTGCGGCGAGCTCATCGGGTGGGTCGAGCGCCTGGGCGACGACTACCACTTCGTGATCTTCGACTTCGCCGTCACGCTGCTCGATCCGGAGATCGAGCCCGTGGCGGGCGACGACGCCCAGGAGGTGGCCTGGGTCCCGCTGCACGAGGTGGCCGACGTGCAACTGGTCGAAGGCCTCGCCGAGTTCCTCCACGACCACCAGATCATCGAAACAATCCTCTAAACGCACGAAATCCCATTCATACGTACACACTTTTGTGTACGTATGAATGGGATTTGGCGAGGGCTCTTTGGCGAGGGCTACTTGCCCTTCCAGACGGGGTCACGCTTTTCGATGAAGGCCTTCGGGCCCTCCCAGAAGTCTTCGGTCTGTGCGAGCTCGTTCATCGACTCGGCCGACAGCTTCCATCCGACGTCGTCGGCGGCGTCGACCGACGCCAGCGAGATCTCTCGGCTCTTGCGCACCGCGAGCGGCGCGTTGGCCGCGATGCGGGCAGCGAGTGCGTGGGCCCGCTCGAGCGTCTCACCCGGCGCGCACAGGTCGTTCACCAGTCCGAACTGGTAGGCCCGCTCGGCATCGATCGGATCGCCCGTCATGATCATCTCGAGCGCCACCGGACGAGGGAGCACCCTCGGCAGCCGGAACAACCCACCCGCGGCCGCCACGAGCGAGCGCTTGACCTCTGGCAATCCGAACTTGGCTTGCGTGGACGCCACGATGAGGTCGCAGGCCAACGCGATCTCGCATCCGCCGGCAAACGCGGGGCCGTCGACCGCGGCAATCACCGGCTTGGTCCGCTGGCGCTGCACGAAACCCGCAAAACCGCCGCGCTTCGTCTGGAGCTCGCCCACCTGGCCGGCGTTGATCGCCTTGAGGTCCGCGCCGGCCGAGAAGACCGGGCCATTGTGCGTGAGGATCGCGACCCAGACATTCTCGTCTTCCTCGACGCGATCGATGGCGGCTTCCATGCCCTTCGCCACGTCGCCATTGACCGCATTGCGTGCTTCTGGACGGTTCAGCGTCAACACCGCGACGCGTCCTTGGAGCTCATAGTCGACCATGCCGTCACCCTACGAGAGGTCTCTCACAGCGACGAAACCGATGGGGTATCCCGCTGGTCGAAGGAGGGTCCGGTAACGTTCGACGAAGCGATCAGGGGGATCCAGAGCTTGGGTGACGAGGCCGAGCATTTTCAGTGCCCGTACTGCAGTTCGTTCGATGTGGACCGGCTCTACCTGGCTTCCCTGCGTCTCGACTCCTGTGCCTGCCTCACGTGCGGTGCCCGTTGGGACGAAGACGCCACCAGCGGTGAGTTCCGTGGTCGATCGAGCCGATCGTCCGTCATGACCCCGCGCGACTCCTGACCCCGCCCGCGTCGCCGGTCGTACCGGTCTTCGACCTCGACGGCACGCTCCTGGATTCCGACGCGGCGCTCGTCGCACCGTTCGTGGCGCTCGGTGTCTCGCCAGACCAGATCACGTTCGGCCACACGCTCGCCGACGAGTGCGCGCGGCTCGGGATCACGGTCGACGACTACCTCGGGCGCTACGACGACACGCTCGCGCTGCCTTTCGAGGGCGTCGAAGCACTGGTGGCTCGACTCGACCGATGGGCCGTCTGCTCGAACAAACATCCGGTCGGCGGCCGAGCCGAGCTTGCCCGGCTCGGCTGGACGCCCGAGGTGGTGATGTTCGCCGACAGCTTCGAAGGGTCGAAGCAACTCGGTCCCGTGCTCGACGCGATGGGATTGCGGCCCGACGACGTGATTTTCGTCGGCGACACCGACCACGACCGGCGGTGCGCACGCGACATCGGTTGCGCGTTCGCGCTCGCGGGTTGGAACCCGCGTGCGTCAGCTGTTGCCGGCGACCTCGTCCTCGGTCGGCCCCGCGATCTCTTGGACCACCTCGGCTGATACCTCGACGCTCTGCGGCACCTCGACAGACGCAGTGGGCATCGGGGGAGGCGGCGGGATGCGCGGCGGCGGCGGAACCGGTTTCGGCTTCGCGCCGCCACGAGGCTTCGGTGTGTCGCTGACCTCGATACCGAAGGCCGCCGCGACTTGCGGAAGCCGCGACGCGAGTTTCTTCGCGCTGGCCACGAGGTCGTCGCTCGGCTTGTCGGGCAGCGACTGCGGCTTGACGGCCAACCGAACGGGCGAGAACGCGGTGGCGTCGAGCACCGCGGCCCAACGGTCGGCCGGCGCGTCAGCCGTGAGGGACGCGCTCGCACCTTCGGCGAGACGCGAGGTCAACGCACGATCGAGGATCACCCCGGCCTTCGGAGGCCGCGAGCTCAACCGCAGGGCGCGTACGACGCGTCCCTCGTCGAGGGCGGCGGTGAGCTCGGCCACCCATGCCGCCTGCTCGGCGTCGACCCGCTTGGTCAACGCATCGCGCAGTTGCGTGGCCAGCGCACGCGTTTCGTCGTCGCGTGCCGCGCTGTCGGCGCCGACGACCACCGATCGCAGGTCGCGAAGGTCGATCTCGTCGACATCGGCCATGGCGGCTTCGGCCTTGTCGCGCCACTCGGCGGTGCGGAGCTGAGGCCGAAGTTTCTCGGCAATCGCGAGCAACTCGGCGCCGTTGATCGTCGGCTGTCCGGCCGCCGTTCGGCTCGTGTTCTCCTTGTCGATGGCCTGCCGCACCGCGGGGATGTCGCCCGCCAGTACCTGTTCGGCGATCGGGCGATGTTCGGGCGGCAGCTCCTCGAGCACGGCGGCGCGGTGCGCGCGCCCGGGCCGCAAACGCTTCGCCTTCGGCTTGGCTGGTTCCTCAGGACGCGACCGCGGTGGCCGGCGCGCGGCGGGGCGCTCCGGGCGCTCGCGCGACGGCCGGTCTGCCCGCTCCTTGGGTCGCTCGCCGTCGGCTCCCTCGCGGGGCTTGCGGTCGCGACGTGCCGGGCGTCCCGGCCTGTCACCGCGATCCCCCCGGTCGTCCTTGCCGCGGCGGTCAGGCCGATCGGACTTCGGTCGTGACGTGAGCGTGGACGTGACCAACTGGTCGTCTCGCCGCGGCTGGCCGATGATCTCGATGCGCTCGGCCTCGTTGCGCTTCTTCTCCTGCTTCGGCGTCATCGAGATGACGGAGACGCCATCGAGATCGAAGTCGGCCTCGGCCTTCATGATCTCGCCGACCTTGGCCCCGGCTGGCACCAGCTCGGAGGCGACGACGCCTCGGGGCTCGCGAGCGCCGGCGGCTCGCCACGTCCACGAGCCGTCGTCACGCGCGCTCGTCAGCTCGACTTCGATCCTTCGGGACATGGCGTTTACAAGCTAGTCCGACCCTCGGGCCGGGCTTCTATGTCGGGGCGCTGTTTTCGTTGGCTACCGCGAACTTGGAGACGACCCAAGGCACCCGGGGAAGGAACCCAAGCTTGTCGAAGCAGGCCGCCGCCCCGCGGGCGCGGCTCACCTCGAACGCATCGATGGCCGCGTGGGCCGTCACGACGACGACTGCGGAGGAGGGGCACTGGCGGCGCAGCATCGGCAACGTCGACAGACCGTCGCGCTTGGGCATCATCAGATCGAGGATGACGACGTCGGGGCAGTTGGCCCCCGCGACGGCGAGGCACTCGTCGCCATCGCCCGCTTCGTCGACGACCGCGCCCTCACGTTCGAACGCGGTGCGAAACAGCAGACGAATGTCAGGCTCGTCGTCGCAGATGAGTACGCGCATGCGCTGGTCCCCCCACGCCGGAGGGTACAGGTAATCGCGCGGAGCGAACAGGCGCCGAGCGTTACTCGCCGTTCGGGTTGTTTGCCTTCGATGCCCGTTTCGCGGCGGCGGGCTTGGCGACCGTTTCGGGCCGTCCGGCCTCCTCGTCGGCCCGCTTCTTGAGCAGGAGCACGGCCTCCGAGAAGCCGTCGGCGATGTCCCACACATCGGGCACGAGCTCTCGGCAGGCGATCACGCCGAAGTCGACGTGACCCATGTTCGACAGCACGGTCAGGTTGAGACCGGCGCCCTCGAGCAGCGGACCGAAGGGATAGACGCCGACGACCTGCGCGCCCGCGGTGTACAGCGGGATGGGCGGGCCGGGCACGTTCGACACGATGAGGTTGTGTACCGGGCGATGACGGTCGGCGAGGTTGAGGTTGGAGTACAGCAACATCGCGCGGTTGAAGAGCGTGGGCGGGATGAACTGCGCGAAGTCCTGCAGCAGGTCCGCGCCGATCGCGTTCTGCATCTCCTTGGCTTCGCGAGTCTCCGCGTTGATCGTTCGGAGCTGCTCGACCGGATCGTCGATCTGCACCGGCAGCCGGACGAACATCGTGGACACCTGGTTCGTGCCCTCGTGATCGGTCTTGCCGTGGACCGACACCGGAACGCTGCACACCAGCGGCACGTCGGGGAGGTCGTCGTGGGCGATGAGATACTGACGCAGCGTCTGCGTGCAGGCGGCCAGCACGACGTCGTTCACCGTCGTGCCGAAGACCGACTTGATGTGGCGCATGTCGTCGAGTGCGGCCTTGCCGAACGCAACGGAACGATGCGGCGTGATCGCGCCGGACCACTTGACCTTCGGTGCGGTGAAGGGCAATGCCGCGCTCGGGCGGTCGCTTCCGGAGTTCTCCCGTTGGCGGGCGACGATGCTGCCGACGGAACGCACGGTGCGCGTGAGCACTTTCGCCATCGTGCGCGGCCGGCTCGCAATGCCCTGCGCGGCGCGCACCATCAACTCGAAGTCGCTCGGCACGGCTTCGCCTTGCCACGGCGTGTCGGGCGGCTCGGGGTCAGGGGCATCAGGCGCGAGGTCGAAGAGATGCGCCATCAGGTCGGCGCCCGTGACACCGTCGATGGCGGCGTGATGCATCTTCGTGACGAACCCGACCTTGCCGTCGTCGAGACCTTCGATGAGGGTGAGCTCCCACAGCGGGCGGCTGCGGTCGAGTTGATGGCTGGCGATGTCCGCCACGATCTCGGCGAGCTCGCGCATGGTTCCGGGCGGCCGCACGGCGACGCGGTGGATGTGGGACTCGAGGTCGAAGTCGGGATCCTCGATCCACACCGGATGGCCGAGGTTGAACGGCACGGACACCAGCCGGCGACGGAACGGCTCGAGCAGGTGCATGCGGTTGCGGAGCGTCTCGACCATGCGATCGAACGAGAAGCCCTCGCCGGCGCCCGGATCGAGGATCATCGTCCCCACCACGTGGGACAACTGCGACGGCGTCTCCATGTACAAGAACGACGCGTCCATTCCGCTGAGCGGTTTCATACCTGACTCCTAATTGAGGCCTTCAGAACTCATTCTGTTGCTGGCGACGGATCACCTGCTCAGCCGGACAAACCGACGGCGGCGGCCTTGCTGCCGATGCTGATGTTGCGGCGCCACTGGCGGATGAGGTGCCGGTCGAGCCCGTTGGTGAGATAGACGAACGACAGACCGGTGTCCGGGTCGGCCCACGCCAGCTGGCCGCCGGCGCCGTCGTGGCCGAACGTGCCCGGGCTGTTGCCGTGACCGAACCCGCGGCGCGGCCCGAGGCCATCGTCACCGGCCATCACGAGCCCGATGGTGCGCCGCGTCGGGATGCCGCCCGCCAGCGCGTCCTCGAAGGTGTTGCGCACGTCGCTCGTCGCGATGGAGAGCCACTTCGGGTCCCACAGCTCGTCAGGGTTGTGCAGCAGCGCTTGATAGAAGAGCGCGAGGTCGGCGGCGGTCGACACGCCGCCTCCACCGGGCACACCGACGGCGAGGCTGTCGGGCTCGTTGAACGACATGAGCGCGGCCTCGGTGACCTCGCCGAGGTCGATGCCAGGGACGCCGAGCACCGCTTGGAACTCTTCCGGCGTCGGCACTTGTCCGGTGTGCACCAGCGGAGCGATGTCGTGCTGCTGGTCCTTCGGGACGCCGAGCGCGAGACGTGTGAGCCCGAGCGGCTGGAGCACGCGGCGACGGATCGCCTCGGTGTGCTCGACGCCGTCGATGCGCGCGATGAGCTCGGCCAGCACCCAGTGCGCGGATGTGGCGTGGTACTCGAAGCGCGTGCCCGGCTCCCAGTTGAGTCGCCACTTGGTGAACGTGCGGACACGCTCCTCGCGCGACAGCCAACGCGGCGGGCCGAGCGGCGCGCGGGGAAATCCGGAGGTGTGGAGCAGCACCTGCTCGAGGGTGACGATGTCCTTGCCGTTCTCGCCGAACTCGGGGATGTGTTCCGCCACGCGGTCCTCGAGGCGGAGCGATCCCTCGGCGAGCAGCTGCCACACGGTCGACGCGACGAGCGCCTTCGTGCACGAGAAGATCACGTAGCGGGTGTCGTCTCCCGCGACCGCGTCACCGAGCGTGACCGATTCCACGACGTCGCCGTCCTGAGCGACGGCCAACTGGCAGGACGGGACGATGCCTTCGTCCACCTCCCGGCGGGCTCGATCGACCAGGGCATCGAGGGCCTTTTTGTTGATCATCGGTGCGATACTCGCGCCCCTGGGAAGGAGGTGCACGGTGGAGCGACTGTCCGGCCTCGATGCGAGTTTCTTGTACAACGAGACCCCCACGCTGCACATGCACACCCTCAAGTACACGGTGCTCGACGTGTCGACGGTGCCGGGGGGCTACGACTTCGAGCGCTTCCAGCACGAGCTCGACCGGCGGTTGCATCTCCTACCGGGGTTCCGGCGCCGCATCGTGCAGGTGCCGGGTCAGCTGCACCATCCGGTGTGGATCGAGGACCCGAACTTCGATCTCGCGTACCACGTGCGCCGCATCGGCGTGCCGCCACCGGGCGGTCGGGCGGAGATGGACGGCGTGATCGCCGACATCGCGTCGTGGCAACTTGATCGTACGAAGCCGCTGTGGGAGATCTGGATGCTCGAAGGGCTCGAAGGCGGGCGGGTCGGCTTCCTGGCCAAGATCCACCACTCGGTCGCTGACGGTGTCGCCGCAGCGGCGATGCTCGCCAACGTGATGGCGACGTCGGCCGACGAGGTCGATCCACCACCGCCGCTCGAACCGTGGCGTCCCGAGCCGATGCCGGCGCGGTCACGACTGCTCATCGATGCGGTGCGCGATCTCCTGCGGCGCATCGTGGAGTTGCCTGGTTTGTTGCGCCGCACCATCAACGGCATGAAGCGCGTGTCGGCGCACCGCAAGACGGCGGAGGTCGCGACGCCGCGCCCGATTCTCGACACCGCCAACACGCCCTTCAACGGATCGCTCACGGCCCATCGATCGTTCGCGACGAGCACGCTGGCGTTGGCAGACGTGAAGAGGGCCAAGACGACGTTCGGCGTCACGATCAACGACATCGTGCTGGCGATGGTCGCAGGCTCGTTGCGCGCATGGCTCGACAAGCGAGGCGCGTTGCCGGACCGCGCGTTGGTGGCGGGCGTGCCCGTGTCGACCGACGATCCCGACGCGATCCGTCGGCTCGGTGGCAACAAAGTGTCGAACATGTTCACGTCCCTGGCCACCGACATCGAGGACCCGGTCGAGCGCCTGCGGGCCATTCACGACGTGACGAGCGCGGCCAAGGAGATGCACAACATCCTCGGCGCCGACATGCTCGCGGACTGGAGCGAGTACACACCGCCGAAGCCGTACTCGTGGTTCATGCGCCAGTACAGCCGGTTCGGGTTGGCCGAGCGCCACCGCCCGCCGATCAACCTCGTGGTGTCGAACGTGCCGGGTCCCCGCGATCCCCTCTACGTCGCTGGCGCGCGCATGGAAGGCATCTACTCCGTCGGCCCGATCCTCGAGGGCATCGGATTGAACGTGACCGTGTGGAGCTACTGCGACCAGCTCAACATCGGTGTGATCGCGTGCCGAGAGCACATCGCCGATCCCCACGAGGTCACCGATGGCATGGCGGAGGCGTTGGAGGAGTTGCTGGCGATCGGCCGCGAGGCTGACATGCGCGTCAGGTCCTGAGCAGCCTGCCTATTGTGACGGCTGTGGCGATGCTCGACGACGCAGTTCCGGCCGGCGATCTCACGGTCTACCCGGTTGACGGCCCACCGCTTCCCATTGGCAACCGGCTCGTACTTCCCGGTCGTGGCACGACGTTCGTGCGTCAGGTGGAAGGCCCGCCGGGGGCACCGACGTTGCTCCTGTTGCACGGATGGATGGCGAGCGGCGGGCTGAACTGGTTCCGCGTGTTCGACACGCTGAGCGAGCACTTCAACGTGATCGCGGTCGACATGCGCGGCCACGGGCGCGGTATCCGCAACGGCCGCCGCTTCCGGCTCGCGGACTGCGCGGACGACGCGGCCGCCACGCTCGACGAGCTCGGTGTCGGTCCGGTGATCGCCGTCGGCTACTCGCTGGGCGGTCCGGTCGCGCAGCTGTTGTGGCGTCGCCACCCCGAGAAGGTCGAAGGGCTCGTACTGTGCTCGACGGCCCACCGCTTGATGCCCGGCGTGCGCGAGCAATGGATCTTCACGACGATGATGGCGGTCGCCGCGGGGAGCACGCGTCTCGGCCAGATCGCCACGAAGGTTCCGGTCAAGCGCGTGCAGCGGCTGTTCCCGGTGGCCACCGCACAGCGTCCGTCGAGCATCCGAGCGTGGGCCCGTGCGGAGATGCGCCGGCACAGCGCGCGGATGGTGATGGAAGCCGGCATCGCGATGAGCAACTACCGCGCCAAGTGGATCGACAAGATCGACGTGCCCACGTCGGTGCTGATCACCACGAAAGACCGTGCGATACCGGCGATCGCGCAAGCGCAGATGGCGCTGGCGATTCCCGGCGCGGCGATCCACACCGTCGAAGACGGCCATCTCATCTGCGCCAAGCCCTCGTTCGCCCCACCGTTGCTCCGCGCCTGCCTCGACGTCGCGAGCCGCATCCGCCCAATCCCCACGAAATCCCACTCATAGGTACACAAAAATGTGTATGTCTGAGTGGGATTTGCCGTCGTAGTGGCGGGGCCGCTTGCCGGCGTCAAGGTCGTCGAGCTCGCCAGCATCGGACCGATCCCGTTCTGCGGGATGGTGCTCTCCGACATGGGGTGCGACGTCGTGCGCGTCGACAAGCTGGCCGACGCTGCCTTCGCCGACCCGACGCGGGCCCCCGGCAACGTGCTCGATCGGGGTCGTCGGTCGATCGCCGTCGACCTGAAGTCCGACGCGGGTCGCGAGGTCGTCCTGCAGCTCGTGGACGGCGCCGACGTCCTCATCGAGGGTTACCGGCCGGGCGTGTCCGAGCGCCTGGGAGTCGGTCCCGCTGATTGTCATGCCCGCAACCCGCGCCTGGTGTACGGCCGGATGACCGGCTGGGGCCGGGAGGGCCCGCTCGCCGATCGCGCCGGCCACGACATCGACTACATCGCGCTGGCCGGCGCGCTGGCCGCGTTCGGCAAGGCCGGTGGTCCTCCCGTGCCGCCGCTCAACATCGTCGGTGACTTCGGCGGCGGGGGACTGCTGCTGGCGTACGGCATCGCCTGCGCGCTCGTCGAGGCCGGGCGCAGCGGGCAGGGTCAAGTGGTCGACGCGGCGATGGTCGACGGCACCGCGATGCTCATGGCGCCGTTCTATGCGGCCCGCCAGATCGGCTTCTGGAGCGACGATCGGGGCACGAACATGCTCGACACCGGCGCGCCGTTCTACGACACGTACGAGTGCTCGGACGGCGGCTACGTGGCCGTCGGCGCCATCGAGCCGCAGTTCTACGCGGAGCTGCTCGATGGGCTCGGGCTCGACCCGCAGGCGCTGCCCGACCGCGACAACCGCGAGCTCTGGGACGACCTCCGCTCGATCTTCGCGGCGCGCTTCCGGGCCCAGACGCGTGACGAATGGGCGAACGTGTTCGCGGGGCGCGACGCGTGCGTGGCGCCGGTGCTGTCGCTCGCCGAAGCGCCCGAGCATCCCCACAACGTGGCCCGGTCGACGTTCGTCGACGTCGACGGCGTGCTCCATCCTGCGCCCGCACCACGCCTCGATCGCACACCGGGCGAGCTTGCGGTGAAGGCGTGCTACGCCGGTCAGCACACCGACGCTGTGCTGAAAGAACTCGGCTACGACGACGCGGCTGTTGCTGAGCTACGAAGCGGAGCTGTTGTCGCTTAGGACGCCCTTCAACACCTGCGCGGCGCCCATCAACCCAGCACTTTCGTAGGGCACGACGATCGTCGCATTCTCGCTCTCCGCGAACTTCGACAGGGTGTCGAGCTGCAGGATGGCAACCAGCTTGTTGTCGGGGTCGGCGGCCTTGATCGCTTCGTACACCGTCGTGATGGCCTGTGACCGACCTTCGGACTCGAGGATGGCGGCTTGGCGGTTGCCTTCCGCTCGCAGGATTGCCGCGGCCTTCTCGCCCTCAGCGGCTCGGATCGTCGCCTGCGCTTGACCCTCGGCCACGTTGATCGCCGACTGCTGCTGCCCCTCTGATTGGAGAATGCTGGCCCGCTTCTCCTGATCCGCCGTCTTCTGGAGGGCGAGCGCTTGCAGGATCTGGGGAGGTGGGGCGATCTCGACGATCTCGATGCGGCTGATCCGGATGCCCCATTTGTCGGTCACGACTTCCATCTGCTGCTGCACGTCGGTGTTGATGCGCTCGCGCTCGGAGAGCGCTTGATCCAGCGTCATCGTGCCGATCACCGAGCGCAACGCGGTGCGGGCGAGGGCATCGATGGCGATGTCGAAGTTCGCAACGCTGAACAACGCCTGTTTGGCGTCGACGATCTGCGTGAAGATCGTGGCGTTCACCGTGACGACCACGTTGTCCTTCGTGATGACCTCTTGCCGATCACCCGGCCGCGGGATCTCCCGCATGTCGACCCGCTGCAGCGCCTCGATGAACGGTCGGATGAACACGAGGCCGGGCTCGTGCGTGCGCTGGTATTCACCGAAGCGCTTCACCACGCCGACCTGGCCCTGCTGGACGATGTTGATCATGCTCCGGAACGCGCTCAACAACACGACCACGACCACGCCCAGCACGATGATGGCGACGAGTCCGCCCGCGCTCATGATGTTCTCCCGTCTGCGCTGTCAGGCGCTTCGATGCTCTTGAGATCGATGGGCCAGACCTCGAGGGTCGTGCCGCGTACCGCGGAGACGAACACGGAGCACCCCGCTTCGATCTTCGGGCCTTCGGTGAACGCCAGCCAGCGCTCGCCGGCCAGGCGCACGTGGCCTATCTGATGCTGGTCGCCGACCTCGTCGAGCGTCACCGCCTGCTGACCGACCAGACCGCCGTGCACGCCGATCGCGACGTGGCCCCCCCGGTGCCGATGGAACACGTTGCTGACGTACGGCCGGATGAGGATCACCCCCGCGATCGAGACCGCGGTGGCCACGAGTGCCTGCAGCACGTAGGCATTGGGCGCGACGATGGCAACGAGACCCGCCGCGAACGCGCCTATGGCAACGAACAGCGCGTAGAACGCCAAGTGATGCAACTCCAACAGGATGAGCACCACGAACAGCAACATCCACGCGAAGACCACGTCTACCTCCGTTACCTCTGAGGCAGTGTACGGGTCACTGCGTCGCGACAGCCTCCGCGTAGGGGTCGCACAGCTTGCACGCCTCGAGCCCGTCATCGGCCGACACCTTGCGCACGCCCGGCTTGCCCGCGACCACCACGCAGTCAGGGCGGTGCGCCATCGTGCCCTTGCCCGTGGCGAGGAACTCGGCCGTCGACCCGTTCGGACTGAAGCCCGCGGCACCGTCGTCGGCCTCGGCGGCGAGGCGATCGGCTCCGGCCTGTTGCTTCACCGTCTCCTCGAGTCGCGCGATGGCTTCGACCATGGCCGCTGACTGGGTGCGGCCTTCCTTCACCAGCTCGGTGATCCAGTGCGCGAAGTAGAAGAACGAGCCGAGGAACACAAGGCCGAGGCCGAGGCCGAGGCCGGAGATGAGGTACGGCACCTGCTGGAACAGGAACGGCGAGTGGGCGGCGCCATACCAACCGAACACGACGATGACGAGCCCGAGCGGCGCGATGATCCCACCGAGGATCATCAGCGTGTGCTCGCTGAAGTTCAGCGTGCCGCCGCCGGTCCTCAGCGAGCGCACCCCTTCGGCCAGCCGTTGATACCCGCTGGCCTGTGATGCCGCGGCGGCGTCGCCCGCGGTCGGCGACGACGACGACGGTACGACGACGATATCGTCGAGCGCGACATCGTCCGGTGGGGCGAATTCGCTTGGAGGAGGGCTCGGTTGCTCCTCGGGCGACGCGACGGTCAGCGGGCGCGTGCGGCGTGGTCGTTCAGGCACGGTCGAGTCCTTCGGGACATGACGAGCTTGCGACCGACAACACGTTGTCGGCCAAGCGGCCCGAGCCGAACCAGAACGCAGAGCCGGTCAAGAGCAACAGCATGATCGACGCGAGCGCGGCGAGCGGGCTGGTTCCGATGAATGCGAGCGGGCTGGCGGACCCGAGCGATGATCCGCCACCACCTCCACCACCGCTCGCACCGCCCGGCGTCGGTGTCGGCGTCGAGAACGCCCCGCCCGAGCCGGGAGTCGAGATGCCACCGAGGCCCCCAATCGTGGGCAGCGTGAACGGCGGCGACGCGTTGGCGTGCACGTGGCCTGCGGCCAGTCCGATCGTTTCGATGTGCGTGGCCTTCATCGTGAGAACGAGCGTCTGGGGCGACGAGAACGGGATGGGGCACGGCGCCGGTTGCTGGAACGTGGTGCACGGGTCGACGTAGTCGGCGGGCACCTGCGTTGGGTCGATCAGCGAGAGGATCTGGCCGAGCACGGGCTCGGTGTCACCGGTGTACTTGATGGTGATGAGCACGCCGCTCGCCAGGAGGCTGGCTTCTGCGCCGTTCTTGACCTCGGTCGGCTGGATCAGTTGGACGGTGATCCCGCCGGCGTTGAGGAGCTCGTTGATGCCCGCGTTCGCGGTGCCGACGGTTGAGACGATCAGGTCATTGACCTGCGTGAGGAGCGGCTGCAACGGATCGGTGACCCCGCCAAGCGCCGGCAAGGTCACGGGCGCACCGGGGTTGGCTGCTTGGGGCGCGAGATGGATGCCGGTGCCGTCGATGGTGGCCGGCATGCCGAGAACGGTCACGCCGCTGACCACGGTGGTTCCTCCGGTGGCTCCGGTGGTCGCGTCGCTGGTCGACACGAGGTCCGTCACGATCGATTCGATGTGGATGAGGCTGGCAAACAGGTCGACGCCGTGCAGCTCGACGCGGGTGCGACTCACGGCGAGCCCCTGTTCGAGATGCGTCTCCGTGGTCGAGGTGGCCGAGCCCGTGGTGAACAGCGGTGGAAGCGTGGCCGCGCCGTAGACCGCTTGCGCGTTGGCCGAATCAGCCGTGGTGCTGACGACTTCGCGTCCCGATCCGATGTCCTGTGACGTCGACGTCGGGCCGGAGGGATAGAAGGCCTCGGCGCGTACCGGGTACGCGGGGATGTCGCCCGTCATCGGGCGGTCGGGACCGAGCGGTTCCGTCTGTTGGTCGAATCCACCGAGCGCGAGCACGGTCGGCAGGTCGGCCAGCAGGGGACCTGGGTACACGAGGCTCGCGAGCGCGTACGCACTCGGGCTCTTGTTCATGTTGGTGAGCGACTCGGGAAAGCTCACCTGCGCGAGCGGGGAGGGTGTGCCGGGAATGAGGCCGGGGCTGTCGTAGGTGAACGACATGCCTTCGCTGTCGGCGTCGAGCGCGTAGCCGCCGAACTGGGACCCGAGGTCGCTCACGCCGCTCGTCTGCGCTTGCGCGGAGCCGTTGGCCCCGATCGCCGCGAGCAACGCGACGCCCAGCAGGCCCGACAGTGCTCGCCTACGCCGATGCACGGGCCAACTCCTTCGCGCTCGCGGAATCATCCGGCTTCTCCCGGCCGGCCTTGCCGCGACCGCTGACCGCCTCGAACAACATGCCGGCGAGCCCGTTGGGCTGCCGGCCGAGCGCGACGACCGCGACCGCGACCGCCGCGAAGACCAGCCCGGCCTGATCGGGATACTCACTCTGCACGTAGGGAAGCAGCGCGAAGAGCGAGCCGCCGATGAATGCGCCCGTGACCGTGGTGATCCCGCCGACGACCGCGAAGAGCAGCAGCACGATGTTGTTGATGCGGTCGAACTGCACGACGGAGTTGAAGGCGTTCAGTCCACCGAACAGGGCACCCGCCAGCCCCGCGATGAACGCCGACATCGAGAACACGGTGAGTTTGGTGCGCCGCACGTCGAGTCCGAGCGTGGCGCACGCGGCCTGGCTGTCGCGCAACGCGGCCAGGCGCCGGCCCAGTGGTCCACGCTTCAAGACCAGGATGGCGATTGCCATCATCGTGAAGACGATCGCGCACAGCACGAAGAAGGCCTCGTCGCTTTGGAAGCTCACCCCGAGCAACTTGAGCCGCCCCACCCGGACGTCGCCGCCGCCGTAGAGAAACGAGTGGCTGAGCACCAGGTCTTGCGACATCGCGGCGAATCCGAGCGTGACCAGTGCGAGGTACAGGCCCTGCAGTCGGATCGCCGGCAACGCGACGAACGCACCGAACGGCACGGCGATGAGGCCGGCGAGGAGCATGCCGAAGATGCTGTGGCCGCCGAAGTAGTAGCCCATCGCCCACGCGCCGATGCCGACGAACACGTACTGGCACAGCGAGATCTGCCCGCTGAAGCCGGTGAGCAGCACGAGGGACAGCAGCAGTACGCCGTAGATGAGCGCGCGGGTCATGTCGGTGAGGTTGCCCGCGGGCGCGACCCGTGACAGCACGACCATCGCCCCGAGGAACACGGAGCCACGGATGAGTGAGTCGCGGAGGTTGGGGACGCGCGGCGCCTTGACGCCCACGACCCGACCCACGCTGAGCCTCGCTGCGGGCACCAGCAGTACCGACAGGAACAGGAAAACGCCCGGCAGCGCGATCTGCATCGAGCTCCAGAAGTTGCCTTTGGGGAGGATGAAGAACGCCTGCTCCTTCAGGATGCCGAGCGCGATCGCCCCGGCGAAGGTGAGCGGAAGGCTCTTGAGCTTCCCGATCACGGCGGCGCCGTAGGCCGCCAGGATGAAGAACGTGAGCTCGATCTGCGTGGCGGAACCGGTTTGACTGGCAAGAAGCACGCCGGCGAGCGCGGCGAGCACCGACCCGAGGATCCAGCTGTACCGGGCGATCGTGTTTGGCGGGGCGCCGTTCAACGCCGCGAGCGTCGGGTTGTCGACCACCGCTCGCATGGCGACGCCCGTGCGGCTCACGAACAGCAGCCCCCGCAACAGGATGGCAACACCCACCGCGAGCACGAGGGCGAGGATGTTGTCGTAGCTCGGACGCGCCTCCCAGATGTGCAGCGTCTTCAATCCGAGCAACGGGTCGAGACGGAAGCCGCTGTCCGGCGGGAACATCTTCTGCGCAAGACCGATGAGCATGACGGTGACCGCAATCGTCACGGTCACCGTGGTCTGTACCGGGGCATCGTTGAAGTAACGCATCACGCGCTCGGTGGCGATACCGACGAGCGGCGCGAACAGAAACAGGATCACGAACAGCGCGAGCGGCACCGGAAGGTTGTGTTGCTCGATGAGCGCCCAGTAGAGATACGCGGACATCATCCCTACGGCGCCGTGAGCGAAGTTGAAGACGCCGGTCGTCGCATACGTGAGTACGAGCCCGCTGGCTGCGATGGCGTACACGCATCCGGAGGCGATCCCGATGACCAGCGTCGCGAACAACTGCCCCATGGTTGGCGCCTGCGTGAACGCCCGGAACAGGTAGGCGGCCAACAGCACATAGGGGAGGTAGCGCCGGTAGCGCGCCCATACACCTCGAACTGTGTCGAGCACGTCGGTCACGAAGCTGCGAACCCGGCATCGGGATAAACGCGCTTCCACGCACCGCCCTCGATCGTGGCGATGATGAACTGCGTCGCGCCCTTCTTTGCCGCGGGACTGCGCGGCGCGAGGATGTTGTCGGCGACGTAGTCGGTGACGGCGTTGAGCGCGCTGATGACGGCGTCACGCGTCGGCGCCGGGCCGGCGGCCGCGATGGCATCCACGCACAACTTCGCGGCCGTCCACCCCATCACCGCGAAGAAGTCGAGCGGCTGCCCGGAACTGCTCGCTTGATAGAACTGCGCGAACGTCTGCATCGCCGCACTGCCGCCCTCGACGATGTCGTGCGTAAGCGCGATGAGCGCGCCGTCGGCGTTGGCGCCGGCGATCTGGGGCAGCTGCGGCCCGTAGGCCTGAGCGCCGTAGAACGGCACCTTCACGTCCCAGCCGACCTGCTTGATGGCTTGGGCCAGCTTGCCGATGCCGTTCACCTCGAGCACGGTGATCAACGCATCGTCGCCGTTGCTCTTCATCTGGTTGGCGACGCCGACGTAGTTGGACTCCGTCACCGCGACCTTGATCGGGTTGTCCGCGGTGAGGCCGGCGGCGGTGATGTCGTTGACGTAGCCCTGTACCCGGGCGAACGCGTTCGGGTTGTCGGGGTAGACGATGCCGACCTTCGTGATGCCCTTGTTGGCCTTGAACCAGCTCCAGATGGCGGCGGTGCCGTTGGTGTCGCCCGCGGGTGCGATTGGATTGGGGGAGTAGTAGTTCGGCTGCTGCAGCGCGGTGTTGCCGATGATCAGCGAGCAGTTGGGGACGTTGGTGCCGCCGATCACGTCGGCGCCACCGTCGTCGACGACCGTGGTGTTGCCGACGAACCCGAACACCTGGTCCTTCAACTGGTCGGTCTGAGAGCGATTCGTGCCCGGGTCGAGTCGGTCGTCACCGTTTATGAGCGACAGCTTGCGGCCGCACACCCCGCCCTGGTTGTTCACGTAGTCGAGGTACGCCTTGGCGCCGGCGCGACCAGTGGCCCCGAAGTTCTGCACCGGTCCGCTGATCGTGGAGACGTTCCCCAACTTGATCTCCGAGTCGGTCACGCCCGGGGCGTCGCTGTGCTGCGGAGAGCACGACCCACCAGCCGCCGCGCCGCCGCCGGCGGCGGCCTGATCGCCACCACCGCCCGTCGCGGCGCCCGGGGTCGTGGCGCCGCCGCTGGCCGTCGAGCCGCCGCTGGCAGTTGCGGCGCGGTTGCTGCCGGTGCCCGTGCCGCCCGCGCCCGCACCGCGGGCTTCGGTGTACTGCGCGTTGCTGAGACGCGCGCCGCACGCGACCGTGGCGAGCAGCCCGAAGGCCGCGACGAGTCGAATCAGCCGGTAGCGCACGTTCCCCCTAGTCAGACCGTGATTCTGATACTTCGACGTGCCCGACGCACACCCTCTTACCCGCCTGGCAGAAAAATGGAACACGTTCTATTCTGACGACGTCGAGGTAGGGGGAGGTGCCAGGGGTGGAGATCACCTACACGCCGGAGCAGGAAGCGCTACGGCTGGAACTGCGTGAGTACTTCGAGGTGCTCATGACGCCTGAGGTCGAAGCCGAGGTCGCCTCGGGTGAGAGCGGCGGGCCCGCGTGCCTCGAAGCGGTGCGCACCATGGGCCGCGACGGCTGGCTGGGCATCGGATGGCCGAAGGAGTTCGGCGGCCAGGGACGCACCGACCTCGAGCAGTTCATCTTCACCAACGAGGCGTGGCGCGCCGGCGTGCCCATCCCGTTCCTCACGATCAACACGGTTGGCAAGACGATCATGGAGTTCGGGTCCGACGAGCAGAAGGCCGCGTTCCTCGCCAAGATCCTCGCCGGCGAGTTGCACTTCTCGATCGGCTACACGGAGCCGGGCGCCGGCACCGACCTCGCATCGCTGAAGACCACGGCCGTCAAAGACGGTGACGAATGGGTCATCAACGGCCAGAAGGTCTTCACGTCGCTGGCGTCCTACGCGGATTACATCTGGCTGGCCGCCCGCACCGATCCTGACGCACCGAAGCACAAGGGCATCACGATCTTCCTCGTACCGACGACCGACCCCGGCTTCTCGCACACCAAGATCCACACGATGGTCAACGCGTCGACCACCACGACGTTCTACAACGACGTGCGCGTCGGCGACGACGCGGTCGTCGCGGGCGTCAACCGGGGGTGGGACCTCATCACCAATCAGCTGAACTACGAGCGACTGTCGCTGGCGCCTCCCGGCATGGTCGAGCGGTGCTACGAGGACGTCGTCCACTACGCCAAGGACACGAAGCTGGCCGACGGCCGCCGTGTCATCGACCAGGAGTGGGTGCAGATCAACTTGGCGCGGGTGCTGGCCAAGACCGAGTTCCTGAAGCTCATCAACTGGAAGGTGGCCACGGGCAAGATCAACCCAGGTGACGCCAGCTCGGCGAAAGTGTTCGGTACCGAGTTCTTCACCGAGGCCTACCGGCTGTTGCTCGAGGTGCTCGGCCCGACAGGAGTGTTACGGCGCGGCTCGCCATCCGCGGCGCTGGCCGGACGGATCGAGCGGGCCATGCAGGGCGCGCTGATCCTCACGTTCGGCGGCGGCACCAACGAGGTGCAGCGGGACCTCATCGCTCTGTTCGGCTTGGGCATGCCGAGAATCCCGAGGCACTGACATGGACCTTTCGCTCTCAGAAGAGCAGCAGTCGATCGCCGACCTCGCGGGGCGCATCCTCGCCGAGAAGCTGCCGCCACAACGGCTGCGCGACATCGAGACGGACCCCGCGGGCCGCTGGTTCGCCGACGACGTCTGGAACGAGCTCGCCAAGGCCGACCTGCTCGGCGTGTGCCTGCCCGAATCGGTCGGCGGCGGGGGCTACGGCTTCATGGAGGCGTGCCTGCTCCTGGAGCAACAAGGTCGCACGGTTGCGCCGTTGCCGCTCATGCCGACCCTGGTGCTCGGCGCACTTCCCATCGCCCACTTCGGCTCGCCCGAGCAACAGCAGCAGCTCCTGCCCGGCGTGATCGACGGCTCGGTCATCCTCACGGCGGCGTTGCTCGAGGCGGGGGAGTACGTCGTCGCCAGCGCACCAGCGACGACCGCAACGCCCGACGGTGACGGCTGGCGCATCGACGGCGAGAAGATCCTCGTACCGGCGGCGCATCTCGCGACCAAGGTGTTGGTGCCGGCCCGCGCTCACGGATCGGTCGGCGTCTTCCTCGTCGACCCGAGTGGCCCCGGCGTCGAGCTCGAGCGCAACGAAGCGATCAACGACGAGCCGCTGTACCTGATGCGCTTCACGGGTGCGCCCGCCGAGGCGCTGGGCGACGGGCAGCACGGCGAGGAGATCCTCGAGTGGATCACCGCGCGAGCGATCGCCGCGCTGTGCTCGATCCAAGCGGGCGTGTGCGAAGCGGCGTTGCGGTTGACGGCCGCATACGTCTCCGAGCGCGAGCAGTTCGGTTCGAAGATCGGCACGTTCCAAGCAGTCGCGCAACGCATCGCTGACGCGTACATCGACACCGAAGGCATCCGCCTCACCGCGATACAAGCGGCCTGGCGCCTGTCGGAGGAGCTGCCGGCGAACGACGAGGTGCACATCGCCAAGTTCTGGGCCTCGTTCGGCGGCGATCGCGTGGTGCACGCGGCGCAGCACCTGCACGGGGGCGTCGGCATGGATCTCGACTATCCGGTGCACCGGTACTTCCGATGGAGCAAGGTGATCGAGCTCTCGCTCGGTACCGCCACCGAGCACCTCCGGCGGCTCGGACAACGAATCGCGGCGGCGCCCTGATGCCCCTCCTCGAAACTCGGGGAGTGAACGTTCACTTCGGTGGACACCACGCGGTCCGCGACGTCGATCTCGAAGTCGAGGCGGGACGCATCACGGCGCTCATCGGCCCGAACGGAGCCGGGAAGACCACCACGTTCAACGTCATCACGGGTTTGCAGGAGACGACGAGCGGCAAGGTGGTGCTGGACGGCAAGGAGCTGTCGAAGCTGCCGCCGCATCAGCGGGCCCGGCGCGGCATCGCCCGTACGTTCCAGCGCCTCGAAGTGTTCGGCTCGTTGAGCGCTCGCGAGAACATTCTCACCGCGGCCGAGATTCGCAAGAGCTGGGCCCGAGACAAGTCCGACCCTCGGGCTGTCACCGAAGAGATCATCGATCGCATCGGCATCCGAGCGGTCGCCGACGACCGCGTCGACGCGATGCCGACGGGGCAGGCCCGACTCGTGGAGCTCGGGCGAGCGCTCGCGACCAAGCCGCGGGTGTTGCTGCTCGACGAGCCCGCATCGGGCCAGGACGAGCAGGAAACCGATGCGTTCGCGGACCTACTGCTCGACCTCGCGTCGGAAGGCATGGCCATCCTCATGGTCGAGCACGATGTTGCGCTCGTGATGAAGGTGTGCGCGTGGATCCACGTGTTGGACTTCGGCGCGATCCTCGCGGTCGGCACGCCCGCCGAGATCCAACAGAACCAGTCTGTGCTCGACGCGTACCTCGGCGCGGCTGCGGAGGAGACCTCGATGCACAACGCGGAGGCTGCTGCGCACTCGGAGTCTGATGACTGAGAAGGTGCTCGAGCTCAAGGGCGTGAAGGCCGCGTACGGTCGCATCGAAGTGCTGCACGGCGTCGACCTCGTCGTTCCCCTCGGCAGCGTCGTGGCCTTGCTCGGGCCAAACGGCGGCGGGAAGACGACGACGCTGAAGGTGATCAGCGGGCAGATGTCACCGACGTCGGGTTGCGTGCACATCGCGGGTCGCCACGTGAACGGCGCCAGCGCGGATGCACTGGCTCGCATCGGCGTGTGCACCATTCCCGAGGGCCGTGGGATCTTCCCGAACCTGACGGTGAAAGAGAATCTCAGGATGGCGACGTACGGCGGGGTCGACTTCGGTGAGGTCGAGGCCATCGCCTACGAGCGGTTCCCTCGGCTGGGAGAGCGCCGCGGGCAGCTCGCCGGCACGATGTCCGGCGGCGAGCAGCAGATGCTCGCCCTCGCCCGTGGGCTGGCAGTGAAGCCATCGCTGCTCCTGCTCGACGAGCTGTCGATGGGTCTCGCGCCGCTGATCGTCGAGCAGCTGTACGAGGTGGTCGGCCAAGTGGCCAAAACCGGGGTGTCGATTCTCGTGGTGGAGCAGTTCGCCCGCACCGTGCTGGGCGTCGCCGACTATGCGGCCATCATGCTGCATGGCAAGGTCGTGAGCGTCGGCCAGCCCGACGATTTGGAAGATGAACTCTCAGCCGCCTACTTGGGCGGCTAGACACAACAGGGACCGGTAACGGTCCACTCGTATCCAGGGGGAAAATCTGTGACTCGTGTGCGTGGGTTGGCGCTGGCGGCTGTGTTCGTCTTCATGGTGGCCGCTTGTGGCCGCAGTGGGACGTCCTCGAACAGCAGCGAGACGAATTCGACCGGCAGCAACGCTTCCGCGGGCGGTACCGACCCGACGGCGTTGGCGCAGGGTGGCTTCGGCGATCTCGCCAAGGTGTGCAGTCCCGGTGACGGCGCCGCGCTGACCGCGTCCGACAAGGGCGTGAGCGCCACCGAGATCCATGTCGCGACAGTGACCGACAAGGGCTTCAGCGGTCGGCCAGGTCTCAACAAGGAGATGTACGACGCGGCCGTCGCTTTTGCCAAGTTCTGCAACGAGCACGGCGGCATCCTGGGACGCAAGCTGGTGATCGACGATCGCGATGCCAAGCTCACCGACTACAACGCGGTCGTGCTGCAGTCCTGTGAGGACGACTTCGCCATGGTCGGCGGCGGCGCGGTCTTCGACGACGGAGACAACAACGCGCGGGTCGACTGTGGTCTGCCGAACATCGCCGGATATGTGGTGAGCCCGAAGGCACGAGTTGCGCCCCTCCAGGTGCAGCCGCTTCCGAACCCCGTGTACAAGTTCTCCGCGGGCCCGCTCGCGGCCGCGAACACCATCAGCCCGGGCTCGTTGAACTCGTCGTCGGTGATGACCGGCGCGCTGCCATCGACGATCATCGTTCGTGACGCGACCGTTGAAGCCATCGAGCTACTCGGCGGCAAGGTGCTCGACAAGCCCGAGTACAACGTGCTCGGAGAGTCGAACTGGGAGCCGTTCGTGCTCGGACTGAAGAACGACAACGTGAAGTTCCTGCACATGGTCGGCGAGCCCGAGAACCTCGCGCTACTCGAGAAGGCGATGCAGACCGACGGCTACTACCCCGACGTGATCATCGAGACGCCGAACCACTACGACAAGAAGCTCACCGACAACGGTGGCGACGCCATCAAGAACACGTGGGTCTCGTTGGCCTTCACCCCGTTCGAGCTCGCCAACGAGAACAAGGCCACGCAGGACTACCTCGATCTGATGAAGCAGTTCAACCCCGATGGCAAGGTCGCATCGCTCGGAGCGCAGACGACGTCGGCATTCCTGTTGTTCGCCAAGGCGGCAACGGACTGCGGCGCCACCCTCACGCGGACCTGCCTGGTGGAGAAGGCCAAAGCCATCACCTCCTGGACAGGCGGTGGCCTCCATGCCGAGACCAACCCCGGTGGCAACGTCGGGGCGTCGTGCTTCATCTTGATGAAAGCGAGTGCTGCTGGCTTCACCTACGACGAGGCCGCCACCAAACCCAACAAGGGTCGCTTCAACTGCGACACAAAGAACCTGCTCGACCTGAAGAACGACTACGGCGTTCCGCGGTAGCTGATGTCTGAGTTTCTGGCGTACACAGTCGCAGGACTGTGTACGGCGGGGATCCTTGCGATCGCCGCGAGTGGATTGGTACTCACGTACACGACGACGGGCGTGTTCAACTTCGCGCACGGCGCGATCGGCATGCTCGGCGCGTTCACGTACTGGCAGTTGCACGTGGACTGGGGACTTCCAGAGGCGGTCGCGTTCGCGATCGTGCTCCTCGTCATCGCGCCCGTCTTCGGTGCCGTGCTCGAAGCCGGGCTCATGCGCCGGCTGGTCGGCACGGCCGAGGCCACGCAACTCGTCGTGACCGTGAGCTTGCTCGTGGCCGCTCTCGGGCTGGGGCAATGGCTGTGGAGCCCCGACGAGTCGCACTCACTCAACCGCTTCTGGGAGGGCAACAAGGTCTCGATCGGCGGACTCAACGTCACGTGGCACGCGATCTTCTCGTTGATCGTCGCCGGCCTTGTCGCCGGTGGGTTGCGCCTCCTGCTGTTCCACTCGCGGCCCGGCATGACGATGCGGGCCGCGGTCGACGACCGCAAGCTGGCGATGCTCAACGGTGCTCGTCCGGATCGTTCGGCGATGTTGGCGTGGGCGATCGGCTGCTCGTTGGCGGCGCTCGCCGGCATCCTCGCCGCGCCGGATCAGGGGCTCTCCCATACGACGCTGACCCTGTTGATCGTCAACGCGTACGCCGCCGCCATGATCGGACGGCTGCGCAACCTGCCGCTCACGTTCCTCGGGGCGGTGATCCTCGGGCTCGCCGACTCGTACGGCACCGGGTATCTCGACCTTTCGAACCGCTACCTCGGGCATTTCCGCGCGGCCATCCCGGTGCTGATCCTGTTCGTCGTGCTGATCGTGTTGCCCCAGTCGCGGCTTCGAGGACACAGCATCACCCGCACGCGCGAGCATTTTCCGCTCCCGACGTATCGCGGGTCGCTGGTGGCCTGTGTCCTCGTCGTAGGGGCCACCGCGACTGTGGCGACGATGGTGACCGACGCGAACGCGCTGACGTTGTCGAAGGTCTTTGCGATCGGGATCATCGCGCTGTCGCTCGTGCCGTTGGTGGGTTACGGCGGACAGATCTCGTTGTGTCAGATGAGCTTCGCGGGCATCGGCGCGGTGGCCATGGCGCATCTCGGCGGCGCCGGGTCTCCGATGGGGCTCGTGTGGGCCGCGTTGCTCACGGGACTCGTCGGTGCGCTGGTTGCGCTGCCGGCACTGCGGCTCTCAGGCATCTATCTGGCGCTCGCCACCGCCGCGTTCGCGGTCGTGCTCGACCGATGGATCTTCCCGCTGCCGAACTTCAACATCGGCTCTGTCGACATCAAGTTCTTCGAGCTTGGGTCGATCCCGGTCCCTCGGTTGCATGTGCCGTTCGTGGATCCGTCGAGTGAGAAGTCGTTCCTCGTCGTGCTTGCGGTGGTGTTCTGTATCTGCGCGCTCGCGGTCGTGGCGTTACGGCGCAGCTCGCTCGGCGAACGGTTGCTCGCCATGAAGGACAGTCCGGCCGCATGCGCCACGTTGGGCCTCAACCTCACGCTGACGAAACTCATCGTCTTCTCGTTGTCGGCGGCCATGGCCGGCGTAGGCGGCGCGATGTACGGCGGCACGTCGGGCACGGTCAGCGCCGAGCGCTTCAGCCTGTTCGAGAGCCTGCCGGTGGTGTTGCTTGCGGTCGTCGGTGGCATCGGCTCGCCCGGCGGGGCGATGTTCGCCGGGCTCGTCTTGTATGGCATTCCGCTGGCGGCGTCGTCCCTCGCGTGGTTCGCGAAACCCGCCCTCGTGCTGCCCGGCCTGATGGGTGTCGGTCTCGGGCAGAACCCGAACGGGGTCGTCCCCGATCTCGCGCGACGGTTCGAGCCATTGCGGCGATCGCGGGCGGCGCAGCTGGTGCTCGGCGGGATACTGCTCGCCCTGCTCGTGGCCGTGAAGCTGGAGCTGATCGAGAACTGGCCGTTCGCGATCCTTTCCGTCATCGCGATCTTTGTCGCGCCAGGCACCGTCGAGTGGCTCACCGCCGATCGCATTGACGAGCCGTCGATCGAGACGCTGGGCGTCGATCGGCCGTTCACGCCCGACGACGTACGTCGCCTCGATGAGGTGCTTCGATGACGGCCGTACTCGAGGTCCGCGACGTCACCGTCAAGTTCGGCGGAAACCTCGCGTTGTCGCGCGTCGACCTCGACGCCGAACCGGGCTCCATCACCGGTCTGATCGGTCCGAACGGTGCGGGCAAGACGACGTTGTTCAACGTCGTGGGCGGGCTGCTGCGTCCGACGGCGGGCACCGTGCGCATCGACGGCCACGACGTGACCCGCAAGCCGCCGTACAAACGCGCGCGAGTCGGCCTGTCGCGCACGTTCCAGCGTCTGGAGCTGTTCACCCTCCTGTCAGTGCGCAGCAACATCCGCGTCGCGGCGGACATCTACCGCGGGCATCAGCGCGATCGCACGGTGAATCCGGACCGGGTCGCGGACGAGATCATCGAGCGCGTCGGGCTGACCGCAGTTGCAGATGTGCGCGCCGATCAGCTGCCCACGGGCCAAGCCCGCCTCGTCGAGCTCGGCCGTGCGTTGGCCGGCCGTCCCAAGGTGCTGCTGCTCGACGAGCCTGCGTCGGGCCAATCCGAAGCGGAGACGGACGCGTTCGCCGGCTTGTTGGGCGAGCTGGCGGCCGAGGGCCTCACGGTCGTGCTCGTCGAGCACGACGTGCACCTCGTCTTCCGCGTCTGCAGCACGGTGCACGTGCTCGACTTCGGCGAGATCCTCGCGGTCGGGACACCCAGCGAGATCCAACACGATCCGCGTGTCATCGCGGCGTATCTCGGGAGCGGTGTCTCGTGACCGCGGGCGAACCGATCCTCGAGCTGCGCGGGGTCCGCGCGGCGTACGAGCGGATCGAGGTGCTCCACGGCATCGACCTCACCGTGCGCGCTGGCACCGTCATGGCGGTGCTCGGACCGAACGGTGCGGGCAAGACCACGATGCTGTCGGTCATCGCCGGGTTGCTGCCCGCATCGGACGGCGACGTGCTGTTGGCCGGACGCAGGGTGAACGGCGCGCGCGCTGATGATCTGGCGCGGCGCGGTCTGTGCCTGGTGCCCGAAGGGAAGGGTGTCTTCCCGAACCTCACCGTGCGGGAGAACCTCATCGTGGCGACGCACACCGGTCGCCCGCGTGCGGAGATCGAGGAGATCACGTACGGCCGGTTCCCGGCCCTGGCACAGCGGCGCTCGCAGCTCGCGGGCACTCTGTCAGGCGGCGAGCAGCAGATGCTCGCCATGGCCCGTGGACTGGCGACGAACCCGGCGGTGCTCCTGCTCGACGAGCTGTCGATGGGGCTCGCGCCACTCGTCGTCGAGAACCTCTACGAGAAGGTCGCGTTGATCGCCCGTGAGGGCGTGAGCATCCTCGTCGTGGAGCAGTTTGCGAAGCTGGTGCTCGACGTGGCCGATGAGGCCGCGATCATGGTGCAAGGACGGGTGGCCGCAGTCGGCGCACCCCACGATCTGGCCGGCGAGCTCAGCTCGGCGTACCTGGGAGGCTGAAGTCCGTCATGGAAGATCGTCCGGAGCGCGTCGCGCAGTTCAAGGAAGAGATCGCCGCGATGCGTTTGCGCGATCCGTCAACGGCGCGTGATCGCCTGATGCTGCGCCTCGGCATCGGTCTGATGGGACTCGGGGTGGTGCTCGGCATCTACGCGTACACGCTGTCGCACGGCACGACTGATCCGCTGCAGCAGCGCGACGCCATCGTCATCGCGGTGCTCGGCGTCGCGCTCTCGGTCGTCGGCGGGGCGCTGTTCGTGCGTTACTCGGTGGCGCAGTTCCTGCGCTTCTGGCTGGCCCGCCTCACCTACGAGCAGCAAGCGCAAACAGATCGCGTCGTGGAGGCGCTCACGCATGACTGAGGCAACCGAAGCGCCGCATCTGCTGTTCGAGCGCGACGGGCACGTCGCCATCGTGACGATGAACCGCCCGGCGGCGAAGAACGCGTTGTCGGGCGAGATGCTCGTGCGCATGTACGACGCGTGGGTCGAGATCGACGAGGATCCGGATCTGCGCGTCGGCATCTTGGCCGGAGCCGGTGGCACGTTCTGCTCAGGCATGGACTTGAAAGCGTTTGCCGGCGGAACGCAGGGCGAGAACCCGTTCCAGAAGCGGTTCGAGGAAGACTCGGATCTCCACTGGAAGGCGCTGCTGCGGCACTTCCGGCCGCGCAAGCCGCTGATCGCCGCGGTCGAGGGGTTCGCGCTCGCCGGTGGCACGGAGATCCTGCAGGGCACCGACATTCGAGTGGCGGGGGAGGGCGCCATCTTCGGGATCACCGAGGTGGCGCGTGGACTCTTCCCGCTCGGCGGGTCGACCGTACGACTACGGCGCCAGATCCCGTACACGATCGCGGCGGAGATGTTGTTGACCGGCCGTCGTGTGCCGGCGGCGGAGGCCAAGGAGATCGGGCTCATCGGTCACGTGGTTCCGGACGGCACCGCGCTCGAAAAGGCCCGCGAGATCGCAGATCAGATCGCCGCCAACGCGCCGTTGTCCGTGCAGGCCGTGCTGCGTTCGTTGCGAGAGGGCGCCGAGATGACGGAGGCCGACGCGCTGGCGAACGAGCTCGAGCTCGGCTGGCCCATCTTCGCCACCAAGGACGCCAAGGAAGGCGCCACCGCCTTCGCCGAAAAGCGCCCCGCCAACTTCAAAGGCGAGTAACCCCTGCCCAACTTGGGGTCATTGCGCTTGCCATGACGTGCGTTACTACCCCGAGTTCGCGGCCGCCACGAGCTTTTGGGCCCACGGGTAGTCGGGCTTGCCGCTGGGGGAGCGCTCGATGCGGTCGACGAGGTGGAGCTCGCGCGGCACCTTGTAGCCGGCGATCTTCGTGCGGCAGTGCGTCGCGAGCTCGTCGAGTGTGGGCATCCGCTCGGGTCGCGCCTGGACCACTGCCGTCACCCGCTGGCCCCACCGATCGTCGGCCGCTCCGACGACGAGCGCATCGAACACATCCGGGTGTGACTTCAGCGCGGACTCGACTTCCTCCGGGAAGATCTTCTCGCCACCCGAGTTGATGCACATCGATCCTCGACCCAGCAACGTGATCGTGCCGTCGGCCTCCCACTGCGCGAAGTCACCGGCCACGACGTAGCGCCGACCGTCCTTCGCCGTCACGAACGTGGCGCGCGTCTTCTCTTCGTCCTTGTAGTAGCCGATCGGGATGTTGCCGCCGCGCGCCACCTTCCCGACCACGCCGCTCCCTGGCGACAGGACGTTGAGTTCGTCGTCGACGACCACGGTGTCGGGGCCGGGCACCACCGTCGGCCCGCCCTTCATCGCCGTGCCGTCCTTCGGCACCTGCGCGAGACCGTTGAACCCACCCTCCGACGATCCGATCGAGTCCGTGATGACGAGATTCGGGAACTGCTGGAAGAAACGGTCCTTGACCGGCGCCGAGAACAGCGCGGCGCTCGAGCTCACCGCGAGAAGTGAGCTGGTGTCCCACCGGTTCGGGTTGGCGTCGAGCGTCTCGATGAGCGGCCGCCCCATCGCGTCGCCCGTGATCATGATGGCGTTCGCCTTCTCGCGCTCGATCGACGCCCAGATGTCCTCTGCGTCGAAGCGCGGTGTGAGCATCACGGTGTTGCCCTTGAACATCATGCCGAGCATTCCCCACTGACAGGCGCCGTGCATGAGCGGTGGGAGCATGAACGAGACGAGTGCGAACCCGTCGACCGCGGCGTCGGCCAGCTCGGTGTCGGATTCAACCTTGTGCCCCGTCACCGCGTCGATGCCTTGTCCGAGCGCCATGAACACGTCTTCCTGGCGCCACACCACACCCTTCGGCATCCCGGTGGTGCCGCCGGTGTAGAGCATGTAGTGATCGTCGCCCGAGCGGTCGCCGAAATCGCGTGCCGCGCTGTGCGCGTCGCGCTCCGTCGCCCACGTGTCGTCGATCGGCACGATGTGCTTCACGATCGGGATGCTCGAGCGCACGGCCTCGAGCCGATCCGCGAACTCCGGGTCGTAGACGACGACCGTGCAGTCGGCGTTGTCGAGCAGGTAGGCGAGCTCCTCCTCGACGTAGCGGAAGTTGATGTTGATCGGCACCGCCCGGAGCTTGAAGGCGGCGAGCATGGCCTCGACCCACGGCACGCAGTTGTAGGCGTAGATGCCGACGTGATCCCCGGGGCCGACGCCCAGCGCGGCGAGGCGGTGGGCCACCTTGGTGGCCCGGCCGTCCAGCTCCGCGAACGTGAGGTGGTCGTCGCCGACGATCAGCCCCATGCGATCGGGGACGCGATCGGCCGTGTGCTCGAAGAGATCGGCGATGTTGTACGCCATCGGCTCAGACTACGAGACTGGGTCCGTGACCTCTGCGTTCCTCATCGTGGCCATCATCTGCTCGCTCGCCGTGCTCAATGCGTTCGTCCCGGTGCGCTCACGGCTCGTGCTGATCCCGAGCTTCTTCGCCACGTGGATCACGATCGAGCTGGCGCCGTGGCTGCTGTTCTGGGACGTGCTCGCGGTGATCGGCTTCTCGGCCGCCGGGGCCGTCGAGGGAGCTCGAGGATGGGTTGCGGTCGCGCTCGCGGTGGCGAATGCCGTCGGGCTCGTCTTCCTCATACTCCGCGCCCGGCGCACTGTCGTCATCGTGCGCGATGCGATCGCCGATCTCGACATCGACGAGGACGCTCCTCGCTTCCCGCGCTCCCACATCGTGTTTCCGCTACTCATGCGCCATCGCAACGGTGTTGCCCACGTGCGCAACATCACGTTCGCGGAGTACGGCAAGAAGAAGGTGAAGCTCGACGTCTACAAACCGGCCGACGCCAAACCCGGCGATCGGCTCCCCGGCGTACTGCAGATCCACGGTGGCGGCTGGGTGTTCGGCGACAAGCGCGAGCAGGGTGTGCCGCTCCTCAATCACTTGTCGGCCAACGGCTGGGTGGGTATCAACGCGAACTACCGGCTGAGTCCGCGAGCGAAGTTCCCCGCTCACTTGATCGACCTCAAGAAGGCGATCGCGTGGTACCGCGAGCACGCCGAGGAGCACGGGGCCGACCCGAACTTCCTGTGTGTCACCGGCGGCTCGGCCGGCGGGCATCTCTGTGCGCTCGTCGGGCTCACGGCCAACGATCCCGAGTACCAGGAGGGCTTCGAGCAGGTCGACACGCAGATGCACGCGGCCGTGCCGTTCTACGGCGTCTACGACCTCACCAACCGTCACGGCCGCTGGCACAAGGACACTGTGAAGCGGTTCTTCGGACCGTGGATCATCGGCAAGAAGTTCGAGGACGAACCCGACGCCTTTCGCAAGGCGTCACCGATGGATCGCGTGCGTGAAGACGCGCCGCCCTTCTTTGTCATCCACGGCTCGCACGACACGCTCGTGCCGGTTGGCGACGCCCGCGAGTTCGCCGAGTTGCTGCGCACCGCGTCGGACAGTCCCGTGTTGTATGCCGAGATGCTCGGCGCCCAGCACGCGTTCGACGTCTTCCCGTCGTTCCGTACTGCCCGTGTCATCGAGGGCGTCGAGCGCTTCCTGCATTCGGTGCACTCGCAGTACCTCCGGGGTCGCACCGACGGCGACGTGTCGACCCAGGAGGTCGCCGAAGAACTCGTCGATAACTAGAACGTGTTCTAATCGTGTTCTAGTCTTGTGGTGAGTGGACTTCGACGACACCCTTGAAGAGGCGGCCTTCCGCGCGGAAGCGCGTGCATGGCTCGCGGCCAACGCCGTTCCCAAAGGCTCGCCCGACGACTTCTCCGCCGGTCACTTCTCGGGCGACGACAACGGCAACGAGTACACCAAGCGGTGCCGGTGGTGGCAGGGCCAGCTGCACGATGGGGGATGGGCGGGCATCTCGTGGCCGAAGGAGTTCGGCGGTCGCGGGGGCAAGTCGATCGAGGAGGCGATCTTCGCCGAAGAGCAGAGCAAGTGGGGTGTGTCGGCCGGCGTGTTCATGGTGGCCCACGGCATGGTCGCTCCGACGCTGATGCAGCACGCCTCGCCCGAACAGCAGGCGCGCTACCTCGCACCGATGCTGCGCGGCGACGAGCTGTGGTGTCAGCTCTTCAGTGAGCCGGATGCGGGTTCCGACCTTGCGTCGCTGAAAACGAGGGCCGACCGCGACGGCGACGAGTTCGTGGTCAACGGACAGAAGGTGTGGACCTCGAACGCGCACGCCAGCGAGTGGGGCATCTTGATCGCCCGCACGAATGCCGACGCGCCGCGCCACGCGGGCATCACGTTCTTCGTGCTCGACATGGCGACGCCGGGCATCGACATCCGACCGTTGCGGCAGATCAACGGCGAGGCCCACTTCAACGAGGTGTTCCTGAACAACGTCCGCGTTCCTGCGGCCAACGTCGTGGGGGAAGTGAACGACGGCTGGAAGGTCGCGGTCACCACGCTGTCCAACGAGCGGGCCTCGATCGCGGGGGGCTCCGGCATCTCCGACCCGGATCGCGTCCTCGCCCTTGCCCGTTCGCTGGGCATCACGGCGGATCCCGTGTTCCGCCAGAAGTTCGTGTCGATGTGGAGCCGGAACGAGGTCATCCGCTACCTACGCATGCGCAGCCGCACTGCGCTCTCCCAAGGCCGGCGGCCCGGTCCGGAGGCGTCGGTCGTGAAGCTGGCGTACGCCCGCTACGTGAAGCAGCTGGGCAACCTGGCGATCGAGATGCAAGGTCCGTACGGCACTCTCGAGTATCCAGACGCGTATGCCGACGGCGTGCTGCAACAGAAGTTCATCAACGCCGTGCAGGCGTCGATCGGCGGGGGTACCGACGAGATCCAGCGCAACATCGTGGGCGAGCGGGTACTTGGACTACCGAGGGAGCCCCGTTAGCGCGATGACGGCCACCAGTCTCACGAAGAGTCAAGCGGCCCGCCGAGGACGGGTGATCGAAGCCGCACTGTCGCTCGGCGCCGACGGTGGGTACGACGCCGTGCAGATGCGCGACGTGGCGACCACCGCGGGTGTCGCACTCGGCACGATCTACCGCTACTTCAGCTCCAAGGATCATCTGCTCGCGGAAACCCTCGTGGAGTGGGCCTCTGAGCTCGGCCGGAAGGTCTCCCGCAAGCCCCCGAAGGGCGATGCGTTGAGCGAGCGGGTCATCGACGTGCTGCGACGGGCGACCCGCGGCATGGAGCTCGAACCGAAGCTCTCTGAGGCGGTGGTAACCGCGTTGTCGTCGACCGACCCCCACGCGGCGCGCTGCCAGCGCGAGGTGGGCGAGGTGATGAACGGCATCATCGCCAGCGCGTTCCCCGACGACTTCGACACGGCGACCCGCGACGACATCTGCCGCGTCCTCGGTCACGTGTGGTTCTCGTCGCTCGTGGGCTGGGTCA
This sequence comes from Acidimicrobiaceae bacterium, assembly GCA_041166385.1. GTDB lineage: Bacteria > Actinomycetota > Acidimicrobiia > Acidimicrobiales > JACDCH01 > DASUCS01. Next base: position 591 of record JBEEFW010000043.1, on the reverse strand, counting down.
ACCGGTGGTATGGCATCAACCACGTCGGCGACGAAGTCGAGATCGCCGCCCACCTGTTGCTCGACCAGTACGACTGACCGCCCCGAAATCCCACTCAGACGTACACAGTTTTGTGTATGTCTGAGTGGGATTTGGCTGAAGGCGTCAGATGGCGGTGGTGCGGCCTTCCCAGTGCGGGTCGCGGAGCTTGCGCTTGAAGAGCTTGCCGCTCGGGTCACGCGGCATCTCGGCGATGAAGTCGTACGTCTTCGGCCGCTTGTACGACGCGAGGTTGGCCTCGGCGAACTTCCGCAGTTGCGCCTCGAGCTCGTCACCGGGCGTCGAGCCCGCCGCGGGCTCGATGACGACCTTGATCTCCTCGCCCCAGTCGTCGTTGGGGATGCCGAACACGGCGACGTCGGCGACCAAGGGACATTCGTAGAACGTGCCCTCGATCTCGGCGGGATAGATGTTCACGCCGCCGCTGATGATCATGTCGATCTTGCGGTCGCGCAGGAACAAGTACCCGTCCTCGTCGAGCTCGCCGACGTCGCCGACCGTGAAGAACGCCGTGCCGTCGGGGAAGTAGACGCGGTTGCCTTCGGTCTTCTG
>JBEEFW010000042.1:0-4327 GCA_041166385.1 Acidimicrobiaceae bacterium | reverse complement strand
GAGCACTTCGTCGGCGCGTGCGATTGCTTCCGCCGGGCGACCCGCCGCCGCCAGCGCGAGCGCCAGCGCGGAGATGGCGTTCGTGTTGTTGCTCTTCGTCGGCGCCGCGAGCACCACCGGCTCGAGGAGAGCCACAGCACCACCGGCGTCGCCCTGCTGGAGGCGCATCAACCCGAATGCGATGACGGCGTCGGTGAAGCCGATCTGTCCCGGTTCCTGATCCGGCTCGATCGAATCGAGGTTGAGATGCGCGGCCCGATCCGGCAGGCCGACTTGCGCAGCCGCGACGGCGCTGAGCAGCGGAGCCCACTGGTCCGGGCGCCGCTCGGGTCCGATCACGTCGATCTCGGCCATCACACCGAACGCTTCTTCGATGCGGCCAGTGGCGAGCAGAGCTCGAGCGAGTATTCCGAGCGCGTTGCCGCTGCCGTACCAATCGGACATCGACGAGAAGAGGTCGCGGGCTTCCCTCGCCGGCTCGATGGCCGACGCCGCTCGGCCGGAGAACACGCGCAGGGCCGCCAGCAGCACCAGCATCATGCCGACGGCCCAACGGTCGCCGCGCTCGCGGGCTTCGCCCAGCATCTGATCGGCCAGCCGTTCGGCTTCCGGGTACCGGCCCTGATGGAACCGCACCCATGCGAGCAGCCCGAGGGCCCAGCCGAGCCCGCCGGCGTCGCCGATCTCGGAGAACGTGGCCGCTGACTCCTGCAGCCAGGCGTCAGCACGGTCAGCTCGACCTTGGCTGAACGCCAGCCACGCCAGGTTCTGCAGCGCCCACGCTTCACCGCGGCGGTCGCCCACGAGCTTGTACAGCTCGAGCGCATCGCTGAAAGCAGCCTCCGCTCGCTCGTTGTGGTCCTGGAACATGAGCGTCATGCCGAGCGAACGCAATCCGTCGGCCGTCCCACACTCGTCTCCGAGGATGCGGAAGGTGTCGATGGCCGATTCGAGGCTGGCGACCGACGCGTCGAGTTCGCCGGCTTTCTGCTCGAGATCGCCGCGTACGAGGAGCACGCGAGCGCGCCCACCTTCATCGGTGGCGGCGCCCATGGCATCACCGAGGTCGTCGCGAGCCGCGTCGAGCTCGCGCAGCTGAATCGACGCGCGTGCTCGGGCCAGGAGGAAGCGCATGCGGGCCTCCGGTAGCACCGCGTCGCCGAGATCGAGCGCCTGCGTTGCGAGCTGGATGGAGGCCGTGTGGACCTCGCCGCTCTCGGACTGCTCGAGCGCGCGCTCGAGCCAGTGCACCGCGCGCTCGATGAGATTGAGCGGATCGAGGCTGACGTTGTGGTCCTGGCCGGAGAAGTGATCGACGCTGCCGATGTCGGTCGCCAGTGTCGCGGCGACCGCGTAGTGGTGCGCGATGCGAACGACGTCGGCCGGACCGTCGGCGTCGTGCAGCTCCAACCACTTCGCGATGCCGGCGTGCCTGCGAACCCGGTCCGCTTTCGTGAGCATGCCGTAGGCGACCTCGCGAACGAGGTCAGAGCGGAACGACCAAATGCCGTCGTCGTCGATGACAAGCACGTCCTTGGTGACCAGTCCATCGATCGCCGCACTGATGTCGGGGATGTTGTGCATCTCCCGGGCCATGATCCGAAGCGCGTCTGTCGGACCTCGGCGGCCCATCACGGACGCATCGTCGAGCGCACGGCGTTCGTCCGGAGCGAGCCCGTCGAGTCGCGCCGCGACAAGCCCTCGCAGCGTGTCGGGCAGGTCTGTACGTCCTGAGGCTGCTCCGGCGCCCCCGACCATGCCGACTTCGCTGAGCAACGACACGAGCTCTTCGAGGTAGAAGGGATTGCCGCCGCTGCGGTTGAGAAGCACCTCGCGGAGGTCTGCGGGCAGATCGCCTTCGACGAGCGCACTGAGCAAGGCATTCGCGGCATCGCGGTCGAGCGGATCGAGATTGAGGACCACCGCGTTGTGGCGACCGGGCTTCGGGGTCCAGCGCTCGAGGAGCGCGTGACGCGCGGTGGCGATGAGGATGAACGGCTGGTTGGCAACGCGCTCGAGGAGCTCGTCCATGCGTTCGAGCACGATGTCGTCAGCCCAGTGCAGGTCGGAGAGCAGCACGATCATCGGGCGCTGGCGCGTAGCCGACTCGACAAACGTGAACAGCGACCGAACCATCTCCTCGCGAGCGCGGGTGGGATCGATGTCGCGCAGGGGGCCCTCGTAGCCCATGAGATGCAGCAGGCCGTTCGTGACCCGCTCGACCTCGACCGCCATCGAGTCGCCGAGCGCGGCGCGAACCGATTCGGTACAGCGTTCGTGCGCGACGTCTGCGGAATCGTCTGGTGTGATCCCGCAACCTGCTCGCAGCGCCTCGGCCACGGGCCACCACACGTTGGCCTCGCCGTACGGCACGCAGCGTCCCTCGAGCACCAGCGCCTCGTGGTCGCACTTCGCGGCGTTGGCCGCTTCCTCCGCGACGCGGGTCTTGCCCATACCCGCTTCACCGATGAGCAACAGGAGGTGCGCGCGGCGACGACTGACGGCGGTGTTGATCGCATGGCCCATGAGGCCGAGCTCGGCATCGCGTCCGACGAGTGGCGCCTGCCCGCGATTGGGTCTGGCGCCCGGGGGCAGGAGGACCTCCTCGGCGACGCACACCTCGATGGGCTCCTCGCGACCCTTCATCGTGAGTGGGCCGAGCGACGTGTACTGCACGACCTGGCGGGTCGCCGCGACCGTGGTGGGCCCGACGAGCACCTGGCCGGGCTGGGCCGCGGTCTGGAGCCGGCTCGCGCTGTTCACGACGTCGCCCATCGCGGTGTAGTCGCCTCCAGCGCGCAGCGCGCCGACGAGCACCTCTCCCGTGTTGATGCCGATGCGCAGCCGCAAGGCCTGCTCGTCTTCAGTGGTGGCCCAGTCGGCCAGCGTTCGCTGCATCGCCAGGCCGGCGCGGACCGCGCGCTCCGCGTCGTCCTCGTGGGCAAGCGGCGCGCCGCACAGCGCAAGGATGGCGTCGCCGACGATCTTGTCGACGCGCCCTCCGAAGGCGGCGACGTCGAGCACGAGGCGTTCGAAACAGCGATCGACCAGGTTCTTCACATGCTCGGGGTCGCGCGTCTCGGCCATCGACGTGAACCCGACAAGGTCGGCGAAAAGGACCGTGACGACCCGGCGTTCGTCCGAACGGTGTTGGAGGGGCTGCCCGCAGGACGCGCAAAAGCGCGAGCCGTCAATGGCAGGCGCCCCACACGCCGGGCAGGTCACAAGGGGATTGTACGAGGACGCGTAGGTGGAACACCTCAGTGAAAGGGTCAGGAATGTCCCTGACACAGCTCTCAGGGAGATACCGCATTGTCGGCTGCCCTCCGCCTCCGTAGGTTGGGCGGCCATGTCCACTGCTGACGTCCACTCCCCCGTGACCAACGTCACCGCGGTTGCACGGGCGGTCGATGCCGTGAAGATCTACGGATCGGGCGATACGGAGGTGCGGGCGCTCGACGGGGTGACGCTCTCGCTTCCTGGGGGCCATTTCACGGCGATCATGGGACCATCCGGCTCGGGCAAGTCGACGTTGATGCACTGCGTCGCCGGACTCGACTCGCTCACATCTGGTCAGGTGTTCATCGGCGACGTCGATCTCTCGAAGCTGTCCGACAAAGACCTCACGCTGCTCCGCCGCGAGAGCGTCGGGTTCGTCTTCCAGGCGTTCAATCTCATTCCTACGCTCACCGCGCTCGAGAACATCACGCTGCCGATGGCGCTCGCCGGTCGCGATCCCGATCAATCGTGGCTCGACACGGTGGTCGGCACAGTTGGCTTGGGCGATCGGCTCTCGCATCGTCCATCAGAGCTGTCCGGCGGCCAGCAGCAACGTGTCGCGGTCGCCCGCGCGCTCGCGAGCCAGCCGAAGATCATCTTTGCTGACGAGCCGACGGGCAACCTGGACTCACGCGCCGGTTCTGAGATCCTCACGTTCATGCACGACGCGGTGCGCAACCTCGGCCAGACGATCGTGATGGTCACCCACGATCCGGTGGCGGCCGGCTACGCCGACACGGCGGTTTTCCTCAACGATGGCTGCATCGTCGACACGATGCTCGAACCCACGGCCGACAAGGTGCTCGATCGCCTCAAGCAACTCGGGGACTGAGTCGATGCTCAAGGTCACCTTGCGAGGCCTGATCGCCCACAAGACGCGATTCGTGTCGACGTTTCTCGCCGTGTTCCTCGGCGTTGCGTTCTTGGCCGGCACCCTCGTATTGACCGACACGATCAAGACGAGCTTCGACGACTTGTTCGGCGACGTCTATCGCGGGACAGACGCCTACGTTCGGAGCACGCAGAAGGTCACCGGCGACCAGACCGG
>JBEEFW010000041.1:0-12372 GCA_041166385.1 Acidimicrobiaceae bacterium | reverse complement strand
CGTCTCCGTGACCGCCGGCGTGGTCGAGCCCCGCTATCCGAGCTTCAAGGGGATCATGGCGGCCAAGTCGAAGCCGGTGGACGAAGTGAAGGTCGCCGACCTCGGTATCGATCCGGCGATCGTCGGTTGGGCCGGCGCCGGTCAAGAGATCGTTGCGGTCGACAAGGCTGAGGAACGCCAAGCCGGCACGATCATCGAAGACGACGGCGAGGGTTTCCAGAAGATCGTTGAAGCGCTCGAGAACTTGAAGGTGATCTGACGATGGCAATCGGAAAAGTTTGGGTCTACGCCGAGAGCGACGGCGACAAGGTCAAGACGATCACGCTCGAGATGCTTGCGAAGGCACGTGAGATCGGGGACACGGTCGAGGCTGTGTACGGCGGCGACGGCAGCGTGGTGGCCGAGACGCTCGGCAAGCACGGCGTGACGAAGGTGTATGCCACCGGCGATCTCGGCGACAAGCTGCCGGGCGCGCATGTGGGTGCGGCGATTGCCGACCTCATCAACGGGGGCAACGCGCCCGACGTCATCCTCTTCGGCACGACCTACGACGGGCGCGACGTGTCCGCTCGACTGTCGGTGAAGCTCGACAAGCCGGTGCTCACGAACAACACCGAGATCACCGTCGACGGCGACACCGTCGTCGCGAGCACGCCAATCTTCGGCGGCACGCAGATGGTGCGCACCAAACTGACTGCGGGCACGCCCAACATCGTGCTCGTGCGTCCGAAGTCGTTCGCCGCCGAGGAGTCAGGCGGCGGCGCGGCCGCGGTCGAGGCGCTCGCAGTGCCCGACGTGGGCGCGATCGGCGCGGCCAAGGTCACCGACCGGCACGTCGAGGAGGCCACGGGCCCGAAACTCGACGAGGCCGCAGTCGTCGTCTCCGGTGGTCGCGGTCTCGGCGAGGCCAGCAAGTACGAGATGGTCGAGACGCTGGCCAAGTTGCTCAAGGGCGCGCCCGGCGCGTCGCGAGCGATCGTCGACGCCGGCTGGGTGCCGTACTCGCATCAGGTCGGTCAGACCGGCAAGGTCGTGAAGCCCAACGTGTACATCGCTCTCGGCATCTCGGGCGCGACGCAGCACATGGTGGGCATGAAGGGCTCGAAGAACATCATCGCCGTCAACAAAGACGCTGAGGCGCCGATCTTCTCGATCTCCGATCTCGGCATCATCGGCGACGTGCACAAGGTCGTGCCGAAGCTCATCGAGGCCCTTCAAGCCAAGGGCTAGCCAGCCGACGCGAGTCAGTCGTCATCGAGGCGGGCGCATCGTCCGATGACCTCGACGAGCTCGGCGATGTTCGTGATCGCCACGGCGGCAAGGGTACGGCTACAGCGTGAGTGCCCGCCGCCGCATCGCGCGATAGACGAACCAGCCGGCCGTACCGAGTGCCGCCGAGCACAGCGCCAGGAGTGCCAGCGTCCCCGTCACCGACACGATCCACTCGATGCCGTCAACGAAGCTGTTGCGCGCGTCGCGCCACGCGTCGCCGAGATCCTTGTTGTCGTCGTCGGCGGGGGGAGCCGCGGCCGTCGCGCCCGGCTCCAGCAGTGTCACACTGAGGGTTCCGAACGAGGTCTGGTCGGTCAGCAGCCGCTTCTGTCCTTCGAGCTGATCGATCTGGATCTGCACCTGCGTGATGCGGTCCTGGACCTGGAGAATGTCGTTGACGTTCTTGGCCTCGCCCAGCACGAGCAGGAACTGGTCGCGAGAGGACGTGAGGGCGGTGAGTTGCGCTTCGATGTCGGTGAACTGTGCAGTCACGTCTTGACCGGACGTGGTGGTCGCGCGCACCTCACCGAGCTTCGATGCATCGGCGAGCAACTGCTCGAACGCCGCCGCCGGCACGCGCACGCTGACCATGGCCGTCGCCTGCGAGCCGGACTGCTCACTCGTGGTCGTGCGGGTGTCGGAGACGTAGCCGCCGAGGCCGGTCGCGAGCGCGGTGAGGCGGTTGACCGATTCGGTGACCGCGCCCTTGCCGACGCGGATCTCCAGTGAGCCGTTCTTGATGATCTTGGCGGAGTCCGCGGTAGGTGCGGCCGGCGCCGTCGGTGCCTCGGGCGAAGCGCCCGCGAACGACAACTCGCCTGGCGCGGGTGATGCGATGCTGCCACCGCCGGTACCGCCAGCGCCCCCGCTGCCGAGGGCGGCGTTTTGGCCCAGGCCATCAGCGGACGTAGCGACGGTGGTGGCGGGACCCCCGCCGATTGAATTCGCGGCGGGGGCGGCGCTCGTTGCCGCACTGGTCTTGTTGGTGGAACCGCCGAGCGAGCTGAGCCAAGCGATGCACCCGACGACGACGATCAGGCACGCCGCGATGCCGAGCACGGGCGCAAGCGCGTTGCGGTACCGACTCGTGCGCCGCTTGCCTGGAACCTCGGTGTGGAACAGGTCGGCGGGAAGCCGTTCCGGCTCCGGCGCCTCTGCGGCAGCCGAGTCGATGAGCTCGCGCAGGTCGTCTTCGGTGAGCATCAAGCTTCCTCTCGGGCGAGGCGAAGGTCGTTCGACAACCGTGTGCGCGCTTCGTGCAGTCGTGACTTCACGGTTCCTGGTCGCCGCGAGATCGCCGTGGCGATCTCCTTCTCCGACAGTCCGACCCAGTAGCGCAGGACCACCGGCACCCGGAGATGCTCCGGCAGATCGGCCAGCGCATCGATGATTGCCATCGACTCGGTCGGATCGTGAACGACGTCGTGTTGGACACCCGCGGCCATCTCTCGTTCTTGGCGAGGCCGCTCATGGCGCAGCGCGGAGATCGCCGTGTTCACCACCACCCGGTACAGCCACGGACGGATCGCGTCACCGCTCGGCAGCGAGCCCCGGAACCGCCACACCCGCAGAAATGCTTCCTGCACGGCCTCCTCGGCCAGGTGCTTGTCCCGCAAGACCAGCCACGCAGCGCGATAGGCCCGATCGTGTTCGCCGATCAATCGAGCGACGAGCTCGTCCTCTTCTTGGCGCCCCACGCTCACTACGACGCACCTCGACCCGGTTCGGTTCGCGAATTCACGCAAGAATGCCGCCCTATGCCGCGCAAGGTGCCGAAACTCTGGAAGAACTGGGCGGGGAACCAGGCGTGTGCCCCGTTCGCGCAGGAACGGCCCCGGTCAGAGGCCGAGCTCGTGCAGATCGTCAAGGAGGCCGCGGCCCACGAGCGCCGGGTGAAGGTGGTCGGCGCCGGCCACTCGTTCACCGGCATCGCCTGCACCGACGGACATCTCGTCGACATGTCGGATTACGGCAAGGTGCTCGCCCACGACGCCGCAAACCACACCGTCACGATGCAGGCAGGCATCCAGCTGTCGAAGCTGTCTGAGGAGCTCGATGCTCGTGGACTCGCTCTCGAAAACATGGGCGACATCGCGTACCAGTCGATCGCTGGCGCGACGTCGACCGCAACGCATGGAACCGGCACGACGTTTGGCAACATCTCGAGCCGAATCGTCGCGCTGCGACTCGTCACCGCTGACGGTTCCGTCGTCGAGTGCTCTGCCGACGAGAACTCAGACGTGTTCGAGGTCGCGCGCGTCGGCCTCGGCGCTCTCGGAATGCTGTCGACGGTCACGCTGCAATGCGTCCCCGCGTTCCGGGTGCACGCCATCGAGGAAGCGATGCCTGTCGACGACGTGCTGGCCGACTTCGACGGCTTCATGGACTCCGCCGATCACGTCGAGTTCTACTGGGTGCCCCACACGCGATGGGCGCTCACGAAGCGCAACGGACGCACCGACGATCCGATTGCTGCGCGAGGACGCGCCAAGGAGTTCATCGACGACATCGTGCTCACCAACGGCATGTTCGGGCTGCTGTGCCGGCTCGGCCGTCGTTGGCCGCGAGCGATTCCTCGTCTCGCGAAGGCGATTCCGTCAGCGTCCTCGAAGGTCGAGTACACGGATCGCAGCGACCGTGTGTTCACGAGCCCTCGGCTCGTGCACTTCTACGAGATGGAGTACGCGATCCCGCGTGAGGCGATCCCCGAGGCGCTGAACCGCGTGCGCGCGCTCGTCGATCGGCTCGGTGTGCCGATCAGCTTCCCGGTCGAGGTGCGCGTGGTGGCGCCGGACGACATCCCGCTCTCGACCGCCTACGGTCGCGCCACCGGCTACATCGCGGTGCACGTGTACCAGCACACGCCGTACGACCAGTACTTCCAAGGCGTCGAAGCGATCATGAACGACTACGCCGGCCGGCCGCACTGGGGGAAGATGCACTTCCAAACGGCGGCCACGCTCGCGCCCCGCTACCCGCGTTGGGACGCGTTCCAGGCGGTGCGCGACAAGCTCGACCCCGAGCGCCGCTTCACCAACCCCTACCTCGACCGCGTCTTGGGCTAGCCCTTCACATCGCACGTGCGATCAGAGGGCGCGGTCGGTGGCGGCGAGGGCCCAGGCGCAGCCGGCCTCTTCGTCCTCGACCGCGAGGCGGAGTGACCAACCGGTGTCGGCGGTGCCGGTGTCCCACACGTACCAGCGCAACTCGCCCGCGGCGGCACCGACGTCATCCTCGATGGCGACGCCGGCCAGCTCGGCGGCGCACTCCCACGCGAGGAAGCGACCCCACGCCATGCCCTTGCGCCGTCCCGCGGCTCCGCCGCTCGCGCCGGCCCACGCCATGACGGCCATCGCGTCGGCGAGCGTCACTTCGACAACGCGGACCTGACTGACGCCGAGCGCGGCGATCGCCGTCAACGCGGAGCCCTCGACGCCGACGGCATCGGCGTGGCCGTTCGAGTCGGTCAGCCAGGTCGCGACCAGAGCGCGCAGTGCGCGCGCCTCGTCGACGTCGGTGGTCGACTCGAACGGTGCGACGGGAAGCTCGACCACGGCGAGTGCAGGCAGATCCGGCGCCGGGAAGTCCACCTTGTCGTGCTCGTACGTCGCGAGCGGATAGGCGGGCTCCCAGTCCTCGAGCCCGAGTGGAAGCGGGAGCACAAGCGCGTCGACGCGTTCGTCGTTCCGGAGGTCGTCCCCGCGCACGACCCGTTCGTGGGCGGCGATCGAGACGAGCGGGCCCGGCGGGATGTGCGGCGCCAGCTCGGCAAACGAGTGCGTCGAGGCCGCGACCTCGGCGAGCGGACCGGGTGCAAACCGGCCGGCGCCCTCGACGATCACGGCGCCGGCGAACTCGCCAGGAGCCTCGAGTGCAAGGCGGTATTCGGCGTGCGCGGCCGCCGGCCAATGCTGCTTGCCGCGCTCGTGGGCGGCGCGAGCGCGATTGCGCAGCGCGAAGAGGCCTTCCCAATCGCGTCGCGCGGCGAGTCGATCGATCTCGCGGAGGAGCTCCTCCAATTCCGGATCGGAGACGTCAGACAAGCGGCCAGGGGTAGCGCCGGCCGGTGCCGTCGATCGGGAAGCGCCGTTCGCTCAGCACCGCGCGACTGCGGGCGAGCAGCGCGTCGCGTTCGAACGGATCGAGCACCCCAGCGAGCTGGTCGGGGATGCCGGCGGTGACGAACCGGTCGACATCGTCGAGCAACGCCTCAGGGATGTCTTCGCCGCCGAACTCCCAGATCACGGTGCGCAGCTTGAACTCGGAGTGGAAGCAGAGTGCGTTGTCGATCGCGTAGACGCGACCGTCTTCACCGAGCAGGCAGTGGCCGCTCTTGCGATCCGTGTTGTTTGCCAGCAGATCGAAGACGCAGATGCGGCGCAGGTCGTCGTGCCACCGCTCGTCTTCGTCCTCGTACATCGTGAAGTAGTGCTGCTCGAAGTCGGCGGACACGAACCGTTGCAGCGAGCCCTCGCCGAGCGGCGCTTCCTCGCGGAACACAGTGTCGGGTACCACGCCCCAGCCGAGGGCCTCGGAGAGCTGATACGCGGCGAACTCCCGTTTGCCGAGCCCGGGCGGGAAGTCCCAAAGCTCCCGCTCGCCGCGGCGTGGTTTGTAGACGGCGAGTGTGAGCTCGTCGCGGGCGCAGACCTCGGTGAGGTACGTGGCGTTCGAGCTCCACGGCATCCGTCCCTTGACGGTGACGTCGCCGTGTTCGAGGAGTTCGATCAGTTCAGCCGAGGGCACGCATGACCTTCAGGGTCGAGAGGTCCGCCGCACAGCGGGCACGGCGGTCGGCCCCCGGCGACCAGGATGCGAGCACGCTCGACGAACCCCGCCACTTGCTCGCGAGTGACCCGGAATCGTGCCGTCGCCGGCTCCGCGGCGGCCTCGACCTCCTCCTCGGTCATGAGCTCCTCGGCGACGAGCACCATGCGGTCGTTGAGCTCGTCCCACGCGACCGCCAGTGTGCCGACGGTCCATTCGGGCACCACGGGACCGACGAGGTCGAGCAGTGTGGGAATGCCCGCTTCGTCGACTGTCGGCAAGTCGGCCAGCAGCCCGCTCAGATAGTCGGCGAGCGCACCGATCTGTTGCTTCTCGAGTTTGAGGGTGACCACTTGACCGTCGCCCTGCGCCTGCATGTAGAAGACGCGGTGACCGGGCTCGCCGACGGTGCCCGTGGTGAACACCAGCGGCGTGTCGATCTCGAAGCTGGCGTTGGATTCAGCACTCATGATGGTGCCAGCGTCGTGAGGTCGCGACCAGTCGAGTTCACACACAACACCACGGGTCCGTCCGCGGTGTAGAGGATCGCCGTGACCGAGCACGGCGACACGACGATCCGTTGGAACAGATCGAGGTGCGTGCCCATCGCGTGTGCGACCACCGCCTTGATGGGGTCCGCGTGCGACACGGCGACGACCGCCTTGCCAGGGTTCGCGGCCACGAGCTTCGCGACGGTGTCGGTGATCCGCATCTGCATCTCGGTGAACGACTCGCCACCGGGGAACCGAAAGCCGCTCGGGTACCGCTGGACCTGCTTCCACTCGGGTAGCTTCCCGAGCGTCTTGAGGGCCGCCCCGGTCCATTCACCGAAGTCGCACTCGAGCAGACCGCGTGATGATCGCACGCGCTTGTGGAGAGCTTTGGCGATCGGCGCGGCGGTTTCGCGCGTGCGCTCGAGGGGCGACGAGTAGACGGCGGCCACCTTGTCGCCGAACGGTGCGATTCGCTCGGCGACGGCGACCGCCTGCTGCTGGCCCTTCTCGGCGAGGTGCAGCCCTTTGGCGCGGCCGGGCAACGTTGTGCCGGTCGTCGGGGTCTGGCCATGGCGCACCAACATCATGAGCGTCGGCGCCGGTGCTTTGGACACAGCGTTGCAACCTACCGTGGACCTCGGTGGACTCCCTACAGCAGATCGAGCGCGAGGTGATCGAGTGCCGGGCTTGTCCTCGCCTCGTCGAGTGGCGCGAACGAGTTGCCATCGAGAAGGTCGCCCGCTTTCGTGACTGGGACTACTGGGCTCGTCCGGTACCGGGCTTCGGTGACCCGCACGCCCGCCTGCTGATCGTCGGGCTCGCACCGGCCGCGCACGGCGGCAACCGCACCGGCCGCGTGTTCACCGGTGACCGGTCCGGCGACTTTCTGTTCGCATCGCTGTTCCGCACCGGTTACGCCAACCAACCGACGAGCACGCACCGCGGCGACGGGCTCGAGCTGACGGACTGCTTCATCACGGCCGCGGTGAAATGCGCGCCGCCGCAGAACAAGCCGACACCGAGTGAGCGTGACACCTGCCGCCCGTACCTCGAGCGCGAGCTGGCCGTGCTCGCCGATGTGCGTGTGATCGTCACGCTGGGTCAGTTCGGTTGGGATGCGATCACCGCGCACTACAAGCTCCGACCCAAACCCCGCTTCGGACACGGCGTCGAGCTGCAACTCCCGGATGGCCGAACGCTGCTCGGCTCGTACCACGTGAGCCAGCAGAACACGTTCACCGGCGTGCTCACGCCGAAGATGCTCGATGCCGTGTTCAACCGGGCGCGCGCGCTTGCGTAAGGTCCACCCTGTGCGCCGCCTCGCCATTGTCGTGCTCGCCCTATTGCTGGTCGCGGCGTGCTCGAAGGCGAGCAAGGGGTACTCCGGCGACACCGAAGGCGCGTTTCTTCAGTCGTGCACGCACAACGAGGCCCAGCCCGCACCGGTGTGCAAGTGCATCTACGACGAGATCACTCGCAAGATCCCGTTCGACTCCTACGTCGAGATCGACAAGCAGATGCAGAAGGACGACTCGTTCGTCCCCGACGAGCTCGAGCAGATCTACACGGTGTGCGACTCGCGGCTGCGGAACGTGACGACCTCCACATCGTCGACCACGACCACCTCGTCGACGAGTACGACCTCGACGTCGACATCCACATCCACCACCTCGACGACGACCGCGTCAACGACGAGCAGCTCCAACAACTAGCTTTTGACAGTACATACGACACAGAACTGTGTCGTATGTACTGTCAAAACGTCAGGACGGGTTACGGGGGAAGTCCACCGCGAAGCCGGGCCAGCGCTCGCGGCTCTTCTTCGACAGCTTGTGCATCAGTGCGATCGCGTCCGGATCGTCGTCGCCGGGGCGGGCGACGATCGTGCCGTCCTCGATCATGCGGCTCATCACCTCGCGACCGAGATCGGTGCGCACGACGGTCAACGTCCAGTCGGCGTACTTGCCGATGCCGCCCGTGGAGATGTCGGCGTGCTCGGCGGCGAAGTCAGGGCACGTGTTGCAGCCCTCGCGCGTCCAGGCGTGACACTCCTTGAGGTTGATCTCGTGGTAGCTGCCGTCCTTCATCCAGATCTGGAAGACGCCCTTGATGTTCATCTTCACCATGTCCTGCTTGCGCAAGCCGTACTTCGTCTCGAACAGCTCCTCGAAGATCGCGTCGTCGAAGCTCTTCGAGCACAACAGTCCGATGGTGAACACGAACGGTTTGCCGGTCTTGCCGACCTTGCGGTGCCACATCACCGGCGGGCTCGACGTCTGGCATCCCATGCCCACGAGCGCGAGGCGTGACAGTCCGCGCTCTCGTGCCTCGAACACCGCCATCGGGTTGGCGGAGTACGTGTAGCGGCTGCCCGCGCCCTTGAGAACTTCTTCCTTGTTGGTCGCGACCGCGGGGATCGCCTTCCAATCGCCCTTGTCGCCCTCGAGGTACGACGTGAGCGCGCCATCGATGTAGTCGTGGTCGAGCAGCCAGATGAGCATCGCCGACACGAAGCCGCCGTCTTGGCCGGTCTCGTGGATGGCGTCGTCGCCGGCCCGGGTCAGGAGGATGTCCTGATAGATGCCGGACGGTTCGTCCTCGCGGCGCACCCGGCCGAACAGGTGCTCGTCGGCCTCGGGCTCCCATGCACGGAAGCGTGGGCAGGCACGGGTGCACGAGGTGCAGCCCTTCACGCCGTGCGTGCAGTCGGTGGGGCCGAGCTCGTCTTCGAGGTGGAAGGGCTTGTAGACGCCGTTCTTGTCGTCGTAGCCGATCACGTCGTGCGGGCACGCGATCACGCAGCCTGAGCAGCCCGTGCACAGTCCGCTGTCGATGACCTCCTCGAACAGTTCCTTCCACTGCGCGGTCCAGCGCTCGCGCGCCGGGGCGGGGGCCTCTTCGACCGTCGTCATACGAGCACCGACTCTATTGATTCACCGTGTGGGGCCTCGCATGTGGTGCGAGAGGTCGCCTTGCAGATCGGGGTGGATGATGCGCTCGGCGAAGCGCCACGTGCCGTCGACCTGCTCGAACGTGTCGTGATAGCGGCCGGCGATCACCGGCTGCAGCACCCCGTCGTGTGCCTGCAGCACCGTGAAGTACGAACGGGCGGTGGCGTGGGTAGCGCCGTCGTCGTGCTCGATCACGAGGTTGGTGATGACGTGCTTCGTGTGGGGCGTGCCGTCGTCGTAGACGATCACGCCGTCGTACATCCGGCGCACCTGGTCGGTGCCGCGCATCCGCTCGGTACGCGTGCCGGATCCCCAGGTGGCGTGTTCGAAGAGCGCGGCCACCCCGTCGAGGTCCCCCGAATCGAGTAGCTCGGCGTATCGGTAGACGAGGGCAGCAATCTGACGCACACGTCAACTAGATCCGGTCCTGACCCGTGGGTCAAGATTTCGCCATGGACCTGACCTACCCGCCGGACGCCGAGGAGTTCCGAGGCGAGATCCGGGCCTGGCTCGAAGAGAACCTGCCCGAGGGGTGGTTCGACGACGACTTCGACATGACCTCGGAGGAGCGGCGCAAGTTCCACGAGGAGTGGACGCAGACGCTCTTCGACGGCGGATGGATATGTGCGTCGTGGCCGAAGGAGTACGGCGGCAAGGGCCTCACCACGATGCAGAGCGTCGTGCTCAACGAAGAGTTCGCCCGCGCGGGCGCGCCGCTGCGAGCCGACTTCTTCGGCGACACGCTCGTCGGTCCGACGATCCTGCAGTGGGGGACCGAGGAGCAGAAGCAGGAGTTCCTGCCGAAGATCCTCTCGGGGCAGATCTCGTGGTGTCAGGGCTTCAGTGAGCCTGATGCCGGCTCCGACCTCGCAGGGCTCAAGACGAAGGCCGAGCTCGACGGCGACGAGTGGGTGATCAACGGGCAGAAGATCTGGACGACACAGGCGCAGTACGCCGACTACGTCTTCCTGCTCGCCCGCACCGATCCGGCGGCGCCGAAGCACGCGGGCATCAGCTACCTCCTCGTGCCGATGAAGCAAGAGGGCATCGAGGTGCGGCCGATCGTGCAGCCCGACGGGTCGGCCGAGTTCAACGAGGTGTTCTTCACCAACGTGCGGGCGCCCAAGGAGAACGTCGTCGGCGGCCTCAACAACGGGTGGAAGGTGGCGATGACGACGCTGGGGTTCGAGCGGGGATCGTCGGCTACGACGAGCCACCGACGGTTCGAGAAGGAGCTCGAGGTCATCATCGACAAGGCCAAGGAGAACGGGAAGATCGAGGATCCGACCGTCCGCCAAGGGCTCGTCAAGGCGTGGTCGAAGATCCAGATCATGCGGGTCAACGGCTATCGCACGCTCACCGCGACGGTGCAGAACAAGAAGGACCCCGGCGTCGCCGCGCTCGGCGCGACCAACAAGATGTTCTGGAGCGAAACGCACCGCGACACGCTCAACCTGGCGATGGACATCCTCGGCCCGTACGCGCAGATCCTCACCGGCTCCGTGTCGGAGGAGGAAGAGTTCGTGCCCGGCTACGGCCGGCGTCACGGACGGGCCGACTATCCCGTGTCGATCCTGCAAGCGTCGTTCTTCTTCTCGAGATCCGAGACGATCTGGGGCGGTACCGCCGAGATCCAGCGCAATATTGTGGGTGAGCGAGTCCTTGGACTACCGAAAGAGCCGAAGCCTTCTTGAGTCGGCCCGTGTCGCGCACTTGGCGACACACAACCCGCGCGGTGGCATCGACATCGTGCCGTGCACCTTCGCGCTTGTCGACGACACGATCGTCACCGCCGTCGATCACAAGCCAAAGCGAACGAACCGACTGCAGCGGCTCGAGAACATACGGCTGAACCAGTCGGTGACGGTGCTCGTCGACCACTACGACGACGATTGGTCGGCGTTGTGGTGGGTGCGCGCCCGTGGCGACGCACATGTGGTCGACGATCCCGCCGGAGACCTCATCGCGCCGCTGGTGGCGAAATACGAGCAGTACCGGCAACAGCCGCCGGCGGGCGCCGCCATCGTGATCCAGGTCACAGATCTCGTCGGTTGGTCCGCCGTCCCGACCGACTACTGAACGAATCTGGTCAGGCGCTACCGTCACGATCCCGTGGCCACCACCCCGCGACACGCCGTGTCGCGTTCCTCCCGCACTTGGCTTCAACGCCTCGCGATCGCAACCGGCGCGTTGCTCACCGTCGCGTCCATCGCCGCGGCCACTGGCATCGGCTACGTGTACTGGATCACTGGCCAGTTCCTGCGTGCGGACCTCGCGCTCGACAGCGCGAGCAGCAAAGAGCCGCGCAACTACCTGGTGATCGGTTCGGACAGCCGCGACAACGTCGATCCCAATGACCCGAACGCGGGCGCGATACTCGGCCCGGGCGAACCGGGCGGCAAGCGGTCGGACACGATCCTGCTCGTGCGCATCGATCCCGTTGCGGGCACGGTGAAGATGTTGTCGTTCCCTCGCGATCTGTGGATCCCGATGGGAGACACGGGTCAGAACGATCGCATCAACGCGGCCTATGGCCGCGGCCGGCAAGTGCTCGTCGACACCATCCGCAAAGACTTCGGCGTGGAGGTGAACAACTACATCGAGGTCGACTTCGCGGGATTCAAAGGTCTCGTCGACGCGATCGGTGGCGTGCCGATGTACTTCGACACGCCGATGCGCGACACGCACACCGGCTTGGACATCCCTGCGGCCGGGTGCGTGAACCTGGACCCTGATCAAGCGCTCGCGTTCGCGCGCTCGCGCTACCTCGAGTTCAAGGACAGTCGTGGTCGCTGGCAGGGCGACGGCACGTCCGACCTCGGTCGCATCACCCGCCAGCAGTTCTTCGTGCGCAAGGCCCTGGCGAAGGCCTTCTCGCTCGGCATCAC
>JBEEFW010000040.1:0-31172 GCA_041166385.1 Acidimicrobiaceae bacterium | reverse complement strand
ATCGACGTGTTCTGGAACCGTGTAGGCCGGGAGCGGGACAGCCGTGATCCCGAGGACCCGATGCGAGACACGCTCGCCATTCTCGACCGGGAATTCGGCGAGGACTAGCGCCTTCGGCGTCAGGTGGCACGAAGGCCGCGCGTGGACTCGCGAGGCCCTGTACGAGCGAGTCGCGTTCTGAGTCCGCGACCGATCCGCTCCTGCGACCTCGACTGCGACCTCGACGTCATCGCCGCCGCTCGTCAGTTGCGCGAACGCGCGAGCAGTTCGGTGACGCCTCGGCCGGTGACCGAGGCCGAGGAGTTCTTCGGCACCGGCGAGGCGCGCACGCCGGCCGCCCACGCCGTCCTCGGCCGGCTCGCCGACGTCGGGCTCGGCTACCTCAGCCTCGGCCAGCCGCTCACGACGCTGTCCGGCGGCGAGCGGCAGCGGCTCAAGCTGGCCACCCACATGGCCGACAAGGGCGGCGTTTACGTCCTCGACGAGCCGACCACCGGCCTCCACCTCGCCGATGTCGAGCAGTTGCTCGGACTGCTCGACCGGCTCGTCGACTCCGGCAAGTCCGTCATCGTCATCGAGCACCACCAGGCCGTCATGGCGCACGCCGACTGGATCATCGACCTCGGCCCCGGCGCCGGCCACGACGGCGGCCGAATCGTCTTCGAGGGCACACCCGCCGACCTGGTTGCCGCCCGCGCCACCCTCACCGGCGAACACCTCGCGGCCTACGTCGGCACCTGACCGTGTTCACCGCCTGCTCACACGCTGACGTCGTCAACGTCGGCCTCGGTCGGTACGCGCTTTCTGCTCAACGCCTCGTCGTGCGCTTCGCGAATCAGGTCTCCACGACGAAATCGCCCTCGTCTGCGGCGGCCGGCAACGAGAGCTGGGTGAGTCGGTCAGCCGGGATCGGGCACCATTGCGTCGCGGTGCCGACGAGATCCCAGCCCGCGAGCGACGCGCCCGCTTCGTATGCGCTCTGGAGGAAGTCGAGTAGGCACGACTTCGGGTCGGGCGCGCGTCGAACGTCGTCGTAGCGAAGGATCGCAAGGGAACCACTCGCTTGTGGGGCCCAGGCGGCTTGCGCGGGGAGCAGGGCCTTGTTCGAAAGGCCGACGGGCTCGGGTGCGGTGTAGGAGTAATAGGCGGGGAATGGGTTGGTGCGGTCTCCGGCCCAGAACCCGAAGCTGATGATCTCGTGGGAGTACGCCTCGGCGGTGACGGCGTCGACGCTCGATCGCGCTGGGGCCCGCTTGCCGGAGAACCTGCTGGTGGCGAGGTCGAAGCTGTGCCAGAACAGGTGCACCGGGCTGGCCTTGCCGCAGTACCAGCCCGCGAACTCTTCGAGCACGTCGGCACTCCATTGAAGGACGCGGAGGAACCGGGCCGCAGCCTCTGAGTCGTAGCTGGCGTGTTCATGATCGGCAGCGAATGGCGTCGTCGTCGGGACGCCGAAGGGCTCAGCGCGGATGTCAGCCCGCACGTCGAGGCCTTCGAGCATGTCGCCCAATCGCTGGTGGAACTCGGCGACAGCCAGCCCGTCGTGCAGCGCGAAGCTCGCGTCTGCGTCGGTGGTGCGAGCCCACACTCGATGGTCGATGAGGTCGAGTTCGAGTTCGAGGTTGTGGGCGTCGACCGGCATGCGTCGGGTGGTCAGGCCCCTCGCCGAGGGGTAGAGGGTGGCGTTCCACCAGTGATTGCGCATCGGCATGAGCGCGAGCCGGGTCTTGCCGATGATCTGCGCCCACAGGTGAAGGGTGTCCTTGGTTGGCTCCCACTGGTCGAGGGGGAGCGGCGGGAGGTTCGTGTCCGCCATCACTGACTCCGCCCTCCGACGCGCAGCGCCGGTCCCTTGCTCATGGGTGCTCGAACGACGGTGCGTCGTCGACGATGAAGGCGATGTCGTCGAGATAGCAGAACCACCAGTCCTCGCCCGGTTCGTACGACTGGATGATCGGATGGTGCTCAGCCGTGAAGTGGCCGGTGGCGTGACGATTGGGGGAGTTGTCGCAACAGCCGACATGACCACACGACATGCACATCCGCAGATGGACCCAGCGGCCGCCGATGCGCAGGCAGTCTTCGCAGCCCTCGCTGCTCGGCGCGACATCGGCGACCTGATCGAGGTGACTACACGCATCGCTCACCGCACGCTCCTGTCTCGGTCGAACCTCGCGTCAGTCTGGTTCATGCGAAGTTTCGAGGGACGAGCTGATCGGCGGGGATGGTGCCGAGCCGTCCAGCTTGGTAGTCCTCGATCGCTTGCACGATCTCTTCGCGGGTGTTCATGACGAAGGGGCCGTAGTGCACGATCGGCGCGCGGATCGGCAGCCCGCCGAGCAGAAGGACATCCAGCGGTTCGGCCTTGCCGCCTGCCGCGGCCACGACGACACGGTCGCCGGGACCGAACACGACGAGCTGATCGCCCGCGATCGGGCGGTGCTCTTCACCCGCGGTGCCGTGGCCGGTGAGGACGTAGGCGAAGGCCGAGAAGTCGGGGCTCCACGGAACTGACAGTTGCGCGCCGGGGGCCAGGGTCACGTGGGCGTAGGTGATCGGCGTGTGCGTCGTGCCCGGCGCCGCGAACCCGGCGAGGTCGCCGGCGATCAAACGAACCAGCGCGCCGCCGTCGTCGGAGGTCAACAGCCGCAGCCCGTCGCGGGTGATCGACTGGTACCGGGGCGGCGTCATTTTGAGCGCGGGCGGCAGGTTCACCCACAGTTGCACCGCGTGGAACGGACCGCCGTCGCGGTAGGCCCGTTCGCTGGGCAGCTCGTCGTGGAGGATGCCGCCGCCGGCGGTCATCCACTGCGTGTCCCCTTCGGCGATCACGCCGCCGCCGCCGTGGGAATCGTGGTGGGCGATCTCACCGTCGAGGATGTAGCTGACGGTCTCGATGCCGCGGTGGGGGTGCCACGGCGCGCCCTTGGCTTCGCTGGGCGCGTTGACCAGTGGTCCGACGTGATCGAGCAGCAGGAACGGGTCGGC
Source organism: Acidimicrobiaceae bacterium (assembly GCA_041166385.1). Lineage (GTDB taxonomy): Bacteria > Actinomycetota > Acidimicrobiia > Acidimicrobiales > JACDCH01 > DASUCS01. The sequence goes on along the minus strand of JBEEFW010000040.1, from coordinate 28,184 downwards.
CTCGGTGAGCGAGAGGTCGCCGGGGAAGGGCCGGGCGACGACGAAACCGGCGCCCTCGGCTTGGCGGCGGGAGGTGACAACCTTGGCTACGGGTCGCGGCCTGGAGGTCGGGTCGGTTCGGGGGATGCGGGGCAGGACGAGGGTGTCTTCGACGGTGATGGCGGGCATGGCAGATCAGCTCCTCTTGAGAACTGGTTCGTCGATGGCGAGCAGGTCGCGGACGCGCGGGATGACCTGCGTGCCGTACAGCTCGATGTTGGTCATGAGCGCCTCGTGGGCCAAGCCGCCCATGCCGTACTTGAGGTCGAAGCGGGTCGCGCCCAGCGCGGGCAGATTCTCGGCGATCTTGTGCGCCACCGTCTCGGGCGACCCGACGTACAGCGCTCCCTGTGGTCCGATCTCGCGCAGGAACGACTCCTTGGTTGGCACCGCGAAGCCGCGGGTCTTGCTGACGTGGCGGATGACCTCGAGGTACTGCGGCCAGAACTCCTCGCGGGCCTGCTCATCGGTGGCGGCGACGTGTCCGGGCGAATGCACGCCCACCGGGCGGACAGGCTGTCCGTACTTCTCGAGAGCCTGGTGGAAGAGGTGGGAGAACGGCGTGAACCGTGCCGGGGATCCGCCGATGATCGCGAGCATGAGCCCGAAGCCGTGCCGAGCGGCGCGGACGACCGATTCGGGGCTGCCGCCCACGCCGAGCCATACCGGGAATGGCCCCGACTCGAGATGGGGTACGACGTCCTGGTTGAACAGCGGGGCCCGCATCTTCCCGTCCCAGGTGACGGGCCCGCCCTCGAGCAGCGCGGCAAAAAGCTCGGTCTTCTCCTCGAACAGGGCCTCGTAGTCGGCCAGGTCGTAGCCGAAGAGCGGGAACGAGTCGATGCTGGAACCCCTGCCCAGGACGACCTCCGCCCGACCGCCAGAGATGGCGTTGAGTGTCGAGTAGCGCTGGAACACCCGGACCGGGTCGTCCGAGCTGAGGACCGTGACCGCGGAGCCGAGGTGGATGCGGCTGGTGCGCGACGCGATGGCGCTGAGCACCACGTCGCCGGCTGGCATCGGGAAGTCGTCGGTGTGGTGCTCGCCGATCCCGAAGAAGTCGACGCCGACTTGCTCGGCCATGACGCCTTGTTCGACGACGTTGCGGATCGTCTGCGCGTGCGACAGGGGCTGCCCAGCGATGTCGTCGGTAACGTCGCCGAACGTGTCGAGGCCGAAGACGAGCGGGAACGGCAGCCGCTCCTCGTTGCCTGGCGGTCCCAGGTCGGGGGGTTCGCCGGTCACGCGATGGCGGCCTCAGTGGCCGCGATGGCTTGGACCGCGAGCTCGATGCGCGCGGTCTTACCGACGAGCAGGCCTCCGGTCTCGAGCGCCATGTTCCAGGTGAGCCCGAAGTCCTCTCGGTTGATGTCGGTGGCGGCGCTGAAGCCGATGCGCTCGTCGCCGATCGGGGAGATGTCGGCGCCGTCGAAGTCAACCTGAAGGGTGACGGGCCTGGTCGTGTCGCGCACGGTGAGGTCGCCGACCACTTCCCACGTCGCGTCGGGGAGTGCGCGCACCGCGGTCGACTTGAACGTGATGGTGGGGTGGTGCTCGACGTCGAAGAAGTCTCCGCTGCGCAGGTGGGTGTCACGGTCGCCGTTGCCGGTGCTCAGGCTCGCGGCGGCGATCTCGACCTCGACGTGGGAGTCCGCCGGCTCTTCGCTGATGGTGATGCTTCCACGCACGTCGCCGAAGCGGCCGCGGACCTTGGTGATCATGAGATGGCGACCAACGAACTCAACGGAGGTGTGGGCACTATCGATGTCATAGGTGCCCGCGACCGGGATGAGTCGGTCGTCGTGGGTCCTGAGCACGCTCACGGTTCGATCTGTCATGGGGGTCATCTCCCTTGAGGTTTGAGGACGTGTCCACAATAAGCCTGAGATGCTGACACGTCAACAAAAAATGAGGTACGGTATTCCCGATGACAGAACCGCGGTGGCTCGATGATCGCCAGCAGCACGTGTGGCAGGCGTATCTGCACATGAACCAGGACCTGTACAACTTTCTGGAGCAGCAGCTCGCCCGCGAATCAGGGCTCTCGGGCGCGGACTACAAGGTGCTGCACCCGCTCTCCGAGGCACCCGGCGGCCTGCTCCGGGCTCGCGATCTCGGCAACGAGATCGGGTGGGACCGCAGCCGCCTGTCCCATCACGTCAGCCGCATGGAAAAGCGCGGCCTGGTCGTACGTGAGGAATGCGCCGAGGACGCTCGGGGTCTGATGGTGCGCCTGACCAAGGCCGGTCGTCGGGCGATCCAGGACGCGGCACCGGCGCACGCCGAGGCCGTCCAGCGCTACTTCTTCGACCTGATGTCCAAGGATGAGCTCAAGACCATGGCGGCGGTGTTCGACCGCGTCCTCGAGAACCTGAGGAAGTCATGAGCGGTGAGGTCGACACCCGCTCGGCGGGAAGCGGACCGTGCGTCAGTTCGCGGGCTCGAGCAGTTGAAGGTCGAGCTCCACCTTCACGTCGCCGCCGAGCGCGACGGCACTGATGCCGGGCGGCATCGCCAAGTCGATGCCGAAGTCCTTTCGGCGGATCTCGGTCGTGGCCTCGAAGCCCGCGTGGCGGGGGCCGCCAGGGAAATTCTCGATGCCGCCGAGCTCGACGGCGAGAACGACCGGTCGGGTGATGTCGCCGATGGTCAGATCGCCGTCGACCTGATACTCCGATCCTGCGCCCGCGATTCGCGTGGAGCGGAACACCATCGTCGGACGCTTGGCCAGGTCGATGATGTCGGGCGACAGCACGTGGGCGTCACGGTCTGCGTTGGCCGTGTCGATTGATGCCATGTCGACGGTGGCGGTGACGCTCGTCGTGTCGAGGGTCTCCCCGATGACGACGTCCGCTTCGAAGCGGGTGAAGCGTCCTCGGACTTTGGACACGCCGAGGTGGCGGATCGTGAACCCGATCGAGGAGTGGTTGGTGTCGACCGCCCAGTGGCCGGGGGCCAAGGGCAGCGAGACGCTGGTGGATGCGGTGGTCATGGGCGCATCATCCGCTCAGGGGAACGGACTGAGAAGGCCGGGCTGATCATGGTATTGACAGGGCCAGGGTGATCCGTCGGCTCATGGGGCATGCTGGGAAGGTGACAACGGTTGCCGAGTTCCTTCGTGCTCGCCGCGATCAGCTTCAGCCAGGCGACGTCGGACTGCCCGACAACGGCCGCCGGCGCACACCGGGTCTGCGCCGCGAAGAAGTGGCCACGCTCGCCGGGGTCAGTATCGACTACCTCGTCCGGCTCGAGCAGGGCCGCGACACGAAGCCGTCGCCGAGCGTGATCGCCGCATTGGCCGACGCGCTGCGCCTCGACGACGGACAACGCCGGCAGCTGTACCTGCTCGCGATGGTCAGCCAAACCGCCGAACTGTGCCCGACGACGCGCCCACTCGCCCGCGCGGTCGCGCCGACAGTGACGACCCTGCTGGAACGTCTCGGCGCGACACCTGCGTTCGTGGCCGGCCCGGCCAACGACGTGCTCGCGTGGAATCGTGCGTGGGAGCACGTCGTCCGTCCACTCGGGATGCTCGACGGTGCCGTACCGAACCTCGCGCGGCACGTGTTCCTGCACCCGGACGCGCACACCGTGTACCCGGACTGGGTCGCTGTGGCCGACGAGCAGGTCAGTCGCCTGCGCGCCGCCACGAACCGTTGGGGAGACGACGACGACTTCGCCGCGCTGATGAGCGACCTGCGCGCTGCGCCGGAGTTCGTCGAGCGCTGGTCGGTGTTCGCGTCCACCGAGAAGCGCCGAGGTACGACGCGGCTCGTGCATCCTGCCATCGGCCGACTGCGCTTCGACTACGAGGTGCTCCTGCTGGCCGATGACGTTGACGAGCAGCGACTCATCACCTGGATGCCAGCCGACGATGCCACGGCTGCCGGCCTCGCTCGCATCGGCGACGCCGCGGTACCGACGAGTCCCGCTCAGCTCCGCGTCATCGGCTAGTCACTGTTCCCGCTCTTCCTCTGCAGCGTCGGGGAGGACGGGATGTTCAGTTGGATACAGACCGGCGGCGAATCCGAACACCGTGTCGCCGGAGCGGGAGAGCTTGGCGAACTCCTGCGCGAGCACGAGCACGCGTGACCAGAATTCGTCGGCCCGCGCTTCAGGAATTCGCGCGTGACGAAGGGTGGCGCGGAGCTCGTCGGCGATGTGCGCCGGTACGGCTTCCGCCGCCGCCCGGGACAGTGGGTTGACGCCGACTGCTGATCGAGCGGTGCTGGACAGGTCGACCGCGCCCACGCGAAAGAGTCGGGCGGTGCGGCCGTAGTACCGCTCGTCGATCGCCCGCACTCGTCGAGACCGCACCACTCGGAGCATCCCGGCATCGACGAGGACCTTGACGTGGTGGGCCACCGTGCTCTTCGGCCGACCGACGGCGGACGCGAGCTCGCAGACCGTCGCGGCGCGCTCGAGGAGGAGGTCGAGGATCGTCGACCGCAGCGGGCCCGCCATCGCGTGCAGCTGGCCGGGGGTCGACACCTCCAGCTCCTCCAGCAGGTCATAGTCCGGAATCCGAGTACTGCTCGACATTTCTAGAGTGTTCCACTATTTTGGATCAATGGACGTGATCATCGACGAACACGGTCGGCCGGAACCGCTCCCTGCGGCCGACGAAGTCGCAACCCTGCTCGGCTTCCTCGACTACCAGCGGGCGACCTTGGACTGGAAGTGCGCCGGCGTCGACGCCGCCGGCTTGGCGGCCACCGTCGGCGCGTCGACGATGACCCTTGGCGGGTTGCTCAAGCACATGGCGTACGTCGAATCGGACTGGTTCTCGCGCGCGCTGTACGGGCGCGACCGAGTGCCCCCGTGGGACGCGGTGGACTGGAAGGCCGACCCCGACTGGGAGTGGCACTCGGCCGCCGAGGACACCCCCGAGCAGCTCTTCGCGCTCTGGGAGGGAGCGGTGGCCAACTCGCGTGTTCTCGTCGCAGACGCGCTGCCCGACGTCGGGCTCGACCGGCTTGCGGCGCGCACGTGGCCCGATGGCACCGCCGTCAATCTCCGATGGATCCTGGTTCACATGATCGAGGAGTACGCGCGGCACAACGGCCATGCCGATCTCCTCCGGGAGTCGGTGGACGGGTCCACCGGCGAGTAGCGCAGTAGACATACGCGCGTGGTCGAGTTCATCGACGACGATCTTCGAGGAGCGCGCTTTCGGCGCGTCGATCTCTCCGGTTCACGGTGGCACGGCGTGATGTTGCAGAACGTGAAGATCACCGACACCTGGGTGAACAACCTCGACATCTCCGGCTTGATCGGCACGTTGATCGTGAACGGCGTCGATGTCAGCTCGTTCGTCCGCAACGAGCTCGACAAGCGCCATCCCGAGCGGCTCATGCTCCGCGCCTTGGATGTCGAAGGCTTGCGCGCTGCCTGGACGATGATCGGGGAGCAGGCGCAGGCCACGGTGGAGCGGGCTCGTGCGCTGCCGGAGGCTGCGTTGAACGAATCGGTCGACGAAGAGTTTTCCTACATCCAGACACTGCGGCATCTCGTGTTCGCCACCGATCGCTGGATCACCGGTCCGGTGTTCGGCGATCAGAACCACTTCCATCCGCTCGGTTATCCCCACGATGATGCGGACGCGCGCGAGGTGGGCGTTCTCGACGTCGACGCGAGACCGTCGCTCGATGACGTCCTCGATCTCCGCCGCGAGCGGATGGAGCGCGTCGCCGAGCTGTTGCGCACCTCGTTGCACGACGACCTGCGGCGCACCGTTGCGTCACCGAACGGCGGCACGACGTCGGTGATGTCGTGCATTCACGTCGTGCTCGGCGAGGAGTGGGAGCACAACCGCTACGCGAACCGCGACCTCGACGTGCTGGCGAGCGCGACGCGTTGAGCCTCTCTCAGGAGGAGCTCGAGGCCGCGCACTGCTGGGCAGCGGAGGATCGGGTGCCCAAGCGGCCAGCGATGACCGCGTTCCGTCGGCAAGCACGCTTCCAGCAGTCGCGATGGCGCGAGTCGAAGGGACACCCGATCGGATCGCAGCCGATCGTCCCGCGTCACGGGACCCCGACCCGGCTCGTGGGGAGCCGGCTCCCGCTCGACTACGCCAAGGAGACCGGAGCGAACTTCATCACCGCGGCCGCGCTCGACGCGGCAATGGCCCGCACGTCGATCATCGAGCGTGAGCAGAGCTTCGACCACCAGCGACTGTGGGCCGAACTGCTGTGGTCCCCGTCGTTCTGCTTCAACCTCTTCGGCGATCTGGCCGCCGACCTCGGGCTCGCCGACCGCGCCGTCCACAAGTTGTGGCCGGACGTACCAGGCACGGTCTGCGACGTTCGCTTCGCGCACTCGCCGGGACGCCTCGATCCGTCGTACCTCGGCAACCTCGTCGCCCTCGACGTCGCGTTCGTACTCGACCTTGGCGACGGAGCGCAGGGGATTGTCGGTATCCGCACCCCGTATCACGACCGGCTCAAGCGGCAGCCGCCGAAGCCCAAGCGGCTGCCGCGGTACGTCGAGGTCACCGAGATGTCGGGCGGATTCGCTCCGGGGTGGCTCGACGCGGTGAACGGCACGGAGCTCATCCACACCTGGCTCGAGCACGCGCTCGTGCTGTCGATGCTCCAGCATCCGAGCGGCACGTGGAGCTGGGGCCGCCACGTCGTCGTCCACCCTGCCGGCAACACCGACTTTGCTGAAGCGTGCGACCGCTACCGCGAGCTGCTCGTGGACGACTCGACCTTCTCGTCGATGACGGTCGAGCGGCTCCTCGACAGCGGCGCGCTCCCCGCGCCAACGGTTGGGGCTCTTCGCGACCGGTACGTCCCTGGTGTGCGCGATTGAGGGCTCAGATGGCGCGCATCCGGTTGTTGCGCGCGTTGTGTTCGACTTCAGCCGGCCCGAGCGCCTCGAGCACCGGCGGCACATAGCTCCCAAACCGACCGCGCAGGCCCTTCTTCAAGCCGTACCAACCCTTCACGGAGTTGGTTGGCGACCGGCCCCACGCCTCGACGGTGCCGTCGTCGGCGGGCTTCTGCTCGTCGGCGTTGCCAAGCGGCATCCAGTCCTTGTGCTTGCGCAGCATCGCGTGGAGGTCGTCGATGCACCGCAGGTGATACCGCAGCTGCGTCGACCCCACCTGCACCACCAACGCCGGCGGGTCGGCGGCTTCGTCTCGCCACGCTTCGAACGTCGACTTGCCAGGTGGCGTCGTGAGCACCCACGGGTCGTCGCTCGTTCCCGAACCCTTCACATCAGCAGGCATCGCCAGAGTGTTGCATGGGCATTTCGGCCACTCGTCCGAGTCAGGGAACTTGACACCCCGGCGTTAGGCTCACCTAACATGACCTGGTCAACGAGGACGCAAAGGAGAGCACCCCGATGAGTCGTGTGGTTCGAGCCCTGCTGCTGGTGATGGGGATTTCGTTGTTGACGGCCGCGTGCTCGAGTGACTCCAAGAAGACCGAGACGTCGGGCGGGGGTGCGTTGAGCACGGCGCCGGCACCAGAAGAGCTGCGTGCGTCGGCGGCCGACGTGGTCACAGGGCTGAAGCAGATCGACTCGACCGCGAAGCAGATCGCCAGCACGGCCGGGACCGACAAGACCAAGGCCAAGGAGCTGGTTGGCGAGATCGAGCCGGTGTGGGAGACGATCGAAGGCACGGTGAAGGCGAACGATCCCGACAGCTACATCGCGTTCGAGGACGCGTTCGCACTTCTGGAGACCGCGGCCGACGACGGTGACGCAACCAAGGCCCAGCAAGCGGCCGGCTCGGTGAGCTCGACGGTCACGGCCTATTTGGCCAAGTATCCGGGCTGATGTTCAACGCTCGCCGGCTGGCTCCGTGGCTGCTCGCGCTGCTGATTGCCGCCGGCGCGCTCGCCTTCACGGCGCCCGCCGCCGAGGCTGCTCCGGCGCAGACCGCGGCGGTCTCGCAGACCGACGCCATTCGCCAACTCGACGTTGTCCGCCAGTCAATCGACCGCACCCTCGCCCTGATCAAGGACGGCAAGGTCGACGAGGCGTTCGCGGAAGCGAAGTCGGGTTACCTCAGCCACTTCGAGCTCGTCGAGGTGCCGCTGCGCGTGGCCGACGCGCAGCTCACCTCTGACGCCGAGACCAAGTTCGCCGAGATTCGCGGCTTGATCAGTTCGCACGCGGACGTCAGCGAGGTGCGATCGAACATCATCGAGTTGCGGGCGATGATCGACGACGCCGAGCGTCGCCTGACCGACACCGGGTTGAGCGCGCCGGCCGTCGTGTTCGGTCAGTCATTCCTCATCATCTTCCGCGAGGGCCTCGAGGCCGTGTTGTTGATCTCGGTGCTGCTCGGCTACTTGGAGGCGGCGAAGGCCACCCAGTACCGGAGACCGATTCTGTGGGGCATGGCCGGAGCGGTCGCCGCCACCGTCGTCACCTTCTTCGTGTTGCGCACCGTGCTGTCGGCCCTGCCGTTCGGTCGCGAGATCCTCGAAGCCGTCACCGCGATGCTCGCGGTCGTCGTGCTGTTCTACGTGTCGTTCTGGCTCATTGCTCGGCTGGAACAGAAGCGCTGGTTGGAGTTCCTGCGCGCCCGCGTGTGGACAGCGATCTCGGTCGGGTCGACGGCTGCCCTCGCGATGGTGGGCTTCACGGCGGTGTATCGCGAAGGCTTCGAGACAGCGCTCTTCTACCAAGCGCTGCTCTCGTTCGGTCCGGGGCTCGGCAAGTGGGTCGCGGCGGGTCTGGCCGCGGGAATCGTCACGTTGAGCGTGGTGGCCTGGGTCATCTTCCGCCTCGGCCGCCGCGTCCCGATCAAAGCGTTCCTGTCCAGCGCAGTGGTGTTGCTGATGGCGACATCGGTCGCCTTCCTGGGCAACGCGGTGCGCTCGTTGCAGGAAGCCGACGTGATCAGGCTTCATCGGTGGCCGGGATGGCCACGGGCGCCCATCTTCCTGTCGCAATCGCTGGGGTACTGGCCGAGCCGCGAGACTCTGAGCGCCCAAGCAGGGCTGATCGCCATCTACGCCGCGGGAGCGTTCTACATGTTCGTCGTGCGCCCCCGACGCCGATCGTCGGATGGTGAACCGGCCGTGGACGCGTCGAGTTCGGAGGCGTCGTCGGCGACGATGGTTCCGGTCGACGCTCACCGCTGACCGTGACGATTCGCGTAGGGGTCGACGTCGGCGGAACGTTCACCAAGGCCATCGCCTTCGACACCGTGGCCGGCGCGGTCGTCGCCCAAGTGGTGGTGCCGACGACGCATGACCACGCGGACGGCGTCGCCGCGGGTGTCGTCGACGTCGTCACCCGGCTCGCCGCCGAGGTCGGCGCCGACCGGGTCGAGTTGGTCACGCACTCAACGACGCAAGCAGTCAACGCGCTGCTCGAAGGCGATGTCGCCACGGTCGGACTGATCGGAATGGGGCGCCACCCTGATCTGCGCAAGGCCCGCCGCCGCACGGTCGATCTTCGGGTCGAGTTGAGTGAAGGACGCACGCTGCGCACGCTCCCGGAATTCCTCGATGTGACGGCCGGCCTCGATCCCGCGGTCGCCGCGGCGACCATCGAGCGGCTGCGGGCTGGGGGAGCGGAGTCCATCGCCGTGGCCGAGGCGTTCGCGCCCGATGACCTCTCCAACGAACGCATCATGAGCGCCGCGGCGACGGCCGCCGGTCTTCCGGTCACGACCTCCGCGGAGATGACCGGCCTCTATGGCCTCGAGTTGCGGGCCGTGACAGCCGCGCTCAACGCGTCGATCCTGCCGATCGCCTTGCGCACGGCGGACGTCGTCGAGGCCGGTGTCGCCGCCGCCGGCGTTGCGAGCCCGGTCATGGTGATGCGCGGCGACGGCGGCGCCACTGACCTCGCTCGTTTCCGTCTCGAGCCGGCTCGCACCCTGTATTCGGGCCCGGCCGCGTCGGTTGCGGGCGCGTTGCGCTCGAACCGCATCGTCGATGGCGTGATCGTCGAGGTGGGCGGCACCTCCACCAACGTCGCCGCCATCCGGCGCGGTCGACCGGCGTTGTCCTATGTGCAGGTGGCGAGCCATGCCACCGCCATCCGAGCGCTCGACGTGCGCGTCCTGGGCGTCGCCGGGGGTTCCATGCTGCGAACGCGTCGGGGTCGTGTGCACGGTGTCGGGCCGCGCAGCGCGCACATCGCCGGCTGCGCGTACAGCTGCTTTCTCACCGAGGAGGAGTTGTCGGGGGCAGACGTCGAGCTGATCGCGCCACGCCCCGGCGATCCGGCCGACTACACCGTGCTGCGGCTGACCGACGGGCGCCGCGCGGCGTTGACCAACACGTGCGCGGCCAACGCGCTCGGGATCGTGCACGAAGGCGACTACGCCCACGCGAACCGTGCAGCGGCGCTCGCCGCGTTCGCGCTCGCAGGCCAGCATCTGCGACTGCCCGGCGAGGAGGTCGCTCGACGCATGTTGCAAGCCTCAACGCAAGCGGTCGGCGATCTGGTGGCCGCGGTGGCCCGCGACCACCATCTGGAGCACCCTGTACTCGTTGCCGTCGGTGGCGGTGCGGGCGCGCTCGGGCGCGCGGTCGCGTCGGCGATGAGCCTCGACATCGTCGTGCCGCCGAACGCCGAGGTCATCAGCGCCATCGGCGACGCGCTGTCGTTGGTGCGCGCCGAACGGGAGCGCACCTTCGCCAACCCGACCCCGGCAGACACCCAAGCACTCATCGCCGACGTCGAAGCCGAAGCGATGCAGGCGGGCGCGTCCGCCGCCAGCCTCGACGTACGCGTCGAGCACTACTCCGAGCGCAGCGCGTTGCGGGTCACCGTGACCGGATCGGTCGCGCTCAGCTCCGGTGCAGTGCCCGGACGGCCACCCGCCAGCGACGCCGACGCCGACACCGCCGCGCGAGAACGTGGGTACCACGGTGCGACTGCGGTCGGCCAGTACTGGGTCGCGACTCGGGCGGAGCGCCACGCGCACGTCGCAGTCTTCGATCAGTACGCCGATCTCGTCATCGACATCCGCGGCGAAGCGGTCACGGCGGCCGGGGCGGATCTCGCCAAGATCATTGCTCGCAACTCGCGGAACCTCGGTCCGGTCACCGTCACACCGGAGGCCTGGGTCATCAGTGGCGCGCGGCTCCTCCAGGTGCCCATCGTCGAACCGCAAGCCATCCTCGAGGTGGCGGACGCCATCGCCGTCAACGGCACGATCCCCACCGTGATCATTGGAAGAGAGTGACCCGTGGCCCTCTACATCCCCGCCGGTCAACGCCGCCGCCGAACCATCGCGCTCGTGCTGGCGACCCTGGTGGTCGGGCTCATCGCTGGCGTACTGATCGGTCGAGCGCTCGCGCCATCGGTCGAGGACCGCGTCCGCAGCGTGCAATCCGACGCCCGTCAAACCGCAGCGGGGCTGCGGGTCCTCGTCCTCCACGACGAAGCCGGGGCGGTCACCAACCAGTCACCCGGCGATGGAGGCGCTGACGTCGTCCTCGCGCGCACCAGGACCGAGCTCGAGGACGAGTTCGCGCGGGCACCGTGGCTCAGCGGTCGTCAGCGCGATGAGCTGATCCAGGCGCTCGACGCGCTCGTCGCCATCCGCGACCGCACGAGCGCCGCGTTCGCGAGCGCTGCCGAGTCACTCGCAGTGAAGATCGAACAGACTTTCGGCGTCGACTCCTGAACGCGCTCCGCTGTCGTCAGGGCGCGCTCTCCGGCTCGCTGTGCTGGCCGGGAAAGACATCGGTTTCGGATTTGTGCCACACCGGGTGATCGCCCGCCGTCTCGACGTTGAATCCGTACTCGAAGACGAGACTGCCGCCGAAGGTCGCGCCGAGCGACACGAGCAGCGCGATCACGACTGACAGCACCATGATCCCGGCCGGGGTCACGGGTTCGGAGTCATAGCCGCTCAGGCGCCACGCGATGTCCGCAAGTGCGAGCACGGTGACACTGACCATGATCGTGGCGTGGGTGTTGATCGTGCGCCGCGCTTGCGTGCCGGCCTCGGACGACTTCCACGCGTCCCACAGTCCTGTCAGCGCGGCGAACACAGAGACCACGGCGCCCGCAATGAAGACATAGGTGCCCGCGTGCCAGAACTCGCGCGCCCAGCTGTGGTCCTCGCCGCCGACGAGCGAGATCACGTCGAACACGGCGCCCAGGAGGTAGGCGGCGATGGGGACGTCGGTGAGCGGCGGATGGAGCGGCTTCCCTGACCAGCCCCGCAAGCCCTTGAACTTCCGACCCTTCAGTGTGAGCGTCGGACGGATCGAGAATTTTCTCAACGAAGTCTCCTGACGGGTCAGGGCTGATGCCGGTCGCTTGTAGTCTTCTCCGTGGCGAAGGGGAGTAGTCCTCCGCCGGGAGATCGACACGCTGGGTGATGAGCCCCGGTCCCCGGGCCTGCGATGAGCGGGTGGACGAGACCTTCGACCGGCATCCGACAACGGTTGCCCGGTCGAGGTCGCGGCTCCGTGCCGTCAGCTCCTCCGGGTCGAGAGGAGACAACCCGTGCACGCCCTACTGCTCAGCTTCGGAGTGATCTTCGTCGCCGAACTCGGCGACAAGAGTCAACTCATGGCGCTCGCGTTCGCCGCCCGCTACAAGGCGCTGCCTGTGCTGATCGGCATCACCGCCGCCACGGCGGTCGTCCATGCCTTCTCGGTGTTGGTTGGCTCGGTCGTGGGCGCGTCGATCCCGACGAGGCCCATCTCGATCGTCGCTGGCCTCGCGTTCCTCGCGTTTGCGGCCTGGACGTGGCGGGGCGACACCCTCGACGACGACGAGGCCGCCAAAGCCGACCGGTCCAATCGCTCGGCCATCGCGGCGGCGAGCGTGGCGTTCTTCCTGGCCGAGCTCGGCGACAAGACGATGCTCGCGACGATCACGCTCGCCACCACCGAGGGCGCCCTCGGCACGTGGGCGGGCTCGACATTGGGAATGGTTGCGGCTGACGCGCTCGCGATCATCGCCGGCAAACAACTCGGTGCTCGGCTCCCTGACCGAGCGATCAAGATCGGCGCTGTGGCTGCATTCGTGATCTTCGGACTCATCCTGCTCGCCGAAGGCCTGCGTGCATGACGACCAATCGTGACGATTTCCGGGCGGGCGCTCGAGCGGTGGCCCCGATGCTCGTCGGGGTGGTGCCGTTCGGATTGGTGGCAGGCGCCACGCCGGTGACGCACGGCCTCGGCGGCGCGGTCGCGGTGGGTTTCTCGGTCATCGTCTTCGCCGGCGCATCGCAGCTGGCGGCGATCGACGTGCTCGGCTCGGGCGGCTCGGCATTTGTTGCCGCCGTCGCGGCGTGGACCATCAACCTTCGGCTGTTGCTCTACTCCGCCTCCCTCGCGCCGCACTTGGCCCGCGAGCGGCTGCGCACGCGGTTGTGGGTGGCCTACCTGCTCACCGACCAGGCCTATGCGGTGTGCATCGCTCGCTGGGGTTCGGATGACGATCCGGACCGCCGCGTGCCGTACTTCCTCGGGGCGGCGCTGATGCTGTGGGGCTCGTGGCAGCTCAGCACGATCGCCGGCGTGCTGATCGGCGCGACCGTGCCCGACGACCTGCCGCTCGAGTTCGCGGTGCCGCTCGTCTTCCTCGTGCTCCTCGTGCCGGCCATCACCGGGCGGCCGGCCGCGATCGCCGCCACCGTCGGCGGGATCGCCGCGGTCCTCGGCGCCGAGGTCGGTGCCGGGAAGCTCTCGTTGATGGTCGGTGCCGTGAGCGGCATCATCGCCGGCACGCTGGCCGAGATGCGCTGGCCGCCGACGGCGTCGAGCGTTGTTCCGGAAGCGTCGACGTGAGCACCGCGTGGTTGGCGATCGTCCTCGCCGCAATCGGAACGTTCTCGATGCGCGCCGGCTTTCTTCTGGCCGCGCACCGTCTGACGGACGTGCCCCCGTCTGTGCAGCGCATCCTGCGGCAGATACCGCCGGCTGCGCTGGCGGCGATCGTCGTCCCGGATCTACTCCGGCCGCGCGATCAGCTCGACCTCTGGCAACCCGAGTTGGCCGCCGGCGTCATCGCGGGCTTGATCTTCTGGCGCACGCGCAGCACTGCGCTCACACTCGTCGTCGGCATGGCCGTGCTCGTCGGCCTGCGCCACGTGTAGAGACTCCGCTACGAGGCCCTGGCGACGGTCCGGTTGCCGGGATCGACGGTCACGAGCATTCCTGTCGTCATGCCGAGGCGGGCGTTTGGTTCCCCGATGAGTGCAGGGATCCCGAGTTCACGGGCGAGGACGGCGGCATGCGACAGCAGGCCGCCGCTGGTGGTGACCAACGCGCCGGCGTAGCCGAGCACCGCGTTCCAGGTAGGGCTCGTCGATTGCGTGATGATCACGTCGCCCGGCTCGATCAGGTCAAAGGCCTCGCTCGCGTCGTCCACGACGAGGGCGCGTCCGGTGTACGGGTGGTCGCCGATGCCGACTGCCGTCTCGGTTCCGCGCATGTTGTCGGCCGCCGCCAGTTGTGCCGCGCCCATGAGGGCGAGGGCCCGCGGCAGGGCGGTCAGGGGCGGGATGGCGAAATCGGGCCCGAGGCTCGCCGGGGCCGAGCGCGCGGAGTCCGCCGCTCGGGCCAGGGCGCGGGCCGCGGCGGCGTCGGCGGAGGGCTCACTCGAACCGCTGAGCCGTCGATCGAGCTCGGCCACGGTCAACTCGAGCGCGTCGTTGGTGTCGTGCAGCGTGAGTCGCCGACCCGCTTCGAGCATCGCCCGTCGCAGCAAGCCCATCGGCCACGCGCCAGTGAACACCCCGTTGTCGTCGCGCAGCGGCACCGCCATCCGAGCATCGAGCACGAGCTTCTCGAGCTCGTCGTGATGCTCCGGCGCGACGAGCGGGTGGAGATCGAGTGGTGCAGGCGCAGGTCCGGGCTCTGCGCGTTTGATGCCGTGGAGCTCGCACCACGCAAGGCTGTCGAGGTCGTAGCCGGTGACGAGCTGCCAGTCGGCGGGCTCGGCCGCCGCGATCTCGTGCGGGGTTGCACCGGCGAGGGCACGGGACGCCGTCGCGGCATCAATGTCCCACTCCGCGCAACGGGCGAGGAGCAGGCCGATCGGCAACAGATCATCGCCGTGCATTTCGAGGTGGCGCGTGTATCCCGCGACGACGTTGGCGCGGCACGCGCCAAGATGCTCGCGAAGCGCGGCATCGTCGAGTGACGACGGGTCGACATCTTGGAGCGCGCGGTTGCGGTCGGCCCACTGCGCGCGCTCGGCCGCGAACCAGTTGTCGTTCACCGCGCGCCACGGCCGCTCGGCGAGCGTTCGCCGTGCCGCCCGCGTTCGCGTGCGGAACGCCGGATGGACCCGGGCCATCAACCACACCAGCGCTTGTGGGGGTGGCCGTCGCATCTCACGTGGGCCGGCCAGCGGCACAGGAGCGATGTACAGGTGACCATGGACGAACGCAACGTCGATACCACGAGCGAGTACGCCGTACCGCTCCATATAGGACGCCATCCCAGGCGGACACGTCTCCGCGTAGATGCGCTGGTACTCGGCGGTCAGCGCTCCGGCGAAGTGATCACCCAACAGCATCCAACCGCCGCGTCCGGGCGCGCGGAACTCGTCGTTCATGACGTCCTCCGTTTCGTGCCTCGAGCAGACCGCGTACCGCTCACTTCGGTGAGCGCGGCGACGGCCCACGTGACGTCGTCGACGGCGTCGCCGGGCGACTGGCCCTGTCGGTCATGTAGATCGAGGAACGCGAGCGACGACGTCAGTAGCAGGCACATGCGCACCAACCGCTGTCCGCTTGCGGTCTTCGGATCGATTCCCTGACGGCGGATCGCTTCCGCGATCCACGCCTTCTGCGCGTCGTAGCGCCGATTGCGCATGTCGCGGCCCGTGTCCGACGCGACCTGGTGACGCACGAGATCGAGGTGGTCGGCGAAGTCCTCCCACATCTTGCGCAAGTACGCCGGTCCGTCGTCGCCGTCGGAGATCAACGCGCCGCCCGCGCGACGCGCCGGCTCTTCGGCCGCGGCATTGAGCAACGCGTCCTTGGTCGGGAAGTACCGGTAGATGGTGGCCACCGACACGCCGCTGCGCTCGGCGACCAGCGGCACGCTCAACTCGCTCATGGACTGCGCCGCGACGAGGTCGAGCACCGCAGTGAGGATCTTGCGACGGGTGAGGTCCCGCTGCTCCTCCCGCAGATTCATGAGATGACCATCTCATGTTGAGAGGATCATGTCAATGTACGCTCGCCGGCGATGAGAATCGGTGTGATCTTCCCCCAGACCGAACTCGGCGGTGACGTGGGCGCGGTGCGCGCGTACGGCGAGGCGGTCGATGCCCTCGGCTACACGCATCTCCTGGCCTACGACCATGTGCTCGGCGCGGATCCCGCGGTCCACGAGGGGTGGGCGGGTCCCTACAACGTCGCCACGACGTTTCACGAACCGTTCGTGATGTTCGGCTACCTCGCGGCGATCACGTCGCTCGAGCTCGTCACCGGCATCATCATCCTGCCGCAGCGTCAGACCGCGCTCGTCGCAAAGCAGGCGGC
The DNA here is from genome assembly GCA_041166385.1 of Acidimicrobiaceae bacterium. Taxonomy (GTDB): domain Bacteria; phylum Actinomycetota; class Acidimicrobiia; order Acidimicrobiales; family JACDCH01; genus DASUCS01. The sequence continues at coordinate 11,707 of JBEEFW010000040.1, read as the reverse complement.
CGAGGTTGACCTCCTCACCGAGGGTCATTTCCGACTCGGCGTCGGAGTGGGATGGAACCCGGTCGAATACGAGGCTCTCGGCCAGCGATTCGATCAACGGGGCCGCCGGTTCTCCGAGCAGATCGAGCTGCTCCGGCGACTGTGGACCGAGACGTCCATCACCCACACGGGCACGTTCGACACGATCACCGGGGCCGGTCTCGCACCACTGCCCATCCAGCGGCCGATCCCGATCTGGATCGGCGCCTCGTCAGAACCGGCGTTCCGCCGCATCGGCCGCCTCGCCGACGGTTGGTTCCCGATGATGCGGCCCGACGAGCGTCTCCAGCACGCGCTCGAGATCATCGAGGGCGCCGCGCGTGAGGGGGGCCGCGACCCAGGGGCAATCGGCATGGAAGGCCGCGTGAGCTGGTCGGCAGACGACCCCGACAAGTTCGTGCGACAGGTCGAGAAATGGCGAGACGCCGGCGCGACGCATCTCACCATCGACACGATGTACATCGGCCAGGCCACGGTCGACGATCACATCGCCGCACTGCAACACGCCGCCGTCCGCGTGCTCGAGCCGACCTGACCCAGATCGGTGGGGTATTCGCCCCACCCGGGAAGCGCGGGTAGCTGGGGTGATCATCCGATGCGCACTTCTCCCGTCGCGAGGATCATCGACCCAGCCCCAACGATGAGGCGAAGCGACGAGGAGACGCGATGACCAGCACCGTCAGCCCCGAGGAGATCGAGGCCATCAAGCAGAAACAGCAGGCCACCTGGGCATCTGGTGACTACGCGGTGATCGGCACGACCCTGCAGATCGTCGGAGAGTCGCTGTGCGAAGCCGTCGACATCGCCGCCGGAAGCCGCGTGCTCGACGTTGCCGCCGGAAACGGCAACGCCTCGCTCGCCGCCGTTCGCCGTGGTGCAGACGTGACGGCGACCGACTACGTCGAGGCGTTGTTGGATCGCGCCCGCGTGCGCGCCGACGCCGACGGGCTGCCGTTGACGACGCAGGTCGCCGACGCTGAGGCGCTTCCCTTCGAGGACGCCACGTTCGACTCCGTGCTGTCCACCTTCGGCGTGATGTTCACGCCCAACCCCGACCGATCGTCCGCCGAGATGCTTCGCGTCTGCCGTCCGGGGGGACGCATCGGACTGGCCAACTGGACGCCGGAGGGTTTCGTCGGCCAGATGTTCAAGATCGTCGGCCAGCACAACCCGCCGCCGGCGGGGGTTCCCTCGCCGCTCGCGTGGGGCACCGAGGACCGTCTGCAGCAACTGTTCGGTGCCGATGCAAAGGTCGACATCGCCCGCCGCCACTTCGTCTTCCGCTTCCGCTCCGCGGAGGACTACTTCGAGACGTTCAAGGCGTTCTATGGCCCGCTCGTCAAGGCATGGGCGGCACTCGATGCCGACGGCCAGTTGTCGTTGCAGACGCAACTCGTGGCGCTGGCCGACGGCGCGGACCGCAAGACGAACGACGGGCTGACGATCCCGTCGGAGTACCTCGAGGTCGTGGCCACCCGCAATCCCTGAGCATCCCCCATGCGAACTCGGGGTCGTCACGCCGGTCATGACCGGCCCAATGACCCCGAGTTCGGGGAACCTACGCGGCGGCGAGCTCCTTGAGGAGCGCAAGGGTGCGCTGGCGAGAAGCCGCTCGGTCGTCACCGACCGGAAACGGTGCCGCCCAGACGTCGGTGGTGCCCGCGTCGAACAATGCCTCGATCTGCTCCGTGACCGCCGCTTCGTCGCCGACGATCGCGGCATCGCCGGGGCCGGATGCGCCGCCGATGTCGAGGATGCGGCGGTAGTTGGGCAACACGCCGTAGTTGGCGAAGTCCCGCGCCGCAGTCTCACGCGCTTCGGCGACATCGTCGTGCACGGCGACGGGCAGCCCGGCCACGATGCGAGGCGCCGGCCGCCCGGCGTTTGCTGCCGCCGAGGTGATCTTCGGTGCCACGTGCGTCGCGATCGAACGGGCATTGGCCATCCACAAGATCGTCCCGTCGGTCAGCTCGCCCGCGACGCGCAGCATCCGGGGCGCGAGCGCCGACACCATCAGGCTGACCGGTTGCGGCAGTGCGTTCACGAGGGGGATGTCGACGCGGAAGTGCTCGCCGTGATGGCTCACGCCCTCGCCGCGCAGCAACGCGCCCAGCACGGTGACGTACTCCTCCGTGTGTGCGCCGACCTGGTTGTACGACAAGCCGTACGCGCCCTCGATCGCCGGTCGATGCGACGGGCCCACGCCGAGGGTGAGACCGGGCCGCTCCATGGCCGCGGCGGTCGACGCGGCACGGTTGGCCTGCAGGACGGGGTGACAGGTGTACGTCTGCAGAACGGAGGTGCCGAGTTCAATCGTCGTCGTTGCTCGCCCGGCGAGCGCCATGGCCACGAGGGGGTCGCCGAACACGGCGCTCGCGTACCAGAGGCTTGTGAACCCGTCGGCCTCCGCGGCGACGGCTTGCTGGATCATGCGGTCGGCGGTCGCGCCGCCTCCTGTGAGCCCGATTCGCATCACGAGAACCTACGCCCAAGAAATTTCGGTCGACCTGTCCTCTGGGGCTCCGGTCGTTCGTAGCACCTGTTGAGCAGCGGGCATCGGGCCTGCTGAAACGAGAGGAGCCCCAATGACCGCAACGACCCTGACCACGACCACCACCCGCCCCGAGGCCCGCCCGGTCTCGAACCGCCAGCTCCGCCGCACCGGCGCAGTCGCCGCGGTCGCCGCCTCTGTCGCCACCACCGGTGTTGCCGTCGCCGCTGATGCGATGGGCGTGCCGATCACGATCGGGGGCGAGTCGATCACGACGGCGGGCTTTGCGCAGCTCACGCTGTTCTTCTCGGCCGTCGGCATTGTGATGGCGAGCATCATGGCTCGCCGGTCCGCCCACGCCCGAAACACGTTCGTCAAGACGACGCTGGCGCTGACGGCTCTGTCGTTCGTGCCCGACGTGCTCGCCGATGCCCAGACCGCCACCAAGCTCACGCTCATGCTTGCGCACATCGCGGCCGCGGCAATCGTGATCCCGGCGCTCGCTTCTCGCCTCGCCGACTGACAACAACCGTCCACCAACCCAACCAACCCAACCAACGAGTAAGGATCAAGACCAATGACCATCTACATGCTCTCCGTGCACCACAGCCCCGACGCCCTGCCGCCAGCCAGCGAGGAAGAAATGCAGAAGGCGTTCAAGCAAGTCGACGCCTTCAACGCCGAAGTCAAAGCGGCCGGCGCGTGGGTCTTCGCCGGCGGACTCGAGGCGCCGGAAATCGCGACCGTCGTCAACGCCAAGGATTCCGACGTCGTCATCACCGACGGACCGTTCGCCGAGACCAAAGAACACCTCGGCGGCTTCTGGGTCATCTCGGCTCCCGATCTCGACGCTGCCCTCGAGTGGGCGAAGAAGGGATCCGTGGCGTGCATGGGCCCGGTCGAGGTGCGGCCGTTCCAAGGTGACACCGAAGGCCTCTGAGCGACGATCGTCCCCGTGCCGACCGTCGACCACACTGCACTCGAACGAATCTTCCGTGAGGAGTCCGGTCGAGTCATCGCCACCCTGATCCGCCTGTTCGGTGACATCGATGTCGCCGAAGAGGCGGTTCAGGAGGCGTTCGTGGTCGCGAGCGAACGGTGGCCGCAGGACGGCGTGCCGCCGAACCCCGGTGGATGGATCACCACGACGGCCCGCAATCGAGCGATCGACCGCCTCCGCCGCGAGGCCTCCCGCCATGACCGCCACGTGCAATCCCTCGTCCTCACCGAGCCGGACGAGTCCACAGAATCGAATCCCGAAATGAACGACGACCGCCTTCGCCTGATCTTCACCTGTTGCCATCCGGCGCTCGCGCCCGAAGCGCAGATCGCGCTCACGCTCCGGCTCCTGGGTGGGCTCGAAGCGTCGTACATCGCCCGGGCGTTTCTGGTGCCGGAGCCGACGATGGCGAAGCGACTCGTCCGAGCGAAACAGAAGATCCGCGACGCCAAGATCCCGTATCGGGTCCCGACGAACGCTGAGCTTCCCGATCGCCTTCGGCCGGTTCTGGCCGTCATCTACTTGATCTTCAACGAGGGCTACACCGCGACGGAGGGCGACGCGCTCATCCGCGACGACTTGTGCGCTGAAGGGGTCAGACTCGCTCGCGTCTTGGTCGAGCTGATGCCCGACGAGCCGGAGGTGATCGGACTGCTGGCCTTGTTGCTGCTCATCGACGCTCGCCGCGCCGCCCGCACTGCGTCCGACGGAACGATGATCCTCCTGCCGGATCAGGACCGCACGCTGTGGGATCGCGAGCTGATCGACGAAGGGCAAGAGCTCGTCCGCCGCTGTTTGCGTCGCAACCGGAGGGGTCCGTATCAGATCCAAGCCGCGATCAACGCGGTCCACAGTGATGCGCGTACGGCCGCTGACACCGACTGGAACCAGGTACTCGCGCTGTACGACCAACTCCTTGCGATCGCGCCCACGCCTGTGGTCGCGTTGAATCGCGCGGTGGCCGTGGCCGAGGTGCATGGGCCCGCGCTTGCGCTTGCAGCTATCGAAGATCTCGCGCTCGACGAGTACCACCTGTACCACGCCACCCGCGCCGACCTCTTGGCTCGTCTGGAGCGCCGCGACGACGCTCGTCGCGCGTACGACCGGGCGCACGAGCTGGCCACGAACACCGCCGAGAAGGACATGCTCGACGCCAAGCGCCGAGCGCTCTGAGCGCTACTTGCTACGGTCTGTGCCTCGCCGTCGGGCGATGGTGCGCCGGGAAGCCTGGTCGGCATGAGTCCAATTTGGAGGACGCATGCACGATCCTGAGCTGGAGGCGATGGCACCCGATGACTTGCGAGCCGGGGTGCGCGTCTCGATCGCGTCGATTGTCTGGACCGTTGCGTCGAGTGTCGCTGCGGTGGCCATCGGCGTCGCGGCGAAGAGTCTCGTGCTCTTGGCCTTCGGGCTCACGGGCCTGCTCGACGCGGCGGGCTCATCCGCGCTCGTCGTGCACTTCGGCCACGCGTTGCGTCACGAAGCGTTCTCCGAACGACATGAGCGAACCGCGTTGCGGATCGTCACGACCGGCCTGTTCGTCATTGGCGCGCTGGTCGCCGCGGAGAGTGTGCGGCGACTCGTCGGTGGCGACGAGTCACACTCCGTTCTGGCCGGCGTGGTGCTCGCGGGTACGTCTGCCGTGATACTCGCGGTGCTGTCCGTGCGCAAGCGCAAGATCGCCGGCCGCATCCCGAGTCGAGCGCTGCTCGCCGACGGATGGCTGTCAGCGACCGGCTGCCTCCTCGCCATCGTCACCGTCGCGGGTACGGGCTTCGCGTCGGCCTTTCACTGGTGGTGGGTGGACCCGGTGGCGGCGTTGGCTGTCGCGTGCGGCGCGATCGCCGTCGGTGTGGTGATGGCGCGCGGCTAGCTCGCCGTCAGGCGACGTCGAGCAGTTGGAACTCGCGAAGAATCGTGCGGACCGCTTGTTGTTCGGGAGGATCGAGCGCCTCGTCGAGGATCTCGAGCAGCCGCGCCGAACTGGCGCGGTCGAGCGCGTCGAGCTGGGGCAAGAAGTAGGCGTTGAACGCCTCGAGGAGCGCCAGCGATGGGCGGACGCTGTCGAGATTGCGCATGGCGACGTAGTCGGCCGCGTCGAGAAAGATGGCCGGGCCGATGTCGTGCAGTTCACGAAGCGGCAGCAACGCGGTCACGTGCCTTCCCGGCCCGTCCAACAGCTGCCGGTAGACCTGCTCGTTCGGCGAGGAGACGTTGACGAAGGCGAACCGCCGCATCAGCGCGCGCGACAGTGTGAAGAGCAACCCGCGATCCGCTGTGTTCATCGTGGCGATGATCCGCCAAGGCTTCGGGATGCAGATGGCCTCGGTCTCCGAAGGCGGCTCACACCCGTACGGCACGAGCGACAGCGCCGGCGCGAATTCACTGCGCCGGTGAGGCAGTACGACGGTCTGGCCAGCCAGGACCGAGAAGAGTTCGCCAAAGGCTTGGTCGATGTTCGCCCGATTGAACTCGTCGATGACGAGCCAGCGCCCTGACTCGATCGCCTGGGTGACGACACCGGCGCGGAACACCCGACCTTGCGCGGTGTCGATGCTCGTGCCGATCGTGTCAGCGACCGTCCATTCACTGGTCGCCGTTGCGGCGATGTGTCCGGTGCACATCAATGCTTCCTGCGCAGCGTCGGCCAACAGTTTGGCGAGCGTGGACTTCCCGGTACCGGGTGGGCCAGTGAGGATGAGATGTTTACCGGCGCGCAGGGCCGCGGTCGCGGCACCGAGCACGGTCTCGGGGAACTGCACGCCTGAGCATCGAGCGAGCGAGTCGATGTGCGCGGCCGCGAAGGGAACGGCACGGTCGTCAGCCGCGTCCCATTGCTCGTCCGAACCGTCGGCGCCCGCTGGGCGGTGAACGGTGTGTGTCGGCACGATCAGCGTCGGTGGGGTTTCGGGTCGAGGCCGCGCTCGAAACGTTCGGCGCCGAGAAGGAACAGCAGTCCCAGCAACGGGGCGAGCGGAGTCAGCAACAGCAACATCTGTTGCCGTTTTCCCGGTCAGCGGCGAATCAAGTCATCCCGTTGCTCGCCTGGGATGTCGCGAGCGTCAGGCGTGCGCCGCGAGATAGTCGATGGCGGAGCGGACGGCGCTGGATCCTTCACCAACCGCAGCCGCGACTCGCTTCATCGATCCGTGCCTCACATCACCGACGGCGAACACTCCCGGAACGGAGGTCTCGAACGGGAGCGGATCACGGCCGGCAAAGTCGGGTGACGCGACGTCTTCATCCGACAGGGACCGGTCGGTGAGCACGAAGCCCGCGCGATCGACCGCGACGCGGTCGCCGAGCCACGCGGTCGCGGGCACTGCGCCGATGAAGCAGAAGAGCCCCTGGCACTCCATCGCGGTCCGTTGCGCGGATGGCGTGTGCTCGACCGTGACGCGCTCGATGTGCGTCGTGCCCGCCAGTTCCCGCACTTCCGTTTGCGTGAGAAGGTCGATCCGCGGGTCTGCGGCAATGCGGGCGATGAGGTACTGCGACATCGTGGCCGCGAGATCGGGTCGACGGATGATGAGCGATACAGGGCTGCCCTGTTGTGCGAGGAACAGGGCAGCCTGGCCCGCGGAGTTGCCGCCGCCGACAACGACCACGCTGTAACCACCACAGACGCGCGCTTCCAGTTCGGTGGCCGCGTAGTACACCCCCGCGCCTTCGAACCGTTCGAGGTCGTCGACTTCGAGCCGGCGGTAGCGCGCGCCCGTCGCGACGATCACGGCCTTCGTCGAGATCTCGCTCCCATCGCTCAGCACGACCGCGTGGAATCCGTCTTCGCGCCGAAGACCCGTGACCTCGCAGGGTGCGTTCAGGCGGGCGCCGAGCCGCATCGCTTGGATCGCCGCGCGCGACACCAGATCGTCGCCCGACACTCCGTTCGGGAAGCCGACGTAGTTCTCGATGCGCGAGCTCGCGCCTGCTTGCCCGCCGGGGCCCACCCCGTCGAGCGCGATCGTGGCAAGCCCTTCCGACGCGCCGTACACCGAGGCGGCCAAGCCGGCCGGACCAGTGCCGACGACGACGAGATCGGCGAGGAACCCTGGCATCGGGTGGTACGTGAAGCCGAGGTGCTCGGCGAGCTCGCCGGGCGTCGGGTTGCGCATGCGGGCGGTGGGCGTGATGACGAGGGGCACGTCATGTGGGTGCGCGCCGAGACTGGCCAAGAAGACGGGAACGTCGTCGATCTCCTCGACATCGATCCACGTGTGCGGGAGCCGGGACCGATTGGCAAACGCGCGCAGCGACATCGCCTCGGGGGAGTAGCGCGAGCCGATGATCTGAATCGCGGCGGCGCCTTCACCGGACCGCAACAACTCGCGACGGGCGACGAACGCGCGGAAGATCGTGTCGGACAGTGCAGGTCGTGTGCTCATGAGCTCGCGGAACGGCTCGGAGGCGACGACGAGGACGCGCCCCGCCTTGCTGACGCGAGCGGTGAGGTACGGCCGTTGACCGGTCAGGAGGTTCAACTCGCCCAGGAACCCGCGCGCACCCCGAGTCGCGACCACGACATCGCCGCCGACATCGTGACGAGTCACCTCGACCTCGCCATCGAGCACGACGAAGAAGTCTCGAGAGTCACTGCCCGCGTGGTACAGCACGTCGCCGCCCTCGACGGCGCGCTCGTCGCCAACGGCCGCGAGCTCGGCGAGCATGGCGTCGTCGAGGGTCGCGAGCGCCGTCTCCTCCTGGCTCGTCATGGCAGCGACGCCAGGGCGGTGCCGATGCGAGTCAGGTCGACCGCGGAGTCGTCGACGATCCGGCAGAGCGCGGTGACGGCGACGTAGCCCGCCTCGACCGCTCCGCTGTCGGTGTCGACCGGGAGCTCGAGCGGATCACCCCAGTCCATCCGTACTTCGAACGCGCCGTCGTGTCCGACCTTGGGGATGAGTGCCGCGCTCGCCAATGCTCGAGGCGGCAGCAGCGCCACCTCGGTCCTACGCCATCCGGCGAGCTGGTCGATCGGACGGTTCGGCACGTTGACGTTGATCACGATCGGATCGGTCGGAAGGTTGCCGAGCATCTCCTTCGCGACACGCGCGCCGACTTCCGCGGCGGTCTCCCATCGCTGATCGGCGAGCATGTCGTCCCAGCCCTGACCTTCGACGCCGAAGTCGTCGACGGCTTGGCTCACTGCGAGCCCCGAGACACCACCGTTCCTCGCCGTGAGCGCGGCCCCGACGGTGCCGGAGTGATAGATCGCCCGTCCGGCATTGGCTCCGGGATTGATACCGGAGACGACGAGATCAAACGGCGCGCCGAAGACGCCGAGGCGCGCGAACATCACGCACAACGCCGGGGGGCCGGTGATCGACCAAGCCTCAGGAACACCGTCGATGCGCACGCGGTGGACCTCTGGTCGGATGAGGTGCAGCGTGCCGAGGGCGGCGCTCGCACCTGAATACTCGCGATCGGGAGCGGCCACGACGACGTCACCCAGCTCCCCGAGACGCCGGGCGAGGACATGGAGTCCGACGGCGTCGACGCCATCGTCGTTGGTCACGAGGATTCGCACGGAAGCTTCCTAGCGCCAACTTTGTCCGCGGAGACGAGCGACCCGGTGATTTGGTCGTTCGGAGATTGCGAAGGAGGCCGTGTTCAGACGAACTTGGCTTCGATCTCGGCGAGAAACGCTTTGGCCAGGCGTTCGAACTCCACCGCCGTGAGCTTGATGCGATCACCGATCTCGAGCCCGAGGACCGACTGGTCAGGGGCGTACTTGATCACGTTGTTGCCGCGCAGCAACCCTCCGTTGTCGATGAGCGCGTCCGTCAGCAGCTCGACCTCGTTGAGGGGGTTGCTGTCCTTGCCCGTCACATTGCGGATCCGGTGCACGAAGTAGCGGTCGAGCACCATCACCATGTTGTTGAAGAGGATCGGTTCGAACGCTTCGAGCGCGGCTGCGACCTTCGGATCTGACGTCGCCGCGTCGATGGCCTTGACGAGCTTCTTGTACGCCGCGAGCTGCTGCGCCACGGCTTTCCTCGCGTTCTCGAGTTCGTCCTTCGTGTAGTCCTTGCGGCCGAGCATCGGAGGTGTCCTTTCGGGTCAGTCAGTGGTGAGTTCTGTGAGTCGCCGCTCGAACTGGCGGCGCTCGGCGTCGTCGTGGACCAAGGTCAGCGCGCGCCGGTAGGCGGCGATGGCCTCGTCGGTTCGACCGAGGCGGTGCAACAATTCGGCGCGGGTCGAGTGCAAGTAGCGGTAGTCGTCCAACGCGAGTGCGTCGACGATGCGGAGTCCGGCCTCGGGACCCTGGGCCTCTGCTACGGAGACGGCCCGGTTCAGCTCGACGACCGGCGAGTCGGTGAGGCGGGCGAGCTCGCCGTAGAGCAGCGCGATCTGCGGCCAGTCGGGCGGCTCGTCGCAGTGCAGCGACGCGATCGCCGCTTGCACGACGTACGGACCTCGCCCACCGAGCGCGAACGCACGATCGAGCTCGGCACGACCGCGAGCGATCTCGGCCATGTCCCAGAGCGAACGATCCTGGTCAGCGAGCACCACGAGTTCGCCGTCGCGGACGCGCGCGTCGCGGCGGGAGTCGTGCAACAGCATCATCGCCAGCAGCCCGTGCGCTTCCGGTTGATCAGGCATCAACTCGACCAGCGCGCGCCCGAGCCACAGTGCCTCCCCGGACAGGTCGCCGCGGCCGCCGTATCCCTCGTTGAAGATCAGATAGACGACCGCGAGCACCGCGGCGAGCCGGTCTTGCAGCAAGTGGCCGGGCGGGACGCGGAACGGGATGCCCGCCGCCTTGATCTTGCGCTTCGCTCGCACGAGGCGCTGCGCCATCGTCGGCTCTGGCACGAGGAAGGCGCGTGCGATCTCGTCGGTGGTGAGACCCCCGAGTGTGCGCAACGTGAGCGCCACCTGCGCTTCGATCGCAAGAGCAGGATGACAGCACGTGAAGACCAGCTCGAGGCGCTCGTCGGGAAACGTCGTCGCGTTCATCGTGTCCTCCGATGTCTCCCGCATGTGGAGGAGTGCCGCCTTGGCGGCGAGCGTGTCGTTGCGCCGTACGCGATCGATGGCTCGATTGCGGGCCGTTGTGATGAGCCACGCGCGCGGGCTGGCGGGATAGCCGTCGCGCGGCCAGCGCTCGGCCGCGATCGCGAAGGCTTCCTGCGCGGCCTCCTCGGCGAGATCGAAGTCGCCGAGGAAGCCGATGAGCGTGGCGACCACGCCGCCCCACTCCTCGCGAAAGGTCTCTTCGAGAATCGCTACCACTCCATGATCGGGCGGACCTCGATCGCACCACCGAGGCGGGCCGCCGGGATCGCCGCAGCAAGCTCGATGGCCGCGTCGAGGTCGTCGGCTTCGTAGATGAGATAGCCGTTGAGCGCTTCCTTCGTGTCGACGAACGGGCCGTCGGTCGTGAGCGTCTTGCCGTCCTGGACGCGCACTGTGGTCGCGGTCTCCGGCGGCTGCAGGCCGGCGCCGGGCGAGACACCGGGTGTCTCGTTGATCGTCTTGTACGCCGCGTAGATCTCCTGCTGCTCGTCTTTTGACAGCGTGGCCCACGCCTCGGGGTCGAGCGGTGTCGGCGTCGTGCCCTGATGGATCATCAACATGTACTTCATGGTTGTCCTCCTCTTGGCGGTCGCTCAGGAGACGAACGAAGGGCGCGCAAATCGACAGCTCGACGCGAATGTTCGACGATTCTGGCGCGTCCGTCGACGGTTAGCGTCGGGACCATGGCCGATGAAACCGAACGAATCTGGGTCGACTCGATGCCCGATGCGTACGAGAAAGGCCTCGTGCCCGCGGTGTTCCGGCCCTTCGCGGTTGACCTCGCCCGCCGAGTGTCGGCCCACGGCCCGACTCGCGTGCTCGAGCTCGCGGCCGGCAGTGGCGTGTTGACTCGCGAGCTGGTCGGCGCGCTTCCGGAGGCGGATGTGACGGCCACCGACCTGAACGACGCGATGGTCGAGTTGGGCCACCGCCTCGCGCCCACAGCCGAGTGGCGTCAGGCCGACGCGATGGCGCTCCCGTTCGACGACGGCCAGTTCGACGTCGTCGCCTGTCAGTTCGGTGTGATGTTCTTTCCGGACAAGCCCGCGGCGTTCGAAGAAGCGCGGCGGGTGCTCACCGCGGATGGCACCCTGCTCGTCAGCACGTGGGCCGCTATCGACACGCACGACTACCAGGCTGCGCTCGTCGCCGGTCTC
>JBEEFW010000039.1:0-6716 GCA_041166385.1 Acidimicrobiaceae bacterium | reverse complement strand
CGCCGCCCCCCGGTCTCCGCGTAAGCAAATCCCACTCAGGCGTCTACAAATTTGTAGACGCCTGAGTGGGATTTCGCTGGACGGCTAGCGGCGGACGAGGGGCTTGTACTTGATGCGGTGGGGTTGTTCGGCGGCGGCGCCGAGTTCCTTGCGGCGCCGGGCCTCGTACTCCGTGAAGTTGCCTTCGAACCAGCGCACCTGTGAGTCGCCCTCGAACGCGAGCACGTGCGTCGCGATGCGATCGAGGAACCAGCGATCGTGACTGATCACCACGGCGCAGCCGGCAAACGTCTCGAGCGCGTCTTCCAGCGCGCGCAGCGTGTCGACGTCGAGATCGTTGGTCGGTTCGTCGAGCAGAAGGACATTGCCGCCGCGCCGCAGCATCTTGGCCAGGTGCACACGGTTGCGCTCCCCGCCTGACAGCGTGCCCACCTTCTTCTGCTGGTCGCTGCCCTTGAAGTTGAACGACGCCACGTACGCGCGCCCGTTCGTCTCGCGGCCACCGATCATCAGCAGGTCCTGACCGTCGGTGATCTCCTCGTACACGGTCTTGTCCGGGGCGAGCGCGTCCCGGGCCTGATCGACGTAGGCGAGCTCTACGGTCGTGCCGACGCGCAGCTCGCCGCTGTCCGGCTTCTCGTCCCCCGTGAACATCCGGAACAGCGTGGTTTTGCCGGCACCGTTCGGCCCGATCACGCCGACGATTCCCGCCGGCGGCAACGAGAACGTCAGGCCGTCGATGAGCAGCTTGTCGCCGTAGCCCTTGGCCAACTGTTCGGTCTCGATCACGACGTCGCCCAGCCGCTCACCCGCGGGAATCAGGATCTCGAGCCGGTCTGATCGTCCATCGGCCGCCTTGGCATCGGCCAGCAACCGCTCGTACGCCGCGAGCCGGGCCTTGCCCTTCGCCTGCCGGGCCTTGGGAGCCATGCGGACCCACTCCAGCTCGCGCTCGAGCGTGCGCTGCCGGGCCGAGTCGGACTTCTCCTCACGACGCAGCCGCTCTTGCTTCTGCTCGAGCCACGACGTGTAGTTGCCCTCGAACGGGATGCCCTTGCCGTGGTCGAGCTCGAGGATCCATTGGGCGACGTTGTCGAGGAAGTAGCGGTCGTGTGTGATGGCCACGACCGTTCCCGGATAGTCCGACAGTGTGCGCTCGAGCCAGGCCACCGACTCGGCGTCGAGGTGGTTGGTGGGCTCGTCGAGCAGCAGCAGATCCGGCTTCGAGAGCAGCAACCGGCACAGCGCGACACGGCGGCGCTCGCCACCGGAGAGCGTGGTGACGTCGGCGTCGCCCGGTGGGAGTCGCAACGCGTCCATCGCGATGTCGATGGTGCGCTGGAGATCCCAGGCGCCCACTGCCTCGATCTTGGCTTCGAGCTGTGCCTGACGGGTGCCGAGCTTGTCGTAGTCCGCCTCCGGATCCGCCCACTTCGCCATCAGCTCGTCGTATTCGGTGAGCAACGCCGCCACCTGACCGACGCCATCCATGACGTTGCCGGACACGTCCTTGGCCGGATCGAGGTGGGGTTCCTGCTCGAGCAGACCAACGGTGAAGCCCTGCGTGAGCTTCGCTTCGCCCGTGAAGCCATCGTCGAGGCCCGCCATGATCCGCAGCAGCGACGACTTGCCCGAGCCGTTCGCGCCGATCACGCCGATCTTCGCTCCGGGATAGAAGGACAGCGTGATGTCCTTCAAGACCTCCTTGTCGGGAGGATGAAAGCGGCCAACCTTGTACATCGTGAAAATGAATTGCGCGGTGCTCACCGCGCGCAACGCTAGTGGTGCAAACTCGGGCTGATGGCCAGGGGTCCGTCCGCGTACTTCCAGTTCTGGGATCAGTTCGACGATCGGTCGACGACCTGGCGCGACGGCGGGCCCCGTATCGAGCTGTTCGATCAGATGACGAGCGCGCAGCGGCGCCGCGTCGAGAACGAGTTGCTCCACCGACTCGCCCGGGATCCGACGACCGATGGTTGGGTGCTCGACGCCCTCGGCTCGCTGCGGTCCGAGGAGGCGGTGCCGATGCTTCGCGAGCTCCTCCGCGGGCCGGTGGCGGAGGATGCCGCCATCGCGCTCTGGCGCATCTCTCGTTGGCGGGGGGCCGTGCGAGTGCTCGATCGGGTGATCAGGGGCCAGCGTGGCCGCGACGACCATCGCCCGCCGACGCTGCCTCGGCGCGTCGAGGCCGCGCACTATCTGGCGGAGATCGGTTCACCGCGGGCCCGGGCCGCCTTGGCGAACGTGGCGTCACACGCCGAGTCGCCGCTCCGGCTCCAGCGGGCCGTCCAAGCGCTCCTGCGCTAGGAGACCGCAACCGCCGTCGACACGATCTCGCGTTGGCGGTAGTCGGCGACGTCGCCATCGAGGGACACGGTTGCGCGGGCCCGGATGTCGGCGCGCGACGCACCAACGGCGAACGTGAATGCGCCCGGCTCGCACACGAACCGCATCGCCTGGTCGTAGAACGCGAGTCGGCTCGGATGCACCGTGAACGTGACCGTGGCCGACTCCTTGGAGGCCAGCGCAATGCGCACGAACCCGATGAGCGAGCGCGCGACTCGAGCGACCGACGCCACGTCGTCGGTCACGTAGAGCTGCACGACCTCGTCGCCGGCACGCTCCCCGGTGTTGGTCACCGTGACCGACACGGACGTTGGCGCCGTCGTCGAGCCTGGTGCGACCTCCAGCTGGTCGTAGGCGAACGAGGTGTAGGAGAGGCCGTGCCCGAATGGAAACAGGGGAGTGGCGGGTCCGTCGGTGTAGTCGTGCCAGAACTGCGAGCGCCCTCCACCCGATCGATGGGTGCCGTGCACCGGTACCTGCCCGACGTTGCGGGGCATCGTGACCGGCAGCCGTCCGCCCGGATTGACGCGGCCCAGCAGCACGTCCGCGATCGCTGTGCCGCCCTCCTCTCCCGGCAGCCACGCCTGCACGACTGCGTCGACGTTGGCGGCGATCCATGGCAGCGCGAACACCCGTCCACCGATCACGGTGACGACCGTCGGTTGGCCCGTGGCCACGATCGCCTCCACCAATTCCTGTTGCACGCCGGTCAACCCGAGGTCGCTCGCATCTCGGGCCTCGCCGACGGTCGAGTGCGGCATCAACCCGGATTCGCCGCCGACGAAGACGAGCGCCACGTCGGACCGCTCCGCGGCCAGCACGGCCGCTTCGATGCCCGACCGGTCGTCGCCGGTCACGGCGCAACCGATCTCGTACTCGATCTCGGCCCAGTCGCCGGCGGCGGTCGTGAGCGCGGCGAGGGGAGTGACGTGCGCGGTGTAGTGCGGTCCCGGCGCGAACGCGCCGCCGGCGTGTGGCAGCAACGGCGACGCTGACGGCTCGATCTCGTAGACGATCTCGGTGTGGGCCGGGTAGTGGTAGTCGCCCTGCAACCCGCGGATGGAGTCGGCCAATGGACCGATCACCGCGACACGACCGATGTGCTCGACATCGAGCGGCAGGAGACGGTTCTCGTTGCGCAGCAGCACGATGGAGCGAGCCGCGGCGCGGCGCGCGAGATCGCGCTGACTGAAGGTGTCGAACACGGCCGCCGCGCGTTCGGCATCGACGTACGGGTGCTCGAACAGTCCCAGGCGGAACTTCGAGGCCAGCACGCGCCTGGCCGCCTGGTCGACGAGGCCGACGTCGACGAGCCCGTCCTCCACGAGGCGGGTGAGGTGCCGGTAGCAATCGAACGCCGGCAGCTCGAGATCGAGTCCAGCGGTGAGCGCCTGCACCGCCGCCTCGGCCTTGTCTGCGGCGGTGTGGTGGTGAGTCACGAGGAGCTCGACCGCGTTGTAGTCGGCGACCACCACACCATCGAAGCCGAGCTCGTCGCGCAACAGGTCCGTGAGAATCGCCGACGCTCCCGCGCACGGCAGACCGTCGATCGAGCTGTAGGAGTTCATCATCGATGCCAATCCGGCGTCGCGTATCGCGGCGGCGAAGGGCTCGGCGAACACCTCGCGCAGTTCTCGCGGACCGAGATGCACAGGCGCGTGGTTCATGCCGCCTTCCGGAAGTCCGTAACCGAGGAAGTGCTTGCCGGTGCAGATGACCCCGTTGCGGAGGTCATCGGTCTGCAGGCCGCGCACGTAGGCCGTTCCCATCGCTCCCGCGAGCACGGGGTTCTCGCCGTACGTCTCCTCGACTCGGCCCCAACGCGGATCACGGGCGATGTCGAGCACAGGCGCGAGCGTGTGCCGCGCGCCGACCGCGAGCAGTTGGTCGCGGACGACAGCGGCGACCACCTCCAACAAGTCGGGATCCCACGTGGCCGCCAGCCCGATCGCCTGCGGGAACACCGTCGCGTCTCGCGCGCAATAGCCGCCCGTCGACTCCTCGTGCACCACGACGGGGATGCCGAGGCGCGTCCCTTCGACGACGAAGCGCTGCACGGCGTTCATGAGGTTTGCGCTCTCCACGGGACGCAAACCGGTCGACGCGCCGATGCGGGTGATGTGTCCGATTCCCTGACCGAGGCGATCGGCCGCCCGGCTCTCGTCGAACCCGTCCGGTGACACCACGTCGGTGATCCACACGCCGCCCAGCTGCGCCACCTTCTCCACCAAGGTCATCCGGCCGAGGAGATCGTGGACGCGATCCTCGACGGCGATGGTGGGGTCGTGGTAGGGCTGCGGCATCGGGACAGCATCCACCACCGTTGCGAACCGCGTCGCTACGTTCCTTCGCTTGCGTCTGCGCGAGCGGATCCACCTCGGGATCGCCCTGCATGCGGCGGTCAATCTCGGCTTCGCCCTCGCCGTCATGATGAGCGCCGTGCCGGTGGAGGTGGCGAGTGCCTCGCCGATCGCGCCGGACCCGAGTCCCGCCCTCGAACGGGCCGCGGCGGTGCACGACGCGGAGAGTGCGATTGCGGTGGTCCCCGTGACCGCGGCGTCGTCGGCCCGGACGTCGGGGGTTCGGCGGCTGCGCAGCCCGTCAACGCTCAGCGACAACGGACTCGATCGCTTCGACCGGCTGGCGATGTGCGAGTCCGGCGGTGATCCCACTGCGGTGTCGCCCGGTGGTCGCTACCGCGGTGCGTTCCAGTTCAGCCGGCCGACGTGGTCCGCCGCCGGGGGAACCGGCGATCCCATCGACGTGAGCTACGCCGAGCAGAAGCGCGTCGCCATGGGGTGGGCGCAGGTGGTGGAACCGTCGACGCAATGGCCGGTGTGCTGGCCGCGCACTGCGTAACGGCCGATGCTGGCCGCGGACTGCCTGACAGACCACCGGTAGGATCGCTTCGAGATGGGTGAAGACCAGGGAACTTCGAACGCGCTCGGGCCGAACGAGTGGCTCGTCGATGAGATGTACGAGCAGTACCTCGCCGACCCGAAGTCCGTCAGCAGCAGTTGGCAGGAGTTCTTCGAGGACTACCGCCGAGACCGGAGCGAGCCCGTGGCGGCCGCGGTCCCGGTAGCGCCCGCGCCCGTCGAGAGCGCCGTGGACAAGAAGGCGACGGCACCCGAGCTCGAGAAGGCCGACGTCGAGAAGGCCGAGGTGGAGGAAGCAGGCCGGCCCTTGCGCGGCGCGGCCGCCCGCATCGTCGCCAACATGGAGGAGAGCCTCCACGTCCCGACGGCCACGAGCTTCCGCGAGGTGCCGGCGCGGCTCCTCGAGGTGAACCGTTCGGTCATCAACGGGTATCTCGGCCGAACCCGCGGCGGGAAGGTGAGCTTCACCCACCTCATCGGCTTCGCGGTGGTCCGCGCCATCGCCGAATCGATGCCGGTCATGAACTCCAGTTTCGTCAAGGGTGAGGACGGCACACCCCGCGTCGTCCGCCACGAACACATCGGGCTCGGCATCGCGGTCGACCTCGAGAAGAGCGACGGGTCGCGCACGCTGCTCGTGCCCGTGATCAGAGATGCGGACACGCTCGACTTCCGCGGGTTCTGGGGGGCGTACGAAGAACTGATTCGCAAGGTGCGTTCGAACAAGATCTCGCCGGACGACTTCTCCGGCGCCACCATCAGCCTCACCAACCCCGGCACGATCGGCACGGTCCAGTCGGTGCCGCGGTTGATGCCGAATCAAGGTGCCATCGTCGGCGTCGGCGCGCTCGACTATCCCGCGGCCTATCAGGGGGCGGATCCCGCGGCGCTCGCGGAGCTCGGCGTGTCGAAAGTGCTCGTGCTCACCTCGACGTACGACCACCGGGTCATCCAAGGCGCCGAGTCCGGGATGTTCCTGAAGCGCGTGCACGAGTTCCTGCTCGGCGCCGACGGTTTCTACGACAACGTGTTCCGCTCGCTCGGTGTGCCGTACGAGGCCGTGCAATGGCGCCGCGACGTCAATCCGGTCGACCGCGACCAGGCCATGCTCGAGAAGCAGATGGCCGTCGACACGCTCATCCGCGTGTACCGCGTGCGCGGGCACCTGATCGCCGATCTCGACCCGCTCGCATCCAAAGAGCCCCACATGTTCAACGAGCTCGACCCGGCCACGTACGGGCTCACGATCTGGGATCTCGAGCGCGAGTTCCTCACGAACGGGTTGGCCGGCAACGACCGCATGAAGCTCGGCGACATCCTGCGCCTGCTCCGCGATGCGTACTGCCGCACGGTCGGTATCGAGTACATGCACATCCAGGAGCTCGAGGAGCAGCACTGGATCCAGGAGCAGGTCGAAGGGGTGCACGGCGAGCTGTCGCCGGAAGACCAACGGCACATCCTCGATCGGCTCAACGCCGCCGAGGCGTTCGA
>JBEEFW010000038.1:0-84202 GCA_041166385.1 Acidimicrobiaceae bacterium | reverse complement strand
CGCGACGCGGCGGGGCATCGCCGACGGCGACCGCGTCCGCATCACCAGCGCCCACGGGCACATGGACGCTGTCCTGCGGCTCGATCCGGCGGTGCGTCGGGGAACCGTGTCGGTGAACCACGGTCGCTACAACGCACCGGTTGCCGCCCTCACCAGTGCCGCCGCTGACATCGACCCGCTCACCGGCATGCCCTGGGCGTCGGCATTGCCGGTGCGGCTCACCCGTGGCCCGCCTGTCGACGATCGGTCGTAGCCTCCCCTCGTGGCTGATCCCGTGTTGCAGACGGTCCCGCTCGGCTTCCAGTGGGCGACGGTCGATCCATTCCTCTTCTGCGTGCACCACCTCGACAAGTACCCCGAGGCCAACGCGCACATGGGGCCGGCGGCGTCGCTCGAGGCGCGGGACCTCGGGATGGACTTCGCGGGCGCCGACGGGTGGCGGATGTACCACGGCAGCACCGTCCCCGGTTTCCCGCAGCACCCGCATCGCGGCTTCGAGACCGTCACGTTCGTGCGCCAGGGCTACATCGATCACTCCGACTCGCTCGGTGCGACCGCGCGCTTCAGCCGCGGCGACGTGCAGTGGCTCACCGCGGGGCAGGGGATCGTGCACTGCGAGATGTTCCCGTTGCTCGACGAACACGGTCCGAACCCGTGTGAGCTGTTCCAGATCTGGTTGAACCTTCCGGCGGACGACAAGATGGTCGACCCCTACTTCACGATGTTGTGGGACCACGACATCCCGCGCCACAACGCGGTCGACGGTGAGGGACGCGGTACGGAGATCACCGTGGTCGCGGGCGCGCTCGCCGGTCTCCAGCCACCGGCCGCGCCTCCGAACTCGTGGGCATCGCGAGCCGAGGCCGACGTCGCCATCTGGCATGTCGTCAGCGAGCCGAAGGCGGAGTGGACGCTGCCGCCCGCGAGCGGCCCCGAGACCGTGCGCACGCTGTATGTGTTCGAGGGCTCCGTGCACATCGGCGAGCACGACCTCGAGGCATCGACGGGCGCGGTGCTGCGCCCCGACGAGGCGGTCACGGTCGTTGGCGGACCCTACGGCGCCGAGGCACTTGTCTTGCAGGGTCGTCCGATCGGTGAGCCCGTCGCGCAGTACGGGCCGTTCGTGATGAACACCAAGGCCGAGATCGAGCAGGCGTTCACCGACTATCGGCGCACGGGCTTCGGCGGCTGGCCGTGGCCGACTGATGATCCGGTGCACCCGCGTGAGGCGGGACGCTTCGCTCGGCACGCCGACGGTCGCGTCGAGGAGCCGGATGTGCTCAGATCTTCGAATGCTTGATCATCTGTCGATTCAGTGCGCCGATGTCGCCGCGAGCACCGCGTTCTACGACGCCGCGCTCGGCGCGCTCGGCGGTGGGCGCGTGATGGACTTCGGCCAGGTCATCGGCTACGGCAAGGACGGGCGACCGACGTTCTGGATCGGTCCGCTCACGACCGGCGAACCCAACCGCGAAGTGCACATCTGCTTCGTGGCTGGCGACCGAGCAGCCGTGCACGCGTTCTTCGATGCCGCCGTCGCGGCGGGAGCGGAAGTCCTGCACGAGCCGCGGGTGTGGCCCGAGTACCACCCGAACTACTACGGCGGCTTCGTGCGCGACCCCGACGGCAACAACGTCGAGGCCTGCAACCACACAGGTTCTTAGCGAGGCATACGGGGAAGCCCGAGCCACCGAAGCCAGCCGCTTCGCGGCGAATCGCTCGATGAGCGGAGTTGTTCGATCTCGGCTTCGATGGCCACGCGCTGCTCGTGCTCTGGGTTCTGCTCGAGTTCCTGTTCGAGGAAGCGCAGCCGCTCCTTCACCCAGCGCGGGCCGTCAACCGTGGGCACAGGTCGAGCGTATGGTGCGCGGATGAGCGACGACGTGACGTTGCGGTCGATCGGCACGGTCGTCGGTGGGCGGGTCGAACCGATCGACGACGACTGGGGCGACGTCGAGGCGGACATCGTTCTCGACGATCGGTTCAGCGAGGACGCGCTGGCAGGGCTCGGCGACTTCTCCCACGTCGACGTGATCTTCTTCTTCCACCTCGTCGGTGAGGACGAGGTCGAGCCCAGCGCCCGCCGTCCCCGTGGCCGCGAGGATTGGCCGCTCGTCGGCGTCTTCTCCCAGCGCAACAAGGCGCGCCCGAACCGTCTCGGCGTCACGACCTGCCAGCTGCTCGGCGTCGACGGCCGCACGCTGCACGTTCGAGGTCTCGATGCGATCGACGGCACGCCCGTGCTCGACATCAAGCCCCACGTCACCGGCTTCGGCCCCCGCGGCAAGGTGCGCGAGCCCGCCTGGATCAAGGAGCTGATGGAGGACTACTGGTAGCCGCACCTCCGCCGAAATCCAGTGCACTACGACGCAGAACTGTGTCGCTCTGCACTGGATTTGGGAGTTCACCCGCGCGACGCGGACGTGAACGACGCAGCTAGGACGACCGACGTCGGGGGCGCGTCAACCTCAGGCCGGCTCCTGGTCGAGGGCTGCGTTCACCGCGGGTGGTCGGCCGTGCCGCGAACTCTTGGCGCGTTTGGCGACAGGATGTGTCGCCATCGGCGCCATTAGTGGTCGACCTCGACGTCTTGGCGCGCTTGGCGACGTTCCATGTCGCTCTGGGTCCACAAAGGACCTCGGCGCGACCGCCCACCTCGACGCGCGCCGCCCGGCGCCGTCTTCATCGCGCTGTGCATGGGATTTGTTCACTGCTCTTGCGGGTGGGCGGCGATGTAGTCGGCGGCGGGGATGCGCTCGGGGGTTTCGTAGCCGACGGGGAGGTGCACGTCGCCGAGCGTGGTGACGTAGAAGACCTCCCACCGGTAGTACCCGGCGAACGCTTGTGGATCGAGAGCGAGCACGTCGGCGATGTCCTTGATCGCGTTCACGTAGCTCGTGCTGTGGTTGTAGTTGAAGAGCGAGCCGTCGACGTTCCCCTCGGCGAAGCCGTTGGCGGCCAGATAGCGCGCCGCGGCGAGGATCGAGTCGTGGGGCGAGTTGATGTCGCCGCCCGCGCCGTAGCCCTCCCACGTGGCCGGCATGAACTGCATCGGTCCTTGCGCGCCCGCCGAGCTCAGCCCGTGGATACGACCCAACGCCGACTCGATCAGGTTGATCGAGGCGAGATAGTTCCAGCCGACGCCGAACTGTGCCTCCGCCTCTTGGTAGTGGGCCATCAGCTCGGCCTGCGGGGCGGGTTCGATGATGCGCCAGGCCGGCAACGTGTCCTTCAGTGGCCCGCCGGGAATGGATGCGAGCTGGTTGCGCGTGTCGAGGTTGAGCCGGATGGCCTCGCGCAGTTCGGCCGGGGCGCGACTGATGATCATGTCGTAGAGCTCCGGTTGCCGGCCGAGGCGCCGGTACGCAAGCTGTTGGATGTGCGACGCGTTCGCGAGGTCCGCTTCAGATGCGTTCGGATCACGAATGATCGCCTCGGCCTGCGCGAGCTGATCGGCCGCAGTCGCAGGCTCTGCCGACAATGAGGCCGTGATCGGCGTCGGCTGCACCGGCGCTGGAGCGGCCGAGCCACCGACCGGCACCGCGTCGATGCGCGAGATCGTGCCCTCGGTGACGCTGGCCGCGTACAACTCACCGTCGTGGTCCTCACCGAACGTCGAGAGCCCGGGCACGTTCATCTGCAGGTCGGCGACGTTCACATCGCCGCCCGAGCGCGTGAGCCCGATGACCTGGCCTTCGCAGTTGTCCCCGAACAGGTAGGTGCCGGTGAGCGTGGGAATGGCCTTGCCGCGGTACACGTACCCGCCGGTGATCGAGCAGCGACCGCCGCTGTGGTCGTACTGGTAGATCGGCGGAATGGCGCCTTCCGGCGCGGTGCCGGAGAAGGTGTCGGTGCCTTCGAGATTGTTCCACCCGAAGTTGGCGCCTCCCGGCGAACCGGCCGGCAGGAAGTCGATCTCCTCCTGGCTGCCCTGACCGACGTCGGCGATCCACACGTCCTTGGTCTGACGATCGAACGACATGCGCCACGGGTTCCGCAGTCCGTACACCCAGACCTCCGGCGCGCCGCCTCCGTTGACGAACGGATTGTCCGCGGGAATGCCGTACGCCTTGCCGCCCGACGGCCGTGTCGGATCGATGCGCAGGATGTCGCCGAGCAGATCGTTGGGGTTCTGACCGCTCCTCTGTGGGTCGCCGGCGCCGCCCCCGTCACCCATCGTGTAGTAGAGGAACCCGTCCGGCCCGAGAACGAGATCGCCGCCGTTGTGGTTGGGCGCGAAGTCGGGAACGACGAGCAGCGTTCGGCGGCTTCCCTCGACGACGCGATCACCGTCGAGCACAACCTCGTCGACTTGCTGGTCGTTGCCCGTGTTGGTGAACGCGATGTACAGGCGCGTGCCGTCGGCCGAGAACGCGAGCCCCAACAAGCCCTGCTCGCCGCCCGCGTGGACGTCGCTCGACACGTCGATCACCGGTGTGCTGTCGAGCGTGAACGCTGTGCCCGACCGGGCGAGCCGGCGGACGCGGCCGATGCGCTCGGTCACGTACAGGCTCGTGTCGCCGTTGCGGGCCGATATCGCAGTTGGCGACTCGACCGTGGCGATCGGCGTGAGTACGAGGGTCACCTGTGTGGGCGTCGACGTGCCGGGCGTGGCGGACGACGTCGGGAGTGTCGGTGTCGCCGAGGGCGTGCGAGTGGACGTGTTCCCGCTGCCCCGCCCTCTGAAGGCGATGATGCCGGCAATGAGCAGCACGACCAATACACCGGCAGCGATGAGCCGCGAGCGATTCGTCATTTGGTCACCCGGATGAGTCCTTCTTGCGTCACTGACGCGATCAGCTTTCCGTCGTGTGTGTAGATGAGTCCACGGGCCAAGCCGCGCGCGTTGGACGTCGACGTCGTGTCCTGAACGTACAGGAGCCACTCGTCGGCTCGGAACGGTCGGTGGAACCACATCGCGTGGTCGAGGCTGGCCATCATGAGGCGTGTCTCATCCACTTTGCCGCGGTGCGGGTTCAACGTGGTGTCGAGCAGCGTCATGTCCGACGCGTACGTGAGCACGCACGTGTGCAGGATCGGATCGTCCGGCAGACGGCCATCGGCGCGCAGCCACACGCGTTGATAGGGCGGTAGCGCTTCTTTGCGATCCTCCGGCGTCCAGTCGACGTTGCGCGTGTCGATCGGCCGCGGTCGGGTGTACCAGTCGCCGAGCTTCTCCTTGTACGGCTCGAAGCGCTCCTCGAATGTCGGCACCTCATCGGGGCCGGGGACGTCGGGCATCGGCAGCTGGAAATCGAGGCCTGGCTCCTCGCGGTGGAACGACGCCGACAGGTTGAAGATCGCCTTGCCGTGCTGGATGCCCACGACGCGGCGGGTGGTGAACGAGCGCCCGTCGCGGATGCGGTCGACCTCGTAGAGGATCGGGATCGTGGGGTCGCCGGGTCGCAGGAAGTAGGCGTGCAGGGAGTTCACCTGGCCGTGCGCAGGATCGACCGTGCGGGCCGCGGCGACGAGCGCCTGGCCGGCCACCTGGCCGCCGAACACGCGCTGCCGCTGCTCGTCCGGGCTCACGCCGCGGAAGATGTTGACCTCGATGGCTTCGAGGTCGAGGAGCGCGACGAGGTCGTCGACCTGGGCCTGGGGCATCGCACAGTTTGGCGCGCGTATGGTCCTGCCCATGTCGAGGAGCTTTCCGGACGGATTCAGCTGGGGAACCGCCACCGCGGCCCACCAGATCGAGGGTGGGAACTGGAACAACGACTGGTGGCAGTGGGAGCACACGCCCGGGTCGGGGTGTGCGGAGTCGAGCGGCGACGGCTGCGATTCCTGGAACCGGTGGCCTGACGACGTCGCGCTCTGCCGCGACCTCGGGTTCGACAACTACCGCTTCTCGATCGAGTGGAGCCGCATCGAGCCGGAGGAGGGGGAGTGGTCGCCGGCGGCGATCGCCCACTACCGCTCGCAGTGCGAGGCGCTCCTTGCGGCAGGTGTCGACCCGGTGGTCACGTTCCACCACTTCACGACGCCGCGCTGGTTGGCCGCCAAGGGCGGGTGGAGTGAGCCGTCGACGGCTGATGCGTTCGCCCGGTTCTGCGGGCGGGCGGCGGAGGAGTTCGGCGATGTGATCCGCCGCGCCTGCACGATCAACGAGCCGAACATCGTCTCGACGATCGGTTACCTCGCCGGCGCGTTCCCGCCGGGCAAGCAGGACGTCGAGTTGCGCCGCAAGGTCAACGGCGTGATGGTCGACGCGCATCGCAAGGCGGTCGACGCGATTCGTCGCGGCGCGCCGGGAGTACCCGTCGGGCTCACGCTGTCGATGGACGACTATCAAGCCGTCGACGGGGGCGAGTCGAAGCGCGACCAGATCCGGTACCGCATGCAGGACGAATTCCTGCATGCGACCGAAGGCGACGACTTCGTCGGTGTGCAGACGTACACACGCTCGCGACTCGGCCCGAAGGGCACATTGCCGAACGAAGAAGGCGTGCCGGTGTTGCCGATGGGGTACGAGTTCTGGCCCGACGCGCTTCCGGCGTGCCTTGCACGCGCGTGGGAGGTGACGAAGGGCGAGATCCCGTTGCTCGTGACCGAGAACGGGATAGGTACAGACGACGACGAACAGCGCATCGAGTACGTGCAGTCCGCGCTGGACGGAGTGCTGCAGGCGATCGGCAGCGGCATCGACGTACGCGGCTACACGTACTGGAGCCTCCTCGACAACTTCGAGTGGGCGTACGGCTATCGCCCTCGCTTCGGCATCGTGTCGGTCGACCGCACCACCTTCGAACGCACCCCCAAACCGAGCGCGCACTGGCTCGGCCAGATCGCAAAGGAGAACGCTCTCTGATGGCCGCCACGCTGAATCTGTCGCCCGACGAGTTGCTCACGACGACGCGGGCCGTCCGCAAGCGGCTCGACTTCGACAGGCCCGTGCCCCTCGACGTCGTGCGCGAGTGCATCGAGATCGCGACGCAAGCACCGAGCGGTTCCAACCAGCAGGGCTGGCATTGGGTGATCATCACCGACGCCGAGAAGCGCAAGGCGCTCGGGGAGATCTACGGCCGGGCGTTCGCGCTCTACAAGTCGATGCCGTTCTACGCCGGTGCGATTGTCACCGGCGATCCCGCGCGCGATGCCACGCAACAGCGAGTCGCGAGTTCGGCTGAATACCTGGCCGAGCGGATGGGCGACGCGCCGGTGTTACTGGTGCCGTGCATCACCGGCCGGCTCGACAACATGCCCAGCATGATGACGGCGAGCCAGTGGGGCTCGTTGCACCCGGCGATCTGGAGCTTCTGCCTCGCCGCTCGTGCTCGGGGCCTCGGCACGTCATGGACGAGCTTGCACCTCATGTTCGAGGAGGAGGCCGCGAACGTGCTCGGCATCCCGTTCGCGGAGATCAGTCAAGGCGCGCTCATCCCCGTTGCGTACACGAAGGGCACCGACTTCAAGCCCGGGCCGCGCGCCGATCTCGACGCCATCATCCACGTCGACAGCTGGTAGATGGACGACACGCTGCGCAACGCGGCGGAAGCGGCCCGCGGGTTCATGCCGCCGGACGAGGGCCTCGCGCTGTTCGACGCCGCGGCCGCGACGACTGTCGAGGGCCCGTTTCTCGAGATCGGCAGTTACTGCGGCAAGTCCGCCATCTACCTCGGAGCGGCGGCGCGCGAACGCGGCACCGTGCTGTTCAGCGTCGACCACCATCGCGGGTCGGAGGAGAATCAGCCCGGCTGGGAGTACCACGAGCCGGACCTCGTCGACCCGGCGGTTGGCGTGATCGACACCCTGCCGTTCTTCCGCAGAACGATTCACGATGCCGGGCTCGAGGGCACGGTGATCGCCACCGTCGCCGACTCACCGACGCTCGCCCGTCACTGGACCACACCGCTCGCAGTGCTCTTCATCGACGGCGGCCACGGCGCTGAGCCCGCGCACCGCGACTACGAGTTGTGGACGCCGCACGTTGCACCGGGCGGCACCTTGCTCATCCACGACGTCTTCCCGAACCCAGAGGACGGGGGCCGTCCGCCGTACGAGATCTACCTGCGCGCGCTCGAATCGGGCCGCTTCGCCGACGTCAGCGCGTCCGGCTCACTGCGGGTGCTCGTCAGTTCGCGCTGAGGTACGTGGGATTCTCGATGTCGGCCGGCGTACATCGCACCGCGAGCCGCACCGGGTTGCAGCGCGACGGCGTTCCACCGGGAATCGCGACGACGTAGCCCGTCCCGAACTTGGCGTCGGCCACCTCGTAGTCCGTGCTCACCCATTGCGCACCGCTGCGGAGCGCGGCCTCGCGCATCGTCGTGTCGCCCGAGCGCGCTTGGACGGTGTCGCCGTCGGACCGCGTGCGGACGATGTAGCCGTCGAGCACGGCTTGACGAATGGTGGTCTCGTCCTTGATCGGGTCGTTCAGCTTGAGGAACGCCGCCTCGGGAGTGCCGCGCGGCGAGCTCGTGAAGAGCACACGCCCTTGGAGCGCGGGATGGCCCGCGACGTACGCGTCGCGGACGCCGTCCTCGTTGTCCAGCGCGAACAGCACCTTGCCGCGGCTGGCGCCGAGCGTCGGCCAACCATCCGTCCGGATCGCGTCCTCGAGTGAGGTGTGCTTCCCACGCACGACGTCCGGCGTGATGATCTCGTTGTCGTCGAACACCGAACGAATCTCGGCATCCAGCGCGTCGAGCTCGGGCGCGCCGATCGCGTGTGGCGTGACAAAACCGAGGTTGACCGGATCGGGAATCGCTTCCTGCTTCGCCTCGACCAAGATCATGAGCGGAACGTGACCCTGGTGAACTCGCGACCAGTCGCGCACGTTCGTGAGGCACGCGACGAATGTGAGGCACGTCGATCGAAAGTCGATGTCCTGTACGTGGAACACCTTGAAGCCCGGCTTGTCGAGCTCGGGCTCACCGGACGCCTTCGGCTTCCCGATCACCGCGTTGCCTGCTCGATTCGCGTACAACCCACCAGCCGGGTCGGCAAACACATCGAGCTCGATCTGGCGCACGCCGCTGTTGTTGAACTGCTCGGCCAGCGGCGCGTGGGTGTACTCGAGTGTGCTGGCCAGATTCGCGTCGAACGCCTTCAGCGCGTCGAACAGCGGCTGTTCCCCTTGCACGTGGTAGCTGTTGTGCGACCCGAGCGACTGGATGTCGTTCAAGCGCAACTCACCGTCATGGGGATAGCCGGATGTGGGCGTCGCCGTGGTGGTGCTGTTGCCGCCGGAGCACGCGCCGAGCACCAGGACGGCGAGCAGCGCAAGAGCACCCCAAGCGCGTTTCACGGCAGGATCTTGAAGCTGGCTTTGAAGTCGGCGAGGAGGTCGGAGCCGTTGCCGCCTGAGGTTGCGACGACCTGGAGAACGAAGACTTGGGTTCCGTCAACGACGGTGAACGCGTGCACGTTTGCGGTACCGCCGATGTCGACCACGTAGTCGATCGTTGGTCGCCCGAAGGCATCCGTTGATTCCGTCGCCGACACCACGGTGCCACCCACCGCAGTAGCCGCGCCGTTCGCCGACGTTTGCAGGTCGAACTCGCTGCCCGCAACCAACTCGAGACGGGCCACGCCAAAGCTCAGGCTGCGGCTCGAGGTCTGCCAGAGCACGATCGGCGGCAGCCCGGGAGCGGGATTGGGTTGCTCGGACCGCTGGGGCTCGGTCGGGAATTGGGCCGTGAAATGTCCTTCGGGATCGGTGAACGTGACCCTTTCGCTGCTCGACACCGCGCTGGGAACGGACAGCGTCACGTTCGAGGCGCGAGGTGTGTCGTCATCGCTGACGAGGAGCGCCTGCACGGTGAAGTAGCCGGCGATGGCCGCGACGACTGCGGCGACGGCGCCGACGATCGGGCGCCAGTCTCGTGATGGCCGCGGTGATCCGGGCGCGGTCACCACCGGGCTCGTCGATGCGTACGGCAGGTCCGGGATCGACGACGGCGGAGGCGGCGGCCAGGGCGGAGGCACGGACGTCGGGCTCGGCGGGGGTGGAGGCGAGCTCGGAGGAGCGGGCGTCGCCGTCACGGGCGGCGGTGTCCACATCGGACGGCTCGGCTCGGCAGTGCCGGCATCGGAGATCAGCGCCCCGCAGATCCGGCAGCGTCCGACGTCCGTCTTCGCTCCGCACTGCGGACATCGCACCTGGCTCCCGCGTGCCATGCGGGAGGTCTACCTCACTTCGAGGGTCAGTCGCGGTCGAACGCGGATTCGCTGGTGTCGAGCAGCTGCGGCAGTACGAGGTCGTGATCGACGAACAGGGCCGACGCGGGGGAACCGCTGGCGATCGCGTCTGCCGTCAACACGACCGACGCCGCCGTGTACGTCGACCGCTCGCCGCCGGGGAAGCGGGCTTCGTCAGGGAACACCGTGCCCGTCCAGTACCGGTCGTCGTCGTGGCGGAACTGCTGTGCCCACGAGAACATCGCCTCGGCGGTGTCGCGGCGCCCGACGGCGAGATGGGCGAGCGCGCATTCACATGTTTCAGCGACCGTCACCCACGGACGGTCGCTCACGCAGCGCACGCCCTTGCCCTCCATCACGAACGTGTCGTACCGATCGGCGAGCCGCGAGCGACCCTCCGAGCCACCGATCACGCCCGTGAGCACCGGGTAGTACCAGTCCATCGCCCAGCGGTGCTTCGGCGAGAAGGCTTCGGGCTCGTGCGCGATCACGGCGGCCAGCCGACCGGCTGACAACTCCCAGTCCGGACGCTCGTGACCCAGATGCTCCGCGAGCGCGATGGCGCACCGCAGTGAATGGCAGATCGACGACGAGCCGGTGAGCAGCGCGAACGACCACGGCGTGCCGTCGGCGTGACGGGCCCAGATGATCTCGCCTCGCGGGCGCTGGAGGTCGAGCACGAAGTCGATGGCGCGCTCGACGACCGGCCACATGCGCGTGACGAAGCCGTCGTCCTTCGTGAGCAGATAGTGATGCCACACGCCGGCAGCGACGTAGGCGCACACGTTGGCGTCGAGCTTGTCCTGCTCGACGGAGTCAGCGAGGTAGTACTGATGCCACGCGCCATCCGGACGCTGCATCCGCGCCAGCCACTCGTAGGCCCGCTCGGCCTTCGACCGATGACCGGCGAGGTCGAGGGCCATGGCCGCTTCGACGTGATTCCATGGATCGGCGTGCCCGCCGGGGAACCAGGGGATCATCCCCGACGGCAGCTGCCACTCGGCGATGGCGTCGACGGTTCGTGCCAACTCCGCGGCCGACACGACACCAGGAACATCACGCAAGAACATCAGCCGCTACTCCGGTTTCCGCGCGTAGACCACGATGGACTTCCCGAGAACGGGGTTGGCCAGCCGGTCCGCCAGCTTCGTGAAGCGAGCCATCGGCTGGCGGCCCGCGATGTCCCACAACAACACCTCGTGGTACGCGCGCACCAGCGGGTGATCGTTGTTGGTCACGCCGACAGAGCACTTGAGCCACCAGTACGGCGTGTGCAGCGCGTGTGCATGGTGAGCGCGACCAGGACGCAGTCCTGCCCCCCGCAGCTTCGAGCGCAGCTCGGGCTCGGAATAGATGCGCACGTGTCCGCCAGCCACGAACGGCGCGTGGTACTCGTCGGTCAGCGCCCAACACACCCGCTCGGCGAGCCACGCAGGGACGGTGACGGCGATCGTGCCGCCGGGCTTCAGCACCCGGGCCAGCTCGGCCATCGCGTCTTCGTCGGCGGGGATGTGCTCGAGCACCTCCGCGGCGATCACGTGATCGAACGTGTTGTCGGGGAATGGCAGCCGAGTGGCGTCGCCGTTCGCGCAGCCACCCCACGAGGTCGACGGCAACGTCGTCGCCTCCTCGGCGAGCAGCGCACCGAACATCGCCTTCACGTCCTTGAGCTCGGCAGCGCTGTAGTCGAGCGCCACAACGCACGCGCCGCGGCGGAAGGCTTCGAAGGCGTGCCGACCGGCACCGCACCCGAGGTCGAGCACGAGGTCGCCGGCCGTCAGGCCGAGCCAGTCGTAGCGAACCGTCAGCACGTCAGCGTCGTCCCGCCGGGGAATCCGCCAGGAGAGCCCGGTACTGCTCGAGGGTCTTCAGCGCAGTGTGCGTCCAGCTCCAGTTGTCGATCACGCGCTGGCGTCCCTGAGCGCCGACCTTGGCCCGCAGGTCGGGATCGTCGAGCGCGGTGCGGATGCGAGCGGCGAGCGCCTCGCTGTCGCCCGGCGTGACGAGGAACGCGGTCTCGTTGTCGTTGCCGACGACCTCCGGCAGCGCGCCGCCGGTGGTCGACACGAGCGGCACGCCGCAGGCCATCGCCTCGATGGCCGGCAGCGAGAAGCCCTCATAGAGCGAGGGCACGATCGCCAGCTCGGATTCCGAGTACAGCTCGTAGATGCGCTCTTCACTGACCCCGGACACGAACGACACGATGTCGGTGAGGCCGAGTCGGTCGATGGTCTCGGCGGAGCGTCCGCCTTCCTTCTTGCGCCCGATCACCACGAGGCTGATCTCGCGCTCGGTGCGGAGCTTGGCGACGGCCTCGAGCAGGTAGCGCAAACCCTTCATGGTCACGTCGGCTGACGCCGTCGTGACGAGACGGCCGGGGATGCGAGTGACGCCGGGGATCGGCCGGAACAAGTCGGGGTCGACCCCGACCGGCACGACGTGCATGACCGACGGATCGACGCCGTGGTCCTTGATGATGTCGGTGCGGCTCGACTCCGAAACGGTGATGATGCGCTTGAGCCGCTTCGCGACCCGCGTCTGCATCTTCGTGAACGCATACCAACGCCGCAGCGTGAGCCGCTTGTACGCGGTCTGGGCGTGCTCGATCTCGAGCCGGCGGTCGACGGTGATCGGGTGGTGGATCGTGCCGAGCACCGGCGTGTCGCGCTGGATGGCGAGCAGGCCGTAGCCGAGGCTCTGGTTGTCGTGGACGAGGTCGAACTCACCCTTGCGCTTGCGAAGGTGATCCCACGCCCGCAGCGAGAAGGCCAGCGGCTCGGGGAACGTTCCGGCCGAGAACGCGGTGACCTCGACGAAGTCCGGCCAATGCTTGAGCTCCCAAATCCCCGGCATCCGCATCGGGAAGTGGTCGTTGTAGATGTCCAGGCTGGGCAGCTCGACGAGTGGCACGCGGTCGTCGAGCACCGGGAACGGCTGGCCGCCGAGGACCTCGACGTGATGGCCGAGATCGGTGAGCGCCTTCGTCAGGTGCCGGGTGTAGACGCCCTGTCCCCCGACGTGCGGTTTGCCCCGGTAGGCCGTGAATGCGATGCGTAGTGGCCTGTCGTCCCCCGGGTACATGACCGGCAAGCCTTCATGGGAACTGACCACTTGGTCAAGTGCGCACCCGCCACGTGCTGTGGATAACCACTGGACGGCCGGGTTCGGCCACGTCAGGGCCATGATTCAGGGCGTCCGGCGGCCCGGATTGGGGCTCGACGCAGATGGCGTCGGCCGGTTCGTCGTACACGACCACGCAGCGACAATCGGAGTCGACGGCCAGTTCGGGGCCATTGGGCCAGCGCAGCACCGGCGGACCCGAGAGATCGGTGAAGCAGTCGTCCCACGGGCCGGGCGGCGGCGACAGTTTCTCGGGCACCGCGATGCCTTCCGCGTCGCGCCGGTACATCGAGGCCGCGGGTAACTCGAGCTCGGCCTCCGGCGCGCCATCACCCAGGCGTCGTTGCCACCACGGATGCCAGCCGCCTACCACTGGCGTAGGGAGATCGGCCGCGTGCATCGACAACTCGAGCTCGACGCGGTCGCCGTGCACGCTGATGGCCTGCTCAGCCCACCCGCCGAATGGCCAGCCCGGCCCGAAGTCGCAGCGCATACGAATGCGGTCGGCAGCGGGGCCGAGTTCCGTGACGATCCACGGCTGCTGGCGGACGGTGCCGTGGATGCTGTGCGCACCGGAGTTGATCTCGAGTTGGTGCTCGACGCCCTCGAACGTGAAACGGCCGTGGCGCGTCCGTCCGGCCCACGGCGCCATGACGAACGAGCCCCAGTGCGTGCCGCCGGGATCGTCCTCTGGTGTTCGGAGCAGGTGCACGCCACCGACGCTGAACGACACCACGCGGCCGCCGTTGACCGGGTCGACCACGACCCGGAGGTCGCCATCACGCAGCTCGACCATCACCCCTCCAAGCCCGTCGAGAAGCAAACCAGCCGAGCGCGATCAGCAGCACGGACAGGATGACCGCGAGCCAGTCGCCGACGCGGGTCGCCCACGTGAGCCCGGTGCGTCGCTGGATCGTGCCTTCGAGGACGCGGGTCTCGGTGATGCCGGCCCGCTGCACGACCTCGCCGGACGGCGTGATGATCGCGCTGAAGCCGGTCGGAGCAGCCTGCACCACCCACCGCCCGTTCTCGATCGCTCGCAGCCGCGACGCCGCGAGCTGCTGGCTCTGGATGATCGACCCGTGGAACGACGCGCCGTTCGTCGGGTTCAGCAGCGCCTCGCCGCCTTGGCGGATCGCGGCACGCGCTCGGTCCGGGAAGAACACCTCCCACGAGATGGCGACACCGAACGTGCCTGCTGGTGTGCGCAGCAGCGCGGGATCGGCGCCGTCATACGCGTCGCGCTTGATGAGTGTGTCGCCGGCGAAGTGTTCGAGCAGCCCTCGCAAAGGCACGTATTCGCCGAACGGCACGCGCCGCACCTTCTCGTAGCGGTCGATGTAGTAGCCGTTGGGATCGATGGCGACCTGCCCGTTGTGGAATCCGTTTCCATCGCCCTCGACGACCCCGACCAAGAGCGTGGTGTCGAGTCGCCGCGCGATCGCACTGAGCTCGCCGCCCACCGGGCTGTTGGTGACGCGCCCTTCGATGTTCACCACGTTCTCGGGCCACAGCACCACGTCGACCGGCGTCTGCACGAGCTTCGTCGCCTCGAGGTGGCGTTCGTAGACGAGCTGTGCCTCGGCGTCGAAGAACCGCGTGCCCTGCGGACCGCCGCCCTGCACCGCGGCGATGCGGAGCGAGCCGATGTCGTGCCCGCGCGGTGCGACGACGCCCACACCGACCACGACCGCGACGCCGGCGATCAGCGCTCCGGCCGTCCGCCATCGGCGAGCGAGCGCGACGGCAAGCGCGACACCGACGGCGACGGTGATGAGATCGAGCAGCAGCGTGCCGCCGACGCGGACGACGGGCACGAGCGGGCTGTCGACTTGTCCCATCGCGAGGCGCGAGACGGGCACGCCCCCGAACGGCCAACGTCCACGATCGGCCTCGGCCAGCATCCACGCCCCCGGAAGCGCGATCCATCGGCCGGGAGCGGATGGGGGACAGGCCATGCACGCCAGTCCGAACAGCGCGGCGTAGTACGCCGACGCGATGACGTAGCCGGGCGCGGTGAACGTGAACAGCCAACTCAGCGACGGGAAGAGGAGTGCGGCGGCCACCAACCATCCACGACGGAAGCGTGTCCACACGGGCTGGTCGGCGATGAGCCGGTCGAGCAACGCGAGCCCGACGAACGCCAATGGCCACCACCCCCACGGCGGCAGCGACGCCGCCAGCAACAGCCCTGCCACCGCGGCCTTGGCCACGATCTTCATCATCGGGTCAACACCTCGCGGGCAGCGTCGCGGCCCTGGCGGATGCAGGCGGGCACGCCGATGCCGCGCAGCGCCGCGCCCGCGAGCACGACATGGGGGAGCGCGGCTGAGAGCGAGCGTTCGGTTTCGGCGACTCGGTCGAGATGCCCGGGCTCGTACTGCGGGAACGACTGCGGCCAGCGCCGCACCATGACGTCGGCGGGCTCGCCCTCGATCTCCGTCGTCGTCGCGACTTCATCGAGGAGCGCGCGCACCAGTGCTTCGTCGTCGAGCTCGGTGACGCGGTCGTCGCCGTACCGCCCGGCTGACACGCGCACCACGACCGTCGAATCGTCGGCGAGATGGGCCCACTTCGACGACGACCACGAGCTCGCCGTCATCAGCAGACCTTGCGTGCGAGGCACGAGGAAGCCGCTGGCGTCGAGGGCACGCCCGACGACCGCGTTCGGGTAGGCGAGCGTGACGAGCGCGACCGATGCGTACGCGATGCCGTCGAGCAGGGCGGCGGCGTCGGGCGCCGCGTGCCGCACGAGATCGGCGGCGCGGTACGCCGGCACCGTCACCACGACGTGATCGGCTGCGAGCGAGCCGAGGTCGTCGACGCTGGAGCTGCCCCGCAACTCGACGCCCGTCGCCGTGAGCGACTCGACGAGCGCGTCGACGATCGCGCCCATGCCTCCGACCGGAGCGTAGAACACCGGACCGGCCGCGGGCGGGGGCTGCGTACGCAGCGCCGCGACGAGATCGCGGTCGCGTTCGGCCGCGGCCGCGAGCTGCGGTGCCGCGGCGCGCAGACTCAATCGATCGCCGTCGCCCGCGTTGATGCCGCCGAGAAGGGGATCCACGAGCCGCTCGAACACGGCATCGCCCAACTGCGCGCGGATCAGCGCGCCGACGGCCACGTCGTCGTCAGGTCCGAGCAGCTCGGCCGAAGGCCGGACGGTGACCGGCTCGCGCACGATGCCCGACGCGGCCAGCGCGTCGAAGTCCGTGGGCACGCCGAG
This sequence comes from Acidimicrobiaceae bacterium, assembly GCA_041166385.1. Classification (GTDB taxonomy): domain Bacteria; phylum Actinomycetota; class Acidimicrobiia; order Acidimicrobiales; family JACDCH01; genus DASUCS01. Next base: position 67,713 of record JBEEFW010000038.1, on the reverse strand, counting down.
CACGAGCCCGCCGGGCAACCGGCGCAGCTCACCGTCGAACCACACATACGCGGACTGTTGTGCCGGCGACACGAGCTCCGCGTCGATGCCGAGCTCCTGGCACAACTCCAGACCCCAGGGCACGCGCGCGAGGAACGCGTCGGCGCCTTCGTCGATCGCCCGGCCGGCGAACGTGGTGGTGGCCACCTTGCCGCCGAATCGGTCGGTCTCCTCGAACACGACGATCTCGGCGTCGGGCGCGAGCGCGCGCAGCTCGTACGCCGCGGCCAAGCCGGTGATCCCGCCGCCGACGACGGCAATGCGCACTGTCATGTGGGCGAGAAGGATCGCACCCGCTCGGCGAGCGCGCCGAGCACGGCCGCGTCGTCGTTGACCATCGCCGTGCGTGCGAACGTGATGCCTGCCTGTTCGGCGCGCTGTCTCGCGACGATGTCGAGGTCGTACAACAGCTCGAGGTGGTCGGCGGTGAACCCCTGCGGGCAGACGAGCACGCCGTCCGAGTCGAGGTCGGCGATCACCTCGCCCACGTCCGGGCCCCGCCACGGGTCCGGCGTGCGGCCCGCCGACTGCCACGCCACCGACCACGCCCCGTCATCGAGGTTCGCCTCCTTGGCGATAGCGGTGGCCGACGCCAACAGCTCATCGGGATAGATGTCGCCGTCGAGTACACGCTCCGGCAACGAGTGCGCGGTGAACAGCACGGTCGTGCGGGGCGGAAGATCCTTCAGGGCGGTGCGGATCGCTTGCGCTTGAAACGAGCGCCATTCGGGCAGGTCGTGCCACGACTCGATCGCGGGATGGCCGAGCCGCTCGACGTACTCACCGATGGAGCCGCGGCTGTAGTGCGGTGCGAGCACGAGCCCGACGACGTCACCGCCGAGTCCCGCGGCCGCGTCTTCGATGAACGGGCTCGCGTGCTTGTAGCCGAGCTCGACTCGATAGCCGGGGCCGAGCGTCGACGCGAGGCGATCGCACTGCGCTCGGGTGATCTCACGCAGCGGCGACAGCCCGCCGATCGCGTCGTACCGCGCGCGCAGATCGTCGAGCTGTTCCGGTGTGGGTGGCCGGCCCCGGCGAATGTGCGTGTAGTACGCCTCGACACCGTCCATCGACGCCGGCGTGCCGTACGCCATGACGACGACACCTGTGGTCAAGCGACGCGCCCTTCTTGGTGAACGAGTTCGACGATGCGCTCGAGCACGGTTGGGTCGGTGTCGGGGAGCACGCCATGACCGAGGTTGAAGATGTGGCCCCGATGGCCACCGTTGTCCGCCAGCACCGCCCGCACCTCGTCGGCGACCGCCGGCCACGGAGCGAAACACACCGCCGGGTCGAGGTTGCCTTGCAGCGCGACGTCGGCGCCGATGCGTTCTCGAGCGACGGACAACGGCGTGCGCCAGTCGACCCCCACGACGTCAGCGCCGGCGGCGCGCATCTGCCCGAGCAACTCGCCCGTGTCGACGCCGAAGTGGATGCGAGGAACGCCGAGGTCGGCCACGCCCTCGAACACCTTTCGCGACGCCGGCAGCACGAATCGCTCGTAGTGCGCCGGGCTGAGCGCGCCGGCCCAGCTGTCGAAGAGCTGCACCGCCCGCGCTCCTGCCTCGACCTGTGATCGGAGGGAAGCGATCGCGAGATCAGCGAGCCGATCGGCCAGCGCGCTCCAGAGATCCGGATCGCTGTGCATCAGCGCCTTGGTCTTCGTATAGGTGCGCGACGGCTGCCCCTCGATGAGGTACGACGCGACCGTGAACGGCGCGCCCGCGAATCCGATCAACGGCACGTCGTCCGGCAACGCGTCGACGACGGTCGCCACCGTCTCGAGCACGAATGGCGTGTCGCGCTCCGCGTCGAGCGGGCGCAACCGTTCGAGGTCGGCCTTCGACCGGAACGGTTCGGCCACCACCGGGCCGGTTCCGGGGGCAATGTCGACACCGAACCCGATGGCGGCCACCGGCACGACGATGTCGGAGTAGAGGATGGCGGCGTCGACGCCGTAGCGCCGTACGGGTTGCAATGTGAACTCAGCGGCCAGCTTCGGCTGGCGGATCGCATCGAGAATGCTGCCCTCGCCGCGGAGCGCCCGGTACTCGGGAAGCGACCGTCCGGCCTGGCGCATGAACCACACGGGCACCCGGTCGTGCGGCTCCGCTCGACAAGCGGCGAGGAAGTTCGAACTCACGTCCGCCTCATGCAGCGAGATGCGCGACGAGATCTGCCGCCGCCGGATGCGCCAAGCGCTGCACGGTCGTGCTGCGCGCCTGTTCGGCGACCACGGCGCGCCGCGCCGGATCCATCGCGTTGGTACCCATGACCGCAAGATCTTCGGCCGTCGGTTCGAGGACGAGCACCGGTGTGCCGCTCGCTCGAATCGCGCGCACCTCACGTTCGAGCACCCACGACGCCAAGGCGCGACTGCCGATGTTGGGCGACGGCCGCAGCGCGGTCCACGGGGCCGACATGGTGGAGATCACGACGACGAGGTCGAGCCCGAGGCCGGCCAGCAGATCGGCGTTGCTCGGCGAGTGCGCGCCACCGTCGACGTAGGTTTCACCGCAGATCGCAACAGGTTGCATGTAGCCCGGGATGGCCGACGACGCCTCGACGGCGACGCCCACGTCGGGGACGTTGACGTCGTCGCGGCCGAACACGACGCGTTGTCCATCACGAAGACGCAACGCGCAGATCCACAACGCGCGGTCGGGCCACTCGTCGTCGAACATCATGCGAATGCGATCGCCGATCGGCGTGGTCGGCACGCTGCCCGCGGGTAGCAGGCCGGCGAGCGCCGCGGTCGGGCGCGCCCGCCACGGGGGTAGCAGCGCGGTGGCGGCGAGTTGCGGTGATGCCGGCAACGGCAGGCCGCGCGGGAACGGCGGTCGCGCGGGGAGGTCGGCGATCGGTGCCATCGCGCCGACGAGCCGCACACCTTCCGGCGACAGTTCGCCGCTGGTCGACCGAGCGAACTGATCAGCGCCGGACAACCCGGCGCGCAACGCGGCACCGGCGATCGAGCCAGCAGATGTGCCGACGATCACCTCGGCGTCACGAGCGTCCCAGTTCGCCGCCTCCGCCAACGCGGCGAGCGCTCCTGCGTGATACGCCCCGCCGACAACACCGCCGGCCCCGAGTACGAGGCCTATTGCTTCCACGACCCCATGCTCGCGGCCCGACGAGTGCCCAACGAAATCCGGGTCGGACGGGAACCGTCATGATGCCAATGACGTTGCAAGCCTGGACACGGGGCCTTGGTAAGGGGACGATGGACGTCATGCGAGTGGACAACGCGGATCATGGCAAGCACGACCACGGATTTGGCCTCGGCGCCCACGATCCCGAATTGCACGATGTGAACCTCGGAAGTGAGCAGCCGGGCCATGAGCCCGGCACCGAGCACGGACTGTTCGATGCGATCGGGACCGGCGTGGGAGAGCACATCGGTGGTCATGCCGAGGTCGGCCACCTCGAGCACGACTTCGGTCACGACGGGCTCCACGAAGGGCTCGACGGGCTGCATGATTCGGTGTCGCATTCGCTCGGTCTCGGCTTCGAAGGCGATCACCACCACTCACTGCACGAAGGGCTGCACGAAGGTCACGGGCTGCACGACGCGCTCCACGACCTCGGCCACGACCAGCCGCACGACGTCCAGCACGATGTGCAGCACCACGACACCGGCCTCGGCGACCTCTTCCACCACTAGCCCCCAACGAAATCCCACTCATACGTACACAAAACTGTGTACGTATGAGTGGGATTTGCTCTGTCAGTAGCGCAGCTCGGCGACGACCGCGTAGTGGTCGCTCGGGTGGATGCCGTCGATCGGATCCTTGCCGACGACCGAGCATTTGACGATGTGCCCCGCGCCGTCCTGCTTCGGCCAGCCCGCGAACACATAGTCGATTCGGCGATTCGGTTCGAACCCGTCCGCGGCGAACGGGTTCGCGTTCGACCACGTCATGCCGTCGAACGAACCGTTCTTCTCGATCGCCGCCTCCCACGCGTCATGGAACACGAGCTTCCACACCGGAACGGTCGTGCGTCCGGTGAGCATCCAGATCTCGTATGAGTCGGGCGACGCGTTGAAGTCGCCGCACAAGACCGGCGGGTAGGTGCGCTCCGGTCCATCGTCGATGAAGCGAGCGATCGTGCGAATCTGCTCCTGGCGCACGTGGCTCTGGTCGAACCGCCAGTTCAGATGCGTTGTGTAGAGCTGAAAGGTGCCTCGCGGCCCGGCGATGTCGGCGCGCAGGCACACCCGAAACTCCTCCGAGCCCGGCGGCGCGGGCAGCGGCATCGTCTCGTGGAACTCGATCGGCCAGCGCGACAGCACGGCGTTGCCGAGCTGCACGCCGTCGATGTCGACCCGGCTGGCATACACGTGCTCGTAGCCGAGTTCCTCGGCCAGCTCAGCCGCCTGGTTGCGCTCGCCGTCGTCCCAGACCTCCTGCAACCCGATGACGTCGGCATCGGCCGCCGCCAACGTCGCCCTGATGGCCGGTAGCCGCTCCTCCCATGGCCCGAACCGCCACCACAGGTTCCAGGACATCACTCGTAATCGGCTCTCGATCGCCATCCGCCCTCCCGAGTACCCCGTCACCTATAGCATGGTCTGTTCCCCGGACAAGGACCGCGGACGGTTGGCTCTCCATCCCGATCTCGAAGCCGAACAGGCCTACGTCGACTACGCGTACGAGTGCCTCGAGGCCGCTCGCCGCCGCGCCGCCAGCCTGGGCTCGATGGTGGAAGTCGGCCGTGGCGGCACCGAGCAGGCTCGCTTCGAGCGCGACGTCATCTGGGACACGATCGTCGGACGCCTCCGCGATCTCGAGCTCGGCGACGCATCGCTCATCTTCGGCCGCATCGACCGCGCCCCTGAGGCCGATCAGGACAACGGCGACACCTTCTACATCGGGCGCCTCGCCGTGGCCGACGAGGGTCAGGAACCGATCGTCGTCGACTGGCGAGCCCCTGTCGCCGAGCCCTTCTATCGCGCCACCGGCCGCGCCCCGATGGGGCTCGACCGCCGCCGGCACTTCGCAGCCCGCGGTCGCCAGTTGCTCGGCATCGAAGACGAGTTCTTCGGCGAGGCCGCCACACGCCTCGGTGCCGCGCCGGACGGCACGCCGTTCAACGGGAGCGTGCTCAGCGAAGTCAGCGGCCGGCAGGGCCTCATCGCGTCGCTCGAGCTCGGCCGCACCGGCCGCCTCACTGACATCGTCGCCACGATCCAGGGCGAGCAGGACGAGATCATCCGCGGCGCGCTGCCCGGCGTGCTCGTCGTGCAGGGCGGCCCGGGCACGGGCAAGACCGTCGTCGCGCTCCACCGCGCCGCGTACTTGCTCTACACGCACCGCTTCCCGCTCGAGGGCCAAGGCGTGCTCGTCGTCGGGCCCAACCGCTTGTTCCTCGGCTACATCGAGCAGGTGCTGCCGTCGCTCGGCGAGGCGGGGGTGGAGCTCGTCGTTCTCGCCGATCTGCTCGCCGATCCGATGAGCATCGTGGGCAACGACGGTCAGGCCACGGCTCGCGTCAAGGGCGACCTGCGCATGGCGAAGATGCTCGCCAACGCCGTGCGCGATCGTCGCCGTCCGCTGCGCGACGACCTCCGCATCGGCTTCGGCATCGAGACGTTGCACGTGACCGTGGCCGACAGCGCCGCGATCGTCTCGGACGCTCGACGGCGGGCGCGCACGCACAACGCCGGGCGGCGCTTCGTCGAACAAGCCGTGTACGAAGCGCTCGCCCGCTCGAGCCGGAACGACGCCGAGGCCGGCGCCGTGCGTGAGCGCCTGCGCAATGCGCAGGCCGTGCGCGAGGCCCTCGACTGGATGTGGCCGGTGCTGACGCCGGCGCAACTGCTGCACGATCTTTTCGGCTCACGCGCGTTGCTGAAGTCTGCGGCCGGCACTCGGTTCAACGACGCCGAAGTCGAGGCGCTCTACCGCGTCCGGTCGAACTCCGTCGACGAGGTCGTGTTCACGAACGACGACGTCCCGCTGCTCGACGAAGCGCGCGCACTGCTCGGCGCCCGGCCGCGACGCAAGGGCCGAACCGCCGACGACGACGAGGTCCGCACGTACGGTCACATCGTGATCGACGAGGCGCAGGACTTGTCGCCGATGCAACTACGAATGCTCGGCCGGCGATCGCTGAACGGATCGATGACCGTCGTCGGCGACATCGCCCAAGCCACCGGCGCATGGGCGCACGCGAGCTGGGAAGAGATCCTGGCGCTCCTGCCCGACCGCCGTCCGGCCCGTCGCGCCGAGCTCACGATCGGCTACCGCATCCCCGAGCCCAACATGGAGCTGGCCGCCCGTGTGCTGCGCGCCGCTGCGCCGGAGTTGCGGCCGCCGCGCTCGATCCGTCAGGCGGGCACGATGCCGCGCTTCGTCGGCGTCGACTCGCCCGACGGGCTCGGCGCGGCTGTCGCCGCCGCGTCACTCGTCGAGCTCGACGAGGTCGGCGCGGGGAACGTCGGCATCATCGTCTCGTCGGCACTGATTGACGAGGTCAGCGCAGGCCTCACCGCCGCAGGCGTGCCGTTCGGCTTGGCGAGCCGAAACGGTCTCGACGAGCGCATCACGATCGTGCCTATCGGCCTCAGCAAAGGTCTGGAGCTCGACGCCACCGTCGTCGTCGAGCCGGCAGCCATCGTCGACGAGGAAGCGCAAGGCATGCGCGCGTTGTATGTCGCGCTCACGAGGTCGACCAAGCGGCTGGCGCTCGTGCACGCGCGCCCGTTGCCCGACTGTCTGCACGAGTGACGTCACCGGTCACGCGCCTCGCCCGGCCGGACGACTGGTCGGGTATCTGGCCGATCTGGCACGCGGTCGTGCAGGCGGGGGAGACGTATGTGTGGTCACCGTCGACGTCGGAAGGCGACGCCCGCTCGTTCTGGATGCTGCCTCCGCCCGCCGAGGTGTGGGTGGTCGACGACGAAGACGCCGGCATCGTGGCGACCGCGACGCTCAAGCCGAACCAGCTAGGCCTCGGTGATCACGTGGCCAACGCCAGCTTCATGGTCGACCCATCGAACGCCGGGCGAGGTATGGGTCGACTGCTGGCGGAAGCAGTGCTCGACCGAGCCCGTGAGCTCGGCTATCTGGCCATGCAGTTCAACGCCGTGGTCGCGACCAACGAAGGGGCGGTCGCGCTGTGGCGATCGCTCGGCTTCGACGTCGTCGGCACGATCCCCGAAGGCTTTCGCCACGCGACCAAGGGCAACGTCGACCTCCTGATCATGTACCGGAGACTGTGATGCCGAGCCCCGTCCTCATCGAGAACGAACAGTTCGGCGAAGCGCTCGTGGGCGCGCTCACGTCGATGGTGCCGGGCGAGTCGTTCTCGACCGTGCTCGACGCGACACCGCCGGCCGAGGCGCTGCTCACGTTCGCGCCGCGCGTCGAAGTGCTGGACCGCGCCGTCGAGATGGGTGTGCGCTGGGTGCACGTGCTCGCCACTGGTGTCGACCGCATCCCGCTCGACCGGCTTCGCGAGTGCGTCGTCACGTGCTCGCGGGGCGCGTCGGCCGTCCCGATCGCCGAGTTCGTACTGGCGACCATGCTCGCGTTCGAGAAGCAACTGCCGCAGTCGTGGCTGCACGAACCACCGGAGCAGTGGAACATCGCCGCGCTCGGCGGCTTGAAGGGGCGCACGCTCGGGCTCGTCGGTCTCGGCGCCATCGGCCAGGAGGTGGCCAAGCGAGCGCTGGCCTTCGACATGCAGGTGGTAGCGGTGCGACGACACTCAGGACCGTCGCCGCTCGACGGTGTCTCGATGATCGACTCGTTGCCAGCGCTACTGGAGACCTCCGACCATGTTGTGCTCGCGGCGCCCGCCACGCCCGAGACTCGTCATCTGTTCAGCACTGCGCAGTTCGCAGCGATGAAGCCGACCGCACACTTCGTGAACGTGTCGCGCGGCTCGCTCGTCGATCAGGACGCGTTGATCGCCGCACTCGACGCCGGACAGCTGGCGATGGCGTCGCTCGACACCGTCGAGCCGGAACCGCTGCCCGCGGGCCATCCACTGTTCGTGCACCCGAAGGTGCGGCTCAGCGCCCACATCTCGTGGAGCTCACCCGACTCGATGTCCCGCACGCTCGAGCTCTTCGTCGAGAACCTGCGCCGCTTCCGAGCCGGCGAACCCCTCGACGGCATCGTCGACCTTGACGCCGGCTACTAGCTCAGTCCGTCGGGATGCACATCTTGCACGGGGTGAGGCCGTCGGTGGCGCGGACGGTGCGCAGCTCGGCGGGGGAACGGCCGGCGACTGCCGCGCACTCGGGCCGGTGGTACATCGTTCCGGTCTTGGTCGCGACGAGCGCCACCAACGGGAGGCGGGCGCTGCGATCGACGGGCGACGCGGCGGTGAGTCCGATCGACTCGAAGCGCTCCTCCAACCGCAGCAGCGAGTCGAGCATCTCGCGTGACGTCGCCAACAGGCGTGCGAGGAAGAAGCCGAAGTAGCAGAACCCACCGGCGATCACGAGCACGATGCCGAGTAGGCCGCCTGAGATCATGTACGGGATCTGCTCGAAGATCCGTGTGGTGTGCGACGCGCCGTACCACGCGAGGAGCACGAGCACGAGGCCGAGCGGCATGAGGATCGAACCGACGGTCAACAGCGTGCGATCGGTGACGACGAAGCCGGTTCGGCGCCGGAGCGCCGTGAGCCGCTCGGCCAGCGGCGTTCGGTCCACCGGCGCCGCGCTGTCGATTGGTTCGATGGTGATGTCAGCCATTCTGGTGCTCCGGCCTACGTCGTTTCGAGAGGACAGGACGAGGGCCCGCGATCGACGATGTCGTCCGCGACCCGTCTGAATCCGAAGAACATCAGGCCTGCTCCGATCAGACCGAGGGCCACTTGGCCGCCGAGACCGTCGAAGGTCGCGGCGATCGGGCGCCCGGCAATCGACGGCGTCGGTGCCTTGGCTGCCGCGGGGCTGGCCGACGTCGCGGGCGACGACGTGATGCCGGGCCTGGCGGGCGCGGCCGGTGCTGCGGACGGCGATGAGAACGGCGCGATCGACGGTGTCGTCGGCACGCTGAAGTTCGATCCAGGCGCCGCGGTCACCGACACGCGTGACCCGCCGAGGCCGATGAAGAAGACGTTCTGGCTCGGATTGCCGGGCGGCATCCACTGGATGATCAGCGATCCCGCGGTGTAACTCGCTGTCGGCCCGTTTTGCTCCTGCTGCGGCTGCGCGATGAAGAACGAGAAGCCTCCGTTGCTGAGCGCCTGGTTGGCGATCTGGCTGATGATCGCGTTCGCCGGCTGCCCCTGCGCGCCGATGTGCACGCCCTGCTCGTCGACGTACGCCGGCTGGCCGGCGATCGTCATGCCCTGCACGACGGTCGAGCCGGCTGGCGCGCCGGCGGCGACGCCGTCGGTCGCGGCCTCGGCGTGGCTCGTCACCGAGTCGATCTTGATCACGCCACCGATGTCGATCTTGGTGATCCTGCTGTCCGCTGAGGCCGCGCCCGACGTTTCGGCGAGGACCGAGTTCGCCACCGTCTCGGCGTTGCCGAAGCTGAAGCCGGCCTGACCTTCCGCCGCCTTCATCGTGGCGGTTGCTTGCGCGAGCGCAGCATCGGCATGCGCCTTCAGTGTCGCCCCCTGCGCGTCGAGGGAACCGTCGGGCCTGCCTTCGCCCGTCCGAGCCTCGGCCCGGATCGGATAACTGGTGAGCGGCAACGCCGTGAACGCGAGTTGCCGAACCGCATCGGGAATCGGCTCGTGGATGACCGGTGGGGAACCAGGCGGACCGGCATCCACCGATGACGGAAACAGCAGCAGCGCGACTTTGTCGGCATTTGCTTCGGTGGCACCGGGCCATGCGACGCTCGACAGGCCGTAGCCGTTGCCGCCGCTGGTGAGCGCCGACGTGCTGTACGGCGCTTGGCCTCCGCCCTCGGGATGAGCGTTCGCGCTCGGCGAGTCCTCCCACATCTCCCAACCGGGCGCCGTCGACGAGATCGTGTAGCTGCCGAAGTTCACGGTCGCGGCGTTTGCGGACTGCCATGCGCTGGCAACGGCCATCGACACGACCAACCCGCCGAGCGCCACGAGCCTCCAGGACCTCATGCCGTCGCTCCGAAGTACACGTCTTCGACCGCGGGCGCCACGTCGGCGGCTTCGCCGAGCAGTTGGATCTGGCCGTGCGTCATGACGGCGGCGTAGTCGGCGTACTGCAACGCCGTGTGAGCGAACTGCTCGACGATCAACAACGCGAAGCCCTCCGCAGCGAGGTGACCGACCAGCTCGTACATCTGCGCCACGATCAGCGGCGCCAGCCCCATCGAGATCTCGTCGAGCAACAAGAGCTTCGGGTCGGTGGCGACGGCGCGCGCCATGGAAAGCATCTGCTGCTCGCCACCCGACAAGGTGCCAGCGATGCGCTGGCGCTTGTCGCGCAGCGCAGGGAACCTCGCCATCGCCTTCTCTTCGACATCACGCGGGTTGACGCCATCGCGGAACGTCATCATCCGGAGGTTCTCGACGACGGTGAGGTTCGCGAAGATGCCGCGGCCTTCCGGAATCGTGCACACGCCGAGACGAGCGATCGCTTCCGGAGACGCGCCGTTGACGTGCACGCCCGAGATGTGCACGCACCCCTCGGTGGGCGCCTTCTGACAGCTCGCCACCTTCAGCAACGTGCTCTTGCCGGCGCCGTTCGGTCCGAGCAACGCGAACACCGACGCGGGCGGCACGATCAGGTCGACGCCGTGGACCACCTCGATCCCTCCGTAGCCGGCCTTGATCCCGCGGAGCTCGAGCGCCGGCACCACGGCGGGGGCGGCGTCGTCGATCGAGCGCGGTCGCGGACGCGGGCGAGGTCGTGTCACGACGTCGGCGTCTGGCCGCTCGGCCGCGGCGCGGCGCGTCATGAGCGCGGCCTTCAACGTGTTCAGGCGATCACCGATGAGCCGGATGATGCCGCCCGGCTGCCGGCTGAGGAGGATCACGCCGATGCCGGTGGCGAGGTACTGGAGCGTGCCGCCCCGCAGCCCGGGGAAGTACTGCTCGATGGTGGGGAACAGGGCCACCAGCGAGCCCGCGATGACGACACCGAGCACGGAGTCGACTCCCCAGATGACCATCTGCAACAGCAACACGAGGCTGAGGAGCACTTCGAAGTCGAAGCTGCCGACCGAACCTTGGTTGCCGCCGTACAGCGCGCCGGCGAGACCGGCCAGCCCTGCGGACGCGGCGAAGACCATCAACTTCGTGTTGGTGAGGCTCAGGCCGACGGTGGCACACGCGGCCGGGCTGTCCGACATGGCGACCAAGCGACGTCCGAACGACGATCGTCGCAAGGCGAGCATTCCGACGGCGGCGATCGCCACGACGATCACGAGGAACACGAACCACGTCCTTGGTGCACTCAACGAGACTCCGAGGAGGTTCACGCGTCCCACCCTGAGCGCGCCGCCCTGGCTGAACACGTCGTCGCGCTTGAAGAACAGCGCCGTCATCACCTGCGCGAAGGCAAAGGTGGTGAGCGCGAGGTAGAGGCCACGCAGGCGGAGTGCGGGCAATGCGACGATCGCGCCGACGACAGCGGATAGCGCGACGGCGGCAAACAGGCCGAGGATTGAATCGCCGCCGGCGACCTTGCCCATAGCGAACGCGCCGACGCCGACGAAGGTGAGCTGGCACAGCGAGATCTGGCCGCCGTAGCCCGTGAGCAGCACGAGCGAGAGCATGACGAGGGTCATGATGATCCCGCGGCCCATCGTCAACAGGTCGCGGTTGGAGAGGAAGCCGGACACGACCCAGCCGACACCCGCGAACGCGATCGCGGCGACGATCGACTCGCGCAAGGTGGGGATGCGCAGCGGTCGACGTGTCGCGGTGCGACCGATGGTCAGTCGCGCCTCGGGAACGAGCAACAGCATGACGAGCAGGAACAGAATCGGGAGCGCGACGTGGAGGTCGCTCACGAGGTCCGCGGGGCTCTTCCAGATCGTGTACGACTCGATGAGCCCGAGGGCCAGCCCGCCGCCGAACGTGAGCGGCAGGCTCCGCAGGCGTCCCGCGATGGCGGCGGCGTAGCCGTTGACGACCAGCAACGTCAGCAGGATGACGTCGAGTCCACCCAGGATCGGAGCGATGAGCACACCGGCGAGGGAGGCGAGCATCGAGCCGATGACCCAGCCCATCTGGCTCACCCGATCGGGTGCGGCGCCGTTCAACGCCGCGACATCGGGAGCGTCGACGACGGCGCGCAACGCGATGCCGGCGCGCGTGCGATAGAGGAAGAGGCGCAGGCCGATCACGACAGCGAGCGTCGTGAGCAGCACGATCACCTGGTGATAGGTGATGTTGATGCCGAGCACTCGCACCTGGTGTCCCGCGAAGAATTCGCTGAGCACGCGCGCTTGCCCCGGATCCCATCGCGTCTGCGCGAGGCCGATGAACGCGAGCAGGAGCCCGAGCGTGATCACGAGGGTGACCTCGGTGGGCGCGCCGTGCAGCCGGCGCATGAGCTTCTCGATCAGCAGACCCATGATCGGTGCGAGCAAGAGCAGTACAGCGAGGGCCGCGGGAAGCTGCGGCCAGCCGTGTTCGCTGGTGAGCTCCCAGTAGGTGAACGCGGCGATCATGCCGAGTGCGCCGTGCGCGAAGTTGAAGATGCCCGACGTGATGTACGTGACCGTGAGCCCCGAGGCGATCAGGGCATAGATGCAGCCGGTAGCCAGTCCGGCCACCGTGAACTGCAGGAAGACGTCCACGCGTCTACGCCCCCGGGCGGTACACGTAGGTGGCATCGCAGCGGAACTGCCCGGCCGGGCTGTCGACGCGCTCGAACTTGCCGCCGTGGACCTGCACCATGATGAAGCAGGTGGCCGGCGTCTTCGACGCCGGGCCCGCGGGCGCGAGCATGCCGTTGCCGTCGAAGTGATCGATCTGTTGCAGCGCGCCCAACAGGCTGGCGCGCGTGGCCTGTGGCCCCGCCGCTTTCAACGCCTGCACGAACATTTCGGCCGACGCCCAGCCGTACACGGTGAACAGGTCGACGTTTGCGCCCGGGTTCGTCTGCTGCATCCAGGTCTGGAAGAGGTCCACCTCCGGAATGTCGGCGCGGTCTTCACCCAGGTACATCGAGGTCGGCAGGTAGAGGTAGGCGTTCTCGAGGGCCGCGTTGCTGCCTGCCAGCGTGAACAGCGTGTTGTCGTAGCCGGCCGCGCCGAGCAGCGTGACTTCGGGATGCCAACTCTGTTGGTTGGCCTTGGCCTCGACACGGGCCATCGTCTTCACGTCGGCCGACGAGAGGGTGAGCAACTGCACACCCTTGCTCTGCATCTGGACGATGTCGGCGGTGAAGTCGGTCTCTGTCGGCTGGAAGATGCGCTCGTACACGACCTGGTAGCCGAGCGACTGCATGACGTATTTCGCGTTCTCCCATGCCACTTTCGCCGTGTCGACGTTGCCGATGAGGCTGCCGACCTTCGTGATCGCGTTCGGGTGCTTGTCCTTGATGTACTGGAACGGGCCGGTGCTCGCGCCGGCCTTCACCGGCTGCACCGCGAAGTTGTTGGGGAGTGCCTGGGCCGTCGCGTCGAGCGGCACGTGGACGTCGGGCATCTCGGGATGTTCCTTCAGTGGTACCGCCCCGCACCCGTCGAACAGCGAGAAGGACCCGACGAGCGCGAAGTACTTGTTGATGTCGTCCTCGGTGAGGGCGCGGTTGATCCCGCAGTCGAACTGATCGTCCTGCTGGTCGACCTTCAGCTGACGGCCGAACACACCGCCCAAGCTGTTCTGGTACGCGAAGTAGGCCTGCACACCCCGCGGCGCGCCGGCGAAGAGTCCTGGCACCGGACCCTGCAGGATCGAGATGTTGGCCACGGTGATGGAGTCACCGGTCACGCCGACGTCGGTCGCGCCACCGTTGTCCCCGACGAAGAGGACGGCGCCGTTCGCGCCGGCGTCGCCCGCACCGGTCGCGCCTCCGCCCGTGCCGTCGACGCCGCCCGTGCCCGCGGCGCCGTCGGTCCCGCCGTTCGCTCCGGCGGCCGTTCCGGTGGCGCCTGACGTGCGGTTTGCGCCAGTGCCGTTCCCCGTGCCGAGCGCCTCGACGACCTGCGCGTCAGTCGCGCGCGACCCGCATGCGGCCAGCAGCGCCAGCGCGACGCCGAGCGCGACCGCGCGCTGCCGCCTCGGGCCCCGATGACTCCTGTGAGTTCGAAGAACGCGTCTCCGCACCAGCGACCCCCCAGACCTGATGCACCGTCAGATTTACCTTACCCTCAGCGTTCGACGGCGATTTGCCCGATTCCTCTATACGGGCGAGGGCCGTCAGCGGGCGATCGGCAGGCGCACGCTGAAGACGGCACCGGGCTGCTGGACGCTCGAGATCACGGTGACGCGGCCCCCGTGGGCGCCGACGATCGCGGCCACGATGGCGAGGCCGAGGCCGGCGCCTCCATGCTCACGCGAGCGCGACGCCTCGACGCGATAGAAGCGCTCGAACACCTTGTCGGCCTGTTCCCGATCGAGCCCCGGCCCGTTGTCAGCCACCTCGATCACGGCGTCGTCGCCGTCCTCGAACACCCGCACCGAAGCCTCGGTCCCAGCAGGGGTGTGCGAGCGGACGTTGCCGAGGAGGTTGTCGAACACCTGACGCAGCCGAGCGGCGTCGCCCATGACCTCCACCGGCCGGGCGGCGTCGACGCGCATCGGCCAGTCGGGGCCGACAGCACGCGACGCGTCGATCGCCTGCGCGGCGACAGTGACGAGCTCGACGGGCTCCTGCTCGAGCGGACGGCCCTCATCGAGGCGCGCCAGCAGCAGCAGGTCTTCGACGAGATCGCCCATGCGCGCCGTCTCGGCCCGGATTCCGGTCATCACCCGGCTGAGGTCGTCGGGACGAACATTGGCGCCGCGGTCGAACAGCTCGGCATAAGCGGACACGGCAGCCACGGGCGTGCGCAACTCATGTGATGCATCGGCGACGAACCTCCGCAGGCGCGCCTCGGTGGCATCACGCGCCGCAAACGCGTCCTGGATGCGTCCGACCATCGTGTTGAACGCTTTCGCGAGGTGGCCGACCTCGGTGTTCGCGTCGTCGCCGGAGACGCGGCGGTCGAGATCGCCCTCGGCGATCGCGTCGGCGGTGGCTTCGACTTCGGCCAGGGGATGCAGTCCGACTCGCACCAGCCACCAGCCCAGGAGGGCCGCGGCGATCAACGCGCCGAGGGTGACGGCCGCCTCGATGCCGAGCAGCCGATTCAGTGTCGCGCTCGTGTCGTCGAGGGGGACGGCGATGAAGAGCTGGCCGCCGTTCGACAGCGTCGAGGCCCGTACCCGGAACTCCGGTCCGCCCGATTCGACGGCGTTGACGGTGAAGTACGTGTGGGCGTCGCCGCCGCCTCCCTGGTACACCGGAAGGTCGATGTGATCAGCCAGGTCGGGTGTGTACTCCTTGCCGCCGCGGATGCGCGCGGGTGTCTCGAATGACACGGAGTCGTCGGCGGCGCGTACCTCGACAAAGGTGCCCGGCGCGAACTGCACGACGTCAGGAGGGCCGCCGGGGTGGTTGCCGCGGCCATCGCCGTCGAGGCCCTGCTCCAATGGCTGATGAGCGCTGTCGAGCGACTGATCGACTCGCGTGTAGAGGAAGTTCTTGAGCGAGGAGTAGGTCGCGACGTCCGCGGTCAGCAGCGCGATCAGCGCGACAGCGCCGACGGCGAGTAGCAACCGACCCCGGAGCGACATCGCTGCTACTTGTCGGATTCGCGGAGCGAGTACCCCACGAGGCGGATCGTTTGGATGAGCGGCGCGCCGTGCTGGTCGAGCTTCTTGCGCAGGTAGCTCACGTACGTCTCCACCACGTTCGGATCGCCGCCGAAGTCGTAGTGCCACACATGGTCGAGGATCTGGCTCTTCGACAACACGCGCCGGGGGTTCAACAGGAAGAAGCGGAGCAAGTTGAACTCCGTTGCCGTCAGGCGTACGGCATTGCCGGCGCGCCACACCTCGTGTGTGTCCTGATCGAGGATCACGTCAGCGAACGACAGCTGTCCGTCGCCGTTGGTGTTGTCGCCCTGGGTGCGCCGCAGGATCGCGTGCGCACGGGCGACGATCTCCGCGAGCGAGAAGGGCTTCGTCACGTAGTCGTCGCCGCCGACCGTGAGGCCGGCGACCTTGTCCTCGACGCTGTCCCTCGCCGTGAGGAACAGGATCGGGACGCGGATGCCGTCGGCCCGTAGGCGCCGCGTGACCTCGAGGCCGTCGAGGTCGGGGAGCATCACGTCGAGCACGACGAGATCGGGCGGGTCCTCTTGGGCGGCGGCGAGGGCGGCTCGTCCGGTCACGGCTTCGCGGACGTCGAAGCCCTCGTAGCGCAGCGCGGTGGAGACGGCGTCGACGATCGACGCTTCGTCATCGACGACAAGAACTTGGGGCTTCGGCGTGGTCATTGCCCACACCGTCGCGCGTGTCGCTCCACCGGTGCTGTGCACCCGCTGTGAGTCCCCTGTGAGAACTGGCCGGGCTTTCGGGGGAAAGGGCCAGCGCATTCCCAGCGGACACCCAGGTTCGGCCCGCACGGTGTGCGACGTCCGGCAGTCGCCGGGCCCAGATCAAGGGGGGACACGATGAACAAGAAGATCGTTGCCGCACTCTTCACCGGCTCATTGCTCGCCGGTGGGACCATCGGAGCCGCGCTGCTCGGAGGCGGGGTGGCCACCGCCCAGTCGTCGAGCAGCGACTCGACCTCGAGCGAGAGCGCGCCGGCGCCTCCCGATGGCGTGGCGCCCCGCGGCCCGGGCGGTCCCGGGCGGCATGGTGGGCCCCACGGCAAGCTCGACCTCGCGGTCGCGGCGGGAGCCATCGGCATCTCCGAGGCGGACCTGCAGACGGCGTTGCAGTCCGGTCAGTCGCTGGCTGACGTGGCGACGGCGAACAGTGTCGACCCGCAGACGGTGATCGACGCGCTCGTGGCCGACGCGCAGTCCAAGCTCGCAGAGCGGGTCACCAGCGGCGAGATCACGCAAGCGCAGGCCGACGCGATCAGCGCCAACCTGGTCGAGCGCATCACGGACATCGTCAATCACGCCGGTGGACCCGGTGGCGCCGGTTGCCCGGGTATGGACGGCTCCGGTCCTCCGGCTGATGCAGGTTCGAGCTCGAGCTCGGGTGCGAACAGCAGCGGCGCCAGCCTCGGCACCTGAACCACGCCCACACCGCACTGGTGCGCACGGGAGTGACGGATTCGTCACCTCGGTGCGCACCAGTTGCGCGTCAGGCGGCGTGTGCGATCAGGCGGCCTTGCAAGGTGCGGGCGGCGCACTCGTAGGCCAGGCGGGCGATGGCCTCGCTCGCATCCATCCGCATGAAGTTCCGGCCGTGGGCCCGCACCTCTTCGCGACACGGGCGCAGGATCACGAGCTTGTGGCCGGACTCTCGGGCCACGCGCGTCTCGCGTGCGAGCGCTTTGGCGGCGCGCCGGCGCGTGAGCTGATCGGCGGGGCGAAGCGATTCACCGGTCTCGTAGGCCATGGGTGCGACGACGATCACGAGCCCGGGTCGACGAGGCGCGACGAGGTCGAGGTTGGTGGTCGACGTGACGCCGCCGTCGACGAGCACGCGCCGGCGATCGCGCACCGGGCGGTACATGCCCGGGATCGCGCACGACGCCAGCACGGCGCGGGGCACGTTCAACGACGTCTCGGTGCCGTTGCCGAGCACGACGCGCTCGCGGCGCATGAGGTCGTACGCGCACAGCCACATCGGCTTCTCGGGCCAATCGGTGATGAGCTGCTCGCCGAGGTCGGCTTCGGCCGACGCCATCGTGAAGAGACCAGCCGGAAAGCGGTGCTTCACCGAGTGCGGCAACGGCAGCGCGGGGGCGAGGCCCGCCATGCGCAACATCGCGTACGACGTGCCGACCCCGAGCCGCATCAACTCCGACGGCGACTTCCAGTTGCGCGTGAACAGCGCACGTCGTCGCTCGTCGAGGTCGTCGTCGGTGAGGCCGACGAGCGTCTCGTGCGTGCCGAGTGCCATCTGCCACAGGTCGTCGCTCGTGTAGCCAGAACGGAGGTACGCGGATGCGGCGGAGCCTGCGCTCGTTCCGATGAGCAGGTCGGCCTCGGAGGCTTCGATGCCGGCAACTTCGTTCAGCGCCTTGAGCACACCGGCGTGATACGCCAATCCAACCGTTCCGCCAGCGCCCAACACCAGGGTGGTCGTCATTGACTGCCTAGCTTCCCGCCTGGTCGCGGCCTTAAGCGTGATGGTCGCGTAGAAAAGGTGTGGCCGTCGTCACGTCGAAAACAGATCGACCTCGGTCGCCTTCACGGCGACCCACAGCTCGGTGCCATCGGCCAGCGCGAGGTCGGTGGCGGCGGCGGGCGTGATCTCCGCGACGATGTTCGGGGTGCCCGCGAGCTGCACACGCACGCGGTCGCCCACGCGCTCGATGGCAGTGGCGTGGGCCTGCCACACGTTGCGCGGCGTGCCGTCGGGTCGCGCTCGGTGCAGCGCGACCACTCGGGGATGCACGACGGCGAACGCGGGACCGTCGGCCACCGTCGTGGCCGCCGCGATCGTGCCGCCGCCGTCGACGCGCAGCGTGTTCGCCTCGGAGTGGCCCTTGTAGAAGTTGGTGCCGACAAGGTCGGCGACCCACGGCGTGCGGGGCCGGGCCGTGATGTCCTCCGGCGTGCCGGACTGCACGATCCGGCCATGGTCGAGTACGACGATGTCGTCTGCGAGCACGGCGGCATCGACCGGATCGTGGGTCACCAACACGCGCACCCCTCCGAATGTCGAGAGGTGCCGGCGCAGGTCGCGGCGCACGTCGATGCGCGTCGTGGCATCGAGCGCGGCGAGCGGCTCGTCGAGCAGCAGCAGGCTCGGGTCGCTGGCGAGCGCGCGTGCGAGTGCGATCCGTTGCGCTTGCCCACCGGAGAGGTCGCGCGGATACGCGTCAGCCCGGTCGGCGAGTCCGACGCGATCGAGCCAGTCCCGCGCGTGGTGGCGCGCGTCGGTCTTGGAGCGGCCGCGAGCCCGTGCGCCGAACGCCACGTTGTCCAGCGCCGACAGATGCGGGAACAGCACGTGCTCCTGGAACACCATCGCAACCGGACGTGCCTCCGGCGGTCGGAACACATCGGCGGTCGGGTCGTCGAGTCGTTCCTCGTCGAGGGTGATGTGGCCAGACGTCAACGGGGTCAGTCCGGCGAGGGCGCGGAGCAGCGTGGTCTTGCCGGAACCGTTGGGTCCCACGACGGCGAGCGTTCGTCCGCTCGGCACGTGCAGGTTGACGTCGAGGTTGAAGCTTCCGAGCGTCATGCCGACATGCGCCGCGAGCGTCATCGGGTGGTGAGCCATCGGTCGCGCAGGCCGACGACGACGAGCAGCGACACGATCACGAGCACGAGGCTGAGCACGATCGCGGCGTCGGCCTCCGACCCCTCGAACTTCAGGTACACGAACAGCGGGAGCGTCTGTGTCTTCGCGGGAAGGTTGCCGGCGAAGGTGATCGTGGCGCCGAACTCGCCGAGCGCCCTCGCCCAGCACAACACGGCGCCGGCGATCAGCGACGGCCGGACGAGCGGCAGGGTGACTCGACGGAACACCTCACCGCGACTGGCGCCGAGGGTGCGGGCCGCTTCCTCGAGCCGGCGGTCGCTCGAGCGGAAGGCTGCTTCCAGGGTGAGCACGAGGAAAGGCATCGCCACGAACGTCTCGGCCACGATCGCGCCGGCGGTCGTGAACGGCAGGTGGACGCCGATGCGGTCGAGCTCGGAGCCGACGATCCCGCGTCGGCCGAGCGCGAACAGCAGCGCGACACCGCCGACCACCGGCGGCAGCACCATCGGCAACGTCGTGAGTGCGCGTACGAGGCGCTTGCCGCGGTAGTCGACGCGCGCCTGTACCCACGCCAGCGGGACGCCGAGCACGATCGCCACGGCGGTGGCTGCCAGCGAGGTGATGAGGCTCAACTTGAGGGCATCGAGAGCGGCGCGGCTCGACAGTGGGTGCCACGCGCTCGACCACGGTGCCCGCCACAACAGTCCCGCGAGCGGCAACGCGAACGCGGCAACCGCGACTGCCGCGATCGCCACCGGTAGCAGCGGCGCTCGCTCGGTGCGCCTCATGCTTCGGCCGGGATGTCGATCACCACGTTGGTGGCCTTCACGACCGCAGAGGCCAGCATCCCCGGCTTGAGGTCGAGCTCGTCGACGGCTTCGCGTGTCAGCAACGACACGATGCGGTGAGGTCCGGCCTGCATCTCGACCTGCGCGGCGACCTTGTCCTTCACCACGCGCGTGATGATCCCGGTGAACGTGTTGCGCGCCGACCGCGTCGCCGCATGGCCAGACTCGTGCGCCTCGCCCACCTCGACCGCGAGCTTCGCGAGGTCGACACCGTCGATGAGCCGTCGACCTCCTTCAGTACGCACGACCTTGACCCGGCCGGCGTCGGCCCAGCGCCGCATCGTGTCGACGCTCACGCCGAGCAACTCGGCCGCCTGCCCGATCCGGTAGGTGCTCATGCGGCAGTGAGGAACCCACTCGTGCTGAGTGCGGCTTGTCCCGATCCCTTCGTGATCGCGTCGACGAACGCCGCGGCGGCGTCGTGGTGCTTCGTCGCCTTCACGATGGCGATGGGGTAGTCGGCCACCACGTTCTGGCTGTCCGGGATGTCGACTCCTTCGGCCTTGCCACCGGCGGCCTTGACGTCGGTGACGTACACGATCGCCGCGTCGGCTTCGCCGGACGTGACGCGAGCAATCGCAGACTTCACATCCGTCTCGAGTGACTTCGGCTCCACCATCACGTCGGCCTTCGTCAGGATCTGCGAGGCGTACTTCCCTGCCGGCACCGAGGGATCGGCGAGCACGACCGTCACGTCAGGCCGCGCCAGATCCGCGAGCGTGTGGATGGCTTTCGGGTTCCCGGACTGAACGACGATCGCGAGCTTGTTGTGCGCGAAGACGGTGGGAGTCTCGACGAGCCCCGCATCGACGAGCTTCTGCATCGACGCGGTGTCGGCCGTCGCGATCACGTCAGCCTCCGCACCCTGCTGGATCTGCGTGATGAGCGTGCCGGAGCCTGCGAAGTTGAGCGTGACGTCGAGCCCGGGCTGCTCCGACTGCAACGTCGTCTTTTCGTTGGTCAACGACTCCGTCAGCGACGCCGCCGCGAACACGAGTACCGGCCCCGAGGGCGCGGCCTTCGCCCCGCTCGCCAAGGCGACCGACTTGGGCGCGGTCGCGTCGCTCCCACAAGCAGCAAGGATCAAGAACGCAGCGACAAAAAGCCAGGTTATGCGGCGCACAGCGCCAATCTAGCTAGCAAATGCGGTACCCACTACCGCAAATGCGGTGATGTGCGGGTTGACAAAACCCACAGCGGTTACTTGCGGTTGCGCCTCTTGGTGCGGTCACGTCGTCGCTCGGACCAGTAGAAGAACGCGCCGGACACGCCGAGAGGACAGAACACGACCGCGAGGAAGATGAGGACCGAGTACGGGTTCGGTTTCTGGCGGTACAGATCCGCCAACAGCGCCAAACTGCTAATCGTCGTCGTCCTCGTCGGGGTGCGGTCCGGCCTGTAGGACACCCTCGATCAGTTCTTCGGGGTCCAGGTCGACCTTGATGCGCTGGTCGCGTTCCTCGTCGGTCGGTCGATACTTCTGAGGCACGGTCGGAGGGTACTGCGCCAGTTTGAAATCGGGCTGTCGAACGCGCTTGGGTAACGTTCGCAGCCGTCACGGTGAGGTCAGGCTTGCCAAGGCATGGCGAGGTTCGGCATGACGAAAAGGCACATCGTGGCGTTGCTCGCGGTCATGGTGGTGTTCGTCGCCGTGACGGTCGTAACAATTGTGTGGATCACCAGCGGCGACTCGCGCCCGGTGGTGCCGCCCGACTGCACACACGGCGCGCAGCGCGACTTCTCGGTCCGATCGGACGACAGCGGCCCGTTCTACGACTGTTGACCGCGGGCCGTGTCGGGATGCGGCCCGGCCTGGCGGACGACGCGGGCGCAGATGAAGAGGCCGAGCGCCAGTGACTCGACCATCGTGGCAAACACGCCGATCGCCCACATGACCACACCACCAGCCGATGCGCGCGACTTGCCGTACGTCACTGACCGCGTGCAGGACTAGCGCTTCACGAGTGGTTCGCCGCCGTGCGTGGCTCGCCATATCTGGGCGAATGCGACGAATGACCACAGCACCGCGAAGAACAGCGCCAACGGATTGGACGACGCCAATCCCCAAACCCAGAACGCGATGGCCACAATGATCGGAGCCACCATGGCCCTCGGCTTCCACTGACGCGGACTCGTCTGCGCACCAAGGCCGCCGACACGCTGCTTCGCGAGCGTGATCACGCCTGACCCAGCGAAGACGACGCCCATGATGAGGAATACCCATACCTGGATGGCGATGGCGAGCACCGCTACCAGCGCGCCCAGCGCGACGAACGCGATGGCGATCCCACGGCTCGGTCTCTGGTCCTCCACTCCCATGCTCGCTCATTTCGCCGCCGACATCGCCCTTACCTGGTGGCGAGAGATGCGGACTCGCTGCTCTACCGTCGTTGCGTGACTTCTCGGCTTCCGGATGTCGATCCAAACGACTTCTTCGCGCTCGATCTTCGAGTCGGGCGCGTCACGGCTGTCGACGAGTTCCCCGAGGCGCGCAAACCTGCTTGGAAACTCACCGTCGACTTCGGACCCGACGTCGGCGTGCTGCGCACCAGTGCACAGATCACGAACTATCCCCACGATGAGCTGGTCGGCAGGCTCGTGGTCGGAGCGATCAATCTCGGCACGAAACGAATCGCTGGATTCGTGAGCGAGTTCCTCGTTCTCGGCGCCATCGAGCCGAGCGACGGCACCGTGCATCTCTTGGAACTGCCGGAAGCGGTCGCGCCCGGATGGCGCATTGCGTGAGTCGGTTGTAGCCGGCGCATCGTCGACTCAATGCAGGCGCTCGGTGCGGCCCCAGTCGACCCAGCACTGGCGCCGGATGAACCCGCTCACCGGACAGCGGTCAACACTGCGCTTCACGCAGTTCCCCTGATCCGCGCCCCCGGCTACGCCTCACGAGCGCGTTGCAGGTCGTCGAGGTCGGCATGGACTCGTCGCGCGATGCGAGACCACGCGACGACGACCAGCGTGAGTGCGAGAGCGAGTGGAATGGCGATGGAGAGGCCGCGAATGTTGCGGGCGTCCCAGTTCTGCTCGACGGGATTGGGCCCACGGAACCCGCCACGGTCCCATCCGAACCACTCGGCGTACATGGCGTACAGGTCCAAGACGAGCAGGCCTGTCAAAAACGCGGCCACGCCGACCCGTAGCCGCGACCACGCTCGAGCTGTTGTCGTTCGCGTCAGCATGACTACCGAGCTGGTGGCACCCAGTCGTCATCGTCGCTGCGCGAGGGACCAGTGGGGCCGCGCGTTTCGCCTTCCTGCAACGTCGGAAGGATCGCGAGGAAGTAGTACGCCGCGCCGATCCACCCCCCGAAGAAGATGAGGGTGGTCGTGACTCCTTTCGAGCGGCCCACGTGCTCGAACGCCCACTCCGGTCGGCGGTTCACGTCGCGGAGCATCGCGACCCATCCGGCGCCGGCTGCAAGCCAGAGGAGGAACACCACTATCCAGAGCACGACGTCAGCCTGCCAGCGCGAGCAACGCGGCGAGGACCGCTTCGCGGTGGTCGGCGGTCCAGGGTTTGCCGATGGCCTTGCCGGTGCGCGTGAGGAGATCGCGCAACGCGGCGTCGGAGGTGCCGAGCTCCGCGGCCGCGTCGGCATAGATCTCCTTCGGCGGAAAGCCGGCGACGGGCAATCCGCAGCCAGCTGCCCCTTCGGCCAGCGCCTCGCGGTACAGGTCGCCCTCGGCCGCGTGCAGGAGCGCGTGCGACGACAGGATCTTCTCGAGCGCGTCCGGCAGCTTCGCCGTCTTCGCCGCGATGCCCACGCCGCGCACCTTGTGTCCGTCAGCCGCGAGCGACGAGACGAGCGCGCTGATCTCGCTCGTCGCGCATGTGAGCGCAGAGGCTTCGACTTCGGCGATCGACGTGGCCGCCTTGTCCAGGGGGGCGTCTTGCACGTTGTGGTACGCGAACCGGATCAGCGACGGATCGATCAGCTCGATGCGCCGGCGATCGAGCACCTCCAACGACTCCACGCCGCCGGTGACGGCCACCGCGATCGCCCAGCCCGTGTGGTGACGGAAACCGAGGCCGACCTTCGCCATTGTTATGCCGGCCAGTACCGATCGCGAACGAGGCGGCGGTAGATCTTGCCGGTGTCGAAGCGGGGGAGGTCGTCGACGAAGTCCACGGTGTGCGGGCACTTGAAGTGCGCGAGCCGGTCGCGACAGAACGCCACCAACTCGCGCGCCAACTCGTCGCCGGCGTCGTAGCCATCGCGCACCTCGACGACCGCCTTCACCTCCTCGCCCCACTCGTCGTTCGGGATGCCGACGCACGCGACGTCACGCACCGCGGGGTGCTCGAGCAGCACGGCGTCGATCTCGGCGGGATAGATGTTCACGCCGCCAGAGATGATGAGTTCCGCAGTGCGGCCGGTGAGGAACAGGTAGCCGTCCTCGTCCATGTAGCCCATGTCGCCGAGGGTGAAGAGCTCACCGTCGTGCACGCTCGCCGTCTTCTCGGGATCGCGGTGGTACTCGAACGGTTCGATCTCCGAGCGCTTGAACCACACACTGCCGACGTCGCCGGGAGCCGCGAGCTCGCCGGCTTCAGTTCGCACGACGACCGTGCTGCCCGCGTTGGCCTTGCCGACGCTGCCCGGGCGCTCGAGCCACTCCTTCGAGTTGATGTACGTACCCCCGCCCTCGGTGGCGGCGTAGTACTCCTCGATGACCGGGCCCCACCACTCGATCATCCGCCGCTTGACGTCGACCGGACACGGCGCCGCGCCATGGAGCACGAGCTTGAGCGACGACACGTCGTACCGCTGCCTCACGTCATCGTCGAGTGACAGCAGGCGGTGGAACATGATCGGCACGAGATGCGTGTGCGTGATGCCGTGCTGCTCGATCAGCCGCAGAGTTTCCTCGGGCGTCCAGGCGTCCATCAAGACGAGTCCGAGCCCGGCGGCCAGCGGCGCCGTCAGCGAGATCGACAGGGGAGCGGCGTGATACAGCGGGCCGGTCACCAGCGAGCGATTCGTGTCGCCCGCGTGGGGCGAGTTGCGCGAGTGCAACCGGTACAGCCCGGGGGCGAGCCCCATCGCCCGGCGGACACCCTTGGGTCGGCCCGTCGTACCCGACGTGTAGAGCATCGCTCCGCCGGGCTCAGGGTCGTCGATGTTCGTCGCGTCCTGTGCGGCGAGGGCGTCGTCGTAGGACGCGAAGCCGTCGATGTCGCCGCCGAGTGCGAGCAATGCCGGCGATCCGGTGAGCAACTTCGCCGTGGCAAACAGCGTGTCGGCGAAGAACGCATCACCGATGAGCACCACGGCACCGCTGTCGTCGACGATGTAGGCGATCTCCTCTGCGGTGAGGTGCCAGTTGATCGGCGTGAGCCTGAAGCCACCCCGCAGCGCGGCCTCGTACACCTCGATGAACTCGGGCCGGTTGCGGCACGCAAGTGCGACGGTGTCGCCATGGCCCGCGCCGAGTTGCCGCAGCGCACGCACGAGTTGATTGGTGCGCTCGTTCAGCTCCCGGAAGGTGCGATCGCCGTATTGCGACAGCACCGCCATGCGCTCGGGGTTCGCCGCCGCATACACCGCAGTGGCCATGCCCTTGTCGATGAGCTCGTCCCCCGTGAGCGTCACGGCGCCGCATGGTAGTGATGCCTCGGACGAAATTGCGTCGGCAAACCCCTCATACGGTGGTCAGGCGACGCAAGAAGGAGAGGTCGATGAGCGACGTGCCTGACGAAGTCACGCAGTGGTGCCGAGCCTTCGCGACCGCGGCAGGGGTCGACCCGCCGACCGGTCAGGAGATCGACGATCTGCTCGCGCTCGCGGCCATCGCCGCCCACGCGTCGGCGCGGCAGGCGGCGCCCATCACGTGCTGGTTGGCCGCCAAGGGAGGGATGACGCTCGAGGCCGCGCTCGCCGCCGCCCAGCAGATTTCCGATTCATGAATCGAAACCGATTGACAGATCGGATTTCTCGTGCAACGGTGACCGGCGATGGCCACCGTCACGGGACGCCGTGAGACTAAGCGCACCGCCACCCGGGCCCGCCTCCTGCAGGCCGCCCGCGAGCTGATCGGAGAGGGCGGCTTCGACGCCGTCACGATCGCCGATGTCACCGACCGGGCGGAGGTCGGCTTCGGCACCTTCTACGGCTACTTCGAGACGAAGGACGCCATCGTGCGCGCCGTCATCGTCGAGGCCATCGAACATCTCGCCGAAGCCAACGACGCACTGACCGCGCAGCTCGACGACCCCGCCGAGGTGATGGCGGTTGCCATACGCCACTCGCTCGGCATCGTGCACGACGACCCGGTGTTCGCCGGCTTCATCGTGCAAGTAGGCCTGTCGGCCGACGACGAATTGTGGAACGCCTTGCGCCAGCGCATGACGCGCGACGTGAAGCGCGGGGTGCAGGCCGGACGGTTCTCGCCCGAGCGTGTCGCGGTTGTCGTGCACATGATCGGCGGCTCGGTGTTCGCGGTGTTGCGGGCGAAGTTGCGCGGCGAGCTCGGCCGGACGGCCGACGCTCACACCGCGGCGTCGGTGCTCGTGCTCCTCGGTTTACCCGAAGAAGAAGCAGCGGAGATCGCCAACAGGAGGCTGCCATGAGGCTTGTCACATTCGCCACGAGCGCCGGCTCGCATCTCGGCGTCGTCGACGGCGACGAGATCGCCGACGTCACGACGGCCGACAACCGGCTCGGGCCCGATCTCGGGGCCGTGCTGGCCGCGGGGCTCCTCGACGAGGTTGCGGGAGCGGTGGAGGGTGCGCCGCGCGTCGCCCTCAGCGACGCCGTGCTCCACTCGCCGGTGCTGCGTCCCCCGAAGTTCCTCGCCATCGGGCTCAACTACGCGAAGCACGTCGCCGAGTCGGGGATGGACGCACCGGCGTTCCAGCTGTGGTTCAACAAGCAGTCGACGTGCGCGATCGGCAATGGCGAACCGATCCACATTCCGAAGGCGTCGAGTGTCGTCGACTACGAAGGCGAGCTCGCGTTCGTCATCGGGCGGCGTTGCCGGCATGTTCCGGCGTCGCGTGCCGCCGAAGTGATCGCCGGCTACACCATCTGCAACGACGTGAGCGTGCGCGACTGGCAGGTGCGCACGCCCACGATGACGATGGGCAAGTCGTTCGACACGCACGGTCCACTCGGTCCGTGGGTGGTCACGCCCGACGAGCTCGGTGATCCGCATCGCCTGTCGCTGCGTACATGGGTCAACGACGAGCTGCGGCAGGACGGCAGGACCGACGACCTCATCTACGACTGCTTCGACATGGTCGAGCACCTGTCGACGGCGTTCACGCTCGAGCCCGGCGATGTGATCTCGACGGGCACGCCCGCGGGCGTCGGCATCGCCATGAAGCCGCCGGGCCTCCTGAAGGCCGGCGACGTCGTGCGCATCGAGATCGAGGGCATCGGCGTGCTCGAGAACCCCGTTATCGACGAACCCGCCGAGACCGCGATCGGGCTCGACTGATGGACGCCGCCATCGAAGCGTTCATCGACGAGATCCCGGTCGGCGTGATGGGGACCGTCCGCAAGGACGGCCAGCCGCGCCTCTCCACCGTGTACTACCTGCGCGACGGCGATCGTCTTCTCATCTCCACCGAATCGAAGCGCGGCAAGGCGCGCGACGTGGAGCGGACGGGGCGGGCGTCGTTGTGCGTGCAGG
The DNA here is from genome assembly GCA_041166385.1 of Acidimicrobiaceae bacterium. Lineage (GTDB taxonomy): Bacteria > Actinomycetota > Acidimicrobiia > Acidimicrobiales > JACDCH01 > DASUCS01. The sequence goes on along the minus strand of JBEEFW010000038.1, from coordinate 39,887 downwards.
GAATGGCGAAGCCGTTTCCGTTCGTGACGGTCGAAGGCCCGGCCACCGTCCTTCGCTCCGGCATCGGGGACATCACCGCGCGCGTCTTCTCCCACGTGCTCGGCCAACCGGTGGACCCGCAGACCGACGAAGCCCTCGCCGCTGTCGATCGGGTCATCATCGAGATCACGGCCCAGCGCACGTACGGCGCCTACCTCGAGACCACGGGCTGATGGCGCTGCACCGGCTCACGACGATCACCGTCGGCGTGCCCGACGTCGACGCGGCTGCCGCGTTCTATCGCGACTTCGGGTTGGACGACCTCGGGGGCGGTCGGTTTGCGACGACGGACGGCGGCGAACAGCTCCGACTGGTGCCCGCCGACCGACGCGGTCTGCAACAGCTCGGCCTCGGCGCCGACGATCCCGATGACCTCGACCGCATTGCGTCGTCGCTGGCGGCCATCGGCGTCACGTCGTCACGCGACGACGACGGGCTGCACGCGCTCGAGCCAACCACGAGCACCGCCATCACCGTGTCGATCGCGCCACGAATCGAGGCCACATCGACGCCCGCCGAGGTGTTCAACGCGCCTGGCCGCACGGAACGGACTGGCGAGCGGGCCGATGCTGTGCTGCGTGAGAACGTCGTGCGCCCGCGGCGGCTCTCGCACGTGGTGATCGGCTCGACCGATGCCGACGCCTCGCAACGGTTCTTCACCAATGGCCTCGGCTTCAAGGTGAGCGATCGCGTCCCCGGTGTCGGCGCGTTCATGCGCTGCTCGACCGATCATCACAACGTGCTCGTGCAAGGCGCGCCCGTCACCTTCCTGCACCACACGTCGTGGATGGTCGACGATGTCGACGAAGTCGGCCGCGGCGGCGCCCGCATGGTCGGCGCCGATCCCTCCCGGCACGTGTGGGGAATGGGCCGCCATCACATCGGATCGAACTTCTTCTGGTACCTGCGCGACCCGGCCGGCAACTTCGCCGAGTACGCCAGCGATCTCGATGTCATCGTCGACGACGAGCTCTGGAAGGCCGAGGATTTCGCCGACATGCGCGCCATCGTCTCGTGGGGACCGCCCGTGCCCGCGTCGTTCATCGAGCCCGAAGACCTCGGCGCGCTGATGGCCACCGGCTCCCGTTGACCGAGGTGCTCGACGCAATCGTCGTCGGCTACGGGCCGGTCGGCGCGGTGGCCGCCGGGCTGCTCGGCCAGGCGGGGCTCCGCACCGCCGTGTTCGAGTCGACGACGTCCGTGTACCACCTGCCCCGTGCTGCGCACATGGACGCCGAGATCATGCGCGTGCTGCAGCAGCTCGGCGTCGCCGACGACGTGTTGCCCGCATGCGCGGCGGTCGAGGGCATGCATTTCATCAACGCCGACGGGGTGGCGTTGTTGCGCTTCGACGCGCTGGACGGGCAAGGCTGGATGTTCTACCAACCCGACCTCGAGCGCGCCCTGCGAGCAGGGGTCGATCGTCAGCCGCAGGTCGAGGTGCACCTCGCGCACGAGGTCGTGGGCTTTGAACAACACGACGATCACGTCGCCGTGACCGTCCGAGACCTCGAGGCCGGCACCGAACGAGTCGTGCGGGCGCGCTACCTCATCGGCGCCGATGGAGCGCGCAGCATCGTGCGCAAGCAGGCGGGCATGGGTGTGAAGGATCTGCAGTTCGACCAGCCGTGGCTCGTGGTCGACACCCTGCTGCGGCGGACGGTCGAGCTGCCGACGCTTGTCCAACAGATCTGCGATCCGGCGCGGCCGACGACGTTCATCCCGATGAGCGGCGCTCACCGCCGCTGGGAGTTCATGTTGCTGCCGGGCGAGGACGCCGCCGCGATGGAGCAACCGGCGCGCATCGAGGAGTTGCTGGCGCCGTGGGTGCAGCCTGACGATATCGAGGTCGTCCGCGCCGTCGTGTACACGTTTCACGCGGTCCTCGCGAGTCCGTGGCGCGACCGACGAGTCTTCCTCGCCGGCGATGCCGCACATCAGATGCCACCGTTCCTCGGGCAGGGCATGTGTTCGGGTGTACGTGACGCGCACAACCTCGTGTGGAAGCTTGCGCTCGTGCAGCAGGGGCTCGCGGGCGACGAGCTCCTTGACTCCTACGAGGCGGAGCGGAGCCCGCACGTGCTGTCGATCATCGAGACCGCCGTCGCGCTGGGTGCGTTGCTGCAGACGACCGACCCGGACGTGGCGGCATCGCGCGACGCGATGATGTTGGATCCCGACGCGCAGCAGCCCGGTCGGAGCGAGATGCCCGGGCTCACGACCGGGGTCATCGCCGACGGCGGGGGAGGGCGCGTGCCGGATGCAAGCGGCGCGTTCGAGTTGCGGATGCGCGGCGAGCCCGTGTTGTCCGACGAGGTGAGCGAGTGGTGGCGCTCGATCGGCGGTCAGGTCGTGCGGTCGAGCACTGCGGACGGCGCGGTGGTCGTCCGTCCGGACGGCTACGTCTTCGGGACGAGCGACGACCCCATTGCGTTGCTCAACCGGCTCCGTTCGATGTTGAGCAGTTCGGCCACCGTCGGAGCCCATTCAGTCGCCTCGATCTGAGGGCGCTCGTTCAACGACCCGGCGAGCGCGATCGCGTGCTGATCCCCGCCGGCGACGACCGCAACCTGGGCGCGTGTGCGCACTCCACCATGGGCGCCGAGGTCAGCGACTTCCTGCCGAAAGGGTGCCGGGGGACGGAAGCTGTAGCGGGGCTCACTCCACACGAGCCGCGCTTCTGGCCAGAGTTGACGGTGGCCGGCGACACCCTCGATGCGGTCGAGCCACGCGCCGTTCGTTTCGTCTTCGCCCCACACGATCGCCGCGGTGCCCTCTGGGAGGCACAGGAGGGGGAGCCCCGCGGTCGCGGCGGCTCGGTGGAGCGCGATCTCCTGGTCGACCTCCTCTTGATCGTGGTCGCTGACGACGATGAGCACGGTGTCGCTCCACGTCGGCCGCAGTGCCTCGACGATGCTCGCGATCGACGCGTCGGCGGCGCGGTACGACTCGAACGCCCCTTCGCTGTCCGGTCCGTAGACGTGCGCCGCGGTGTCGGGTTCGTTGAGGTGGCCCACCACGAGATCAGGCCGATCGCCGTCGAGCACGCGGAGTAGCCGAGGCAGGACTTCGTGGTCGGCCGCGTAGCCGTGCCCGTCGCGGACGACGTCGTCGGGCAGTACGCCGTCGGGTGGCCAGTGCTCGTCGGCCGTGTGCGCGCCCATCACCTGGATGAGGTGCTGGTCGCCGACGATCGCGGCCGAGGACCGGCCCGCGCCGCGGCACGCGTCGAAGATCGTCGCCACGGATGGTCCGACGTCTTGCGCGGGTCGTGGTTGACCGCCGGCGACGATCCAGTTCGCCACGAGCCCGTGCACGAGCGGGTCGACACCTGTGGCAAAGGTGGCGTGATTGGGATAGGTGGCCGACGTCATCACCGCCCGCCCGACCGACGAACCGCCCTCATCACCGAGCGCCGAGAGCGCCGGCATCAACTTCGGCGTCACGTGCCGAGGTGGCAGCGCGTCGATGATGAGGAACACGACCCGCGCCACGGGGCAGGAGCGTAGAGTCCGCGCAATGGGGGGAACCGAAGAGGATCTGTCTGATCGGCTCGTCGATGCGCTGAACGGTGCCTACGGCGTCCACGCGGGCCACCGCGCCGCTCATGCCAAAGGCGTGCTGTGCGCGGCGACGTTCACGGCGACTTCCGCAGCAGGGGCCATCAGCCGGGCGGTGCACTTCCGAGGCGAGCCGGTACGCGCCCACGTGCGCTTCTCGAACGGCGGCGGTGACCCGACGGTGCCGGACACCACTCGCGACGCGCGCGGCATCGCGCTGAAGCTGTACCTCGAGGACGGCACGACGACCGACGTCATCGGCATCACGCTGCCCTGCTTCTTCGTGCGCACGCCGGAGGACTTGATCGAGTTCAACATCGCCCGGAGGCCCGACCCGGAGACGGGCGCGCCCGACATGGCCAAGGTCGGAGCCTTCCTCGGCGAGCATCCGGAAACCGTTCCGGCGGTGACGGCGGCGATCACCCTGCCGATGCCGGCGAGCTACGCGTCACTCACGTACCACGCCATTCATGCGTTCAAGTTCGTCGCGACCGACGGCAGGGTGACGCCGGCCAGGTACCACTTCGTTCCCGCGACCGGGGATGCGTCGATCAGCGACGAGGAGGCTGCGGCACGCGGCGAGCACTACCTGCGCGACGAGCTCGAAGAGCGGCTCGCGTCGGGACCGGCCGTGTTCTACATCGATCTCGAGGTGGCCGCGGACGGCGATCCGATCGACGACCCGACGGCGATCTGGCCCGACGACCGCGAGCGCGTTCGAGTCGGTGAGCTCGAGATCACCGCGCTGGCCTTCGATCGTGAGCAGGACGGCGATGTGCTCGTGTTCGATCCCTCCCGGGTCACCGACGGCATCGAGCTGTCCGACGACAAGATCCTACTGGCCCGCTCCGGCGCCTACCGCTCCTCGGTCACCCGCCGCACCGCAACCTGAAATCCTCAGTGGCGCTTGGTGAGAAACGTCGAGCTGGTGTCGCGCGGGCCACTGCGGCGCGACTCGACGGACAACGGGGAGATGTCGACACCTTCGTCGGCCGCCTTGCGGCGTAGTGCGCCAACGGTGCATTGCTCGCGCGGCCGGACCGAGTACGGGTCGAAGCGGAAGTGCCGCATCGCGTTGAGGTGTGAGATCTTGTCGATCTCCGCGTCGGGCACGCCGTCGAGCGACTTCATCAAGAACTCGGGCGACGTCGGCCACGTGGAATCGGAGTGCGGATAGTCCGCCTCCCAGCAGATCGAGTCGATGCCGACGCGGTCGCGGATGACGATGCCGGTGGGATCGTCGATGAAGCACGTGACGATGCGCTCGCGGAACACCTCACTCGGAAGCCGACCGTCGAAGTCCTGTCCGGTCCACGCGTGGTGACGCGTGTAGATCCAATCGAGGCGCTCGAGCAGGTACGGGATCCAGCCGATGCCGCCTTCCGACAGCGCGATGCGCAGATCGGGGAACTTGCGCAGGATCGGCGACCACACGAGATCGGCGGCGCACTGCACGATGTTCACCGGCTGCAACGTGATGAGTACGTCGATCGGCGCATCCTGCGCGGTCACGACCAGCTGCGACGACGAGCCGATGTGCAGGCACACGATCGTCCCCTCGTCAGAGCACGCTTGCCAGAACGGATCCCAGTGGTCGGAGTGAAAGCTCGGGAGCTTGAGCTTCTCGGGGTTCTCCGAGAACGACACCGCGTGGCAGCCCTTGACGGAGAGGCGCCGCACCTCGATGGCCATCTCCTCGGGATCCCAGATCGGCGGGATCATCAACGGGATGAAGCGTCCGGGATAGCTCCCGCACCACTCGTCGACGTGCCAGTCGTTGTACGCCTTGAGGATCGGCAGCGCGGACTCTTTGTCCTTCGACCGCGCGAACAGCTGCCCGCAGAGGTTCGGGAACGAGGGGAAGCACATCGACCCGAGCAGACCGTTGGCGTCCATGTCGCGCACTCGCTCGTGGATGTCGTAGCAACCCGGACGCATGTCGCTGAGCGCCGTCGGCTCCATGCCGTACTCATCCGGAGGGCGACCGGCGACGGCGTTGAGCCCGATGTTGACGATCTCCTTGCCCTCGTAGAGCCACACGTCGGTGCCGTCGTCGCGCGTCACCATCCGCGGCGCAGCGTCGCGCCACTTCTCGGGCAGGTGCGCTTCGAACATGTCGGGCGGCTCGACGACGTGGTCGTCGACGCTCACGAGCACCAGATCGTCGATGTCCATTTCCTCCACCCCCTGTGCGACTGATGTGCACCCGCATGACGGAAGCGTCATGTCCGTGCACATCAGTCGGGCTCGGAACCTGACGCTCGTGTCAGGGTAGTGTCCCCGCTCCGTGGCTGTGATCGCCGGCGTTGCCACCACCGACTATCCGCACCACCCGGAGCTGACCGAGCTCGGGGTCCACGCGATCGCGGCCGATCGTGCCCTGGCCGACGCCGGCATCTCGTGGGACGAGATCGACGGCTACGCGTCCGCCGGATTCTTCCCGATGCACGCCGTGCAGCTGTGCGAGTACTTCGGTCTCGCGCCGAAGTACCTCGACGAGACCAACACGGGCGGTTCGTCGTTCGAAGTGCTCGTCGAGCACGCCGCCCATGCCGTCGACCACGGCGATGCTGAGGTGGTGCTGATCACCTACGGCAGCGTGCAGCTGTCGCAGATGGGACGGCGGCTCGGCACGGGCGGCTCCGGCCCGCCGCCTGTCGGTCCGGCCGCGGCCGACGCGGTGTGGGGCAACACGCTCGTTGGCAATTACGCGCTCGCGGCGGCCCGTCATCAACACGACTACGGCACGACGTCGGAGCAACTGGCGGAGATCGCGGTGACGATGCGCGATCACGCGTCGGTCAACCCGCTGGCGCAGTACCGCGACCCGATCACCGTCGACGACGTGCTCGCGTCCCGGCTCGTTGCCGACCCGCTGCACATGCTCGATTGCTGCGTGATCTCCGATGGCGGCGCCGCGTGCGTCGTCACATCGAACGAGCGCGCCCGCGACCTGCGCAAACCGGCGGCCCACATCCTCGGAGCGGCGCACGCGCTGACCCACCACCTCAACATCAGCCAGATGCCCGACATCAACCTCACCGCCGCCGCGCAATCCGGACCGCTCGCGCTCGAGCGCGCCGGCATCACGCTGGCCGACATCGACGTGCTGCAGCTCTACGACTCGTTCACGATCACCGTGCTCCTGACACTCGAAGATCTCGGTTTCTGCGCCAAGGGCGAGGGCGGCGCGTTCGTCGAAGGCGGTCGCCTGCAATGGGACGGCCCGTTGCCCACGAACACCGACGGCGGCGGCCTCTCCGCCTGCCATCCCGGCATGCGAGGGATGTTCCTCATCGTCGAAGCCGTCCGCCAGCTGCGCGGGGAAGGCACCGCCCGTCAAGTGGCCAACGCGGACGTTGCGCTCGTGCATGGGACGGGCGGCATGTTGTCGACCGGAGCGACGCTCGTGCTCGGGAGTCACGCGCCATGACCGAATTGCCGGAGGGTGCGAAGCCGCGGGTGGCGCCGATCCCCGATGCGGAGTCCGAGCCGTTCTGGTCGGGCACGCTCGAGGGCAAGCTCTTGGTGCAGGAGTGCTCGGTGTGCGGCCAGCGGCAGTTGTACGGCCGGTCGCTGTGCACCAACTGCCACTCGGCGATGCTGGACTGGATCGAGTCGAGTGGTCGAGGAACGATCTACAGCCGCACGATCATCCGCCAGAACCCGAGCCGCTCGTTCAAGCACATGATCCCGTTCGTGGTTGCGCTGATCGATCTGGATGACGGGCCGCGGATGATGAGCAACGTCATCGGCACGCCCGCGGAAGCGGTCCAGATCGGCGACCGCGTGCGCGTCACGTTCGAGCCGGTGTCAGATGCCGCCGCGCTCCCACTCTTCGAGCTCGATCGATGAGTGCCGCCCCGATCCGTATCGGGCTGCTGTACGACTTCCCGCAACACGATGGCGGTGACAGCTTCGCCAAGGCGGTGCAACTCGGACTCGACACCGTGGACCTCGACCGGCCCGTCGAGTTCGTGCGCGAGCTGGCCGCCGGCTTGCCGAGTGGCACCGCGTTCGACGTCGAGCAGAAGTTCGCTGCGCTCGAACAGCAAGGCGTGCTCGCGATCGTGGGCCCTTCGATCAGCGACAACGGCATCGTGGTGCGCGATCTCGCGGATGCCGCCGGTCTCTCGTGCATCAACTACACGGGCGGCGCGATCACGCGCAGCGAGTACATGTTCCACTACCAGGTCGGCTCGCTCGAGGAAGAGCCGGCGGTCCTTGCGGAGCATCTCGCCAGCCGGGGAATCAAGCGCGTGGCGGTTGTGCACGATCGTTCGCCGGTCGGGTCGCAGTACGCGCACTGGTTCGAGCTCGCTCGCCCGACAGTCGGCATCGAGGTCACCGCCAACGCGGTGATCAACCCGCTGGCGACCGAGGCAACGGAGCTCGTCGCCCGGCTCCAAGCGTCGCAGCCGGACGGGCTCGTGTATCTCGGCCTCGGCGTCGCCGCTCGCACCGTGTCATTGGCCGTGCAGGCCCTCGAGTGGAAGATCCCGGTCGTGGCCAACTCGGCGCTCATGTTCGGTTACGCGCAGCGAGACTGGCGCGAGGCGTGGGACGGCTGGGTCTACGTCGACACGGTCAGCGACGACAACGCCACGCGCGCCGCATTGCGCGACATAGACCGGGCCACGGCGGCTGGACCGGTCGGTGTGGCCGCCTACGACATCGGCCGCATGCTCGGCGAAGCGATCGTGCGCGGCGATCACCTCACCCGCGACGGCATCCGCGACGGGCTCGAACGGGTGAAGCGGCTCCCGGCGTCGAGCGGGCACGACGGTACGACGATGGGCTTCGGACAGTGGGACCGCGGCGCGCTCAAGGGGCCGTACCTCGTGCTGCGCGAGTGGCGCGACGGCAAGACCGTTCAGTACGGATGACCGACGTCGTCGAGCGCTACCTCGACGCGTTGACCGCTCACGACTGGGACGGATTGCGGGAGTGCCTGCATCACGATGTCGTGCGCGTCGGGCCGTACAACGACGAGTACCGCGGGCGCGACGTGTACGCGACCTTCCTCGAAGCGCTGATGCCGACGCTGCCCGGCTACTCGATGGAGATCGCGCGCGTCACCTACGTCGATGGTCGGGCGTTCGCCGAGCTTTGCGAGACCGTCGCCGGGCGGCGTACGAACGAGGCGATCGTGTTCGAGATCGTCGACGACCGCATCACCCGCGTCGACGTCTACATCAAGACGACGCCCTGATCTCTCGTTCTTGCGCTGCTTGACCACCGTATGCGGGGTCACGCAGCGCAATTTGGCGAAGGGGTCAGTCGGCGGGGGCGTAGCCGAGCGTGCCGGAGCCCGGCAGCTCGTCGTCGCCCAGCGAGCGCCACCACTCGACGGTGAACGGCGCGGCGATGGTCAAGACCGCGATCAGGAGGATGAAGCCGAGGCTGATGAAATGACTGCCCTCGAGCACCGGCTTCGAGTTCTGACCGACCGGAAACACCTCGAACGAGAATGCGATCGTCAGCACGATGAGCGCGGGACGCCACCGACCGGCGCCAGCCGCGCCCAGGAGCGCGATCGCGGGAACCAGATACCAAGGCCACACGACCGGCCCCAACAGCACGACCGCCATCATTGCGAGGGCTGCGGCTCGAATGGCACCGATGCGGTCGACACGGGCAAGCATCCAGAGACACAGCGCGCCTGCGACCGCGAGTCCGGCGACGCGAGACAGTCCGGTCCACGTTGCATCTTCGGCGGGCAATCCGATGGCGCGGAACACGGAGCTGACGACGTAACCGACCCTCGTCGTGAGTGACAGCGTGCCCATCGTCCTTCCGCTGTTCTGCATCGATTCAATCCAGCCGACGAGACTGATGCCGATCAGCGCGCACAAGGCGAGCGTGAGCGCGAAAGCGCCCGCCAACGCTCGACCGGCGCTGCGCAAGCGATCTCGGATTGCTGCAGTCGCGCCGACTCGCTCCCAACCGAGGTACACGATCGCCGCGGCGGCCGGGAGCTTCACGCCCATGGCCAGCGCGATGAAGACCACCCCGAGCGCCCATCGGCCGCGCAGCGCGAGCGCGCATCCGGTGACCAGGAACGCCATCAGGAACGCGTCGTTGTGCGCCCCCCCGACGAGATGCAGGACCGTGATCGGATTGGCGATGGCAATCGCCACTGCGGTCGGTGGGTCGACACCGTGGTGCCGCGCGATCTGCCAGATCCCCCACACCGAGGCGAACACGGACCCAACTGCGAGCAGGCGGAGTCCCCACAACGTCAGGTCGACGTCATGGCCCGAGAGGTCGACGATGGCCGCAGTGCTTCCCATCTGCACCGGCCCGTATGGATTGCCGAATGACTTGTCGAACGAATTTCCACGCCAAACCGGATCGGTGCGCGCCACGTAATCGCCGTAGTGCAGCTTGTACATCCCATCAACCGTCGGATCGAGGCCCTGCGTGACCATCGCGCCTTCGGCGGCATAGCTGTACAGGTCGCTACTGAGCAACGGCGGCCCCAAGAGCAGCGGAGCAAACCACAACGCCGCACAGACGAGGACGGCGCGCAAGCGAGCGCGATCGGGCAGCCCGCAACGTTCGATCCGCGAGATGAGGCCCATCCACGCGAGGCCGAGCATCGACACACCGATCACGAAGGCGATCGCGGTGAACGGGCGTTCGCCGTTGTGCGGGACGCCCGGAATGCTGACCCGCCAGGTCGGCCCGGACAGGCGCCAGAGGGGCGCGGTCACCGCGATGAGCACGCTGCCTATGAGCCCGACCCAGACGTACGGCCCCACGAGCGCGCGCCGTTGCCCAGCAGGCGCGCTTGGCGCGACCTCGAGAGCCATCGTGGAAACAACCTCCGGGAACTGCACGGGCGAGGGGGCGGGCGAATTATGTCGTACCCAGGGCCCTCGGCGGTAACCGCCTCTCGATTCGACCCGCTCCCGAGCCTGTGGTGGTCTAGATCGTGAGATGAAGGTGTGGATCGACCAGGACCTGTGCACCGGCGACGGTTTGTGCACCGACCATGCGCCTGATGTCTTCACCCTCTTGGAGGACGGCATCGCCTATGTCAAGGAGGCCGACCGCGTCCTGAACGACCCCGGCAGCTCTGCCAGCCTGGCGTCCGTTCCCGGCCATCTCGAGCATGCAGTCGTGCAGGCGGCGGACGACTGCCCGGGCGAGTGCATCTTCATCGAGGTGCTCGCCGCCCGCCGATCTGGGTAGGGGGCCGACTCCATGATCCACGCCCTCGTTCAGGTCTCACCGTCGCCGGACGTGGTCGACGCCTGCGGAACCTCGCCGAGTTGGGCCTGCCGCCGGATCTTCGACGCCACCGGGAACCGAGGACTGGCGGGCGGGATCGACTACGTCGTCGGCGCGCCGCTGCGGATTCTCATCGTCGTGATCGTCGCGATGATCGTGAACCGCATCATTCGCCGCGGTATCCGGCGGTTCACCGACACGATCTCCGGCGCGGCGGAGGGACGTGGCCGCCTTCACGCCCTTCGAGAGCATGCGCCGTCGGTGCTCATCCCGACGGACGGAAACGCTCGCTCCGCGTCCCGGGCCAGGACGATCGGTTCGGTCCTGCGGAGCCTCAGCACCGCGATCGTGTACACGATCGCCGCAGTCACGATCCTTGGCGAGCTCGGCATCAATCTCGGGCCGCTCGTCGCGAGTGCGGGCATCGCCGGCGTGGCCATCGGGTTCGGCGCCCAGAGTCTCGTGAAGGACTTCCTCGCCGGGCTCTTCATGCTCGCTGAGGACCAGTACGGCGTCGGAGACATCATCGACGTCGGCGAAGCCAAGGGGACCGTCGAAGCTGTCGGGCTGCGCACGACCCGGCTACGCGACGTCGAAGGAACGGTGTGGCACGTGCCCAACGGGCAGATCACGCGGGTCGGTAACAAGAGCCAGGAGTGGGCTCGCGCCTTGCTCGATGTGTCGGTGTCGTACGACACCGACCTCCGGCGGGCCGAAGAGGTGATCAAAGACGTCGCCGATTCGATGTGGCACGACGCGGAGTGGGCGTCCCAGCTGCTCGAGGAGCCGGAGATCTGGGGCGTCGAGAACATGGGTGCGGACGGCATCGACATCCGCATGGGTATCAAGACGCGACCGTCGGAGCAGTTCAAGGTGATGCGCGAGCTGCGCACGCGCCTCAAGGAGCGGTTCGACCAGGAAGGCATCCAGACCAGTTCGCCGCAGCGCACCATGTGGGTCCGCGATGCCGACGGCGACGGCAGTGCGAGTGGCAGCGGCGCAGACTCTCCGTCAGTCGTCGAGGGTGACGAGCACCTCTAGCTCGTCGCCGGGCTCGGTGCGCAACTCCGCAATGCGGCCCGCTTCGAGCACGTCGCGCCGCGCCGCGTCGAGCGCGGCCAGTTGCTCCGGCGTGCCGCGCACGACGGCACCGGCGACGTCGGCGCGGAGCGACTTCTTCGCGCTCGTCTTCGCCTTGCGCACTTGCCCCAGCACGTCGGCGGCAACGGACATCACGAGCGGATCGCCGCCACTGACCGCGATCTCATCGGTCGTGGGCCACGCGCTGCGATGCACCGACCCGTCCAGCCACCAACTCCACACCTCTTCGGTGACGAATGGCAGGAACGGTGCGAACAACCGCAGCAGCGTCGACAGTCCGAGGCGCAGCGAGGCGACCGCCGACTCGTCGCCGCTGTACGCGCGGGCCTTCACGAGCTCGACGTAGTCGTCGCAGAACGCCCAGAAGAACGATTCGGTGCGCTCGAGCGCCCGCGGGTACTCGTAGTCCTCGAACGCGGTGGTCGCATCCGCGACGACGCGGGCGAGCTCATCGAGCATCGCGAGATCGAGCGGCTGCGACGGAGTGCCGTCGGATTCGCCGAAGCTCAGCACGAACCGCGACGCGTTCAAGATCTTGGTCGCCAGCCGGCGGCCGACCTTGAACTGGTTGCGGTCGAGCGCGAGGTCCATGCCGGGGCGTTCGCCGGCGGCCCAGTACCGCACGGCGTCGGCGCTGTACTCGGCGATGATCGCCATCGGGTCGTCGGGCGAGTTCCCCGCGGACTTCGAGAGCTTCTTGCGATCCGGGTCTTGGACGAATCCGGAGATCAGCGCGTCTGACCACGGCAGCGAGTTGAACTCATAGTGCGAGCGGATGACGGTGTAGAAGAGCCAGGTCCGGATGATGTCGTGGGCCTGCGGCCGCAAGTCGAACGGGAACACGCGCTCGTACAGGTCGAGGTCGTCGGGCCAGCCGCCGGCGATCTGTGGTGTGAGCGACGAGGTGGCCCATGTGTCCATCACGTCGGGGTCGCCCGTGAACCCGCCGGGCTTCTCGCGCTGCGCTTCGGTGTAGCCGTCGGGCACGTCGGTCGACGGGTCGACCGGAAGTCGGTCGTACCCCGCGATCAGCAACTGGTCGTGCACGACGTTGCCATCGTCGTCGATCGGATACCAGACCGGGAACGGAACGCCGAAGTACCGCTGGCGCGTGATGTTCCAATCGCCGATGAGTCCGTTCGCCCAGTCCTCGTAACGCACGCGCATGAACTCGGGATGCCACCGCATCTCGCGGCCGCGGGCCAGCATCTCGTCCTTCGATGGGCAACGGATGAACCATTGACGGTTCGTGATGATCTCGAGCGGACGGTTGCCGTTCTCCCAGAACTTCACCGGGTGCTCGATCGGCTTGGGCTCGCCCTCGATCCCGCCAACGGCTTGCAACAACTCGACGATCTTCTTCTGCGCCTGCTTCATGTTGAGCCCGGCGATCTCGCCGTAGGCCGCCAGGCCCTCGGGAGACTCGAGACCGGACGGCGGGATCGTCGAGACGCGGCCGTCCTTCTCGACGACCGTGCGCACTGGCAACGCGAGCTCGCGCCACCAGATCACGTCGGTCGTGTCGCCGAACGTGCAGATCATCGCGATGCCCGATCCCTTCTCGGGATCGGCGAGCTCATGCGCGAGAACAGGGACGCGCACGTTGAACAGTGGCGTCGTCACCTCGGACCCCATCAACGGCTTGTAGCGCTCGTCGTCGGGATGGGCGACGACGGCGACGCACGCTGCGAGCAGTTCGGGCCTCGTCGTCTCGATGTACAAGGGGTCGCCGTCGGCCCGGCGGAAGACGAGCCGGTGGTACGCGCCCGGGATCGTGCGGTCCTCGAGCTCTGCTTGCGCGACCGCCGTCTTCATGTCGACGTCCCACAACGTGGGCCCCTCAGCGCGGTACGAGAGGTCGCGTTCGAGGAGCCGGAGGAACCCGTACTGCGACACCCGCCGGGCCTTGGTGCCGATGGTCGTGTACGACTGCGACCAATCGACGGAGAGCCCCATCGTCGACCAGAGCTCGTGGTACTTCTCCTCGAGCATCTCGACGACGTCGGCGCAGATCTGCATGAAGTTCGGTCGTGACACCGGGATCGGCTGTTTCGGCGGGGGATCCGCAGGGGTGAAGTCCGGGTCGAAGGGGAGCGACGGGTCGCAGAGCACGCCCCGCATCAGCTGCACGCGGCGCTCGACGTTGAGCCCGTTGTCGTCCCACCCCATCGGGTAGAAGACCTCCTTGCCGCGCATCCGCCAGAACCGGGCCATGAGGTCTTTGTGCGTGTACGACGCGCAGTGGCCGATGTGCAGCGTGCCCGAGACGGTCGGCGGGGGCGTGTCGATCGCGTAGATCTCGTCTCGGGTCTTCGTGCGATCGAAGCGGAAGGTGCCGTCCTCCTCCCAACGAGCGCGCCACTTCGCCTCGAGGCCATCGAGTGACGGTTTCTCCGGGACGGCCATGAGCGCAAATGTAGCGACGGCGGCTTCGGCCGCCGGCCGCTGAAGGGTGGGTGGTGGGGCTGAGCGGTTAGTGGCGCATGCCACATCGTCCGACGGCGTCCGCGGGCTTACTGTCGGCGAATGGGGAATGAGGGGACTCTGTCGTTTTCGATCGAAGAGGTGTTCTCTGCGGAGAACCGTCGCGATCCGCATCCGCTGTATCACCGCCTGCGCAGCGAGCAACCCGTAGCGCTGGCTCCGGAGTTCAACGAGTACGTCCTCACTCGTTGGGCCGACTGCGAGGCCGTGTTGCGCGACCCGAAGTGGTCGAGCAGCCCCGAGCACCGACCCTCGCGAGAGGACGAGCCCAACATCAGCGAGACCATGAACCAGGTCGGGCTGAAGACGCTGCTCTTCCTCGACCCTCCCGATCACACCCGTCTCCGGCGGCTCGTGTCCAAGGCGTTCACCCCTCGGCGGATCGAGCAACTACGCGAGCACGTGACGGACATCCTCGACGACCTGCTTTCGACGGTGAAGCCGGGCGAGCCGTTCGACGTGATCTCGACGGTCGCGTACCCGTTGCCGCTGATCGTGATCTGCGAGTTGATGGGCGTTCCCGTCGAAGACCGCCACCAGTTCGAAGGCTGGTCGAGCGATGCGACCCGACTGCTCGACGGTGACATCGACGAGGAGACGTTCAGCAAGGGCGTCGTCGCCGCGATGTACTTCCTGAACTACTTCAACGAGTTGTTCGCGCAGCGACGCGCGGAACCGCAGGACGATCTGTTGAGCGGTCTCCTCGCCGTCGAGGAAGCCGGCGACGTG
Organism: Acidimicrobiaceae bacterium; assembly: GCA_041166385.1. Lineage (GTDB taxonomy): Bacteria > Actinomycetota > Acidimicrobiia > Acidimicrobiales > JACDCH01 > DASUCS01. The sequence continues at coordinate 24,738 of JBEEFW010000038.1, read as the reverse complement.
CTGACCGAGGAGGAGCTGCGCAGCATCGTGCTGTTGCTGTTCCTGGCGGGACACGAGACCACCGTGAACCTCATCGGCAACGGGCTGTTCGCGTTGATGCAACATCGTGGGGAGTGGCAACGGCTGTGCGCCGACCCCGAGGGGCTCGCCGCGAGCGCAGTCGAGGAGCTGTTGCGCTACGACGGCCCGGTGCACGTCACCGGTCGCGTCGCAACGGAGGACGTGGTCGTGAACGGGCGCACGTTTCCGAAGCAGTCGGAGGTGGGCCTGATCCTGGCGGCGGCGAACCGCGATCCTGAGCGGTTCCCGGATCCGGACCGGCTCGACATCGGACGGGAGGACAACCAGCACCTCACGTTCAGCCACGGGATCCACTACTGCTTGGGTGCCGCGCTCGCTCGGCTCGAGGGTCAGGTGGTGTTCTCGGCCTTGGCGCAGCGCTTCCCTGAGATGCAGCTCGCGGTGCCCGCCGAGGAGATCGAGTACCGCGATCACTTCGTGCTGCGCGGCCTGAAAGCGCTGCCAGTCACGGTCTGACCCCTCGAACTTGGGGTCGTTATCGCTGCAATAGCAGCGATAAGTACCCCGAGTTCGCCGGTACTGTCGGCGCTCATGTTGCGCCTGTTCGACACCGCGCGGGGTGGCGTCCATCCCGTCGAGCCGAGAGATCCCGGCAAGGTGTCGATGTACATCTGCGGGCCGACGGTCTACGGCCCACCACACCTGGGCCACGGGCGCTTCACGCTGGTGTTCGACGTGCTTCGCCGTTACCTCGAGTGGTCCGGCGTCGAGGTCACGTACGTGTCGAACATCACCGACGTCGACGACAACATCATCAACCGCGCCAATTCCGAGGGCCGCGAGTGGACCGACATCGCGACGGCATGCGAGGCGGTGTGGTGGAAGGCGATGGATGCCATCGGCGTCAAGCGCCCGACCAAGGATCCGCACGCGTCGGCGTTCATCGATCGCATGGTCGAGGTCATCACGCAACTCGTGGAGTTCGGCATGGCGTACGAAACGAGCGACGGCGTGTACTTCCAGGCGGAGCGCGTCGAGGACTACGGCCTGCTCGCTCGTCAGTCGCTCGAGTCGTTGCGTGCTGGCGCGCGCGTGGTGACGAATGAAGAGAAGCGCTCGTCGGTTGACTTCGCGCTGTGGAAGAAGGTCAAGCCCGGTGAGCCCTCATGGCCCTCGCCGTGGGGCGACGGTCGGCCCGGTTGGCACACCGAGTGCGTCGTGATGTCGCTCGACCTCCTCGGCGACGGGTTCGACATCCATGGCGGGGGACAGGACCTTGCCTTCCCGCATCACGAGAACGAGCGTGCCCAGGCGGTGGCGCTCGGCCGCCCGTTCGCGCGGCACTGGGTGCACAACGGGTGGGTCGAGGTCGAGGGCACGAAGATGTCGAAGTCGCTGGGCAACTTCACGAACCTGCTCGACCTCATCGACGTCGCCGATCCTCGTTCGTATCGACTCCTCGTCCTTCGTTCGCACTACCGCGCGCCGATCGAGATCACGAAGGAGACAGTCGCCGACGCCGAACAAGGGCTCGAGCGACTCGACCGCTTCGCGGAGCGGTTCGCCGCCGCGGCCGGCGGCGCGGCCGACGAGGCTGCGCTCGACCGCTTCCGCGAGCTCATGGACGACGACCTCGGAACGCCGGCGGCGATCGCGTTGCTGTTCGACCTCGTGCGCCGGGCGAACACGGACGACGACGAGCTCGCGGCCGCCGCGGCGTTCCAGATCTGCGAGGCCGTCGGGCTCGAGCTGCGGACGACGTCCGGTGAGATAGCTCCCGAGGCGCTGGACCTGGGCCGGCAGCGCGACGCCGCCCGGGAGGCGAAGGACTGGGCGCTCGCCGATTCGCTCCGCGATCAGCTGATCGAGTTGGGTTACGAGGTGGCCGACACCCCCCGAGGCACCGAGCTCCGCCGCCGTTGAGCCAGCGCACCACCCGGGAACGGCGACCGCTCCCTCCAGGCTTCGGCGTCATCTGGACGACGGTCGCCCTCGACCTCATCGGCTTCGGGATCCTCTTCCCCGTGTTGGCGCGCTACGCGCGCGATGCCGGGGCGTCGCCCGCCACGGCGGGGCTGCTGGTGGCGTCGTTCTCGATCGCGCAGCTGGTGTTCTCGCCGATCACCGGCCGGTTGTCCGACCGCATCGGACGCAAGCCCGTGATCATCATGTCGCTGGTCGGCACGGCCGTCGGCAGCTTGTTGACCGGACTCGCTGGCTCACTGTGGCTGCTGTTCCTGGCGCGCATCCTCGACGGCGCGAGCGGCGCAAGCGTGTCGGTCGCGCAGGCGGCGGTCACGGACGTGGCGCCGCCGGAGGATCGGGCGCGGCTGCTCGGGTTGCTGGGCGCGGCGTTCGGTGCGGGGTTCGCGCTCGGCCCGGCGATCGGCGGGATCGCCGCGCTCGTGAATCACCGCCTGCCGTTCTTCATCGCCGCCGCCATCGCCGGCGTCAACGCCCTCGTCGCCGTGAAGCGCCTCCCGGAAACGCGCTCCTCCTCCGTTCTTGCGTCGCCTAGCCCCTCATACGGTGGTCAATCGACGCAAGAACGGGTGAGGTCGGTGCGGCGGCTCGTGTTGGTGACGTTCGTGTCGCTCGTCGCATTCAGTGGGTTCGAGGCGACGTTCTCGTTGCTGGCGGAAGCTCGCTTCAACTTGTCCGAGAGCTCGACGTACGGACTGTTCTTCCTCGTCGGCATCGGGCTCGTCATCGTGCAGGGCGGCGCGATCCACACCGTCGTCGTGAAGCTGGGCGAGTTGCGGACGGTGCGCTTCGGGCTCGCGTGCAACGCGGTCGGACTCTCCCTCGTCGCGGTTGACGCCGGGTGGGCACCGCTCACGCTCGCGCTCGCGCTGCTCATCGTCGGACAGGGTCTCGTCGCGCCCACCCTCTCGGCCCTCGTCGCGGGACGGGCCTCGATCGACCGGCGGGGCGAGGCGCTCGGCGTCCAGCAGTCGGCCGGCGGGCTCGCCCGATCGGTTGGTCCGGCGCTTGGTGGGTATCTGTTCGGCCAGTCGATTTCGGCGCCGTACCTCGTTGGCGCGGCGCTCGTCACCGTCGCTATCGTTCTTGTTACCGACCGGTAACTTGCAGAGCCGGATCGCCGCCCGACCTTCGCAGAGGTGACCAATGGCCGAGTTCTCCCTCGCTCTCAACGAGGACCAGGAACAGATCAAGCAGTGGGTGCACGACTTCGCCGCCACGGTGGTGCGGCCGGCAGCCCATGAGTGGGACGAGCGGGAGGAGTTCCCGATGCCGCTCGTGCAGGAGGCGGCGAAGATCGGCCTCTACTCCTTCGATTTCTTCGCGCAAGCGTCGATGGGCGACAACAGCGGTCTCACGTTGCCGATCACGCTCGAGGAGCTGTTCTGGGGTGACGCCGGCATCGGGCTCGCGATCTTCGGCTCCGGCCTCGCCGCCGCTGGCATCGCCGGCAACGGCACGCCCGAGCAGGTGATGGAGTGGGTGCCGCAGTGCTTCGGCAGCGGGCCCGACGACATCATGATCGGCGCGTACTGCGTGTCCGAGCCCGACGCCGGCTCCGACGTGTCGTCGTTGAAGACGAAGGCGGTGTACGACGAGGCCACGGACGAGTGGGTCCTGAACGGCACGAAGGCGTGGGCCACGAACGGCGGCATCGCCGACACGCATGTCGTGACCGCCACGGTCGACCCGCATCTCGGTTCGCGCGGCCAGGCGTCGTTCGTCGTGCCGAAGGGCACGAAGGGCATCGCGCAAGGGCAGAAGTACAAGAAGCACGGCATCCGCGCGTCGCACACGGCTGAGGTCGTGCTCGACGACTGCCGCGTTCCCGGGCGCATGCTGCTCGGCGGCAAGGAGAAGCTCGACGCCAAGATCGCGAAGGCGCGCGAGGGCGCGCACACCGGTGAGAAGCAGCCGGCGATGGCCACCTTCGAAGCCACCCGCCCCGCGGTGGGCGCGCAGGCGATCGGTATTGCCCGCGCCGCGTACGAAGAGGCGCTTGCGTATGCGAAGGAGCGCGTCGCCTTCGGCAAGCCGATCATCCAGAACCAGGCGATCGCGTTCATGCTCGCCGACATGATCACGGAGATCGACGCCGCGCGGCTGCTCGTGTGGCGCGCCGCGTGGCTCGCCCGCAACGGCGGCTACACGAACGCCGAAGGCTCACAGTCGAAGCTCAAGGCTGGTCGCGTCGCCGTGTGGGTCACCGAGCGCGCCATCCAGATCCACGGCGGCTACGGCTACACCCGGGAGTACCCGGTCGAGCGCATGCACCGCGACGCCAAGATCTACGACATCTTCGAAGGCACCGAGCAGATCCAGCAGCTCGTGATCAGCCGGGCCATCAGCGGGATGCGCATCGAGTAATCATCCCTACTCGCATCGCAGCTCACTCGTGCGCGCGCGAGCGGCGGACAGTGACCCATAGAACGACTGCTCCGGCCGCAGAGAGCGCGATCGACAAGAAGATCAGCGGTAGACCGCCGCTCGTGATGCGGCCGATGACGAGCAGGATCTGAGCTAGGACGATGAGGCCGAACGAGGCCAGGACGCCTCGTCCGCCCTGTCGGTGCTCGCTACCTGACCCCGTTGTCGCCTCGACCGCCTGCGGCGCGTTCTTCTTCGCTTGTTGAGCATCGTCGACGTCGTAGCGCCGCTTGCCTCGTAGGACCTGCATCACCAGGACGCACCCACCGGCTAGGACGACGACCACACCAAAGATGTGGATGCGAGCTTCCGCTGCACAGCGATCCTCGTCGCCGTGACTCAACGCGTCGGAAATCGATCCGCAGTCCATCCGCGCGCTGTTCTCAGAGGCACCTCGCGCTCGTACCGATCCTGTCGTGAGCATGATGGCCGACACGACGCACACGCCCGCGGCGCCAATCCGCCACCACAGTCGCCAACCCGTCGGCCGCCGACGAGGCGGCGGCGCACCAAGCTCTCCCGACGCCTTGCGTCGCCGCGTCGAGTGGACGTGCAGGCCGACGCTGACCGCGCAGAGCCCTGCAGCGACAGTGATCGCCACCGCTTGGGGCGCGCCAGCTGTCGCCTGCACCGTGGCGAACGCGAACCCGGCAATGAAGAGAATCGCGAAAAGAACCAAGCCGAGGCCGTCGTCGCCGCGCTTGCTCAGTCGGTGCCAAGCCCACAGCGCGAGAATCGGCACGTAAAAGATCGAGACGATCAGCAGATCAACGCGTGCTCCGCCCCACCGCGTCGGACCTCCCGCCGACAGGACCAGCGTCGCGCCCACCGCGTCATTCTGTCGTTCGGAGTTGGTGCAGAAGCACCCAGACGTATTTTCCGTCAAGCCGCCGATCCGGCAACGCCTCACCGGCAGAGCCGGCGAGTCCGACGATGAGATGGTGGCGTCGACTCCGAGAAGAGCTCAGTTCACAGAGACCGGGCCACGAACGGCGCCTCTAGATCGCAATGCTTGTCCTCGGCGGATGTTCGGCGATCTTGTTCGTGGCGTCCGTCGCCACCAGCAGCGACTTGTTGTTCGCGTCGACGCAATGGACCTACGTGGCGGCGGGGAGTTGCTATCTCGTCCACGCGGCGATCGCCACGCGACGGGTGGGGCGGCAATGGGCTGAGGCGTCGCAGCCCGCGTTCGACCCAACCCTGGTCGGCGACGAGCCCGACGTCATTGTCAGGAGACTGCCGCGCGCGGCCAGGCTGAGCTTCATCGCGATTGGCCTGGTTTCTGCCGGGTTCGCGATCAAAATCTTCCTCGACTTGTCAAAGCCCCTGTGGCGTTTGATTTTCGCTTCCGGCCTTCTGGCGCTTGCTGCCTACGCAGCTTCCTTCGCCGGAGCCATGCTCGTCGCCACGGTTGATCTTGTCGCTGTGCGCACGAACTTCCAGTGGCGTACGGCCGCATGGCGGGAGGTCCTAGCCGTGGAACCGCGCCACGAAGGGATCGCCTTTGAGCTGCGTGATGGGCGAAGGCTCGTGGCCTTCGCCACATCAAAGAACGGACTCACCTTCATGCGACCTCGATATGACAAGGCACTGCTTGACGACCTCCGCGCTCGCATTCGATGAACCGCGTTCCGGCTCAGGCGGTGACGTCGCGGCGGGCGAAGACGATCGACGTGACGATCGCGGCGACCGCGGCGTACACCGAGACGGTCGCGAGTGCCTGACTCGTCGTGACATCGGGCGTGCCGCCGGCGACGAAGGCCTCGAGCAGCAGGCCGGGGAACACCTTCACCGCCGGCGTCCACGCGTTCTGCACGAGGTGCTCGAACGGCCCGGCCCACGCGATGCCCACCGCGAGCGCGACAGGCACTGATCGCAGGAGGACGGCGACGGTCGTGCCCAGCACGGCGTAGCCGGTGACCCACAGCAACACCGCGCCGAAGTCGGTGACGGCCGCGCCGGCGGCGTTGAGCGAGGTCCACGCGTCGGTGGCGACGCCGTTGCCCGGCGCCAGCGCGAGAGAGGTGAGCCAGGTGACGCCTTCGGTCGCCGCGAGCGCGATTGCTGCGAAGGTCAGCGTCGCCGCGAGCTTCCCGGCGAGGAGCCGCACGCGTCGTGGTTGACGCAACAGCATCGTGCGGATCGTGCCGCGCGAGAACTCTACCGCCATCGCGCCCACGAACACGACGAAGAGGAACGTGCCGGCGAACGACACCGCCGTTCGAAAGATCTCCGTGCCCCCACCGGCGCCGGCCAGCTGTTCGAGTGACAGGCCTCGACCGGGCCCCGTCTCCGCGGCCGGCGTGGCCGATGCCAACACGATGGCGGCACCGCCCACACCGAATACCGCGACGATCGCCGCGGTGACGAGCAGGACCTTGCGGCGGACGAGTTTGACGAGCTCTGCGTGATAGGTGCGGATCATCGGGCTTCTCCTTCGAGTGCGCGGAAGTAGTTGGCTTCCAGCGAGGGGCGGCGGACATGGAGTTCGGCGAGCACGATGCCCGCGGCGGCGGCTGCTCCGTTGAGGGATGCGGCGAGGGTGCGCGGGTCGTGGCCGTTGACGCTGACGACGAGTTCGTCGTCAGCGCGTCCGGCGACCAAACCCGCGGCGCTGACGATGTCGGCCAGCGCGAGCAGCTGATCGAGGTCGGCCGGTGCGAGCAGGATCTCCGTGGACGCCTGCGCCTCGAAGCCGGCCGCTTCGCCGGCATACACGAGCCGGCCGTCGTTGATGATGAGCAACCAGTCGCTGATCTGTTCGAGCTCACTGAGCACGTGCGACGACACGAGGACGGTGCGGTCCTCGTCAGCGAGACGACCGAGGAGATCGCGCATCTCGCTCATACCGACCGGATCGAGCCCGTTCGCGGGCTCGTCCAGCACGAGCAGCGCCGGATCGCCCAACAGCGCACCGGCGATGCCGAGGCGCTGCTTCATACCGAGCGAGTACTCGCCGAATCGATCACCGGCACGATCGGTGAGGCCGACGATGTCGAGCACCGCCGGGATGCGCCGTGCATTGATCCCGCTCAGGTGGGCGAGCACGCGCAGGTTCTCGTCGGCGGTGAGCGCGGGCCACAAGGCCGGACCCTCGACGAGCGCGCCGACGCGACCGAGGTAGCGATCAGGCCGATCGAGCGACTCGCCGAGCACGGTGCCACCACCGCTCGTTGGCCGGACGAGGCCGAGCAGCATCGCCATGGTGGTGGTCTTGCCGGCGCCGTTCGGGCCGATGAAGCCGGCCACGACGCCGCGAGGCAAGTCGAATGTCAGCTCGTCGACGGCGGCGCGCCGGCCGTAGTGCTTGCTCAAGCCCTCAACAGAGAGGACGGGGGTTGATGTCATGGCTCCAGCGTGAGGGAGAACCGACGCCGTGTCGTCAGGCGGGGGACGACTCTTCGGGCTACGCGGTGGGACGTATGAGCCCGGATTGGTAGGCGAACACAACAAGCTGTGCCCGGTCGCGAGCGTGCAGCTTGACCATCGCCCGACTCACATGCGTGCGCGCGGTCGCGGGACTCACGACGAGCTCGTTCGCGATCTCGTCGTTGGTCATGCCCTGCGCGACGAGGGCAACGACCTCGCGCTCGCGGTCGGTGAGCACGGTCATGGCCGGCGGTGTGAGCTCAGGGCGTGTCGGCCGTGCGACGAACTCCTCGATGAGGCGGCGCGTCACGCTCGGCGACAGCAGGGCCTCGCCGGCATGGATCTCGCGCACGGCGCGCACCAGGTCCGCTGGCTGTGTGTGCTTCACGAGGAAGCCGCTGGCGCCGAGCCGCATCGCCTCGAACACGTACTCGTCGAGCTCGAAGGTCGTGAGTACGAGCACCTTGACTGCCGCCAGCGCGTCGTCGGCGTTGATCCGGCGGAGCGCCTCGAGCCCATCCATTCCCGGCATGCGGATGTCCATCAGCACCACGTCGGGCAACAGCTCCGTCGTCAACGCGAGCGCGGCCGCGCCGTCGTCGGCCTCGCCGACAACGGCGATGTCGTCTTCCGCGTCGAGCAACATCCGGAAGCCGGCGCGCACGAGCGACTGATCGTCGGCGAGCACCACCCGGATCACGACCGCAATCTCCACGTGGCTTGCACCGTGAACCCGTGATCGGGGCGGGGTCCTGCCTGCAACGTGCCGCCCGTCGCTTCGGCCCGCTCGCGCATGCCCCGAATGCCCATTCCCGTGCGAGAGGACTCAGTCGTGCCGCCGGGACCGTCATCGGTCACCTCGACCGTGAAGCTCCCGTCCTCGACGCGCATCGACACGACGGTGGGGGCGGCACCGCCGTGGCGGAGCACGTTGGTCAGCGATTCCTGCACGATGCGATACGCCGCGGTGCCGATCGGCTTCGACACCGCCTCCAGAGGACCGCTCGGTCGGAACGACACCGACAGATTGGCGTCGCTCATCGACGCGACCAGCGCCGTGACCTGCTCGACTCCGGGTGTCGGCGCACGCTCCGGCCCTTCGGTGTCGTCGCGTAGGAGCCGGAGCATCGCGCCCAACTCGTCGAGCACCTCGGCGCTCGCGCGCTGGATGACGGTCAGCGCCTCCTTCGCCGCCCCGGGCCGGCGGTCGACGACATGGGCGGCCGCGCCCGCTTGCACGTTTATGGTGGCCATCGCGTGAGCGACGCTGTCATGCAGATCTCGCGCGACGCGCAGGCGATCCTCAGCGACGCGCCTGCCAGCCTCCTCCTCCCGCGTGTGCTCGAGATAGCGGGCCCGCTCCTCGAGCTCGGTGAGGTAGCTGCGCCGGTTGCGCATCGCTTCGCCGAGGAAGATCGCGGCGGCCGACCAGCCGACGAACACGAGGTGCAGCAACAGCGCATGCGCGCCGCCGACGATGCCGCTGACGATGAGCACCGAGCACAGCACCACCGCGCCCGTCACGGCGGCGCGGCGGGGGGCCCGCCAGCTCAGGAAGAACAGGCTGATCCATCCGGTCACGAAGACCGGCCCGCCGACGTAGTGGCGCAGCAGGTACAGGCCGAGCACGGCCGTGACGATGCCGACCGACACGGCGGGCCGTCGGCGGCAGAGCGCGAGCGACCCTCCGGCGACGACGATGAGGGCATAGCCGAGCGCGTCGAGGTGCCGGTCGCCTGCGGTTGGTTCGATGTGGCTGCTCGCGACCACGAGGAAGGCAATGGCCAGCAGCCCGATCGTGACGTCGGTAACGGGCCCGCGGCCGGGCCGGGCTCGGATGGCCTCGATCGTCACTCGCTCACGGTACGGCCGTCAGTCGCGATGCACATCCGTCCCAGAGCGCACGGCCCACTACGTCAGCGGACGTAGTCCACGTCGCACCTCGACGTGATCCGGCACGCTGCTCGGTGACGAACGTTCCCCCGAGAGGGAGGTTGCGGTGGGGCTGACGGCAGTACCCAGGAGGCTGGTCGCGGGCAGGGCGTTGCGCCGCGGGGCGATCGTGGCCGTCTTGTGCGCCGCCGCGTGCAGCAGCGACGGGACACCAGCGCGGCCCGAGGCTGGTGGTAGCAGCGCGCCGCCCCAGTCTGCGGCACCCCCGGCCAGCACCATCCCCGCGGATCTCGCAGGGACGTTCGCCACCCTGATCGCCAGCGCGGACGTTCCCCGCGCCGACGAGGCCGGGTTCTGGGCTCTCACGCTGACCAACGACGGGACGTACACGTTCGGTCGGGCGCCCGACGTACATCCGAACACGGGATCACTCACGACCACAGGTGACACCGTGACGTTTTCGGATGAGGAGGGCGAGGGGGCGTGTCCCGGGCCGGGGAAGTACACCTGGAGTCGCGCTGGCGATGTGCTCAGTTTCACGGTGGTCGACGACTCGTGCCTCGTTCGCAAGATCCAGACCACGTCGCAGCCCTACGTCCACTGTTCCGCCGGCGCGGAGTCCTGCGTGAAACCCTCGTAGGTCACGCCGTCGCCACCACCACGAGCCGGGGGCGATGGATCGACGGTGCGGTGCCGTCGCGGGCGGTGAACGTCGCGTCGGCGAATCCGGCGTCGAAGAGCCACGCGCGGAGTTCGGGGATGGTCGGGAAGCGGACCGAGTGATGACTCTCCCGGAGCCGGCCGTCACGGATCGTGACTCGATCGGTCTCGACCCTGCCCGTCATGCAGTCGAACTCGCTCGTGTCGATCATCACGTCGTCGCCGATGCGCGTGGTGATGCTGAACGGGGCCGGCGTGAATCGGCGAACGAACTCGTCGTGATTGTGCAGCTCCATCAGAAGACGGCCGCCGGGCCGCAGCACGCGCCGGTATTCGGCCAGCACCTGCTGGTTCTCGGCGTCGTCGAAGTAGCCGAACGATGTGAACCACGACAACGCGACGTCGAACGGCCCGTCGACCGGCAACGACCGGATGTCGCCATGCAGGTACTCGACCGAGCCGCCCCGCTCGCGGGCGCGGTCGAGGAAGAGGTCGGTCGCATCGACGCCCACGACGCTCATGCCGCGTTCAGCCAGGCGGTTGCTGATCCGGCCATGCCCGCACGGTGCGTCGAGGATGCGCTCGCCACCCCGGAGATCGAGCGCCGACACGATCGCGTCGACATCCGCGTCGTTGTGCTCGTCGGAGAGGAAGTCGGCGTAGAAGTAGAGGTAGTTCTCGCCGAACGTCTCCTCGAAGTCGAACCTCGTCATACGAGCAAGAATGACATCCGTCATGTACGACGACCTCTCGAGTTCCGGCGCCGACATCCATCGGCCGGCGACGGACTTCGGTGCGCCCGGCTCGGTCACGCACTTCAAGGGTCCGTACCACGGCGGTCCGCCGACGGCGGCACTCGTGGTCGAGACACCTCGGCTCGACCAGTTCGGCGTCGCGGAGATCCGCCGCATGGTCGTGATCTACCTCGTGTTGCTCACGAGCGTGCTCCGCAGCTTGGCGCGTCGAATCGTGCATCCCCGGCAAGCGACGTGGGCACGCGCCGCCGCGGATGGCGCGGTCGATGGCTTCGAGATCCTCGGCCCCACGTTCGTGAAGCTCGGTCAACTCATCGCGTCGTCGCCGAGCATGTTCCCTGCGCCTCTACCCGATGCATGCGCGCGGTGTCTCGACGAAGTGCCGCCCTTTGACGGTGAAACCGCGCGAGAGATGATCCGCAAGGACCTCGGCCGTCCTCCGGCGCAGATCTTCAAGACCTTCGACGACAGTCCGTTGTCGGCCGCCTCGATCGGACAGGTACACGGCTGCGTGCTACCTGACGGACGCGAGGCCGTGATCAAGCTGCAGCGCCCCGACATCCGCGAACGGATGACGACCGACTTGCGGATCATGCACCGGCTGGCCCGCACACTGCAGCACACGAAGCTCGGCAAGAGCGCCAACCTCACCGGTGCGATCGCCGACCTGCACGCCAACACGTTCAAGGAGCTCAACCCCGCACTCGAGGCGAACCGACAGGCGGCGTTCCGCGAGAACATCGGCGCGTTCGGGGACAACACGTACATCACCGCGCCCGAGGTGTACTGGGACTACTGCGGCCCGCACATGATCTGCATGGAGCGCATGTCGGGCGTCCCGATGGACGAGTTCGACACGATCCGCGAACAAGGCGTCGACGGCGAGCTGATCCTCCGTCGCGGCGTGAAGGTGTGGATGGAAGCGGCGATGGTGCACGGCCCCTTCCACGGTGACGTCCACGCCGGCAACTTGTGGGTGCTCGACGACGGACGGGCGACCTACCTCGACTTCGGGATCATGGGCGAGCTGAGCGACGAGTGGAAGGGGCTGATCCGCGACCTCTTCTACACGTCGATGATCGACGGCGACTTCAGTCGCATCGCCCGCGCGTTCAAGAGTGTCGGCGCCTTCCCGGAAGACATCGGCACCGACGAGGAAGTCGGCGTGCGCATGCAGATGGCGTTCGGTCCGATGCTCGACGTCGGGATCTCCGGCGTCAGCCTGGGCGACGTGTTCAAGTCGATCGTGCAGATGATGGAGCAGTACGGCGTGCCCAGCCCGCAAGAGCTGATGCTCGTCACCAAGCAGCTGCTCTACTTCGAGCGCTACGCCAAGGTGCACGCACCGAACTGGGCGCTCGCGCGCGACGTGTTCCTCGTGAAGAACATCTTCCCAGAGGAAGCGGCGAAGAAGGCTGCCGACCTCGGCATCGAGTTTCCCGACTGACCTCTCGTTCTCCCGGTGACAATCCAGTGTTTTGCGGCACGAGAACCGCACAAACGCTGGAGTCAGCTGCAGTTGCCGCAGCTGCCCAACAGGTCGAGGCGGTGGTGGGTGGGTTGGAAGCCGGTGCGACGGGCGACGTTCGTCATCGCTGACGTCAGCCGTTCTTCGAGTTGCTTGGAGACCGTGAAGTCCTCGACCGCGCCGCACGTGGAGCAGATCAGGTGGTGGTGGTGCTCGGTGAGATCTTCGGCGAGCTCGTAGCGGGCAAAGTCGTCGTTCGTCACCACGCGGCGGACCGCGCCGACCTCCTCGAGGATGGACAGGTTGCGGTAGGCCGAGCTCTGGGGGAGTGAGCGGCGGCGCTCGAGCAGTTCGGGGATGGTGAGCGGCCGATCAGCTTCGCTCAGCACCTCGACGAGCGCCCGCCGGTTGGTCGTGTACCGCTGATCCGCCTCGCGCAAGCGGTGCGCAACGGTGTCGTGGAGCTCGGCAGCCACGGGGTGATCGTACCCGACACGGAGATAAGAATCAGTCTCATTCCATTTGTAATGAGAACGGATCTCGTTTATCCTCGAAGCGTGCGCAGGATCGCTTTCGTGGTGCTGCTGGTGGTGGTGGCGACCGCGTGCACGACGAAGTCGACACCCAGCCAGTCATCGAGGATCACGGTCGTCGCGGCCGAGAGCTCGTGGGGGAGCCTCGCGGCGCAGGTCGGCGGCGATCTGGTCGACGTGACGAGCATCGTCTCCAACCCCAACGCGGACCCACACGACTACGAACCGACCGCCGAAGACGCTCGCACGGTCTCGACCGCGAAGTACGTGATCTTCAACGGCGTCGGCTACGACGAATGGGCCCGCAAGATCGTCGAGAGCAACAACGACAAGACACAGCTGGTGCTCGACATCGGCGCCGCCGTGGGCGTTCAGACGGGCGACAATCCCCATCGTTGGTACTTCCCCGACAATGTGCGCACCGTGATCGACCGCATCGTCGAGGACTTCAAGCGGATCGATCCCGCGCACGCGCCAGCCTTCGACCAGCGCAAAGCCGACTTCGATGCGCAGCAGTTCAAGCGGTACCGCGATGCGATCGACGGGATCCGTGAGACGCACGCCAATGCTCCGGTCGGGGCATCCGAGAGCCTCTTCGAAGGCATCGCCAACGCGACCGGGCTGATCGTGGCAACTCCGAGCTCCTTTGTCACCGCGATCAGCGAAGGTGTCGACCCGAGCGCGCAGGACAAGTCGACCGTCGAGCAGCAGGTCGCCACCAAGGCCATCAAGACGTTTGTCTTCAACCCGCAGAACTCGACGCCCGACGTCGCCTCGCTGGTCGACCGCTGCAGGGCGAACGGGATTCCGGTCGTGGAGTTCACCGAGACACTCGTGGGGGCGACGTTCATCGACTGGCAGGTCGCGCAGCTCCAGCAGCTCGCGGACGCGCTCGGGTCGTGAGCGAGCCGGCCCTCGTTTTCGAGCAGGCGGCGGTACGCGTCGGCGGGCGGACGATCTGGCGCGCGCTCGACGCCGAGATCGAGCGCGGTGAGTTCGTCGCCGTGCTCGGCCCGAACGGCGTCGGGAAGTCGACGTTGATCAAAGTCGTCATCGGGCTGCTCCCAATCGCCGAAGGTGCGGTGCGAGTGTTCGGCGCGCCGCCGGGGCAGCACAGCCGCGACATCGGCTACCTCCCGCAACGCCGGAGCTTCGACGCTGACCTGCGTATTCGCGGCGTCGACGTCGTGCGTCTCGGGCTCGACGGCGATCGTTGGGGCCTGCCGCTCCGGCGGCGGCGAGCCGACGCGGCGCGAGTCGACGAGGTGATCGATCTCGTCGGCGCCACTGCGTTCGCCACGAAACCGATCGGGCAGATTTCCGGCGGCGAGCAGCAGCGCTTGCTCATCGCGCAGGCGCTCGTGCGCGATCCCAGACTGCTGCTGCTCGACGAGCCGCTCGACAGCCTCGACCTGCCGAACCAAGCCGCGGTGGCCGAGCTCGTCGCGACCATCTCCCGCGAGCGAGGCGTGACAGTGCTGCTCGTCGCCCACGACGTGAATCCGATCCTCCCCTATCTCGACCGAGTCGTCTATCTCGGCCATGGCGCGGGGTTGATCGGCACGCCGGAAGACGTCATCACCAGCGAATCGCTCACAAAGCTCTACGACACGCCCATCGAGGTACTGCGCGCCTCCGACGGGCGGCTCGTCGTCGTCGGACAGCCCGAGGCGCCGGCGCACCATCACGACCGCCACGCACATTGATCTTCGTCGCTCACTCGGCGCAGCTCTCGTGGAACGTCGTCGACGACGTGCGCCAGATGTTCGCGTTCCCGTTCATGGTGAACGCCTTCCGCGCCGGCACGATCGTGGCGATCCTTGCGGCGGTCATCGGGTGGTTCATGGTGGTCAGGCGTCAGACCTTCGCAGGACACACGCTGGCCATCGTCGGCTTCCCGGGCGCCGCCGTCGCGACGTTCGTCGGGGTGAACGCGCAGCTCGGCTACTTCGGTTTCTGCACGATCGCCGCGGTCGCGATCGGCGCGGTGCCGAGGGCGGCGAGTCGGGGCTACGGCGAGGAGACCGCGTTCATCGGCACCATGCAAGCGTTCGCGCTGGCGAGCGGGTTCCTCTTCGTCTCGTTGTACGGCGGCAACTTGAGCGGGACGACGAGCCTGCTGTTCGGCACGTTCTTCGGCATCACGAACAGCCAGGTGGTCGTGCTCCTCGCGGTCGCGGTGGCCGCCATCACGCTGATCGCGGTGACAGCGCGACCATTGCTGTTCGCGTCGATCGATCCCGATGTCGCGGCCGCCCGCGGCCTCCCGACTCGCTGGATCTCGATCGGGTTCCTCGTGCTGCTCGGCATCGCCGCCGCGGAGGTGAGCCAGGTCACCGGCTCGCTCCTCGTGTTCGCGCTGCTGGTGCTGCCCCCGGCAACCGCGCAGCGCGTGAGCGCGCGACCGAGCGTGAGCCTCGGCATCGGCATCGTCGTCGCCCTGCTCGTGACATGGATCGGATTGGCCGCCGCGTTCTTCTCGCCCTACCCGAGCGGCTTCTGGATCACGACGCTCGCGTTCGGCGCGTACGTCGTGACCTTGGCGGCCACGAGACGATGACGAACGCCCTCATCGCCGGCACCGCAATCGCGCTGGCGTCCGGTCTCGTCGGCTACTTCCTCGTGTTGCGGCGGCAGCTGTTCACCGGGGACGCGTTGAGTCACGTCGCCTTCACGGGTGCACTCGGCGCGCTCGCGGCGGGGTACGACGCGCGAGTCGGTCTCTTCGTCGGGACGGTCGCGATCTCGCTGTTGCTCGGCGCGATTGGCTCGCGTGGTCGGGCCGACGACGTGGTGATCGGTGGCGTCTTCGCCTGGGTGCTCGGGCTGGGCGTGCTGTTCCTGTCGCTGTACACGTCGTCGAGCGCGTCGGCGACGAGCTCGGGCGGTGTGAGCGCCCTGTTCGGCTCGATCCTCAGCCTGGACGCAACGCGTACGACGTCGGCGGTACTCGTGGCCGGGTTCGTGTGTGCAGGTTTGGTGGTCATCGGCCGTCCGTTGCTCTTTGCCAGCATCGACGAGGCGGTGGCGGCGGCACGCGGGGTGCCGGTGCGCGCGCTCGGCTTCGGCTTCCTGCTGCTCGTCGGGCTCACCGCCGCCGAGGCGGCGCAAGCCGTCGGCGCGCTCCTCCTGCTCGGGCTCTTGGCCGCGCCCGCGGGTGTCGCTCACCGTCTCACCGCTCGCCCGGTCGTCGCGTTCTGGCTGTCGGGTGGTGTCGCCGTGGCCGTGATGTGGGCGGGCCTCTGGTTGGCCTACACGGCACCGAGCCTTCCGCCGAGCGTCGCCATCGTGGGGGTCGCGAGCGTGCTGTACTTGGCGGTCCTGTTGATCACCGCTGGGCGGAGGATGGAGAACGCGTGAGCGAGCAGTCAGGTGGACCGGGTTGGTGGCAGGCGTCGGACGGCAAGTGGTACCCGCCCGAGCAGGCGCCGACCGGTCAGCAGCCGTCGGTTGACCCCACAGCGACGCAACCAGCCGCGGGCGCGCCCGGCTACGGCGCGCCGGCCGCAGCCGGGACACCGGCCTACGCCGCGCCGGCGGCGGCTGCAGGTGGTGGGGGAGCGGGCAAGATCATCGCGATCGTCGTCGTGCTCGCGTTGCTCGCCGGCGGCGGCGCCTACCTCCTGACGAAGGGTGACGGCGGCGGCAACAGCCTCAAAGACTTTTGCAATACGGCGAAGGTGTTGAATGCTGACCCCGAGTTGAACAGCAACAACTTCGACAATCCCGCCACGGTCGACAAGGTTGTGTCTGCGTTCTCGAAGCTCAATAGCAGTGCACCAAACGAGATCAAGGCCGACACGACCACGCTCCTGGATGGAATCAAGAAGGCGGCGGCCGCGCTCAAGTCGGGCAAGAGCCCAGATTCGGCACTGAGTCAGACCGAGCAGGACAAGTTCAACTCGGCGAGTGGACGAGTGGAGACGTTTGTCGAGGCGAAGTGCGGCTTCAGTCTGAACGGGTCCTCCGGCTCATCCACCGACAGCTCCTCGTTCAACGCGTCGTCGTTCACCGACTCGTTGTCGAGTGAGTTCTCGAGCTTCGACACGAGCAGCTTGTCGTCTGAGCTGTCGTCACTCTGCGATCAGTTCGGCACTGAGTTCGGGACCGACTTCTGCAGCAGCTCCTGACTCGCTAGCCCTGCACGCCGCGCAGGCCGGCCCACGCAAGTGCGGCCACCTGCTCGGCGAGCAGGTCTGCGCTTCCTGACAAGCCGTTGGCCAGCCAGTGCCGGCTGGTGCCCTCGGCCAAACCCACGATGCCGTGGGCCAGCAGCCGGCGACGATCGTCGTCGAGCCCTTCGACCACGATCAACGCGGCGATGCTGTCGGCGATCGAGAGCTCGACGCGGCGCACCGCGTCGGCGAACTCTTCGTCGCGTCGCGCCCCGCCACCGAACAGCAGCTGGAACGCAAGCTGTTGGTGCTCCACGAAGTCGAAGTACGCGCGGAACCCCGCATGCACCTGTTCGCGCGGCGTGCCGGCTTCGGTCGTCGCCTTGTCGATCGCGTCGCGGAGCCGACCACCGACATCCTCGAGGAGCTCCAGGTACAACGCGCGCTTTGACCGAAAATGCTGATACAGGACGGGTTTGGTCACTCCGGCGGCCTCGGCGAGGTCGTTCATCGACGTCGGGTGGTACCCGCGCTCCGCGAAGACACGCAATGCGACCGTCAGCAACTGCCGACGGCGACGAGGAGCGGGCAAGCGGGTCGACATGGTGCATTTCTCCGGGAGGAGTCGCCGATGATCATGGCGAACTCAACGGTTGTGAGGCCAGCCCGACAGGTTCCTCCTGCGACGACACGACGACCGCCGGAACCCTTCCGGCCGCTGCCCGCGCGGAAGATGGGCGTGAGCCTCCTCGCGACACAAGCTCGTCGACGCCGGTACCGGGGCACGCTCCCGCCGCGGGCCGGCCACTCCGGCTGGTGACCTGAACTCGAGGCAATAGGCACCGGTACCCGATGCCTATTGCCTCGAGAATCAGTACTCGATGACGGAGCGGGCGACCTCGCCGGCTTCCATCGCCGTGAAGGCGTCGTTCACCTCGTCGACGCTGATGCGCCGGGAGATCAACTCGTCGAGCTTGAGCTCGCCGTTCTTGTAGTACTCGAGCAAGCGCGGGACGTCTTGCTGCACGTTCGACGATCCGTACCAGCAGCCCTTGATCGTCTTCGACATCAGCACCACGCCGAAGAACGCGGGCAGCTCGAGCATCACTTCCATCCGAGGGACGCCGACGAGGATGGCCTCGCCACCGCGCCGCGTCATCATCAACGTCTGCTCGATCGTCTGCTTCAGGCCGATGACCTCGAAGGCCACGTCGACGCCGCGCTGCTCCGTGAGCTCCATCACCTGCGATACCGGATCGCCGTCACCTGCGTTCACGAGCGTCGTCGCACCGAACTGCTTCGCCATGTCGAGCTTGTTCGGCAGCATGTCGATGGCGATGATCTCGTCAGCTCCCGCGATCTTGGCGCCTTGGATCACATTGAGCCCGACGCCACCGCAACCGATGACCGCCACGGTGTCGCCCCGTTGGATGTTCGCGGTGTTGAGCGCGGCACCAACGCCGGTGAGCACGCCACACCCGATGAGCGCGCCGATCTCGAGCGGAACGTCCTTCGGGATCTTCACTGCGCCGATCGCGGGGATCACCGCTTGCTCCGAGAACGTGCCGGAGCACGCCATCTGCGTGATGGGCTGACCGTCACGCGAGAAGCGCGTGGTGCCGTCGAGCAGGCCGCCCGTCATCATCGCCATCTGGCCGGCTTCGCACAGGAAGCCCTGTCCCTTCTTGCAGAAGAAGCACTCGCCGCACTGCGGCACCCACGACACCACAACGTGATCGCCGACCTCGAGGCCGGTGACACCCTCGCCGAGTTCTTCGATGACACCGGCACCCTCGTGCCCGAGCACCATCGGGAACGCGCCCATGAGCGTGCCGTTCTGGATCGAGAGGTCGGAGTGACAGACACCCGACGCTCCCATTCGAACTCTGACTTCACCGGCGTGGGGCGACTCCAGCTCGAGATCTTGGATTTCGAGCGGCTCGTTGAGCCCTACGCACACGGCTGCCTTCGGCATTTCACACTTCCCCTGGGTCGTTGCTGTTCCGTCAGGGCGACTTTGGCACCGCGCTCACTCAGCGGCCAAGTTCGCGATCCTCTCGTTCCGCGGCTTTCACGGCGTACCCGAACACGATGGCGGGCGCCAGTACGGCAGACCCGACGCCGAGGCTCGCGACGATCGCCGTGACGAGTGGATCGGAGTAACCGCCCACGAAGCCGACGATGAACAGCACGATCGCCAGTGCGAACAGGCTGTACCCGACGCGCTGCCCGAGCTCGGTGAGCTTGGCGATGCGAGCGCGGCGAGCGAGCACAGGATCCGGTTCGCTCACGGCAACCAGCCTGCACCATCGAGCAGCGTGCGGAGGTCGCTCGCCATCCGGTCGAACGAGAAGTGCTCGGTCGCGATCATCCGGTTTCGCTCCAGGAGCGCGTCGTCGGGAGCGCGGAGGAAGCGGTCGAGCGTCTCGGGGTCGTCAGGATCGAACCACTCGAACCCGAACGAGCGCAGCTCCTCGGCGACGGGATAGCGGCTGACGGCCGCGGGGCGGCGGTGCAGGGCCGCCTCGATCGGCGGATTGCCGAAACCCTCCCACGTCGACGGAAACACGACGGCGTCGGCCGCGGCGTAGGTATCGGACATCGTGCCTGGCACGGTCCCATGGATCACGCGACATCGCGCGCCACGGAGCAGCGCGTCGAGCTCGTCGTCGTAGCCGAACTCGGCGGGACCGACGAGCCAGTAGGTCGCGCCGACTGCTTCCGCCAACCGGAGCGCGGCCGGGACGTTCTTGCGCGGGATCGCGCGCACCGGATGCACGAGCAGTCGCTCACCCGCGTCGACGTCGAGGATCTCGCGTGTCTTGTCGCGATCACCGCGTGGCGGATCGGGGTCGAAGCCGTTGTAGATGACCGTCGCCTCGATGCCTCGCGCTGCGAACTCACGACGCGTCAAGTCGTTGATCGTCACGTGCCGCCAGGTCGGATCGGTCGGCGGGAGTTCGGTCACGTGCGCGAAATGCGGTCGCTGCCAGGGCGGATCGTGGTGATGCAGCACCGCCGGTCGCCCTCGGAGCGTCTTCACCACCGCGCGCGCCGCCGGTAGGTTCAGCGGAATCGTGCAGAGGTTCTCGACCACCACGAGATCGGCGTCGGCCAGCGCGGCGTTGACGTCCGCCTGCGCGGGCTCGGACGCCGGTTGCATCGCCAAGCCCGGCAGACAGCGATCGACGGGACCCTCACCCGCAACGGTCACCACGTCGAACCCGAAGCCCGCGAGTGCGTGCGCCCACGATCCGGCGACGACCGACACGCCGTCGGACAGGCCGAGGCGAAACGACACGATCGCGCAGCGGGGCATCGGCCGATGACGGTACTCAGCGATCGCGCGCGCGCGGTCATGGAGGCGCACTGGCAGCCTGAGGGTTACACGGTGCCAAACGCCGTCACGTATCCGTTTGCCTGGCTGTGGGACTCGTGCTTCCACGCCGTGATCTGGGCGGCGCTGGGCGACGACACGCGTGCGGTGACCGAGCTCGCGCACGTCTTCCGGTGTCAGGACGAACGATCCGGCTTCGTGCCGCACATCGACTACGAGCGTGCTCCCGATCACCTTCGGGACTTCTGGGGCCAGTCAGGGACCTCTACGCTCACGCAGCCGCCGATGTACGGCCACGCCGTCGTCGAGCTGCAACGCCGCGGCATCGACGTGCCTGACGAAATCGTCGAGCGGGCCGGCCTCGGTGTGCAGTTCTTCCTCCGTCAGCGCCGCCATCGATCCGGCCTCATCGCGATCACCCACCCGTGGGAAACGGGGTGTGATGACAGCCCCCGGTTCGATCACTGGGGGGCGAACGACGCCGCCCGCTGGTACGAGGTGAAGGGCGCGCTGGTTTCCGAACCGGAGGTCGGAGCGTTCGACTGCGCGCCGGTCTCCCTCACGGCGCTGGTCGCGTGGAACGGCGCACTGCTCGGCATCGACACCGACGACCTGGTCGCGGCACTGGCGGTGCGGTGGGACGTCGACGCGCGCACGTGGGTCGACGCCGGCGCCAGCGAGCATTCGTCCGGTAGGGCGCGCACACTCGAGGCGCTGCTGCCGCTGCTCGTCATCGACCAGCCCGGTGCGGTCGAACAGGTGACGGACGTTGCCGCATTCGGCGCGCCGTTCGGTCCGCGCGGCGTGCATCGCGACGAGCCCTCGTTCGATGGCGCGCGCTACTGGCGCGGCCCGGTGTGGCCGCAGCTCGCCTATTTGCTGTGGCTCGCGGGAGCAGACGTCGCCGAAACCAGCGTTCGCGGCGCGTCGGCGTCGGGGCTGGCCGAATACTGGGATGCCGACGATGGCACAGGGCTCGGCGCGATTCCCCAATCGTGGTCGGCGCTCATGGTGTTGATGGAAACCTGACGGCGGCGCTGTCGGCGTACCAGGTGGGTGATCACGTCGGCGGTGGCGACGGCGATGATGAGATCGCCGAAGGACACCACTTGATGGCCCATCGGGATGATGTCGCCGAGCACCCTGATCGCATCGGTCGGGCGTTCGAGATGACGGGGGCCGTGCAGCTCGACATGGGCGATGTCGTCCGTGGGCACCACGTCGGCGACGAGCAGCGCGCGAGCACTCACGGGCATGCCGCCGTTCGCCATGATGGCGAAGAGGTTGAGCCCGAGGCCGATCGTCACCACGCCCATGCCGGTGAGATGGAGATTGGCGACGCTGAAGGCGATCAGCACCGCGAACGCGATGACGGCGACCACCACGGCATCGCTGCCGCTCCATCGCGCAGCGAGGAGCTGGCCGACGACCCCGGTGATGAGCAGCCCGATCATGCGCACTCGAGGCCGGGCGAAGCGAGTGGAGCGAGGACGTAGGGCGAGCCCGATCCCGAGCCCGAGCACGACGGAGCCCAAGGTCAGCAGCACTCGATCGACGGTACCTGCGTGCGAACTACGGTCCGTGGCATGGGGTACGAGTCCTTGCTGTACGACGTGCGCGACAACGTGGCCACCATCACCATCAATCGACCCGAACGACGGAACGCATTGTCGTGGACGGTGATGTCCGAGCTGCGCGATGCGTTCGAGGAGGCCAAGGCCGATCGTGACGTGCGAGTGGTCACGCTCACGGGTGCCGGCGACAAGGCCTTCTGTGCGGGCGCGGACCTCACGGGCATGCGCGCCGAGGCGGGATGGGCGGAGGTGCACGACGGGCGCGGCGAGCTCGCCCGGTTGTTCCGGACCATGTGGGAGCTAGGCAAACCGATCGTGGCCCGCGTGCGCGGGTACGCGCTCGCCGGAGGATTTGGTCTGTGTCTCGCGTGCGATCTCGTGGTGGCCGCCGAGGACGCGCAGTTCGGCACTCCGGAGATCGACGTGGGCCTGTGGCCGTTCATGATCACGGTGCCGCTGGTGCGTTCGATGCCACCGAAGGTGGCGCTCGAGCTGATGATGACCGGTCGGCGCGTCAACGCGGACGAAGCGCTGCGCATTGGGTTCGTGAATCGCGTCGTGCCGGTGGACGAGCTCGACGCGGCGGTCGCTGATGTCACGGCCACGTTGGCGGCGAAGTCGCCCGCGATCATGAAGCTCGGGCGCGACTCGTTCTACGCCGTCTGGGACCAGCCAGCCGAAGAAGCGTTGCGCCTCCTGCACACGATGCTCACGATCACATCCGCCACCGACGACGCCGCCGAAGGCATCGCCGCCTTCGCCGAAAAACGCAAACCCGAATGGAAGGGCCGCTGACTCGCCCCACCGCCAATTCCCACTCATACATACACAGAAATGTGTATGTATGAGTGGGATTTCGTGGGCTAGAGGCCGAACTTCTGCTTCAGCTGGTTGGCGACGTCGGCGGAGAGGCAGGCGTCGAATGCCTCGGCGAACGATTGACGGACGTCCTTGGGCAGCGACTTGGGATCAGGGGACGTCGACGCGATGCTCGAGAGCGCGTCGGTCCGGATGTGCGCGGTCACCTGGTCGGCCAAGCAGTCAGCTTGGGCGGACGTCACCTGTCCGTTGGCGCCCTGCTGGATCCCGTCGGCCAGCGTGCGGGCCATCGAACGGGCGAGTGCCGCATCGGATCCGGACGACACCGCGCCGCTGCTCGACCGGCTGGCAGGGGCATTGTCGTCGGTGCACGCGACGAGCAGTGTGAGTGCCATCGCCGCGACCACGACCCCCCGATGCATGCGGACGTGGAGTGTAGGTTCCCCGCCGTGACGGACAACCTGCACGACTGGTCGCCGCTCGTCGAAGACGTGCAGCGTCGCAAGGACACCGCGCTCGGCATGGGTGGCCCGGATCGCATCGCCCGCCAGCGTGAGCTCGGCAAGCTCCCAGTGCGCGAGCGGCTCGACATCCTGCTCGACAAAGGATCGTTCGTGGAATACGGCGCGCTCGCCGATCACATGGACCCGTCGCTCGCGTCTCGCGGCTCGCTCGCGGCCGACGGTGTCGTCACCGGCATCGGTCGCGTCGACGGTCGGCGCGTCGCGATCATCGCCTACGACTTCACGGTGATGGCCGGCTCGATGGGCTCGGTCGGCGAGCAGAAGACGGCACGCATGCGCGAGATCGTCCTGCGCCAGCGCATCCCCCTCGTGTACCTGCTCGACTCCGGCGGCGCGCGCATCCAGTCGACGTCCGGTTCCACCTTCGCGGGCGCCGGCGCGCTGTTCCGCGAGCAGGTGGCGCTCTCCGGGGTCGTGCCGCAGGTCGGCGCGATGCTGGGTCATTGCGCGGCAGGCACCGCCTACATCCCCGCACTCACCGACTTCGTGCCGATGGTCAAGGGCACGTCGTCCATGGCGCTCGGCGGTCGCCACTTGGTCAAGGCGGCCACCGGCGAGGACGTCACCGAGGAGGAGATGGGCGGCTCGGAGGTCCACAACAAGATCAGCGGCTGTGCCGACCAAGAGGTCGAATCCGACGCCGAGTGCCTCGAGATGGTGCGCAGGTATCTCTCGTACTTCCCGAGCAACAACCAAGAGCGCCCGCCCGTGATCGAGTGCGACGATCCGGTCGATCGGCGAGCGGAGGAGCTGTACGACATCGTGCCGACGGCCCCCCGCCGCGCGTACGACACGAAGAAGGTCATCGCCGCGATCGTCGACCGTGATCCGAACGGCGGGCCGAACTTCCTCGAGATCAAGCCGCAGTTCGCCCGCAACATCGTCACCGCGCTCGCGCGCGTCGGCGGTCGCCCCGTGGGCGTGCTCGCGAACCAGCCGATGGTGCTCGGTGGCGCGCTCGATGTGAACGCGGCCGACAAGGCGGCGCGGTTCGTCTGGCTGTGCGATGCCTACGACATCCCGCTCGTCTTCCTGCACGACGTGCCCGGCTTCATCGTTGGCTCGGCCGTGGAGAAGCAAGGCATCATTCGCCACGGAGCGAAGATGCTCTTCGCGGTGTCGGAGGCGACTGTTCCGAAGGTGTCGATCGTGCTGCGCAAGAGCTACGGAGCTGGCTACTTCGTGATGAACGGTCTCGCGTACGAGGCCGACTATCTCGCCATCTGGCCGACAGCGGAGATCGCGGTGATGGGGCCTGAC
>JBEEFW010000037.1:0-11993 GCA_041166385.1 Acidimicrobiaceae bacterium | reverse complement strand
TCAACAGTCCACGGCGACTGTGGTGATCCTTCTTGTGGATCTTCAGATGCTCGGTGAGGTGGTTGATGCGCTCACTGAGGAGGGCGATCTGGACCTCGGGAGATCCCGTGTCGGTGTCGTGCAGGCGGTGCTCGGCGATGACGCCGGGCTTTGCCAAATCGATCTTCTCGGACATGCGTGTAGTGATTCCTGGGGTGTAGAGGTGGGCGTTGGACCCGGCCATCCGGCCCGCGAGGCGAGGTGGACAGCGGAACGCCTTTTCAGGCGTCGAGACAGGGTACCAGATGGACGAACTTTATTGAAAGTGCGCGAGGATTGGTGACCCAGTGCGGCGAATACTGGGGTCGGGATGAGACGGGGTCTCTGGACCGGGGTCGGGGCATTGCTCCTACTCACCGCGTGCTCAGGCGGCAGCGGATCAGGCGCCAAGGCGACCACGACGTCGACCACCACGTCAACCACGGTCGCCACCACCAGCACCACGTCTCCCGACGATGCAGTCAAAGAGGCGTACCTCGATTACTGGACGATGGCGGATCGCCTGCTCGCTGCACCGGACCCCGCCGATCCCGAGCCAGCTAAACGAGCCGTGGACCCATTGTTGTCGAGTCTCGTTGAGCAGCTGTCGACCAACGCGGCGCAGGGCCACAAGACCACGGTGCCCGAAGGCCACACGAGCAGCCACCGCGTCGACAACATCGTTACGAGCGGTGACACAGCGACGTTGACTGAATGCTTCGTCGACGGGCGAGTCGAGTTCGGCCCAAACGGAGAGGTTGTTGACGGCGAAACGGTCACGAAGGTCGGCACAGCAACGTTGATCCTTGCGGCCGGTTCTTGGAAGGTCAGTGACATCAGATTCGGAGACCGCTCACCGGGGGTTTCAGGTTGCGCCGCCTAGTCACGATCTGTGCCGCGATTCTCGTGCTTTGGGCAACGCCAGCGCACGCGACTGGTGGGGATGGCGGCGGCACCGTCGGACCAAAGGGTGATCCGGTTGTCTACGTCGGGGAGCCGGGGGCGGATCCGGTTGGATCGCCTGGCGGCACCGGCTCGGTCGAGTGCTACCTCTACAACGTCACTGGCGTGTTCATCGGCGACAACATCATCGGCATCGGAGCGGAGCCGGAGCCGAACCCCGAGGAAGGTCATGGCTACCTCCTCGTGTGCTTCGCGGTCCCGAGCGGCGACATCGATCTCGTGCAGATCATCACGTACCAACCCGGCGTCAACATCATCACGCCTGGCACGCTCGCCAATCAGGCGCTGAAGGAGCTTCCGCTCCTCTATCCGCGACCACGCCTGGCACCGCCGACAACCGTGAAGCAGGTCGTCGGGATCCGCACGTGGATGTGGGTCGATCCCGCGGACTGGCATCCGATCTCGGCGACGGCGGCGATCCCCGGTCTTGCGGCGACCGTCACGGCGACACCGACGAAGACCATCTGGGACATGGGCGATGGAGCGACCGTCGTCTGCAATGGGCCTGGCACGGTGTACGACCCGACCAAGCCGGACGCTGACCAACACTCCGATTGCAGTCACACCTATCAGCACGACGGCACGTACGACATCCGAGCAACGATCGTGTGGAGCGTCACGTGGACCGCGACGAACGGCGCGGGTGGCAACCTCGGACTGTTCCAGCGAACGACACAATTCACGATCAACGTCGAGCAACGCCAAGCCGTCATCAACGGCTGAACATTTCAGAAAAACCTTTCGCGAAGTGCCGCCGTAACGGCCTTCACTGTCACACCCCCTGAGCAGAATGTGTGTGTGAGGACAGCCGGCGACCTTCGTGATGAGCTCCAAGCTCGAGTGTCGAAGCTTCGTCCCGAGCTGATGGCTCCGGAGAATGCCGCAGAGCAGATCGCGATCTACGCCGAGATCGAACGCCTCGGTGCCGGAGCGAAATTGTTGTTGGCGAAACGCGCGGCCGAGTCCGGTGAGTGGCACAAGCACGGTCACCGCTCCGCGGCTCACTGGCTGGCCGACGAGTCCGGCACGTCGGTCGGGGCGGCGGTCGCAACGATCGAAACGTCGGAGCGGCTGACGGAGCTCGACGACACGCGCGACAAGCTCACGGCCGGCGAACTCTCGCAAGCGCAGGTCACCGAGATTGCGTCGGCCGTGATGGCCGATCCGGATGCCGAGCAGGAGCTGCTTCGCGTCGCCGCGACCGAAGGTTTCAAGACGCTGAAGGACAAGTGCCTACGCGTCAAAGCGGCCGCCACCGACGGCCAGAGCCGGCACGAGAAGATCCACGCGTCGCGCTACTTCCGGCACTGGGAGGACAACGAGGGCGCCGTGTGCGGCGAGTTCAAGCTCACACCGACGGCGGCCGCCCCGCTGCTCGCCAGGATCGACGCCGAGCGCGAGCGCATCTTCCGTGAGGCTCGCAAGGAAGGGCGTAGGGAGTCCTACGCCGCGTACTCCGCTGATGCCCTTGCTGCGCTCGGCGCCGAGGGCACCAGCGGTCCTTCTGACTGCAAGATCATCGCGACCATCTCGCACGATGCGCTCGTCCGCGGACACACCGAGGCGGGCGAGACATGCGAGATCGCCGGTGTCGGCCCGGTTCCGGTCGACACGGTGAAGGCGATGATGGAAGATGCGTTTCTCGCCGCCGTCGTCACCGACGGCATCGACGTCTACAACGTCGCCCACCTCGGCCGGAAGCCGACGGCGCACCAGCGCACGGCCCTCGAAGCCCGCGGCAAGGAGTGCGAGGTTGTGGGCTGCGGCTCGGCGATGAGCCTCGAGATCCACCACATGAATCAGTGGGCGAAGACGTACAAAACGTCGCTTCGATCACTCGCGTGGGTCTGCAAGCACGATCACGACCAGATCACGTACGACGGTTTCGAGCTCGCCGGGCCACCGGGTGATCGAATGTGGATCTCACCCGATGGAAGCATCAAGCACCAACGCCCGCCGCCCGACCCGCCATGACCTCGCAGCCCTTGTCGCGATCGCGGTCGCGGGCAATGGCTTCGTCGCGTACCTGATCTGGACCGCAGCAACGCCGGGCCGGCGAGAACGAACGTCAAGAGTTTTCGCGGGGGTTGCGCTCGCGTGCGTTCTCGCGTTTGCCGGATGGAGGTGGCGCGACCGGGTCGCTGCCGCGGTGGCCGTCGGCGCATCGCTCTTGCTTTCTGCGCTGTTGCTTTTCCTACTGCCATGTGCGCCACCTCGGTGGCGCTTGGTGGGAGGTCTCGAGCGACGAGTGGAACTGTCCGCCCGGCTTCGAGATCCAGCCCTTCTGAACAGCGGCGACGTTCAGTCCATCGTGACGGTGAAGCGGTAGCGCGGGCGGCGGTGGTACTCCTCGAGGTCCTCGAACTCCTGCTCGTCTGGCGTGAGGCGGACGGCAAGCGAGTCGGGGGTGTAGAAGACCGACTCGATCTCGTCGTCGGTGGCGCCGTTCGGATCGACGCCGCCTTCGAGGATCGCCTTCAGTACCGCCGTACCCAGCCGGCCTCTCATCAGCCGATGCATGATCGCGGGCAGCGACTCCGGGTCCTTCAACAACCACGAATGGCTGCCACCGTGCACGACGACGAGCTCACCGTGTCCGCGCCGCGCTGCGGATCGGGCCGTCGAGATCGGCACCGCCATGTCGCGATCACCGTGGATGGCGAACACGGGCACGCGGTCCTCCGCGAGGCGTTCGAGCATCCACCGACTCCCCTTCGATCGCATGATCGAGATAGCCGGGCCGGCCATGCGCCACGGACGGCGCATGTGGCCGAGCATCGTGGGGGCCACGAGGCGTCCGAGCTTGCGGGCCTGCGCGGGATCTCGGAACAACGGGATCGTCGTGAGGGTGTCCACCACCAGTCCCGCGCCGACACCCGCAAGGAGCGGAGGACAGATGCGAAAGAGGTTGACCATGCGATCCCACGTATCGCCGACGATCGCGTCGAGCAGCAAGACCGCGATCGCTTGGTCGGTGTGGTTCGCCGCCAGCTCCGCGACGAGCCGTCCGCCCATCGAGTGCCCGGCGAGCACCGCCTTGTCGACGCCGAGATGGTTCAGCGCCTTGCCCAGTAGCTCCGTGTAGCTGCTGAGCGTGCCGGCGCCCGTCGGGAGACCAAGCGTCGCGCCGTGACCGGCGACGTCGATGGCCACGACCTTGAAGCCCAGCGACGTGATGCGTGACAGCGTCTGCGCGTAGAGGATTCCCTCCGCCGAGAAACCGTGTACGACCACGAGCGGCACGCCGCGCCCGGAGATCGCGACGCCGACCTCATGACCGTTGTCGAGTGTGATGAGGTGGCGGGCGAGCTGCGGCATGACGACGCGGCCCTGCTCGGGCGCGACAGCGGTGCGCGTCGGTCCGACGATGGGAGTGGTGACCTCGCCCGCCATCTCCCCAGTGTGTCAAATGTTGTCAGGTCAACTGGTGCATGTCGCGTGTCTGACTGCAGTTATGACCGCAACAAATTGCGCGCTTCGTCACAATCACGGTGCATCTGTGCGAGGAGGTCGTCTACGGAATCGAACTTCTCCTCGGCACGCAGGCGGGCGACGAAGCGCACCTTCGCCTCCTCGCCGTAGAGGTCGCCTTCCCAGTCGAGCAAGTGCACCTCGAGCAGTCGATACGGCTGCGCGTCGTAGACCTGGGGCCGGCGACCCAACGAGATCGCCGCGGGCACACGCTCGCCCGACGGGCGTTCGTACCAACCGGCGTAGATGCCGTCGGCCGGCAGCAAGATCTCCTCTGGCACAGCGACGTTCGCCGTCGGGAAGCCCCAGGTGCGGCCGCGCTCGTCGCCGTGCTCGACTGCGCCGCGCACCTCGTAGTCATGCCCGAGCAGCTTGTTCGCCAGCGCGACATCGCCGGCCACCAGGGCTCGCCTGATCGCGGTCGACGAGACCTGCAACTCGTCGCGGGCCGGTGCGCCGTCCGGTCCGACCAACGACATGCCCAGCACGTCGAAGCCGAGCTCGCGGCCCATCTGTTCGAGCAGCGCGACGTTTCCTCGACGCTGATGGCCGAAATGGAAGTCCGCGCCGACGACGACGAGCTTGGCGTTGAGACAATCGACCAGCACTTCGCGCACGAAGTCCTCCGCCGACTCCTTCGAACGTTCTTCGTCGAAGTGAACGACGAGCGCATAGTCGATACCCGTCTGTTCGAGCAGCTCGAGCTTCTGGTCGAGATCAGTGAGCAGGCGCGGCGCGGACTCAGGGCGCACGACGCTGGCGGGATGCCGGTCGAACGTGACGACCGCAGTCGCCAGCCCACGCTCCTCGGCGAGTTGGCGCACGGTGCCGATCACGGAGCGGTGCCCGCGGTGAACACCGTCGTACGCGCCGATCGTGACGACCGTGCCTTGCGGCGGCCGTGGGCAGGCGTCGAGGGCGCGCAAGGTCTGCATCGACTACACGACCACCACTGCGGGCTTCACGGTCTCGCCCCGATGCGCCTCGTACATTGCGAGCAGTCTGCCGTCTGCGTCGACCACCGCCCATGGACCCTCGCCCGTGACGCCGAGCACATCGCGGTCCAGGACCTTGCCGCTGCCGATGAGCTCGGTGCTGCCGATGACGCTCGGATAGTCGCGCAGGGCGACGGCCGGGGCGAGTACGGCGTCGTCGTTCACGGCGGCGATCTGGCGGGCCTCGGCCACGGTGAACGACCCGATCGCAGTTCGGCGAAGGTTGCGGAGGTGTCCCCCGCCGCCGAGGGCGGCACCGAGATCCTCCGCCAGCGAGCGGACGTACGTGCCCGACGAGCACTCGACTTCGATGCCGTAGACGAGCGGGTCACCAGTCGGCGACACGTCGAAGCGGTGCACGGTGACCGGGCGCGGCTCGCGTTCGACCTCGATGCCCTTGCGGGCGAGCTCGTGCAGCCGCTGGCCACCGATCTGCACGGCGGACACCATCGGCGGCACCTGCAGGATGTCGCCGGTGAGCGTCGCCGCCGCGGCCCGCACCTCGTCCAGCGTGACGTTCATGTCGTGCGTCGCGACGACATCACCCGACGCGTCGAGTGTCGACGTGGAGACGCCGAGCACGACCTCACCCGTGTAGGTCTTGGGCAACACGGTGAGGAAGCGCAACAGCCGCGTGACCTTGCCGACGCCGATGAGCAACACGCCAGTCGCGTCGGGATCGAGCGTGCCGGAGTGGCCGACCTTCTTCGTGTGCAGCACACCGCGCAACTTCGCGACGACGTCGTGCGACGTCCACGCTGGCTCCTTGTCGACGACGACGAGCCCGT
This sequence comes from Acidimicrobiaceae bacterium, assembly GCA_041166385.1. Classification (GTDB taxonomy): domain Bacteria; phylum Actinomycetota; class Acidimicrobiia; order Acidimicrobiales; family JACDCH01; genus DASUCS01. The sequence goes on along the minus strand of JBEEFW010000037.1, from coordinate 5,758 downwards.
CAGTCATCCGACCGTTCGTCGCCCTGCAGATTGCGGAGGAGGTCTTCGAGTCGGCCGGCGGAGCGCTCGACGAGCTCGGCGCGGAAGGCAAGCAACGGTGTGCGCTTGATGCGCGCTTGCTTCGCGATCGATGCCTGCAGTCGGATCCGATGCTCGTGCAGCGCCGCCAGCACCTCCTCGTCACGCTCCACGCCGCTCGGTGTTTCGACGTAGATGGTGGCGTGGCGCAGATCGGGCTCGACGTCGACGCTCATCACCGTGACGAGGTCGAGGCGCTCGTCGTTGATGCGCTCGATCTCCTCCGCGACGATCTGGAGCAACAGCTCCTTCAGCCGCGCGGTGCGCGGGTAGCGCCGCTGACTACCGGGACGGCCCGCCATCAGTCCGTCTCCATCCAGCGCAACGACGAGTCGACGACCTCGACCTCGGGGAACGACCACACGAACCGCTCGACGCTCTCGAGCACCTCGCGCACGTGTGACTCCGAGCCGGCGACGCACGCGAAGCCGAGCTCGGCACGCTGCCATTTGTCCTGGCCATCAACCTCGGCCGCGCTGACAGCGAACCGATGCCGCGCACCGTCGACGATCGGGCGCACGACGGCCCGCTTCTCCTTCAACGAATGCACGTCGGGCAAATGCAGCTGGAACTCCAACGCTCCGACGACCACGGCCTTCATTCTGGCGTCGCGGGGTCCACTTCACCTCGCATCTCGATGATCCGCTGTTCCACCGCGGCCTTCTCGAGCCCGAATGATCGCAGCACCTTCCCCGCGAGCGAGTCGTCCGACTCGAGCGCGGCCAACAGGACATGCTCCACTCCCACACGCTTCTCGCCGAGTCGCCGCGCTTCATGCAATGCGGGTTCGAAGATCGCGCCGATGCCAGTCACACGGACCCCGGGCTCGAAAGGTGCCACCTCAGCGTCGACGCCCATGAGCTCGACGATGACTTCGCGCAGTACTTCGAAATCGACGCCGGTACGGACGATCACTTGCACACCGACCCCTTCGCCTTCACGAAGGAGCCCGAGCAGGATGTGCTCGGTGCCGATGTAGTTGTGACCCAGTGCCAACGCCTCACGGAGCGACAGCTCTAGGACCGTCTTGGCCCGAGGCGTGAACGGGATGTGGCCGGACGGCTCCGATCCACCGGTGCCGAGGATGACGGTGACGGTGTCACGGGCCTCGCTGAGCGACACACCCACCGACCGGAGCGCACGGGCGGCGACCCCACCGTCGACGTGCAAGAGCCCCAGCAGGATGTGCTCGGTGCCGATGTAGTCATGTCGGAGCAGGCGCGCTTCCTCCTGCGCGCGCACCACGATGCGGCGGGCTTCATCGGTGAATCGTTCGAACACGGAGCCGAGGCTACGTGCGTGGGATCTCGCGTTCCTCGAACGTTTCGATGATGTCGCCCGCCTTCAAGTCCTGGAAGTCGGACAGGCCGATACCGCACTCGAAGCCGGACTGCACCTCGCGAACATCGTCCTTGAAGCGACGCAACGAATTGATCGCGCCCTTCCAGATGATCGTGCCCTCGCGGAGGAAACGCACCTTCGAACCGCGCGTGATCGTGCCCGACAGCACGTAGCAGCCGGCGATGCGCCCGACACGCGGGACCGAGAAGATCTCGCGTACCTCGGCCTCGCCGGTGACCACCTCTTCGAATTCCGGAGCGAGCAGGCCGAGCATCGCGTTCTGGATGTCTTCGATCACCTGGTAGATGATTTCGTACGTCCGGATCTCGACGTTCTCTCGATCGGCGAGCTCACGAGCGTTGCGATCGGGTCGCACGTTGAAGCCGATGATGGTGGCATTCGACGCAGCCGCCAGCTGGATGTCGTTCTCCGTGATGCCACCGACGGCGCGGTGCACGAATGCCAGCTTCACGTCGGGCCGCTCGAGCTTGCGCAGACTCTCGGTGAGCGCTTCGAGCGAACCGGTGACGTCGGCCTTCAGGACGAGGTTCAGCGTGGCGGCCTCGCCGGATTGGATCTGATCGAAGATGTCTTCGAGGCGGGCACCGCTCGACATCGCGTGCGCATCGCGACCGAGGCCGGCAACGCGCTGCCAATGCTCGCGGGTCTCGGCCACATTGCGAGCCACGCGCTCTTCCGGTGCGACGACGAAGTCGTCACCGGCGTCGGCGACGTCGGACAAGCCGAGCACCGCGACCGGCATCGACGGGCCGGCTTCCTTGACCTGCTCGCCCTTGTCGTTGATCAGCGCCCGGACGCGACCCCATGCGGGACCCGCGACCATCGGATCGCCGACCTTGAGCGTGCCGCGCTGCACGAGGACCGTGGCCACCGGGCCACGACCGACGTCGAGGTGCGCCTCGAGGACGACACCCTGCGCCCGAGCGTTTGGGTTGGCGGTGAGCTCTTCGAGATCGGCCGTGATGAGCAGCGTCTCGAGCAGATCGTCGATGCCGAGGTTCTGCAGCGCAGAGATCTGCACCATCTCGGTGTCGCCGTTCCACTGCGTCGGCACGAGGCCGTGCTCGGACAGCTGCTGCATGACGCGATCGGGGTTGGCTTGCTCGCGGTCGACCTTGTTGATGGCGACGACGATGGGTACGTCGGCCGCCTTGGCGTGGTTGAGCGCCTCGATGGTCTGCGGCATCACGCCGTCGTCTGCCGCCACGACCAACACGACGATGTCGGTGGCCTCGGCGCCGCGGGCGCGCATGGCGGTGAACGCCTCGTGGCCCGGTGTGTCGATGAACGTGATGACGCGACCGTTCTTCTCGGTCTGGTATGCCCCGATGTGCTGGGTGATGCCGCCGGCCTCACCCGCGACGACGTTGGCGTTGCGGATCTGATCGAGGAGCTTCGTCTTGCCGTGGTCGACGTGACCCATCACGGTGATCACCGGCGGGCGGGGAACGAGGTCGCCGTCCTCCTCTTCTTCCTCGGCCGGCAGGTCGAGCAACTTCTGTAGCTCGACCTCCTGCTCTTCTCCGGGGTTGACGAGACGGATCTCTGCGCCGACCTCCGCTGCGAAGAGGTCGATCATGTCGTCGGTCAAGGATTGCGTCGCCGTGACCATCTCGCCCTGTTGCATGAGGAAGCGCACGACGTCGGCCGCGGTGCGGTTCAGCTTCGGGCCGAGATCCTGCGGCGTCGTGGAGCGCTCGACGACGATCACACCCTCGGGCACGGGCGCGGACGAGTGCGTGTACGTCGGCGTCTCGAACGGCTGCAACTCCTCGCGGTTGCGACGGCGGCGTCCGCCCTTGCGCGGGCGCGGCGTGCGTCGTTGCGGCCCGCCGCGACCACCAGGGCCACCACCGGGACCGCCTCCAGGTCCGCCGCCGGGACCACCGGGCCCACCAGGACCGCCGCCGGGACGCTGACCGAAGCCACCGCCACCACCACCGGGACGCGGACCGCCGAAGCCACCACCGCCGCCGCCTCCACCACCACCGGGCGCACCAGGGGTGCGTTGCCCGCCGACGGGACGCATGCTCGGACCGCTCGGGCGGCCGACACTCGGGCCACCGCGTTGTTGCATCGCGCCGCGGCCACCCATGCCGGGCGGGGGCGGAATGGGCTTGCCGGTCGTCGAGGACATCGGCGGCGCCGCGCCAGCGGACCCTCCGCCCGGAGGCGGCGGGACCTGATCGCCGGCGGGCGTCGCACGCGCCGCTGGCGGCATTGCCGGAGTCGGAGGCGACGGGATGCGGCGTGCCGGCGCGTCCTCGGGCGCGGGACGGGCGGCGGCCGGACGCGACGCTGGTGTGGGAGGAGGAGCCGGCAGGGGCGGCAGGAGCGGACGGGCCGACTGGGTGCCGCTCGAACGAATGGCGGTGCGACGGGGCGCGCTCTCGGGCGCGGGTGTAGGCGCTTGCGCGGCGGCGGGAGCGATCGGCTCGGCCTCTGGCGCGGGCGCGGGCGCCGGCGCGGGCGTGGCCGCGGCCGGCTTCTCGACGGGCACGACCACCGGCGGTTCGGGCTCGACGGCCGCGGGAACTTCGACCACCGGCGCGGGCTCAGGTGCGGGGGCAGGTGGTGCGACCGGTTCTGGCGCCTCGACGACCGCGGGCGCGGGCGTGGACTCGGGCTCGGACTCGGCCGCGGGCTCGGCCTCGGCGGGCGCGGCGGCCTTCTTCTTCGCGGGGGCCTTCTTGGCCGGTGTCTTCTTCGGCTCCTCTGGCTGCACCTCGCGCCGAATGCCGAGCTGGTCGGCTTTGCGTCGCACTCGGTCGGCCTGCGCCTCTTGGACGCTGGAGGAGTGGCTCTTCACCCCGATGCCGAGCTGTTCGCAAAGGTCGAGGAGCTCTTTGTTGGTGAGCCCCAACTCCTTGGCCAGCTCGTGTACTCGTGGGTTCTTGGGCAAAGAGGTTCCCTTACCTTGTCGTTGCAGAGCCGCCGCTCGACCGAGTGGCGGTGTCTAGTCTCGCGCAGCTGGCCCGGATGGAACGAAGTCCATTCGGAGGCTCTCGAGCCCCGCAGCATCCGTTTCTGCCCCGAGGGCCTTGGCAAAGGCCCGCCGGTGCACGGCGGCATCGAAACACGAGAGCGATCCCTGGCAGAGCCAGGCACCCCGGCCCGGCAGTGTACGGCCGAGGCTCAGGGTTCCGTCACCTGACCGCACCACCCGCACCAGTTCGGCCTGCGGGCGGCGGGTGCGGCACCCGATGCAGGTGCGAAGCGGCGCCGTTACTCGGATGGCTCCACGTGCATGGCCGCCTCTTCGGCCGGCGGAGCCAGCTCGACCTCGGCGACATCGACCGGCCCGCCGGGGGACGCGTTGTCATCCTGGGCGTCGACCGACGCCTCGATCTCGTCGGCCGGAGGACCACCCAGATGGGCCCATTGGTCGGCGGACAGCGCGGGGCCACCCTCGGCCGGCACCCAGACCTGCTCGCCGGACTCGGAGTCGACGACCCACTCGCCCTGCGCCCACTCCTCGCCCCCGTAGGCCTCTTCGTCAGCCAGTTGGGTCTCGCTCTTGATGTCGACGCGCCAGCCGGTGAGGCGGGCCGCGAGCCGTGCGTTCTGGCCTTCCTTCCCGATCGCCAGCGACAACTGGTAGTCGGGCACGATGACCTCGGCGGTGCCACTGGTCTCGTCGATGCGGACCTCTTTGACCTTCGCCGGTGACAACGCCTTCATCACGAAGTCGGGCGGATCATCGGAGAACGGCACGATGTCGATCTTCTCGCCGCGCAATTCGTTGACGACCATGCGCACGCGCGCACCACGCGCGCCCACGCAGGCACCGACCGGATCGACGTTGTTGTCGTTCGACCACACGGCGATCTTCGTGCGGTGCCCTGGCTCGCGGGCACAGGCCTTGATCTCGACGACCCCGTCGGCGATCTCGGGCACTTCGAGCTCGAACAGCCGCTTGATGAGCCCAGGGTGGGTGCGGCTCACGACGATCTGCGGGCCCTTCGAGGTCTTGCGCACCTCGACGATGTACGCCTTGACGCGCGCCCCGGGCTCGGGCCGCTCGTAGGGCACCTGCTCGGCCTGCGGCAACAGCGCCTCGACCCGACCGAGGTCGAGCAGGGTGTAGCGGCTGTCGTTCTGCTGGATGATGCCGGTGACGATGTCGCCCTCGCGGCCGGCGTACTCGTCGTACTTCATCTCGCGATCGACCTCGCGCAGGCGCTGCATCATGACCTGGCGGAACGTCTGGGCGGCGATGCGGCCGAGCGTGTCGGGGTCGGGCGTGACGTCGATCTCGGGCCCGGTCGGCTCGCCGTTCTCGTCGAGCTCCTGTGCCGCGACCTTCATCTCGGCGGTC
>JBEEFW010000036.1:0-52653 GCA_041166385.1 Acidimicrobiaceae bacterium | reverse complement strand
CGCGAGAACTGGGTTTGAGTCTCAACACCGTTCGGAACCACGCGCAGAACATCCTCTACAAGCTGCAGGCGCACTCCAAGCTGGAGGCGGTCGCCACGGCGGTTCGCGAGGGGATCATCAGCTATCCGAGCGACGGCGCTCGCCAGTAGGCGCACGTTCACACCACGCCGACATCTCTCGAAGGTGTCTGCTCGACCCGGTTGCGTCCGAGCTGCTTCGCTCGGTAGAGCGCGACGTCTGCCTCTTTGAGCACGTCCGTCACCGCCGCCGCGCGGTCACGATCGAGCATGGCCACGCCGGCACTGATGGTGAGCACGCCAATCGGGTTGCCGGCGTGTGGGATGGCGAGCCGCTCGAGCCCGATGCGCATCCGGTGTACCGCGAGCACTCCGGTGGCCAGGCTCTGCTCGGGAAAGATGCCCAAGAACTCGTCGCCGCCGTAGCGGTAGAGCGTGTCGCCACCGCGTGCCTGATAGTCGAGCTCGACCGCGACGGTTTGCAATACGTGGTCGCCAGCCGGGTGTCCATACGTGTCGTTGTAGGACTTGAAGAAATCGACATCGATGAGCGCCATGCAGTAGCGATGGCCGTACCGCGTCACTCGGGCGTCGAGCACGGCGAGGTCCTCGTCGAGCGCCCTGCGGTTGCCGATCCCCGTGAGAGGATCGCGGCGCGCAATCGCGGTGAGGTCGTCGTTGACACCTTCCAACTCGGTCCGTCGTCGGTCGAGATGGCCGTGCAGCGAGGTCACCCTGGCGGCGGCCACCAGACGGACCTTGAGGTTGTCGGGATCGAGCGGCTTGACGAGATAGTCGTCGGCCCCGGCGTTCATGCCTTCGAGGATCTGGTCGAGCGCACCCTGACCGGTGACCATGATGAAGTACGTGTAGCGGGCGTCGTCGTGTGCTCGGATCCTCCGGCAGAGTTCCACGCCGGTGAGTCCGGGCATCTTCCAGTCGCTGATGACCACATCCGGCCGTAGAGAAAGAAACTTCTCCCACGCGTCGTCACCGGTGCCGGCGACATGGCAGTCGTGACCGAGCACCCGCGGCACCATCTGGATGATGCGCCGCGATGTGGCGTCGTCGTCGGCGATCAAGATCTTCATGCGACGAGGGACGACGCGTGGCGCGACAGCGCGCCGCGCGTTTCTCGGAAGTCGACCTCGACGGCGGTCATATCCGCCTCACCGTCAGACAAGGACCCGGCCGCCGCATTGCTTTCGAGCCGCCCGCAGGACGACGCGAGGCGCCGACCGCCGAGTTGGCCACTGCTGCCCTTGATGAGGTGGGCGATGCGTCCCACCGTTTCCGCGTCGTCCCTCGTGAAGGCGTCGCGGAGCTCGACGAGCAGCGGCTCGGTGTCGAGGATGAACTGATCGACGAGCGTTCGGACGAAGTCGTCGTCGTCGGTCTCGCCGAGCGAGTGCAATTGGTCGAGGATCACCACGTCGATTGTCATGTCCGCGATCGGCGACATGCTCAGCGTCTGAGCCAACAGGTCCAGCAGCGCTTTCTGGTTGATCGGCTTGGTCATGTAGCCGTCCATGCCCTCCGCAAGACAGCGGTCGCGGTCTTCGACGCGTGCTCCCGCGGTGATGGCGATGATCGGGGTGTGCCGGTCCGAGCCTTCCCGCGCACGTATGGCCGCGGTCGCTTCGTAGCCGTTCATCTCCGGCATTTGGCAGTCCATCAAGACGGCGTCGTAGCAGTGAGCGGCGGCCGCCCGCACCGCTGCCTCGCCGTTGACCACAGTGTCGACGCGGTAGCCGGCATTCGAGAGCATCGCGATTGCGACCTTCTGGTTGATGAGGTTGTCCTCGACCACAAGCAGGTGTCGACCTTCGCCAGACACCGAAGGGCGCTCGACGGTCGCGGCCGGAAGGCCTCGACCAGCCGGGTCCAGCTCGCTCGCGTCCTCCTCCGAGGACGAATCGACGCAGATGGTGAACCAGAAGGTGCTGCCCGCACCGAGTTCGCTCGACGAGCCGCAAGTGCCACCCATCAGCGCGACGAGCTGACCAACGATCGCCAAGCCCAGGCCCGTGCCGCCGTACTTGCGGGAGGTGGACGAATCGGCCTGGATGAACGGCTGGAAGATCAACGCCTGCTTGTCGGCGGTGATCCCCACGCCCGTGTCCGCGACCTCGAATCGGATGATTGTCGGTGCGTCCTGCGAGTCAGCTGCCGTGACGCGAACCGCGACCTCGCCCGCCGCGGTGAACTTGATGGCGTTGCCGATGAGGTTCGTGAGCACCTGGCGCACCCGACCCGGGTCGCCGATCACCACTGACGGCACAGCGCGCTCGACGTGCGCGACGAGTTCGAGCTTCTTGGCTTGGGCCGGACCGGCCAGCAATGCCATGACCTCGTCGACGATCGTTCGCACGCTGAATTCGACGTGCTCGACCTCGAGCTTTCCGGCTTCGATCTTGGAGAAATCGAGAATGTCGTCGATGATGACCATCAACGCTTGGCCGGAGCTGCGCACCGTCAGCGCGTAGTCGCGCTGGACGTCGTCGAGCTCGGTTTCGAGCAGAAGATCGGTCATACCGATGACACCGTTCATCGGCGTGCGGATCTCGTGGCTCATGTTGGCGAGAAAATCGGACTTGAGTCGCGACGCCTCATCTGCCTCGTCCCGAGCGGCCGACAGGGCTTCCTGTACCTCGAGAGCCCGTGCGGCGAGTTCCTCGGCTTTGATGAAGATGTTCGCGAAGACCGAGACCTTGGCGCGCAGCTCGTTCGGCGGGACGGGCGCGAAGATGAAGTCGACCGCGCCCTCCGCGTACCGATCGATGTCGGCGATGTCGTCTTTGCCGTACGCCGTGAAGAAGATGATCGGTGTCATCTCTGATTGCTGACGCTGCCGGATGAGTGCGGCCGTTTCGTACCCGTCCATCACTGGCATGCACACGTCGAGCAAGATGACCGCGAAGTCCTGCTCCATCACGCACCGCAAGGCCGCGATACCGGAGTCGGCTTCCACAATCGGAAAGCCGAGCGGCTGCAGCACCGCCTTGACGGCCAGGCGTTTGGCGGCGTTGTCGTCGACGATCAGGATCGGGACGGGCAACAGCGTGGTCACCGCGTTCATGCGGCGGGACGAGCCGCGGGCGGCAGCCATGGACTGAGGACGGCGAGGAGTTCGGCCGTGTCGACGGGCTTGGGCACGTAGTCGTTTGCGCCGGCCTCGATGCAGCGCAGCCGCTCGCCGACCACCACTTTGCCGGTGACCGCGATGATCGGTAGGTCCTTGAAGTGATCGAATCGCCGGATCGCGCGGATGGTGTCGTATCCATCCATGACCGGCATCATGATGTCCATCAGCACGATGTCGACGTCGCGCTTCCGCTCCAGGATCGCGATCGCGTCGGCGCCGCTCTCGGCAACGGCGACGTCGGCACGGCCCCGCTCGAGCAGTGCAGTCAGAGCGAAGATGTTGCGGAAGTCGTCGTCGACCAAGAGGATCTTCAGTCCCTCGAGGACGCCGTCTTCGAGGGAGTTGGAACGTTCCGGCGCGATCGGAACGGGCGCCGGAGCTACGGGAGCTGTGGCGCGCGCCGCGCCGGCAGGCAGATAAACGGTGAAGGTGCTCCCTTGGCCCGGCGTGCTCGTCACCGTGAGCTCACCACCGAGGAGGCCGACCAGCTCGCGGCTGATCGACAGGCCGAGGCCGGTCCCGCCGTAGAGGCGAGCGGTGCTGCCGTCGCCTTGCGCGAACGCCTCGAAGATCCGTTGCTGGTGCTCCTCCTCGATCCCGATACCGGTGTCGCGGACAGAGACCGCTAGCACCGATGGAGCGTTGACGAGCGATTCGGCTCCGGACCCCCATCCCCTCTCGGCCAGGCTGATGTGCAGGCGTACTTGACCCTGTTCGGTGAACTTGAACGCGTTGGCGAGCAGGTTCTTGAGGATCTGGCGGAGGCGTTGCGGGTCGGTGACGATCTCCCCGGGGATGTCGGGCGCAAGGTCGATCGAGAAGCCGATGCCCTTGACCGCCGCGACCTGCTCGAACTCGCGCAGCAGGGTGTCTCGCAGTTCGGTGATCGAGAGGACTGTCATCTCGATCGAGACGGTGCCCGATTCGACCTTCGCCAGGTCCAGGATGCCGTTGAGCAGGCCCAACAGCTCCTTGCCCGATGACCCGATGACGCTCGCGTATTCCACCTGCGTCGCGGTCATGTTGTTGTCGGGGTTGTCTTCGAGTTGTTGGGCGAGGATGAGAAGGCTGTTCAGCGGTGTGCGTAGTTCGTGCGACATGTTCGCGATGAACTCGGACTTGTACTTCGACGAGACGGCCAGTTGCCCGAGCTCTCCGGCCTTTTCTTCCACCAGGCGGTTCGACTGCTCGACCTCTTGGTTCCGTCGCTCGGCTTCGATGTTCTGTTCTGCAAGCAACCGCGCCTGCCGACCCAGATCCTCGTTCGACTCGCGGAGCTCCTCCTGCTGCGAGCGGAGCTCCTCGGCCTGCGTCTGGGACTGCTTCAACAGGTTTTCGGTCAAGGTGTTCGCTTCGATGGTGTTGAGCACGAGACCGATGCTCTCGGTGATCGAATCGAGGAACGTCTGATGCGTGACGCTGAACGGCGAGAACGACGCGAGCTCGACCACCGCGCGGACCGACCCTTCGAACAGCACTGGGAGCACGATGATGTTCAGGGGGGCGGACGCTCCGAGACCTGAGTTGATCCTGACGTAGTCGCCGGGAACCTCGGTGAGCAGGATCCGCTTCTTCTCCTTGGCACACTGGCCGACCAGGCCCTCGCCGAGTTGGAAGGATGTCGAGAGTTGCTTGCGCTCCTCGTAGCCGTAGCCGGCCTGGAGCTGCAGCGAGGATTCGACCGCGTCGGACGCGCTCGTCATCGTGTAGAAGACCCCATGTTGCGCAGACACGAGCGGCGCGAGCTCGGAGAGGATCATGCTCGAGACCTCGTCGAGATCGCGTTGTCCTTGCAGCATGCGCGTGAAACGTTCTCGATTCGTCTTCAACCAGTCCTGCTCGACGTTCTGCCTCGTCGTCTCGCGCAGGTTGCGGATCATTTCGTTGAGCTTGTCCTTCAGGACGGCAACCTCGCCGCTGGCCTCCACACGAACCTGCCTGGTGAGGTCTCCTTCGGTGACTGCAGTGGCCACGTCGGAAATGGCCCGCACCTGGTTGGTGAGATTGGCGGCCAGCTGGTTGACGTTGTCCGTCAGGTCCTTCCAGACGCCGGCGACTTCCTTCGACTGGGCCTGACCGCCGAGCTTGCCCTCGACGCCGACCTCGCGGGCGACTCGAGTCACTTCCCCAGAGAAGGCATTGAGCTGATCGACCATCGCGTTGACGGTGTTCTTCAGCTCGAGGAACTCGCCTTGGACGACGATCGAGATCTTCTTGCTCAGGTCGCCGTTGGCCACCGCGGTGGTCACTTCGGCGATGTTGCGCACTTGGGCCGTCAAGTTGCCGGCCATCACGTTGACGTTGTCGGTCAGGTCCTTCCAGACGCCACCGACCTCGATGGTGACCGCGGCCGCTTGGCCGAGCTTGCCTTCTGTGCCGACCTCACGAGCGACGCGCGTGACTTCGGAGATGAACCCGTTGAGTTGGTCGACCATCGCGTTGATGGTGTTCTTCAGTTCGAGCATCTCGCCGCGAACGTCGGCGGTGATCTTCTTGCTCAGGTCGCCGCCCGCGACCGCGCCGATCACTCGTTGCATCTCGATCGTGGGACGAACCAGGTCGTCGATCATCGTGTTGACCGATTCGACGCTTCCGGACCAGCTCTGCGCCCATCCTCCGAGCACGAGTCGCTGCGACAGCTTGCCTTGCTTGCCGACCACCTGACTGACGCGAGCGAGCTCCGCCTCGAGACCCTGGTTGGCGATGATGACGTCGTTCAGGCTGTCGGCGACCTTGCCGGCGACGCCTGTCCACTCGAGCGGCATGCGGGCCGAGAAGTCACCTTCCTTGACCTTGGCCAGAACGCCGAGCAGCACCTTGGCGTCGACCGCGTCTGGGCGGTCAACGACGGAATCTGAGATCGAACTCTCCATGGAGGTGTCATCGGCTTGCGGCCATCGTTGCCGCGTAGCGCGATCGCGTCTGTTCTCAAGAGTCGCGGGCGGTCGAAGCCATAGTGATGATTACTGACCAAGGTGCCCGCGGGGGTGTCGACACACAGCGCGAGCCCCGGTCGCCGCTGCATGTTCTGATCGTGGACGACGCGGCCTCGACGCGGCTGCTTCTCCGAGGCGTACTCGAGCACAGCTCGCAGTTCGACGTCGTCGGTGAAGCCGACGACGGTGCGATGGCGATCGAGTTGGCGGACTCGCTCCAGCCCGACGTCGTCCTGCTTGACCTGTCCATGCCGGTGACCGATGGTTCGAGCGCGCTTGCGGGCCTGTTGGCCGTCGCTCCCCGCACCCGCGTGATCGTCCTTTCCGGAACGGACACGCCAGCCGCGCCACTCTTGGCTGCCGGCGCAACCGCGTTCGTCCCGAAGGGACTTTCGCCGTTCGAGCTCCTGGACCGACTGGACAGCAGCCTCGGACTGTCGGTCCCGTTGCCGCGAACGCCGCCGGAATTGCCAACGCTGGAACAGTCCACGGCGTATCCCATCCCGGCGGTGTCGTCGACCCGAACGCAACCTCGCGCGGTCATCTGTGACGACGACCCCACAACGCGGCGTCTCGTCGCGCAGATCCTCGCCAACTGCCATGTGCCTGTGGTCGCGGAAACCGACACTGTTCCGCACCTGCTCTCGGTGATCGGGCTGGCGCAACCCGAGCTCCTCGTGCTCGATCTGTGGCTCGAGGGCACCCCGGGGACGAGCGCCCTTCCTGACATCGGCGGGATCTCGCCGGGCACCTACGTCGTCGTGTATTCCGCCTACGCGGAGCTGAAGGAGAGGGCGCTCGCCTCCGGGGCCGCCAGCTTCATTGCGAAGCCCGACTTCGTGGCGCTCGAGGATGAGATCCGTCGAGTGGTCACGGGTCCGCCCCGATGACCAAGAGACGACCCGACCACGATGAACTGCGGCTCGTCGAAGTTCGCGAGAAGATCGACCAGTTGTCCGTGGTGAGCAGTGACGACTTCAACCTTCCCGCGCGCTACCGCGCGCTCGTGGCGTTGGAGGCAATCCTGGTCCAGCGCGTGGGTGGTCGGAGCGCTCCGCCTCAGTCACTTCAGCAGTCGTAGACCGGTCACGACTGGCGCCGAAGCTGCGACGACTGCACGCCCTTGCGCCCATGTCGAGAGGGCCCCGGCGGTGAGCGGGCGGCTGAGGAGAAAGCCCTGGAGGTGGTCAGCGCCCATGGTCTGCAACGCTCTCATCTCCTCGTCCGTCTCGACGCCCTCGGCGACGATGTTGATGTCGATCGCGTGGCCGAGGTCGGTGACCATCCGCACGAGCGAACTGCCCCGGCGCACGTTGAGCTGGCTGATGAACGAACGGTCGATCTTGATGGTGTCGATCGGCAGTTGTTGGAGGTGTGCCAACGACGTGTAGCCGGTGCCGAAATCGTCGATCGCAACGCTGACGCCGAGCGCACGCACGATGTCGAGCTCCGCGGCCGCGGCGGCCAGATCCTCCAGCAGCACTGTCTCGGTGATCTCGATGCTGAGGCGGCCAGGATCAATTCCCGTCTCGGCGAGTACGGCTCGGATGTGGTCAGGCAGCTGGCGGCTGAGCAGGTGGCGACCGGAGATGTTCACCGCGACCGGGACGTCGGCAAGCGCCTCGACCGTGGACCAGCTGATCAGCTGTCGGGTGGCCTCGCGAAGGACCCAGCAGTCGAGATCGATGATGAGCGAGGTCGCTTCTGCGATCGGGATGAACGAGTCGGGTTGGAGCATCCCGTCACCGGGTCGATCCCAACGGATGAGCGCTTCGACACCGACCAACCCGCTCGACGTTGCGTCGAGGACGGGCTGGTAGTGCAGCTGGAGCCCACCGCCAGTCGGGTCCTGCAGCGCGGCCGTGAGTGCGGTCTCGATGTCGACGCGCTCGAGCATCTGCTGTTGCAGGTCGGCGTCGAAGATCTCGATGGCCGACTGCTTGTGATACTTGGCGCGGTACATGGCCGCGTCAGCGCGTGCGAGCAAGCGCAGGGGCTCCTCAGGCCCGTCGAGCGTCAGCGCCACGCCGACGGCCGCCCCGATGGAGATGTGGAGCGTGCCGACCTCGATCGGTTCGCTGATCGTGTCGATGATGCGGCGGGCGAGGTAGGTGGCATCCGCGACGTCCGCAATTCCTTCGGCGACGACGATGAATTCGTCGCCTCCGAGGCGGGCGACGAAGTCGCCGCTGCGCAGGTCAGCCAGGAGGCGGGCCGCGACTTGCCGGAGAACTTCGTCTCCCACCTCGTGCCCGTGGCTGTCGTTCACCGCCTTGAAGTCGTTGAGATCGACGAACAGCACGCCGATCGTTGCGGCGGTGCGGGCGGCGCGGTGCATGGCCGCTTCGATGACGGTGATCGCGGCCGCCCGATTGTTGATGCCGGTCAGCGAGTCGTGCGTTGCTTCGTGGGCGAGATGGGTTTGCAGTTGGTCGCGCTCGACGATCGAACCCGAGAGCAGTGCAACGGAGCTCTCCAGCGACCGGCCGAGCCGGCCCGGGAGGGGCACGCGGAGGACGGGGTCGTCGAAGTCACAGTGCGCGAGCGCGTTGGCTTTGGCGTCGAGCAGCTGCAGGTTCGCGACCATTTCGGTGAAGACACCGAACGCCATACGCGTCTCGCGAGGCCCCTGGTGTCGGCTTGGTGATGCCGTCGCGTCGAGTTCGCCTTCGTTGACGGCGTGGGCATAGCCGGCGAGGTCCTTGAGCGGCTTCGAGATGGAGCGGGCCAGCCAAAGGGCGACGCCGATGGAGGCGAGTGCGAGCGCGCCTGCGCCGAAGGTCCAGAGCAGGAACCCGTCCCGTTCTGTGCCCGCGAGCAGCGTTGCCTCGACACGGACCGCCTGGGTCGCCGTCGTGACGAGCGCTTCGACGATCTCACTGCGGACGAAATACCCGTCGAAGGTCGCTGCGACTGCTGCGGTTCTGGGCTCGTCGAGCACCTCCCCTGGTGCGAAGAGCGGGTCGCCGCGCAGCGTGTCGGTGGCCGACAACTCGAAGAGTTGCACCTTCGGATCGGCCTCCAGGCGCCCGACGTGCTCGACGACGCTGGGCACGCCCAACTCGCGGAGCCGCACGATGGATGCCGTGAAGTCGGCTCGCCGCGCTGAGAGCTGAGCCATTGCCGCGGCCGTCGTTTGCGGTGTGTCGCCGGGCGACGGGAACCAGATTTGGCTCAGGTCGATGGCCTGCGGGGCGGCGAGGTCCACCAAACGGATGACCTCGCGCAACGACTCCAACTCGATGACGAGCGGCGTTTGGCTCGCGTCCACTTCGAGCTGATCGAGTCCGCTGGTGACTCTGTCACCAATCGCGATGACGTAGCCGCCAAATCGCTCCGTTGCCACCCTCGGGTCGATCGCACCCGAGTCGATCCCGGCGTACAAGGCCTGCAGGACGTCTTCAGCGATTGGGCTGTCCGCGCCTAGCGCCGCAATGGCTGTTGTCGCCGACTCGCGCTCCACCACGATCGGCGCGGACCAGTCGAACCCGAGAAACTCACTCGCGATCGCTCGGTTGGCGCCGAGTTCCAGGAAGCGGACGTCGAAGGCCGATGCGGTTTGCTGGACGAGCATCGAGTCCCGCAGTGTGACCAGCTCGTTGAGCGTGCCCACCCCTTGATCCACGGCGGTCGCCTGTGCGGCCGCAGTGCGACGCGTCATCACGACCGACCCGGCCAGCAAGCACATGGCCGTGACGGGCAGCATGACCAGCGCAATCAGTCGGGTCGTGACTCCTGTGCTTCTTCGGCCTCGAACAGAAGGCGTGACAGAGTCCATGTGCGTTTGGTCGACCACGCGCCCCGCCGGCTGCATAGCGCGTTCGCGCCGACGCCATGGTTCGGCATACTCGTGTGTTGGACGGCGACCTCTATGACGGGTTTCCCGATGGGTTCTTCGAGCGATCGGACCCGTCGCCGGATCTGGGTTTCTATTCGTGGCCGCGGTTGGTCACCCACATCGACGAAGGCGCCCTCGCGGCCGTGAGCGCGCTGTACGAGCAACTCGGGCTCGACGGCGAGGTGCTCGACCTCATGAGCTCATGGGTGTCGCACTTCCGACAGCCACCGCGACGGCTCACGGTGCTCGGAATGAATCGGCGCGAACTCGACGCGAACCCGGATGCCATCGAGCGGGTACTGCACGATCTGAACGCCGATCAGCGGTTGCCGTTTCCTGACGAGTCATTCGACGCCGCGGTGTGTTGTGTGTCCGTCGACTATCTCGTGCGCCCAGTCGAAGTGTTCATCGACGTGGCTCGCGTTGTGCGCCCCGGCGGGCCGTTCGTGTGCACGTTCTCGAACCGGTGCTTTCCGACGAAGGCCATCCGCGGCTGGCTGGCGACTGCGGATGACGAGCACTGCGCGGTGGTGTCCGAGTACTTCCGACGAGCGGGAGGATGGAACCCGGCGACCGTGGAGCGGCGAACGCCGCCAGACCATCGCGGCGACCCGCTGTACGCCGTGTGGGCCACACGACTCCAGCCCGGCGACGCGTCACCCCAGCTCGGCTGACTCCTTGTCGTCGCCACCGGCCTGCCAGAGCGTGCGTTCGTAGTCGGTCTCGAGCGCCTCTTCGATCACGGAAGCTTCGAGGTGCCGTACGTCCGCGTGGTCGCGCAGCATGCATGCGACGCTGGCCATGTCGGAACGGTCGGGCCACTCCTCCGGATGCCACAGCTCCGAGCGCCGGAACGCCTTGGCGCAATGGATGTACGCCTCGCGCACCGTGACCGTGACGGCGACGCGCGGAACCGTGGTGTCGATTGTGCAGCGTTCGAGGAGCGCAGGGTCAGTGGTGACGACCCCTTCGCCGTTGACGCGCAGCGTCTCGTCGAGACCGGGAATGAGGAACAGCAACGCGATGCCGGAGTTCGTCATGAGGTTGCGCATCGAGTCGAGCCGGTTGTTGCCCGCAAGGTCGCCCCACGCCAGTTGCGTGTCGCCGAGCACCTGCACGAACCCCGTCGGCCCACCCTTCGGTGACGCATCGCATCGGCCGCGCTCGTCGGCCGTGGAGACGATGACGAACGGCGAGTGGGCGATGAAGTCGCGGCAGTGGTCGTCGAGGCGGTCGATGACCTTGTCGAGCGCACCCCGGCCGGCCGGGCGATACAACGCCTGGAGCTCACCGACGGACGCGACCATGTGCGAAGAGGGCATCCGCAGATGTTCGCGCTCCCGCACCCCCGTACGCTGCCGGTAGTGACTGCGCCGCTTGATCTGCTCGACGCCTTGGCTGTGCAAGAGGTCGATCTCACGCCCGGCGTCCGCCACGTCGAGGTGTTCACGATGCGAGGACTGCTCACGATCCTGTGGCACGGCCCGCGCGACGCCGAGCACGTGGTCGTGGCCGGCGGCGGGGCGATGGGCGGCCTGCTCGGCCCGGCCGGCGGGCTGTACCACCAGATCGGAGAGGCGCTGGCCGAGCGGGGCATCGGGACCCTGCGCATCAGCTACCGCCGCCCGAACGATCTCGACGGGTGCACGATCGACATGTGTGCGGCTGTCGACCTCGCGTCGCGTGGGGGCGCTCGCGATGCCGTCACGATGGGCCACTCGTTCGGCGGAGCGATCGCGGTGCGCACGGCCTGCGCGCTCGGCGATGCCGTGAAGGGCGTGGTCACGTTCGCGACGCAATCGGCCGGGTGCGAGCAGGCCGAGGAGATGAACGGCCGGCCGCTGCTCATGTTCCACGGCGACCGCGACGAGCTGCTGCCCCCGCAGGCGAGCGAGATGGTCCGGTTCATCGCTGGTACGGGCGAGCTCGTCGTTCTCCCGGGTGAAGGCCATCTGCTCTCAGGCGCGGGCGACGTGATGCTGGCCCGCACGCTGGCGTTCGTCGATGAGGCGTTCACATGACGCGGCGAGCGGTGGTGCTGGTGTCAGGGGGCCTCGACTCGGCGACCGTCGCGGCGATGGCGCGGCGCGACGGATTCGGCGTGTACGCGCTCAGCTTCCGCTATGGGCAGCGGCATGCGGTCGAGCTCGACGCGGCGGCCAAGGTCGCGGCGTCGATCGGCGCGGTCGAGCACCGCGTCGTCGACGTGGATCTGCGCGCGTTCGGCGGCTCGGCGCTGACGGACGACATCGACGTGCCGAAGGGCGGCGTCGATTCGTCGACGATTCCGGTCACGTACGTACCCGCCCGCAACACGATCTTCCTGTCGTTCGCGCTGGCGTGGGCGGAGGTGCTCGGTGTCGATGACATCTTCATCGGCGTCAACGCGCTCGACTACAGCGGCTACCCCGACTGCCGTCCCGAGTACCTCGCGGCGTACGAGACGATGGCGCGGCTCGCGACGAAGGTCGGTGTCGAAGCGACGCAGCAGCTCCATATCCACGCACCGCTGATCGCCATGACCAAGGCGGAGATCGTCCGCGCGGGTGTCGAGCTCGGCGTGGACTACTCGGTCACGATCAGCTGCTATGACCCGAGCGACGACGGGGGCGCGTGCGGAGAGTGCGATGCGTGCCGCCTTCGGCAGAAGGGCTTCGCTGAAGCGGGCGTCGACGACCCGACGCGGTACGCGTGATGGCGTATGTCGTGAAGGAGGTGTTCGCGACGCTGCAAGGCGAAGGCGCGAACGCCGGACGCGCCGCCGTTTTCTGCCGGTTCGCCGGCTGCAACCTGTGGTCCGGACGCGAAGAGCACCGCGCGAGCGCGGTGTGCCGGTTCTGTGACACCGACTTCGTCGGCACCGACGGGCCAGGCGGTGGACGCTTTGCGGATGCCGGGGCGCTCGCGGCACAGGTGGCCGACGTGGCGGGCGCGACACGCTTCGTCGTGTGCACCGGCGGTGAGCCGTTGCTGCAACTCGACGCTCCACTGATCGCCGCGTTGCACGCGCACGGATTCGAGATCGCCATCGAGACGAACGGCACGTTGCCGGTTCCCGGTGGAATCGACTGGGTGTGCATGAGCCCGAAGGCCGACGCCGACGTGGTCGTGACCCGTGGCGACGAGCTGAAGCTCGTCTACCGGCAAGCCGGCGGCGAGCCCGAGCAGTACGAGCACCTCGACTTCACGCACTTCTTCTTGCAGCCGATGGACGGCCCGGACCGCGCCGCGCACACGACCGCGGCGATCGAGTACTGCCTTGCGCATCCGCGATGGCGGTTGAGCGTGCAGACGCACAAGTACCTGGGCATCCCGTGATCTCCGTGTACAAGGAGTTCAGTTTCGAGGCCGCGCACCGGTTGCCCAACGTTGCGCCGGACCACAAGTGTGCGCGGTTGCACGGCCATTCGTTCCGCGTGACGGTGTGGGTCGAGGGCGAGGCCGGCGCAGAGTCGGGATGGGTGATGGATTTCGCCGACATCGAGCGCGCTTTCGCCCCGTTGCGCGACCAGCTCGATCACCACTACCTCAATGAGGTCGCCGGTCTCGAGAACCCGACGAGTGAGCGGATCGCCGTGTGGATCTGGGAGCGGTTGTCGCTGACGCTCGAGGGCCTGAGCAAGGTGGCTGTGCGGGAGACGTGCACCGCCGGTGTCGAATACTCAGGCGGGTAGTTCGGCCGTTGCTTCTGTGACGATGCCGCCGCGCGCGTGCTGCGTGATCGTGACCCGCACGTGCCCCGGCTCGACTGCCTTGTGCACCTCGGCGGCGATCTCGGCGGCGAGCTGCTCGACGAACGCGCCCTTGTCGCGGAACGACCAGAGGTAGAGCTTCAACGACTTGGACTCGATGCACAGCAGGTTCGGCGCGTAGTCGATCTCGATGGTGTTGAAGTCCGGCTGACCTGTGAGCGGACACAGCGACGTGAGCTCGTCGGACGTGAACCGCACACGCGTGCACGTCGAGGGCGCAGCGAACGTCTCCAGCACAACACCGGAGACTACCGGGGCAGGCTGATCGTCCGGTCGACGCGCACGGCGTCGAGTAGTCGCCTGTCGTGGGTGACGAGCAACAACGTGCCGTCGAAGGAGTCGATCGCCTGCTCGAGTTGTTCGATCGCCGCGAGATCGAGATGGTTCGTGGGCTCGTCGAGCACGAGGCAGTTCGTGCCGCGGGCCATGAGCACCGCCAGCACCGCCCGGGTGCGCTCGCCCGGGGACAGCGACGCGATCGGGCGGCTCACGTGATCGGCGCTCAAGCCGAACTTGGCCAGCAGCGAGCGAGCGTCCTGCTGGCGGGACAAGCCGCTGGCGCGCACGAACGCATCGAGCGCCGGCTCGTGCGATCGATCCGTCTCGAGGAGGGCGCGGGCCTGGTCGATCTCGCCGACGACGACACCGGGGCCGAGCCACTGCGTGCCCGCCGTCAACGGCAGCCGTCCGAGCAATGCATGCAGCAAGGTGGTCTTGCCGCTGCCGTTCGGTCCGAGGATCGCGACGCGCTCAGCCCAGCCGATCTCGACGTCGATCGGGCCCAAGGTGAACGTGCCGCGCTGCACGACCGCGTCGGTGAGTCGGGCGACGACCGCGCCGGAGCGCGGCGCTGACGCGATGGAAAGTTGCAGCTGCCACGCCTCGAACGGCTTCTCGACCACCTCGAGCCGGTCGAGCGCCTTCTCGGTCACGCGGACCTTGGATGCCTGCTTCTCGGTGCGGTTCAACCGGAAGTCGCGCTGCGCCTTGTCGTTGTCCTTTGGATTCTTCTTCGCCTTGGCGACGCCTTGCACGGCCCACTGGCGCTGCGACCTGGCGCGATCCTCCAGCACGCTCCGCTTGGACTGGAACACCTCGAATGCCTCCTCCGCGTGGCGGCGCGCCGTCTCGCGCTCCTCGAGATAGGCAAGCCAGCCGCCGGCGAACACGCGGCCTTGATGGGTCTGGCCGTCGAGCTCGAGCACGCTCGTGATCGTGCGCTCGAGGAACGCGCGGTCGTGCGACACGATCATCGCCGCGCCGGGCAGTCCATCGAGGAAGCCCTCGAGGCGATCGAGCCCGTCGAAGTCGAGATCGTTTGTCGGCTCGTCGAGCAGGAACACGTCGAACTGGGCGAGGAGGATCGCGCCGAGCGCCGCGCGCGCCGCTTGTCCTCCGGACAGCGTTGTCATGTCCTGATCGAGCAGCGGCGCGTCGAGACCGAGGCCGGCCCACACTGGGCCGACGCGGGCGTCGAGGTCGGCGCCACCCAGGGCGAGCCAGCGAGCAAGCGCGACGTCGTAGCGATCGTGGTCGGTCTCGATCGTGTGCGTGGCCGCATCCAGCTCGGCGGCGGCCGCGGTGACGCCGGTGCGGCGTGCGAAGAACGCTCGCACCGTTTCTCCGGCGCGCCGCTCGGGCTCCTGCGGTAGGTAGCCGACCGTCGCTGACGGGGGCGCGAGGCTCACGGCACCGCGGTCCGGTACCTGCAGTCCGGCGAGCACGCGCAGCAGCGTCGTCTTGCCGGTGCCGTTCGGGCCGACGATGCCAACGCGGGCGCGCGCTACGAGCCCTACGTCGACCGCATCGAGAACGAGTTGGTCGCCGAAGGACAGCGTCAGATCACGCGCAAGAAGCGTGGCAGTCATGGTCGAGCCATTGTTCAACAGCACATCCCACTGACCGGCACACATTCTTGGTCGTCTCTCCGACCCGACGAAGCCACCGTTCGACGCCAATCCGGGACCTTCGCCTCTAGATGGCACGTGAGGCGGCGCAGATCATCAACACGGTGAGCAAGGTCCTCGGGCAGCAAACGGCAGAGATCCTGCTGACCGTCCCCGGGTTGGACGACGAGTCGGTGATCGTCGTGCTGATCGACAAGCACGGCCTCACCGCCGAAGAAGCGGCCCTCGCTCTCGCCGCCGCCAAGGAGGCCGTTCCCTGAGGTTGTCAGAGGGTGATTCGGACGACGGTGCCACCGCCGGGGCGGTCGTCGATCGTCATCTCGCCCCCCATGGCGGCCACCAGCGTGCGGGCCATCGGTAGCCCGAGGCCGAGGCCAGGGATGTCGGTGGTCGACCGTCCTCGGGTGAACAGCTCGAACACCGACTCCTTCACGTCGGCGGCGATGCCCGGGCCGCGGTCGAGGATCTCGATGACGCCGGCATCGGTGATCACCACCATCGCCTCGTTGCCGTACTTCGCGGCGTTGTCGACGAGGAAGCCCAGCGCGCGTCGTGTGAGCTCCGGGTCGATGTCGAGGATCAGGTCGTCGGGTGCGGAGACCGTGACGACCGACGGGTCGTTCGTGGCGAGCGCGACATCGTTCAACAGCTTCTTCATCTTCGTCGGGGCCGGCTGCGACTGGATCACACCCGTCTCGAGCCGCGCCAATGTGATGAGTTCTTCGATGAGCCGCGACAGGCGGGCACTGGCGGTGCGGCAGCGCGTCAACATGTCCTGGCGGGCGGCGTCGTCGAGCCGGTCGCCGTGGTCGAGCATCGTCATCACGAAGCCGTCGATGATCGTGATCGGTGTGCGGAGTTCGTGCGACACGCGGGAGATGAAGTCGCTCTTGAGCCGCTCGAGCTCCATGACCAGCGCGTACCGCCGAGCGCTCTCGATCACGCCGGCGACCTGCGCCGCGAGCCCCTCGAGCAGCGTCGCGTCGTCCATGTCGAAGGCGTCGATCTCCACCGAGTCGATCTGCAGCGCGCCGATCACGTCGCCGAGGCACACCAAGGGCACGGCGAGATAGCTGTGCGTGTCGGCGTTGCTGCCTGCGGCCCGCAGGGCGATGCTGACGCGCTCGTCGTCCTTGATGTCGCCCGACCACAGCGGACGCCCGGTCGTGATCACCCGCCCGGAGATGCCCTCGCCGACGCGCACCCGCAGCGAAGCCATGTCGGGCGTGATCGGTGGATCCGACGCGGCGATGTACACACCCCGGTCGTCGATGAGCTGCACCGTGCCGCCCTTGAAGTCCACGATCTTGCGCATCGCGGTCAACACCGTGTTGAGCACCTCGTCGATGTCGAGGTCGGGGCCGAGCGTCGCGGCCATGCGCGCGAGCAGGCTCTGCGCCTCGAGAATGCGCGCGAGTCTGGCCTCGGCGTTGCTGTTGCCCACCCCCACTGCCCCCACTTCACCACCCTTTGCCACGTTTGACCAACGGGGCCGGAAATGGTCAGACTTCGGTAGCGTTCTTGACCAAGCGGTCAAGAGACCACGAGTTCGCTCGCAAACCTCAAGGAGCCCGCCATGGCCACCACTGCCGTCATCGTCGACGCCGTCCGCACCGCCGGCGGCAAGCGCAACGGGAAGCTCTCCGGTTGGCACCCCACCGACCTCGCGGCCGAGGTGCTCAAGGCACTTCAGGAGCGCAACGACCTCGATCCGGCGTTGATCGACGACGTGATCATGGGGTGCGTCATGCAGGTGGGCAGCCAGGGCCTGAACATCGGTCGCAACGCAGTGCTCGCCGCCGGTTGGCCCGAAACCGTTCCCGGCACCACGATCGATCGGCAATGTGGGTCGTCACAGCAATCGGTCCACTTCGCGGCCCAGGGCGTGATCGCCGGCGCGTACGACATCGTGGTCGCCGCGGGCGTCGAGGTCATGTCGACCACGCCGATGGGAGCATCCATCACTCCCGGATCCGTCCCGTTCGGCCCGGCCGTGTTCAGCCGGTACGAGCCGCAGGGCGGGCTCGTCCCCCAGGGCATCTCGGCCGAGCTCATTGCCGACAAGTGGGGCCTCTCGCGTGAAGACCTTGACCGGTTCGGTGCGCAATCGCAGCAACGCGCCGCCGTCGCTCGGGACGAGGGCCGCTTCGACAACGAGATCATCCCGCTGAAGGGCAAGTTGTGGGATCGCGAGAAGAACGAGGTCGTCGACCTCGACGAGATCGTGAAGTCCGACGAAGGCATCCGCGAGGGCACCACCGCGGAGACGCTGGCCAACTTGAAGCCCGCGTTCAAGCCTGACGGCAAAGTGACCGCCGGAAACTCGTCGCAGATCACCGACGGCGCGTCGGCCGTGCTGATCATGAGCGAAGAGAAGGCCAAGGCGCTCGGCCTTCGGCCCCGGGCCCGGTTGGTGTCGTTCGCGCTCGCGGGCGCCGACCCGATCATGATGCTGACCGCCCCGATCCCCGCCACGGCGAAGGTGCTCGAGAAAGCCAAGCTCACGATGGCCGACATCGACGTCACCGAGATCAACGAGGCCTTCGCCTCGGTCGTGCTGGCGTGGGAGAAGGAGCACCACCCGGACATGAGCAAGGTGAACCCGAACGGCGGCGCCATCGCCCTCGGCCACCCGCTCGGCTGCTCCGGCGCCAAGCTCATGGCCACGCTGCTCAACGAGCTCGAGCGCACCGGCGGCCGCTACGGCCTCCAGACCATGTGCGAAGGCGGCGGCATGGCCAACGCCACCATCATCGAACGCCTCGGCTGATCGTTCTGGCGTCAACCACTTCGCATATACGAAGTAGGTGACGCCAGAATCCTCCAAGTGATCGTCATCAAGCTCGCCATCGCCGTTGCGGCCGCCGCGCTCATCTGGCGCATCGGCACGACGATGCTCGGCGGGCTCGCCCGGCCGATCCCCGAGCCCCCGCCGGCGGGGGAGCTGCGCAAGGTCAAGCTCGTGTACCGCTGCTCGATCTGTGGCACGGAGCTGCGCATGACGTCCGCGAATGACGCCGTCCCGGAGGCACCCCGCCACTGTCAGGACGACATGGACCTCGTCGCCAATCTTTTGGATGACTGACAACCATCCACAGCATGTGGATCAACCTGGGGAGAACCACACTGTTGTAACTCTGACGCGACCGAACGGTTACGCGCCGTTCACATTGGGCTACGCCTTAGTGGTACTGGGTGGCGGTCACGATCCCGGCGAGGATCGCACCAAGTCCACCGAGCAATACCCAGTTGCTCGTGTCCCAGACCGCGCCCGTGTAATTGACGAGGATCACCAGGGTCCCGATCCCGAGAAAGATGAACATCAGGATCGGCACCCAGATCGGGCTGATCTTCACATCGCGGGGGATCGGCGGTGTGTAGCGCGCGCTGGGCGTCGGCTCCATGTCCTTCGACACCCGCACCGGCCCGCCCTTGGGCGTCGTCCGGCCGCCTTGCACCCGCCGTTTCGTGGGCTTCGCCATCAGGGCCGAACTTACTAGAGCCTTCGATCCACTAAATGGCGACGGCCAACGCTTTGTGGTTGTCGATGGCGACGGCCAGTGCGGCATCCGCGGCCATGTACAGCTCGTCGACGGATCCCGCGTGTTCGGGAAACGACGCCAGTCCCGCGGCCAGCTCGATGTCGACGGACGCGCCTCCCGGCAGGCTGATCGCCGCCGGGCTGGCCGCCAGGGTTGCGGAGAGCACCGGTTCGAGCTCCGCGGCCGACGACCCCGACAGCAGGACGGCCAGCTCGTTCGCGTCGGTGCGACCCAGCACGGTGCCGTCCGGCAGGCGACTGCGGGCCACAGCAATCAGCTCGCGAACCACGAACGTCACACCGTCGGCCCCGGCGGCTCGCTGAATGGCGCCGAGGGTGCGCAGCTGTACCAGCGCGAACGAGACCGACCGCTCCGGCGACGCCGCGTTGATCTCGTCGCTCAGCCGTGCAGTGAGGTAGGCCTGCGTCATCAAGCCGAGCGCTTCGTCGCGCCCGCCCTCCGACATGGTTCGGGCGGCGTCGATGCGCGCGGCCACGAGTCCGGCCAGGGTGTTCACGTTGAACGGCTTGGCGACGAACCCGTCGAGTCCCGTTGCCTTGTCTTCGGTCTTCGCCTTTGCTGTCGCGTCACCTGTCACCACGATGACGGGCACGAACGCGAACCGTTCCTGCGCGCGGATCAGCCGATACGCGTCGTCGCCCGAGAACCCCCGCAACCCGTAGTCGAGGAGGATCAGATCCGGGCGGTGCTCGTCGACCGCGTCGACCACTTCGGCCGGGCTCGAGGGATCGAGGTGGATCAGGTCGTAGCCGCTGGCGCGGAAGTACGCCCGCAGGAACTCGGCGATGTCGTCCTCGTCCTCGACTGCAAGGATCCGCGTCGAAGCCGACAGCCGGTGCGACAAAGAACCCGGACGACCCTGATCAGGCACCCGAGTACCCTCCCAGACGTCCTATGCGTCCCCGCGTCTTGGTCATCGACAACTACGACTCATTCGTCTACAACCTCGTCCAATATTTGGGCGAGCTGGGAGCCGACCCCATCGTGCATCGGCACGATGCGCTCTCACTTGACGAGATCTTCGCCCTTGATCCCGACGCCATCCTGATCTCTCCGGGCCCCGGGACGCCGGATGATGCCGGTTTGTCCAATGACGTGATCCGCTCGTTCGCCGGGCGCCGGCCCGTCCTCGGCGTGTGCCTCGGTCATCAGTGCATGGGCCAAGTGTTCGGGGGAACGGTCGTTCGCGCGCCGCAGGTGATGCACGGCAAGACCTCGATCATCCGTCACGACGGCCGCGGGCTGTTCGCAGATCTCCCGAATCCGTTCGAGGCGACCCGCTACCACTCGCTCATCGTCGACCGGGCGTCGGTGCCCCCCGAGCTCGAGATCAGCGCCGAGACCGACGACGGCATCGTGATGGGATTGCGGCACCGCGAGCACGCGGTGGAAGGCGTGCAGTTCCATCCCGAGTCGATCCTCACTGCGTCAGGCCACGACCTGCTCCGCAACTTCCTCGCGATGACGGAGCTGACGGTCTAGGCGCAGACCGGGGCGTCGAAGTCGAACTTCACGGCCGATCCCTTGTCGACTTTGGTGTCCTTGGCCGGGTTCTGACTGGTGACCTCGCCGTTCGCCGGAGCTCCGGCGTTGACGTGACACGTCCCCTGGGGCGTCAACCCGGCGTTGTTGATGGCGTTCTCGGCCGCCGCCTTCGTGAGTCCGGTCACCGACGGCACGCTCACCTGCGCGGGCCCGGACGACACGATGATCGTGACCTTCGACCCCTTGTCGACCTGCGTGCCCGCGGCCGGATCGGTGCGAATGACCTGATCCTTGGGCACGGTGTCTGATGCTTCGGCGACGGTCTTCGAGCCGTCGAGCCCCGCCTGACCGAGCACGCTCGCCGCCTCGGCGACGGACTTCCCGTGCACGTCTGGCACCGCGACCTTCGGCTTGCCCGTGGAGATCGTCAGCTTGATGACGGCGTCCTTCTTCACGTCCTGGTTCTCGCCGGGATCTTGCTTGATCACCTCGTTCAGCTGAACGGCGGGATCGTCGGACGTGCCGTCTTCGAAGCTGATCGACGTGAAGCCCTGCTCCTTCAGGAACTTCTCCGCCTCGTCCTTCAGCATGCCGACGACCTTCGGCATCTTCACGGTGTTCGCACCCGCGCTCACGTGCAGCGTGGCTGTGCCGCGCTTCCCCTTCTCGACCTTCACCGTCGTGCCTTCGGACGGGTCGACGCTCACCACGATGCCTTCGGGCACGGTGTCGTTCTTCTCGCTGATCGGTGTGACGTCGAAGCCGGCGGTCTGCAACGTCTTGGTGGCCTCGGCTTCAGGTTTGCCGACGACCCCGTTCTGCGGGACCGTGATGTCGATGGTCTCGCCGCTCGAGCCGCCGCCCGTGATGACCTTGCCCAGCGCGAACAGCAGTCCGGCGAGGATCAACAGCAGCAGGACCAGCACCACGAGGAACGCGCCGCTCCGACGCGGTTCGGCGTACCCCTGGCTGTAGTCGGTGACCGGCACCGCCGTCGTGCCTTCGACGCCGCGCACCGCCTGGGTTGCGGCGATCGCCTGTGTTGCGCCGGCGGCGGCCGCGCCTCCCGCCGCCGCACCCGCGACGGCGAACACGGGCTGGCCTTCGCGGAAACGGCGGAGATCGGCACGCAGGTCGTCGGCCGACGGGTACCTCGCCTGCGGGTTCTTCGAGAGCAGCTTGAGGATGATCGCCTCGAGGTCCGTCGGCACGTTCGTGTTCAGGTGCCGCGGTGGCGCGGGCTGTTCTTGCACGTGCTTGTACGCGATCGCCACCGGACTCTCGCCGCTGAACGGGGCCCGCCCCGTGACCATCTCGTAGAGGACGACGCCGAGGGAGTACAGGTCGCTGCGCGGATCGAGGGGAAGCCCCTGCGCCTGCTCCGGTGCGAAGTATGTGGCCGTTCCCATGACCGAACCGGCCTGCGTGAGGTTCGAGTCGGGGTCCGCGCCGAGCGCGCGAGCGATGCCGAAGTCGGCCACCTTCACCTGACCGCTCGGGGAGATCAGCACGTTGCCCGGCTTCACGTCGCGGTGCACCACACCATTGCGATGCGCGAATCCGAGCGCCGCCGCGATGTCAGACGCGACCTCTGCGGCTCGTTGAGGATGCAGCGGGCCCTCGGTCCGCAGGATGTCGGCGAGGCTGCGGCCCTCGATGTACTCCATCACGATGAAGTACGTGCCTTGTTCCTGACCCCAGTCGTAGACCGAGACGATGTTCGGGTGGTTCAGGTTGGCGGCGCTCTGCGCCTCCCGGCGGAAGCGCTCGACGAAGTTCGGGTCGGTGGCGAACTCCGGGAACAGCACCTTGACCGCCACCGGACGGTCGAGCAGCTGGTCGCGGGCCAGGAAGACGTCGGCCATGCCGCCGCGCGCGATGCGGCGATGCAGCTCATAGCGACCGTTGAACACCGTTTCCTGGGACATGGGCGTGTCGAAGCGTACTGACGCCCCGCAGGGCGCAGGGGTTACCCCTTGCGGTCGCTGCGCTCCCTCAAGGGGTACGCCGGTGCTGGCGCACCGGTTACCACTGTGCTTTCGGGGGGCTGCGCCTCCGGCTCAGCCCCCGGCTTGGATCTGGAGGACCTTCTCGACGAGTTGCTTGGCGATCGGGGCGGCGATCCGGCCGCCGGTGCCCTCGCTGACTCCCGGTTCGGCCTCGACGAGCACCGCGACCGCCACCGTGGACGCGGCGCCGGGGGGCCCGGCAAAGCAGATGAACCAGGCGTTCGACGTCGGCGGATCGGATCCGAGCTGGGCCGTACCCGTCTTGCCGCCGACCTCGATGCCGGAGATGCGGGCCGCCGTGCCCGTTCCGGCCTGGACCACGCCGATCATCGCTTGGCGCATGGTCGCCGCCGTCTGCGGGCTCATCGCGGTGAGCCATGGCTTCGGCGTGTACGTGTCGATCAACTTGCCGTTGTCGTCGCGGATCTCCTTCATCACGTGTGGCGTCATGATGATGCCGTTGTTGGCCACCGCCGACGCGACGAGCGCCATCTCGAGCGGTGACGCTGTCGTGTCGAACTGACCGATCGACGCCTGCCCGAGGAACGCCTTCGACTTCTTGGTGTCAGGGAAGACCGAGGTGGCGGGCGCCGGCAGGTCGATCGGTGGTCTCGTGTTGAAACCGAAGCGCAGTACACCAGCCTGCATCCTGTCCTGACCGATCACTTCCGCACCCATCTCGGCGAACGAGGAGTTGCACGACACCCGCAGGATGTCGAACAGCGCGCCGCCGCATGACTCGCCCCCGAAGTTCGAGATCGGGTTGCCGTCGGGCGGCTTGTACTCGGTCGCGGTCGGGAACACCGGCTGGTCTGGCGTGACGGCCCCGCTCTCCACGCCGATCGATCCCGTCACGACCTTGAACGTGGAACCCGGGAAGAACCGCTCTTGCCACGTGCGCCCGCGCAGCGGCCGGTCACCGTTGCCCTCGAGGAACGCCTTCACACTCTGCGCGTCCTGAGAGTTGTGGCTCGCAAGGGGATTCGGATCGTACGACGGGAAGCTCCACATGCCGAGGATGGCGCCGTCGCGCGGATCGAGGACGACGACCGAGCCGTTCTGCTCGCCGAGCGCGTCGCGTGCGAGCTGTTGGATGTCCTTGCGCATCGTGAGCGTCACGTC
Source organism: Acidimicrobiaceae bacterium (assembly GCA_041166385.1). Classification (GTDB taxonomy): domain Bacteria; phylum Actinomycetota; class Acidimicrobiia; order Acidimicrobiales; family JACDCH01; genus DASUCS01. The sequence continues at coordinate 28,879 of JBEEFW010000036.1, read as the reverse complement.
GCCGGTGTGCTGGCGGTCGACGAACAGATCGCGCAGCGTCTCGTACTCCTGCGACACAGTTGCGCCACTGAGTTGATCGTTGTACGTCGACTCGACACCCGTCGCTCCGAAGTTGAAGTTGAAGTAGCCGGTGATGTGGCCGAACAGGTCGCCTTCGGGGTACATGCGCTGGAACTGGAACGGATCGCCGGGCGCCGACGGCACCGTCTTGGCGAGCACGGCTTGGTCGGCCGCGATGATCTGGCCGCGCGGTCGGTTGAAGTCGCGGACGATCTTGCGCGTGTTGGCTGGGTTCTCGTTCAGCGCGTTTGCGTGGAAGACCTGCACCCAGTTCACCATCGCGAACAGCGCGAGGTAGCAAGCGAGAAGGCCGGCACCGAGGCGGCGCAGTTGCTTGTTCACGCCACCGCCACCTTCTCCTGCACCTCACCAGCGCGGCGCGCGGTGTCGTCGGAGATGCGCGCGAGCAGCGCGAGCAGCACGTAGTTGGCCACGAGCGACGACCCGCCGTACGAGACGAACGGGAGGGTCACGCCCGTCAACGGCAGCAGGCGCGTGACGCCCGCCATGATGATGAACGACTGCACGCCGAGCAGGATCGTGATGCCGGTGGCGAGCAGCTTCTCGAACGGCGCGTCGGCGCGCACCGCGATGCGCAGCCCGCAGCCGACGAGCAGCACGTAGCAGAAGATGATGGCTGCCGATCCGAGCAGTCCGAGCTCCTCGGCGATCGCCGCGAAGATGAAGTCGGTCGAGGCCACCGGGATCCGGTCGGGGTTGCCGAGGCCCAAGCCCGTGCCGGCCACGCCGCCCCACGCCATGGCGAACCAGCTCTGGATCACCTGGAAGCCGGAGGTCGACGCGTGTTTCCAGGGGTCGAGCCAGTCCTGCACGCGATCGTGCACGTGGCTGAAGCTGGTGTACGCCATCAACGATCCGCCGGCGAAGAGCAGACCGCCGACGCCGACGTACGCGGTGCGCTCCGTCGCGATCCACACCATCAGCATGAACAGCGCGAAGAACAGCAAAGACGAGCCGAGATCCTTCTCCATCGTCATGATCACGATCGAGAAGCCCCACGCAAGAAGCACGGGCGCGAGGTGCTTCGGGTCGGGGAGCAGCGGACGAAAGCGGGGGAACGTGGCCATCCCCAACAGCTCGCGCTTCTCGACGAGGTACGACGCGAAGAAGACGGCCAGCACGACCTTGGCGAACTCGCCGGGCTGGAAGTTGATCGGTCCGATGTAGGCCCAGATGCGTGCGCCGTTGACTTCGCGACCGACGACCGGCAGCAGCGGCATCATGAGCAGCGCGAGCCCGGCGAGCAGGAAGGTGTAGCGATAGCGCTGCAGGTCGCGCACGCGCGTCACGAAGAGCAGCGTGAGGATGAACGCGCCGATGCCGATCACCGTCCACCCTGCTTGCGCGGCAGCGAGACCTTGCGGATGGTTGCTGGCCTCGTCGAGGCGGGCGATGAACACGTAGCCGATGCCGTTGAGCAACGCGGCGATGGGCAGGAGCAGCCCGTCGGCGCCAGCGGCGTAGCGGCGGGTGGCGATGTGGGCGGCGACGAAGAGTCCGAGCACGATGGCGAGGAACGGGCCGATGTTGGCCGGAATCGACGAGGTTCGGCCGAGCGTGGCCAGCGTGTACGCACTGGCGACGATCACCGAGCCGAGCACGATGAGCCCGAGCTCCGTGCGCCGGCGCATGATGGCGATCATCCGGGGATCGGCGGGGGAAGCGTCGTGGTGGTGGTCGTGGTGGTGGTGCTCGTCGTGGTGGTCGTCGTGAGCGCGTCGCGGACGTAGTCACGCGCCGCCTGGAGTGAGCTCTCCTCTTGGCCCTTCGTCACGCGGTCGATCTGCGCTGGCGGCACCTGGGAGCGGGTCAGCGCCGTCGGCTCGTCGACGGTGGGCTTGAACCAGAGCACGCCTCCCGGCTTGCCCTTGAAGATCACCACCGAATCGCCCTTGAAGCCGACGTAGTACGTGTTGCGGGCGTAGTAGCCGACGGCGCCGAACGCACCGAGGAGGATCACCACGAACAGCACGAGGAACACCACCAGCCGCCACGTCAGAAGTCGTGGTCTCGGCGGCTTCTCGCGCCTCGGTTCGGGCTCGGCCGCCGCGGCGGCAGCGGTGTGGTCCTTCGTCGCCAGCGCGTGGCCCTCGGCGGTGCCGCCTTCGACGTCGCTCGCGGCTGCGGCCCCTTGGCGGTCGTCGTCGACGACGTCGACCACGACGACCGTGATGTTGTCGCGCCCGCCGCCTTCGTTGGCGACCCGCACGAGCTCACGGGCCGCCTCGGTCGGATCATCCAACCGGCGCAGCGTGGATGCGATGAGCGCATCGTCGACGAAGTCGTAGAGACCGTCGCTGCACAGCAGGTACCGGTCGCCGGCGAACGCATTGACCTCGTCGCCGTCGATGACGACGTTGGCGTCGATGCCCAATGCACGAGTGACGATGTTGCGCTGCGGGTGGGTCTGTGCCTCCTCCGGTGACAGCTCTCCGGCCCGCACTGCCTCCTGCACGAGGCTGTGGTCTTCGGAGATCTGGGTCAGGTCGCCATCGCGCAAGAGGTAGAGGCGCGAGTCGCCGACGTTGACCCACGCGATCGAGTCGCTGTCCTCCATCGGTGCGATCGCGACGAGCGTGGTGCCCATGCCGCGGAGCTCAGAATCGCCGGCTGCTCGCTCGTACACGGCATCGTTCGCGGTGCGGGCGGCCTCGAGCAGCCCTTCGGTCGTGGGCTCGACGAACGCATCCTCGAGCGTGCGCAACGCCGTGTCGCTTGCGACCTCGCCGCCTTGATGGCCGCCCATTCCGTCAGCGACTGCGAACAGTCGATCGGAGGTGATCAGCCCATCTTCGTTGTTCGTGCGGACGCGACCGACGTCGGTCGCCTCGCCCCAACGCAGCACGATCACTTCAGCGGACCTCGAGCACGGTGTTGCCGACCTGCAGCCGATCGCCCTTCTGCATCCCCATCGGACCGGCGACTTTCACGCGGTTGAGGTACGTGCCGTTGGTCGAGCCGAGGTCTTCGACGAACAGTTGCCCGTCGCGCGTGAACACGCGGGCGTGCAGTTGCGACACGTACGTGTCGTCGACGGTCACCTGGCAGCCGGCGGCGCGGCCGACGGTGATCTCGTCACCCAACGGATAGCGGCGCCCGACCTGGTCGGCAGGCTCGACCGCGACGAGCTCCGTGGGCGAGCCGCGGTATTTGCGGCCCTTCGGGGGCGCCGCGGGCGTGGCCACCGTTGGCGCCGGCGCTCGTCCTCGACGCGGCCGGCGACCGCCGTCGACCTGTGCGGGGAGCGTCACCTCGGCCCAGACCGCCCGCAACACCCGCACGAGGAAGAGGTAGACCAGCGCCAGCAGGCAGAGCTTGAGGATGTTGAGCAGCTGCTCTGACACTCAGCTGGCCTCGAAGCGCATGCGGGTGTTCCCGAACGCCAGCTCGTCGCCGTCGACCAGCTGCTGCTCCTTGACCCGGACGCCGTTGACCCGGCTGCCGTTGGTCGAGTCGAGGTCGACCACCACGTACCCATTGCCCTGGGGGCGGATCTCGGCGTGATTGCGGCTCACGTTCGGGTCTGCGAGCACGATGTTGGATTCAGGCATCCGTCCCACGGTGATCACCTGTTCCCCGAGAACCACGCGTTCACCCGTCGGGAGCACGAGGCTGCCGGCCCCACTACCGCCGGTGCCTTCCCGCATGCGGCCCTCGATCTGAAAAGCGCCCGTGTGCATGCGGTCGTCGACGACCATCTCGACCTCGACGGGGCCGAGGAAGGTGTAGCCCTCGTCCCGGGCATGCTCCCGGGCGGCGTCGCACAGCTCCCGGATCAGCGTGTCGTGGATCTCGGCGAAGCGCTCGTTGTCGTCGTCGCTGATCTGCACGCTGAAGTGGTTCGGGACGACCGTTCGGCCCCGGACGTCGACTGACCGGTTGTCGTCGATCTCGCGCACCATCCGCCGGCCGATCTCGACTGGCCGCAGGCCGCTGCGAAAGGCGCGCGCGAACACACCTTCGACCATGCGTTCCAGGCGGCGCTCGAACCCTGACAAGCCCACGGGCCGACACCTTACGCGGCCCGCTAACGTTGCCTCCCTTGTCACTCGGGCGAGTGGCGGAATTGGCAGACGCGCAGGATTCAGGTTCCTGTGTCCGAAAGGACGTGGGGGTTCAAGTCCCCCCTCGCCCACCACTGCCTCGCGGCGAACGTGCAGGTAGCTCGATCGCGGTGGCGTGTGGAATGCATCGACGTGCCGGCCGTGGTCACAGTCCGGTCACAACGTCTCACGTGACTTCGGTGGCACCGGCGCCTCCGTTGACTGTCACAGGTCCTCGGTAGCGTCGACCGTAACGAGCTTCCCCCTCACTAATCACGGCTCAGGCGGCCGATAGCGGGGGAGGGGCTACGCCACTTGCGCGCGGCGCTCCGCGCGACCTTGCGCGGCGATGAGGTTCTCCGTCGCTGTCGGTCCGAGCAAGTCCTCGATGGTGCCGACGTCGAGGGCACCAGCCACCGCGAGAAGAGTGCTGAGGGTGGGATCGGACCGGCCAGCCACCACGTCCATCACGGTCCCGATGCCCAATCCGGTCATCGTCGCAAGTCCGCGCCGGGACACTCCCCGCGCCTTGCAAAGCGCTCGGATCCTCGCCCCGATCTCCTGTTTCGCCTCTTCGCAGAGCCGCGCGGTCTCCCGCGCGCCAATATCGCCACTCTGGCCGGATACCACGCCTAGTATCGAATCGAATCACAGCAATGTGGTTCAAGTGCGCGCGGTGTACCGCGCGGATCAAGGAGGGCCCGATGGGTCAGGTGGACGCGATCAGGAATGCCGACCATGCTGGGCATCTCGTGTCACTGCACCACCAGCAACTCCTCGAGATCGTGAAGAGGCCCGGCGTGGTGATGCATCTCCCGTCTCCGGTGAAGCTCGCGAGCGGTGACGAGAGCAACGTCTTCATCGACGGCAAGCTCGCCGTCGCCGATCCCGACGATCTCGCCCGCGTCGGTGCGGCGATGTTCGCCGCGGCCGAACACGAGAACGTCGAACTCGACGCAGTCGGAGGCCTGGTTCTCGGCGCTGCGCCATTCACATTCGCGGTCGCTGCAGCTGCGCGCCTGAAGTGGTTCCTCATCCGCAAGGAGCCGAAGGGCCGCGGCACTAATCGCTACATCGAAGGCGCGCGCATCGAGAGCGGCATGCGCGTGATGTTGGTCGACGATGTTGTCACCAAGGGATCGTCCATTCAGCTGGCCTATGAGCACGTCGTCGACGTCGGTGGCGAGGTGGTCTTCGCGACGACGTTCGTCGATCGCAGCGGTGCGGCCGCGGCGTTCTTTCGGGAGCGGGGCGTGCCCTACAAGCCGATGTTGACGTACGAGGATCTCGGTATCCCGCGTGTCGGCGGTTCATCCGAGCGAGCTGTCGCAGCAGGCTGACGCCGGCTTCGTCGGCGTCGCTGCTGATCAGTACGACGATCTTCGGGTCGCCTCTAGAGCGCTGGGCGACCGAACGGGCGATCACCGGTATGTCCTGCTCGAGCGATGCTGCTTGGTGAGTTCGAACTGTTGGACAGACGGTGAAGCTGGAGCGATTTACACGGCGTCACAGCACGAGCTGTCGGCGATTTGGGACCGCCATATCCATGGAATCTTGGACGAGGTCGACCCCGAGATTGCGCGCGGGCTCGCGAGCATTTTGCTGGACGACCTGTATGCCTTCAGCGCCGGGTTGGAGCGACCCTAAGCACCGAAAATCATCGATGCGACGAGATCGGCGGCATCACGGCCCATTCCCGGCATCACGTGCTGATACAGCTTCATCGTGATCAGCGGCGACGAGTGACCGAGTCGCTCCTGCACGACTTTGGTCGGAACGCCGGCCTTGAGTGCGAGCGTCGCCCATGTGTGACGAAGATCGTGCAGCCGGACGGGCCGCATCTTCCAACGCTTCAGCCGGGCCCGGAAGTCGCGCGACACGTTCTCCGGGTCGAGCGGGTCACCGTTGGCGCGGGTGAACACGAGCCCGTGATCGCGCCAGCCGGGCCCGACGAGCAGACGCCCGGCCGCTTGGCGCTTGCGGTGCTCGATGAGGGAGCGCACGGTCGTCGGGTCGAGATCGACGGTCCGGACGCCGGCGGCCGTCTTCGGCGAGCTGAACGCGAGCCGTTCCTTGCCGGTGATCACGACTGTCTGCACGATCGACGCCCGGCCTTCGTCGAGGTCGACGTCTTCCCACCGCAAACCGAGCGCCTCACCACGGCGCACACCGGTGGTGACGAGGAACGTCCACAGCGCGACGAGTCGATCGTTCGCCTCGGCCGACGATCGGAGGAACTTGCCGACCTCCTCACCGGTCCACGTGGCCATCGGCTTCGCGGTGACGCTCGACGCCGTCGGCGGCGTGGCCGCGTCGCTTGGGTTGCGGGTGAGCCGTCCGACCTTCATCGCGTCCTTGAACGCCCGATGCAGGATGGCGTGGACGTAGCGGATCGTGCGCGGGCCGAGCTTGGCGGCGAGGTCGCCGTACAGCTTGTTGAGCACGAGCCCGTCGACAGCTTGGAGCTTCACGGCGCCGATGTGTGGCTTCACGTGGATCCGCACGTTCTTGTCGTACGAGTGGTGCGTCGAAGGACGAAGCGTCGACTCGATGGTGACGAGCCACTCGTCGAGGTAGTCGCCGAGCGTCTGGCGCGTGTTGGCGACGTACGTGTGATCGCGTGACGACTGGCGGATCTTGTCGAGCTCGGCGAGCGCGTCCGTCTTCGTCTTGAAGCCGCGCCGGCGGACTTGACGGCGCTTGCCGGACTTGGGGTCGGTGCCGGCGTCGACGACAAAGCCCCAGAGTCCGGTGGTGGTGTCGCGTTTGGGTGCGGCGGTGGTGCTCATGATCCCTTCCTGTTGATATGTTCTTCGAGTTCGGCAAGAAGCGTGCGTGTGACCCAGCCGCGTTGCGCCTGCGTGGCTCGTGATGCTGAGTCCGTTGTTGGCGCGAGCCGCGCTTCGCGTTCTTCCGAGAGGCCACGGCCCCAGAGCCGATGAGCAAGCGCAGACACCTCGATCGAGCTGATTCCAAGGCGGCGCGCGGCTTTCATTTCAGCGTCGCCTCGAGCGGCGAGGATCACGTCGGCTACAGAGTCCTTCGGTCCTCGTGGCCACCATCGCTGCATCGCCTTGTGGGCAGTGTCGAACGCCTCCTCGATACCGCGGATCTGCGCATCAACGATCGGCGACCAGTCCCGCCCATCGAGTCCCTCGGAGCGGCGTAGCCGTTCGGCGGACGATCCCATTTCGTCGAACCGTGCACCGTTGACCAAGCTGACAAGGCCCTTGCGTGGGGCGTGAGTCCCATCGAGATCGATGAGCTCGTCCGGTTCGCCCGCGAACCATGTCTCGAGCGCCTTGTGACGGAACACGCTGAGCTTGGCCAACTCTTGGAGAGTGACCGCCCGCTCGCCGGCCTCGATCGCAGCGAGTGTCGATCGAGCCCAGAAGATCCCGGCGTCGCGCACGTGGGTGACGAATTGGTCCTGGCTCAGACTGCTCCGCTCGCGGTGTCGGCGAATGTTCGCACCGATGAGTTGATCGAGAGTCCTTGACTGATCCCTTGACACGGAGGTCACCGTACGACTTCTGGACTCAGGCGTCAACTATTCTGGTGACTCACCGGCTTACTCGGTGTATGTTGTCAGGCGTCAGCGATCTCGACGCTCGACCCGGAGGTGCATGGACTTGAGTCGACTAAGTGAGTGGCGCGAGCTAAACGGCTTCACGCTCGCGGAGATTTCGGACCTCACCGGTCTCAGTACATCGATGATCAGCCTGGTCGAACGTGGCAAGCGCAGGCTCGCGCCAGCAACGAAGGTGACCGTTGCACGCCGCCTCGGTGTGCCCATCCGGGACCTCTTCGATGTCGAGGAGATCAACGAAGCGGCGATGGCCTCATGATCGTCGCACTGCTCTTCGCCATGTTCGCCGCCATGCTCCCCGATCCCCGATCGGACCCCTTTCTCTCGGTCGAGGCGGCCGGGAAGCTGTGCGGTCTTGGAAGATCCAAGGCCTACGAGCAGGCGAGGCGGTACATCGACAGCAACGGAGCCGAGGGCCTCCCCGCTGTCGAGTTCGGCCGCACGATCCGCGTCGTCACCGCTGGGCTGTGGAAGATCGCCGGCCTCGAGCCGCCCGGCGAACCCGATACGCGAACCGCCCCCGAGGCTGACCACCCCGGGGGCGAAGTTCTGAGCCTGCCAACCGCCGCCACAGCGAAGGGATCAGCTCGTGGCTCAGATTGATGGCTCAGCGCGCGAAGGATCGGGATGCAGCGATGACGACTGTCCGGGGCGATGCTCCGAACCGCACGCCGACCTCGACCTGCCCGCGCTCGCACAGGTGATTCAACGGGAAGCGATCACCGCCACCGTGCGCAAGAACCAGATCCAGCTCTACGACTCGTCCGGCTGGCCAATCTGCCGGCCGTTGTCCTCGTGGTTGATACACGTGCTGTTCGACTTCGACGGCGACGAGAACCTCGCCGCGCTCGACGTACTCGCCACCGCATGACAGTCGCCGCCGATCCGGCGACCTCCGTCGCGTCGTTGATCGTGCCCGACATCGACCCGGACGCCGACACGCTCACCGCCGCGCTCGCGTACGCCGGAGCCTGCTGGTACGTGGGGCCTACGCGTCTCGGAACGAAGAATCCCGGGTCCGTTCTCGGTGATCACTGGCACGCGCAAACGTCGCGCGACCCGAAGACCATCATCAGCTGGTTCGCAGGCCGCAACCTCGGCCTGTTCCTGCACGTCGGAAGGTCCGACGCGTGGGCAGCAGACGTCGACCACCCCGAGCACATGCCCGACGTTCTCGCCGCAGTGATCGGAGCCGCGCCGTACCAGTCCACCCGGCCCGATACGCCTGGGCGCGGGCACTACGTGTTCCGATGCCCATCCGGGCGTCGTCTCGGGAACGGCACTGGCCGCCTGGGCAAGCGATGGGGCGAGGCGCGCGGCCGCAACGGTGTGATCGTCGTCGCCCCCACACCGCACCCAGCCGGCGGTCGGTATCAGTGGGAGCGCACCGGGCCGGTGCCGATGCTGCCCGAATCGATCGCCGAGCTCCTCGACGACAGCGCACCGGCCGAAGATGCCGCGACCGACGACGAGCTCGACACGTTCCTCCGCCAGCACACAGGCGCCGACCGGCCCCAGCTGCTCCAGGCGGTGCTCAACCGGTTTGCCTCCGAGCTCGAGGAGGGCGGGTCCCGTCACGACGCCGCCGTCAACGTCAGCTGCTGGGCGATGCGCGAAGCCGCCGCCGGCTACTACCCGGCGCTCGACGCCGCCACCGCCATCCGCGACCGGTACATCGAGACGCGCGGTCTCGATCGAGACGGGGGCCGCAACGCCGTCGACGAGCTCACCGCGCGCGCCGAGTACCGCAGCATCGCCGCGTGGGCGGTCGCACAGGCATCGGCAGCCGACCGGCTCGCGGTCCGCTCGAAGGTCGACGCGCGCACGTCGCTCGATTGGGCCAGCAACGGCCATCACGTTCCCGAGCTCACACCGGTCGCCTCGTCGAGCGGTGCAGAGATTGGTGCCGCACTCGAACGAATGACGGCTCCCAGCCTTCCCGAAGCGTTCTGGGCAGCACGACGGCTATTCGCGCACATCCGCCAGGCAGCGCACGCCCGCACCGTCTCCGCAGAGGCATTGCTTCACGCCGTGCTGGCCCGCCGAGCCGCGTACATGCCGCACACCTTCGAGTTGCCGCCGATCGTCGGTACCGCCGGATCGTTGAACTACTACGCCGCCATCGTCGGCCCCAGCGGAACCGGGAAGAGCACGGCCGCGCGGCTCGCCGGCGAGCTCGTGTCACCATCACCAGACCTCAACGTGGCGCTCGACATCCCGCTCGGGTCCGGCGAAGGCCTGGCCGAGCTGTACATGGGTGACGAGCTCGAGGACGGGCCCGACGGCAAGCAACGCAAGGTCCACCGTCAGGTCCGGTGGAACGCCTACGTGTACGCCGACGAAGGCGAAGCCCTCAACCAGTTCATGGGCCGCAAAGGCAACACCACCCTCGAGGCGCTCCGACGCGGATGGAGCGGCGCCGACCTCGGCCAGGCCAACGCCACGACAGAACGACATCGCATCGTCCGCCAATACCGGCTCGGGTTCGTCGTCGGATTTCAGCCGGAACTCGCCGGCCAGCTCCTCAACGACAGCGACGCCGGCACGCCCCAACGATTCGTGTGGGCTTCAGCCCGAGACCTGACGATCCCGAACGACGCACCCGAATGGCCGGGACGCTTCGTGTTCCCGGAGATCAAGACGCGAGAGCTCGAGAAACACAAGATCACCGAGCTCGGCTGGGTCCGGCACCGATTCAGCATCGACGACGAGATCGCCAAGGAAGTCCGCGACGAGATCCGGTCGAAGAACCAGGGCCTCATCGTCATCGACCCGCTCAACGCGCACGAACCGCTCCACCGAATGAAGATCGCAGGCCTCCTCGCCGACGCCGACGGCCGCCTCGCCATCAGCCGCGACGACTGGGATCTCGCCTCCACCATCTGGACCCACTCGTGCCGCGTGCGCTCCGGAGTCGCCGCCGACGTCGCCGCCGACCTCGAGCGCACCGAAACCGCCAACGTCGAACGCCACGCCCGCCGCGAACTCGTCGCCGAAGCGGCACGACTGTCCGCACCCGCCCGCGTCGAACGCATCGCCCAACGCCTCGGCACATGGATCCACCGAGAACACGACGCCGGGACCGAACCCGACAACGGATGGCCGCCAAGCCGACTCCAACAACGCCTCGGCCCCAAGGAGAAACACATGCTCGGCCCCGCCATCGAACACGCACTCTCCGCGGGATGGATCACCGACACCGACAGCCGCTACCGAGCAGGAGAACCAGTTCCTACATGACCCCCAAACCTAGGAATCTAGGAACGTTCCTAACTCGTCGACGCTCGCGCGTACGTGCGGAGTCCGATCAAGAACATGAACATGCAGGTCACACGTGTGTGCGCAAGCGAGGCCGCGAGCCAGATCGCCCAAGCAAGTTCCTAAGTTCCTACATTCCTAGGCGCGGCCCCCGCGCAGGCCTTCGGGCCACGCCTCGCCACAACGATGCGCGCGGTGTTGACGTCGTTCTAGGCAGCGCGGTCTGTGACCGGCGTGTGACCGCATGTCTGTTGACCTGCATCGGAGCGGGCCGGTTGGGACTCCCTGTCCCCCCTCCATCCGGCGGCCTACTCGTCGTTGTTGCCGATCGAACCACGCCGGCGGGCGTCCTCGTCGGCTTCCGCGAGCAGGGCCCACAAGTCGGCGTCACGGCGTGTCAGCTCGAGCCAAGTGTCCGCCCACGCGCCGGCGTCTTCGATCGTGATCGACGGAAAGCCTTCGTGGCCGAGGAACCTCGTCGTTGCCCACAACAGGTTCATGAGCCTGAGCCGAACGGCATCGCCCGCCGCGGTGGGCAGGAGGCTTGCGAGGGCCGCCGCTGCTTTGAACTCGGTCGGTTTTGGCATTCGCTCGTCGACCTTCAGCCGCTTGAACAGGCCGTCGAGCTCGCGCTCGGCATGTGCCAGCAGGTCGCCTCGTGCTTCGACGGCAACGCTCGTCAGGTTCGTTGGATCCACGCCCACCATGTTCGTGCGGATCGAGGTTCGAATGGGTGAGCCTGCCCGCGGCTACGTGTGGCCGCCGTTCGTCGTTGGCAACGATGCAGCTGAGCGTCACGGGGCGAAGTCGGATCGGAAGCTGCAGCCGATCGTTGACGATCTCCTCGCCTGGGCGACCGGCAACCTGCCGTGGGCATCAGGACCGTCGTTCGCTCCGTCCGTCGACGCCTGGGCGTGGGCCGAGGCTCGGTGCGTTCTATATCGCCGCTGGTTCAATGAGAAGGGCCACCACGACGCCGATGAGCAGCCGTTGGCGGGGCTCGAGCGTTGGGACCGCGTCGAGACGCGGGCCGAGAAGTTGCGTGAGCAGCTCGGGATCGGGCCGCTGGCGTTGGGCAAGTTGTTGGGCACGATCGGTTCGATCGACGGGCCGGCGGCGCAGTCCGGGCTCGACGCGCTGAAGGCGGCCGGTGCAGCGCTGGTGCAGGCGGCGGAGCAGCGTGCACTCGCGCCGGGCGCGCCAGACCTCGATGCCGATGGGCACGAGCGCTTGCACGATGGCGATGACGAGGAGGGTGATGTCCATCTCAGTCAATGACCGGGTTGTCCCGTCGCTTCATGGGTTGAGCATCCGTGGCGCCCTGGTCGGTACACCCGGCCGTGTCAGGTGGCCGTCGTGGTGAAGGGTCTCGAGGACGCGATGCGCTGGCTGGTCGACATCGATCTGGCCGTCTCGCCGCGTGTGCAGCGTGACGCCACGCCCCTGCCGGAAGCGGCGGACGACGACGACGACTCGTCGGAGCGCCTGATCGGCCAGGTGGCGTCGGCGATGCAGCTGCGCCGGTCACAGCATCGTTGGCGGCAGTGGGCGGCCTGTGCCGGCGCCGACCCGAACCTGTTCCACCCTGAGCGGCCGGAGAGCGGCGAGGACGATCCGCATGCGCATGAGGCGCGGGCCATCTGCCGTGTGTGTCCGGTTGTCGGTGCGTGTCTCGAGCAGGCGTTGACGGTGAACGAGAAGCGGGGTTTGTGGGGCGGGCTGTCCGATCGTGGTCGTCGCCGACTGCGGCCGGTGTTTGTCGAGCGGGCTCACGACTTCGATGCCGACTGCGAGGACGTCGGGTGCCGGTGGTGCGTGGCGATGCGTGCGCATCTGTCGCGGTTGGAGTCGGGTGAGCGGCAGCAGACGAATGGTGCCCACGCTTCGCATGGGATTCGAAGCACGTACGCGCGTGGGTGTCGTTGTTCGGCGTGTGTGTTTTCGGCGTCGTCGACGGGGCAGGCGTTGGCGCGTGCTGGTCAGGATCCGCGGGTGTGGTGGGCGGCGTTGGGCTGGTTGGGGTCGAAGGAGACGGGGCGTGTGGTGACGGCTCGATGCGTTGTGGACGCGCTGGTGGCGGCGTGATGAGTGATCGTTCAGGCCACGCAGCGCCAGTCGCCCCAGCCTTGGCCCTTGAGCTTCGAGTACGACGCTTTGCCGTACTGCCACCGGCATGCTGCGTCGACGTCGATCTGATAGTCCCGGGTGGACACCGGGATGCGGATTGGTCTGAAGATCGAGGCGAAGTTCTGTGCGATTTGCCAAGGGGCCGTCTGGCGGCAGCGCCATGTGACTGCAGTCCAGGAACCGGTCCACTTGTGCCAAGCGGTCACGCCTACGCCGGGCAGCGAGTAGGCGGCGCGGCAATAGCCAGTGAAGTTGAGCGATTTTTCGGCGGCGTCGGCGGGTGGAGCGTTCAGGCCGAGCGTGAGTACCGCCACGGCGACGGTGCCGACGAGGATTCGTCGTACTCGACTGGTGCGAGTGTCGGTGGTCATTGGTCGACCCTCCAACGTGGTTGGTGCTTTGACCATGTCCGACTGGGGCGCCCGTGAGCGCGTTACATCTGCTCAACGCCCTGGTGCTCGACACCGGCGATTGTTGGGGAGCGATCGCGTCGGAGTGGCAGCGCGCGGATGCGGCGGCGGTGCTCGAGCCGGGCGCTGACGATCCGCGGTTGCATTGGTTGGGCCGACCGAAGGGTGGCAGCAAGACGACGGATGTCGCGGGGTTGTCGATCGCGTGGCTGGTGGAGCAGGCGCCGGCGTTGGCGATGGGGTACGCGGCGGCGTCGGATGAGGAGCAGGCGAACCGGCTGTTGGACGCGGCTCGCGGGCTGATCTCGAGGACGTCGGGCCTGGGGTCGGTGTTGCGGGTCGAGGCGAAGCGGATCGTGAACGTGAACAACGGTGCTCGTGTCCAGGCGCTCGCCGCTGATGTTGCTGGCAGCGAGGGACTGTTGTCGCCGTGGATCCTGATTGACGAACTCCCGAACTGGCGTGACATTCCGTCGGCGCGGGCGATGTTGACGTCGCTGTTGAGCGCGTGGCCGAAGGTGCCGGGCTGTCGCGTGGTGATCATCGGTCACGCCGGCAGTCCCAGCCATTTCTCGTACAAGACGTTGCAGCACGCGGTGGAGTCGGCGATGTGGCGGGTGGTGGAGGTGCCGGGCCCGTTGGAGTGGCTGTCGGAGCAGGTGCTGGCGGAGCAGCGGGCGATGTTGTCGGACTCGGACTATGCGCGGCGGTATCTGAACGAGTGGACGGAGGCGGAGGATCGGCTGACGTCGATCGAGGATCTGCGCGCCTGTGTCGTGTTGGACGGGCCGCTGTTGCCGCGCACCGATCGGCAGTACGTGATGGGGCTCGACATCGGGTTGAAGAATGACCGGACGGTTGCGGCGGTGTGTCATGCGGAGGAGAGCGTGCCTGTCGCTCGCCGTGCGTGGTTGGACGATGAGTTGCCTGAGCAGCACTCGAAGGCTCGGGTGGTCCTTGATCGCATGGAGGTGTGGCAGGGCACACGACTGCGGCCGGTGAACTTGTCGGAGGTCGAGGAATGGATTGCCGAGGCGGCGACGTCGTTCCGGTGCTCGCTCGTGTTCGACCCGTACCAGGCGGCGCATCTGACGCAGCGGTTGCGGGCACGTGGGGTGACGATCAAGGAGTTTGCGTTCTCGCAGCAGTCGGTCGGCCGGCTGGCGACGACGTTGCACGGGCTGATCCGTGATCATGCGTTGGCACTGCCCGATGACGACGAGCTGCTCGACGAGCTCGCGAACGTGCGGTTGAAGGAAACCAGCACGCCGGGTCTGATGCGGATGGATCATGACGCCGGCCGGCATGATGATCGTGCGATCGCGTTGGCGTTGGCTGCGCACGAGCTGATGTCGAAGCCGATCGACACGCCGATGGCCGCGATGCGATGGGTTGATCTGCGGAACAAGGGTCGGCGCCGGCGATGAGTGTGTCAGTCCCTTTCCGACGGGTCGACCATCTTCTCGATTTGTGGCCAGGCGCCGGCGAAGCCGAGCAGCACGCCGATCCCTTGGACGACGAACGTGCTCCAACGTTCGCGCAGTGCGATGTCGGTGAGTGCGGCGCCGGCACCGAGGAAGGCCAGCAGCACGATGACCGCCGTGATCACGGCGCGCACCTGCTCGGCGGTGATCGCGCCGTCGAGGACCGCCTGTTCGACGGTTTCCCGGCGGACGTACTGCAACGTCGCCAACGCCGGCTGCAGCTCCCAGAACTGGCCAGCGCTGAGCGAACGGGTCATCCTCTCCGACAGATCGCTGATGCTCGTGAACGCAGCGAGTGTGGGCGCGAGCTGCCCGCGGATCTGATCGCTGGTCAACGCGATGGCCTCACGCAGATCTGTGAACCTCTCCGACGTTTGCGCGCCAGTCAAGGCGATCGCTTCACGCAGATCGGCGAGCGGCTCCCAGGTCCGCGCGCTGACCGCCTGCATGTCGCGGCTGATGTCTTGGAAGACGGCCGCCGCCGGCGAGTTCTGCAGCTGGACGCCGAGAGCGATCACCGGCTCGAGCTGCTTCGCGAGGTGCTGGCTGAGCGCTTTGTAGCCGGCCAGATCACCTTGAATCCGAATGGTGATCTTCTCGGGTGCTTCGTCGTCGGCCATGCGACCGAGTCTCGCGCCGGCCGGTGAGTACGCACGTGGTGATCATGATCGTCGCCGATGGAGTGAAGCCGACGATGATCGATGTGACACCGACGCCGGCGCACGCCGCCGCGCTGCTCCCGCAGATCCGACAGCTTGAACGATCGATGGCCCAGGACGCGGGGCTTGGTCTTCCTGACTGGCTGAAACGCCTCCGAGCGACATACGACGACACACAGCGACGCACAGCGACACCGGAGGAGGCCCCTGAGGGCGACTGTGTCATGGTCCCGGCGATGGCCCGAATCCTTGACTCGAGCGACATCGCCGAGCGACTCCATGTGCATGTGCGAACGGCGCAACGACATCTTTCGTCGATGCCCGGCGCGTTCCGTGTCGGCCGCTCGTGGCGGATCAGTGCCGACGACTTCGAACGTCTGGGCCGCAGTTCCGAGCAGAGGAGAGTTCCCGCATGACCATCATCACCAACACGACGTCAGGGCTATTCCCCACCGGTGTTTCGCCGTTCGTGAAGCCGCGGCCGAAGACGATGACGTCCGACGAGTTGGCGGCACTCGCCCGGCTCGATTTGGCGAACCGGGTGACGGTCGGCCACCTGAAGGCGCTACGCGTCAAGGCCCGTCAACGGCTCGAGGATCGGTGGGACACCGACTTCACCGATGACGAGCGGTCGGCGTTCGCGAGTCGTGCGCAGTCGGATCTCGATGTCATCGAGACGTTGCTGAAGATCGCCGAGAACACGCCGCCGTCGGCGTACCCGCAATTCGAGGGTGCACCGTTGTCGAAGGCGCGGGAGCTGCCGCCGATGCCGCATGCGCAGGAGCCGCTCGACGGGCCGAAGCCAACGTTGAGCGCGAGCGCCCGGCAGTGGATCGATCGGCTGCCACGTGATCTCGCCAAGGTGACCGACGAGCAGGTTCACGAGCTCGTGCTGCTCGAGTCGCGTACTCGCGACCAGGACGATCTGCGGCTGATCCGCGACATTCTCCGCCCGATCCGTGCCGTCGAGCAGCATCGGCTGGCGGTGCGCGAGGCGAGGTACGAGGCGGCGGTACCGAGACCGGTCACTCCGATCTCGGCGGAGACGCTGCAGTGGATGGATCGAGGGCCGTCACAGCATTGGCTCTTGCGAGCAGTCGGCGCTCGAATCGGCGATGAGGTCGACGGGCTCCGCGCAGAAGAGGCCGCGTCGCGGGCGAAGGATCTGCTTCGCTCGGAGACCGAGGCCGTGCACGCCGTGTTCGACACGAAGGCCGCGGCGGCGAACGCCCGCATCGTGGAGCTCGAAGCGTCGGCGCCGGCGTTGGGCGGTGAAGCATGACCCGTGCCGAAGCAAACGCCCAACGTGACGTGTTGCTCGCCGAGGCGCGTACGCATGTCGATGCGCTCGAGGAGATCCGTGTGTCGCTGCTCGAGGTGCGCGCCAACACGCCGGATGCCGTCGACATCGCGACACCGTTGAGGGCGAGCGCGTTGGCCCGGATCATTGAAGAAGACGGCCTGTGTTTCGCGTGATCGTCGGCGAGCGTTGCGTTCGCCGCGGCGACGTTCGTACGGAGTGATGACCCGGGCGGGTGGCGCCGGGTCGGGGCCGCGCTCCGTGCGGGAGCGTGGCTCCGGCTACGACCGTGAGCTGCTGAGCGACGCCGCATGAACCGGGTGATCGCCGTCGTCCTGTCGGCAGAAGCGGGCTCGTACAAGTCGACGATGCTCGCCGCGTCGGGCGCGACGAAGGATTTCGAGAAGTCCGTCGAATCGGGTGGGCAGTCGGCCTCCAAGTTCGCGACCGCGGCGAAGGCCGCAGGTGCCGCCATCGCTCTTGTGCTCGCCGCCATCGCGGTCTCCGCGCTGGCGATGTCGGTCGACTTCGACCGGGCGATGCGCAACGTCAACAGCGTCAGCCAACTGCCGGAGCAGGCGTTCAAGGGTCTCGAGCAGTCGGTGCTCGATCTGTCGAAGGCGGTCCCGCAGAGCGCGACCGCGCTCGCCGAGGGCTTGTACGACATCGCGTCGTCGGGCTTCCAGGGCGCGGAGGGGCTCAAGATCCTCGAGGCGTCAGCGCGGGCCGCGACCGCGGGCTTGTCGGACACGCAGACCGCGTCGCAGGCGATCGTCGGTGTCATCAACGCGTACGGCCTCTCGGCCGAAGCCGCCGCCCACATCTCCGACGTTCTGTTCCAGACAGTCAACGTCGGTGTGCTGTCGTTCTCCGATCTCGCCCAGAACCTCGGCGACGTGATCGGCGTGGGGTCGGCGGCCAAGGTGAGCATCAGCGAGCTCGGCGCCGCCGTAGCAGCGATGACGCTGGCCGGTATCGGTCCGGCCGAAGCGTTCACATCGCTCAACCGGGTGATCCTCGGCTTCATCAAGCCCACCGAGGCGATGGGCAACCTGATGCACAACCTCGGGTTCGAGTCGGCGTTCACCGCGTTGCAAACCCTCGGGCTTCACGGTGTCATGGAGAAGCTCCGCGAGGTCACCGGCGGGTCGGCGATCGCATTGACCACGTTGTTCGGCGACGTGCGCGGTGGGCGCGGCGCGTTCGCGTTGATGGCCGCCGAGGGCCAGAACTACGCGACGACCTTCGCCGCGATCAACGACGAGACGAACGTGGCGGGTGCCACGCAACGTGCATTCAACGAGCAGATGAAGTCGCTGTCGGCCCAGTGGGATCTGTTCGTGAACCGGCTGTCGGCCGGCGCGATCCAGATCGGGCTGCTCGCCATCCCCGCTCTGTCGTTAGGGCTTGGTGGCGTGCAGCACGGGATCGAGCAGCTCGTGCAGGCCGGCCAGCGTGCCGGTGACGTGCTCACGCCATTCTTCAGCGGGCTCGGCAGCGCAGCCATGCACCTCTCGGGGCTCGTCGGCACCCTGGCGCACGATCTCGGCCCGCTCGCGACCGTGCTCGCCGTGATCGCCGCTTCAGGAGCAGCGGCCACGCTGAACGGGATCGGGATCGGGGTCGACAAGCTGACCGGCTTCCTCGAGCGGAACCAGATCGTCGTCGAGGCGGTCGCCGCGCTCTATGCCGCGAAGCTCGCCGGTGCGTTCTTCGCTGCCGGAGGAGGCGCGGAAACGCTCGCGCTCAAGGTCATGTATCTCGCCGACTCACTGGGCGGGATGGGTGCCGCGCTGATCGCGGCGGCACCATTGCTCTTGCCGCTGGTCGCGATCCTGCCGCTGATGCAGATCTCGATGAACGGCGCGGCCGAAAGTGCTGCGCAGGCGGCTCGGGAGACCGCGAACTACACCGCGGCGGTGCAAAAAAATACGGGGTCGCTTGAAGAGAACCTCCGGGCAGCGACGGCGGAGAACATCGCGAACAGCGACGTGTACCAGACGATCAAGGACGTCGGGTTGAGCGTTGCTGACATGACCAACGAGGTGATGAGCTCCACGCCGGAGTTCGCTCGGTTCGCGCAAGGCATCCATGACGCCGGTGTCGGCACTTCGGAGTTCGTCAACGCGGTTGCGGCTGGTCGCGGTTCGACCGATCCGTTCGTCCGATCGATGGTCGAGTTGTATGACGCCGGCAAGTTGACCGAGTGGCAGCTGAAGAACATCACGGGAGAGACGAAGACTCTCGCCAATGAGCAGCATGCGGCCGTCGACAAGATGCAGGCGTTGCATGACGTCCAGGGTGCGCTGGGCATATCCACCGATTCGTTGTCGTCGAGTACCGCCGGCGCCGCGTCGAATACTGCTGAGCTGAAGCGCCAGGCGGAGCAGGCGGCGAAGGCGATGGAGTCCGTCGCAAAGGCGACGAAGCTGGCCCACGACGCGTACCTGGCGTCGGTCGATCCACTGTTCGCCATGCTGCGCGCCGCCGCCGACAATGCCAAGGCTCAGGCTGATCTCGCTGCGAAGCAGGCGGACGGCAAGACAACAGCGCAGGAACTCGCAGAGGCGCAGCTGCACGTCGCCGAGACGGCCGCGAAGATGAACGCTGAGGCAATCAACCTGGTGGGAGCGGTCGAGGCCGGAACACTGAGCGTCGACCGCGCCAAGGGGATGCTCAACGACTGGGTCTCACAAGGGTTGATCACACAACAGACCGCTGACACCGTTGCTGCGAAATTCGACGAGATCGCTGCCAAGGCCGACGCGTTGCAGGGCAAGAACATCACCATCCAGATGGCCGTCGACGCGGCGGCAGCCGAGGCGACGATCCAGGCGTTGTTCTCGAAGTGGGATCGCGGGATCATCACCGTGGGTATTCAGGGGCACAACATCGGCAACGCTCAACGGTGGGGTGGTGTCGTCGAGCATGCTGCCACCGGACTCGTCCGGTTCCGGAGCGCCGACATCTACAACCAGCCGACCTACGGGATCGCCGAACGCGAGACCGGCGGCGAGGCGTTCATCCCCAAGTACGGAAACCGGGCCCGGTCGTTGGCGATCGCTGCGACCGCGGCCGGCTGGTATGGCGCATCGGTCGTCGACCAGTCGAAGAAGGCGGCGAGGCGTTCGGCGCCTGGCTCGATGGAGCGGGCCGCGATGGTCGGCATCGCGCCCGTCGGCGCTGGTGGTGGTGTCACCTACAACGTGCAGGTGTCGCACAACCCGGTGGTCAACCTGCCGAACTATGTCGGCGACCGCAACGACGTCGTTCGGGCGGTGACGGGCGCGATGAGCGATCAGCACGGTGATCTGGTCGAGGCCACTGCCGAAGCACTCCGTCAACACGATCGCGGACTGCGATAGTGCGTGCCATGGAACACGCAGCGAACGCCGACCTTCATAGAGGCGCTGAGCTCGTTGTCGACTATCTGACGACGCTCTGCGCTGGCAACGTTGAGTTCACGTCGCAGATGCTCGCCCTCGAACTCACGGAACTCATCAGCGCCGTCGACAAGGATCCGATCGATCACGCGGCGTTGCTTGGCGGAGTGATCTCGATGGCGCTCGTCGCGATCTACAACCTCGCCGGTGAGATCGCCCAGGAGCATGGCACCACTCGGATTGGAGAATGCCGGAGGGCTCTTGCGCCGCTGGAATGAAGCCGACCTTGAATAGCGACAGCAGACCGCCAGTCGGATCGGCTGTGGCAAATCTCCCAGCAGAATTTCTCAGCCAGATTTGAGAGTCGTGCCGCAAGCGACGCACTTCAGGCGTTGCGGAGCGAAGATGAAGCCGCCGGCCAACTTCCCCTTGACCGTCTTCTTGCCGACGAACTGCGTCGAGCCGCACTTTGGGCATCTCATTGTTCCAGTGGTGTCAGCCTTGACTTTCTTCACCGGCACACCTCCACGGCCTCGGCCCGCTCCGGCGCAGCGTACGCCTCATGAGTTGACCCGGCGATGCGATGCGACGGTCATTGAAGCGTTGGTTCTTCAGGGCAGCCGCCGAGCGCATCGACGCGAACGTTCAACTCGACAGCGTCCTGCCCACCCTTGCGCTGCTCGCTGATCGGCGCGTCCGGCCGGATCTCGCGACGGATCACCTCGAACGTGGCCGCGAGCTCGTGGCAGTTCTGCTGCGAGATCGGCTTGCTCGAACTTCCACCGCACGCGATGAAGTCCAAGCCGACCGCCACAAGCGCAGCGCCAGCACAACGAATGCCGATCACGTGCCAAAACGTTCTCGTAGCGCTGTCTCGGTCTTCAGCCGGCGCGATGCGATCCACGACGCGGAAGCGTACGCGAGGACCGTACAGAACGACGGAGCGCTGTTTGCAACGACCTCAATGACGGCTCAGCCCTTGTCGATAGATCGCTGTGCGAGATCTGCGGCATTCGAGCGTCACAACCACGACTGACGACCGCCAGGCGGCCGGGAGACAGGCGTGTGAGCGTCAGGAGCGGGCTCGAGCGGCACACGCGGCAGGTTGACGGCTCACTTCTCGACGAACATCTTGACGGTGTACCGCACGGCGCTGTCGCTCGCCTCCGCCAGCCGCCTTCCGACGACCGCGTCGAGGTCGTGCATCAGGTTCACGTCGTGCGCTTCAACCTGGTCGAGGAGCTCGAGCCAACGCCGGTCGGCATCGGTGCGTTTGTGACACACCTCCTCGTACTCGCGGATGATGGCCCGGGTGAGCATCCGGCGACGCTTCATGACTCGTCCTCAAGCCGTTCCTGTCGCATGACACGGCACGCTGCGGCGTGTTGGTCCGAGACGATGCCGTAGCTGCTCTTGCCGGCCATCCCCTCGACAATCGACAGACACCCGTACAAGGCATCGATGCCGACTGCCTTGCGCACGGCGTCGGCCGGGCCGCGCTCGAGCTGCGACAAGGCCATGTCGATCTCGGCGGTTGCCTTCCACGCTGCCGGCATCCAGGCGTCGAGATCATCGACGATCGCGTCGCCCTTCTTGACGAGCCCGTTGATTAGCGCGATCAGCCCCGACTCGCTCATGTCGATGATCGTGTCGACCGCGGTTCGGGTTAGTTCGCCGAGCGCGGCGATACGGGTGTTGTAGTCGCGCCGCATCAGTTGAGCTCGTCGACGAGACGCTCGAAGTACTTGATGGCCTCCCACAGCTTGGACAGGCCGATGGCGTCGATGAGCGTGCCTCGGTACCGGTCGCGATAGGCGATCGAGAGATTGTCGTTGTCGTCGGTGGCCTTCGACAGCGGGTCGAGTTGCGGCCACAGATCGTCGTTCACGTGCGAGACGATCTCGCGGAGTGTGATGGACATGGTCTCCACCCTGTCGGTGAGCAGCTCGCACTCGAGCCGCAGCGCGTACGGAATCGGCGGGAACGTCATGCTGTCCGGAGTTGTGCCCTTGTCTTTTAGGCGCGTCGGAGTAGTCTTGGCCATGTCAGCCTCGCTTTCGATGAGTCTCGGTTGACCAAGCCCTCGGCCGTTCCACCGGCGCGAGGGCTTCTTTTCGTGGTCATTGCGTTCGGCTGAACGCCTATGGGAACATACTCAAGCGTTCGGCTGAACGCAAGCATTCCGCGATCGCCAAACGTGACGGTCCTACGGTCGAGGAGGTGGGACGTCGAGTGGACGCTGATCAGCTCGTCGGCGCCGCCGAGATCGCCGAGCGACTGGGTCTGAAGCGGTACCAGCGCGTGCACGAGCTCCGTGCCCGCAACCCTGATTTCCCGGAGCCAATCGCCACTCTTCAGCAGGCGTTGGTTTTCTATTGGCCCGACGTCGAACGCTGGGCCCGACAAACAGGAAGGCTGCCCCGCTGATGCCGCTCTACCTCAACGGCCGTCCCGCGACCACCGCAGAAGTCGTGGCCGCCATGCCCGAAAACGTCGTCGACCGGCTCGCCGGACACCTCGCCGACAGCTACCGCGAACATCACGGGGCCGATGATCCGGAGAGCGAGACGTGACGATCGACGACGATCTCGCCGGCGTCGTGCAACGCGGCGTCCACGCCGCCCTGGGCCCGTACCTGCCGAAGCTGCTCGCACTCGAGAAGCGCACCTGCACGTTCGGTGAGGCCGGCAAGATCATCGGCTGCTCTGACCGTCACGTGGCCAAGCTGGTCGCCGACGGCGTGCTGCCGATCGTGCCCCACAACGGCACCAAGAAAGTCATCCCACGGATCGCTGTCGTGGCGCTTGCTGACGGCGTCGACGTCGCCGTGGTGATGGCCGAACGTGCCCGTGTGCTCGCCGGTGCGCTCGATCAGTCCGTTGGGTCCTCGTCGTCACCGGAAGACGCCGGCGAGGGCCCAGCGGGACTCTGAAGGCACACCCGGACAATGAGCGCATCCGTTAGCGCGGACGCGTCTGTTGGCGGACCGCTCGCAGGACCGATAGTCGAAGGGTGGAAACGTTGACGCTGAGCGAGGTGCGGGGCCTGATCGAGAAGGAACTGATGGACCACGTCGGTCAAGACCACACGGTGCGCTACAGGACGTTGGTGAGCCTCGAAACGAAGCTGCTCGCGGCCCGTCGCCTCTCGCTCGCCGCCAACTGAGCGAAAGGGCTTTGGCGGGGCCTGCCTTTGGTTCAGCGCCCCGACAGGTTTGGCGCCCACTGTGGCGGCGGCCGTTCGGCGGTCAGCTCGACACACGCCGGACAGCGATCACCGTCGATCGTGGCGAACTCGTGGTCGAACAGGAACAGGTACAGACCGTGTGTCGATCGGCCGCAGGGCGGATTCTTCCCGGCCCACTCGACCGCGTGCAGCGTCCCGCGCGGCTGGCGGTGTTCTCGCGGGCCGGTGCCTTCCGTGGCGGCGACACGCCAGACCTCCACGCCTACCGCAACCAGAGCAGGTACGTGAGCACCATCGTGATGATTCCAGCGAGCCCGACGACGAATGCTCCGATGCGTCGCGAGTGAGTCCAGAAGGGCGACTCCACCGGTGCTGCCGGCTCCACGGTCGCATCCCCCTCGCCGGCAGTCTGGGCCGAGGTGACAGTCACCCTGGCCTTGTTTCCGTGCACGGCCACGTTGACGGCCTGATTTGCGACGGCCGCCGACGGGACGTCGGCATCATTGGGCATGCCGGCCCGCATCTCGGCGACGAGTTCGGCGAGCGTGGTGCGTACCTGGTCGACGATTCCTCGCAGTGTCGCTGTGCTCACTGACCAATACAGGCTGAGCGTTCGCTGAAATGGGCTGCCCGAGTTGCTGTCGATCACGCGGCCGATGTCGATGGCCATGGGCAACGAAAGGTGAACCGAACCTGGGTGCGCTCCACTCTCGGATGACGTGATGAGCGCCTCGATCTGGCCGATGCCGTCGCGAAAGGTGAATTCCTCGTCGATGTCGTCGCGACAGAACTCGGGGAGTTCCCGCGGGCTGAGCCGCTGCCCAGTGACCTGGGTGTTGCCGATCAACGCGTCGACACAGACCGGGGCGGCGACGGTTCGGTACGAAGGAACATCGTCTTCGCCGCGATACCCACGAAGCTCTCTCGTGGCCCAATCACGAAGTTCGACGGATCCGGCCTTGCCGCCCAGGACGACGCACTTTCGGAGCGCGTCGGCGAGCGGGCGATCGCTGAGGACGTCCGTCTCGATCTCGGCGAGCAGCCCGGCGTCGTGTCGTGCCATCTGGGCCCCAGTCTCGTCGCGAGTCACACGATCGGTCACGGATTTCCGTGGACCAGCGGTCACAGAATGGTCACAGCCGTCCGCTGAGGTAAGCATTTCGACGTGATCGGCGGACGTTCAGGCCGTGCGGCGGACGGGTCGTCACAGAATGGGCGAGAGTTCAAGTCCCCCCTCGCCCACGGCTCACCACCACCACCGCCGCAATGGCCTGGCACTCGGATCGATGAGTCTCCGCTCCGTGAGTCGTCTCAGAGGACAGGCGCCGCCTGGGCCACCACCCCGGTTGTGATGCGACGACCGTGCACTTCCCGCGTTCGGTGAGCAGCCCCGACAGGATCGGCCTACGGTCTCGCGTCACAGACGAGACAAGGGAGCGGACATGAGTGAAAGCACGGGCGTGTTCGAGGCGTGGCAGAAGGCCTTCATCGCGGGAGATGCCGACGCCATCGCGGACCTGTACGAAGAGAACGCCACGTTGGCGCTGCCATCGATGGAGATCCTCGCGCGCGGGCGTGACGCGATCCGCGAGGCGTGGGCCGGCCTGATCGCGATGGGACCGGTGGAGTCGATCGACGTCGACGAGCAGGAGCAGACCATCGTGGGAGACGTGGCGTACGCGCACGTCGCGGGTGTGATGCACGGCCAGGTGGGCGGCGAGAAGGTCGACCTTCCCTTCCGCGCCACGGAGGTGCAACGCCGCGGCGCCGATGGTTCGTGGCGGTACGTCATCGACCACGCGTAGGAGCCGCGGGCAGGCGCGCACGGTTGCGCCCGCCTGAGGTCACGCAATGACGAGACGTGAGTGTGCCCGGGCAACCAAGCACACAGGGTGTGCGAGATTGCCCGGGCAACGTGGGTGGGTGGAGGAATGTGAGGAGCGGACCTACTTGCCCGGGCCGCTCTCGATGCCGGTGACGTTGAATGCCGCGTCGAGCTTCACCGTCACGCGGCTGCGGTCGGTCTTCGTCATGTGCGCCTCGTAGACCGCGCCTTCGGCGTCGTTCTCGACGCGATCGACGGTGCCGTCGGGCACGGCGGCCTGCGCGGCCGAGGTGACGGACGCCGCGGTGTCACCGGTGAGCAGCGCTTCCGTGATGCCGTTGGCCGTGTGGCCGCCGAGCTTGGGATCACGAGCGGCCGGCGCGGAGGCGGCATCGGAGGATGACGACGTCGAGCTGTCGGTGCTCGTCTGGGCGCTGGCCGCGCCGCCGCTGAGGAACGCAGCGCCGATGGCACCGCCGGTGAGGGTCGAC
This sequence comes from Acidimicrobiaceae bacterium, assembly GCA_041166385.1. Lineage (GTDB taxonomy): Bacteria > Actinomycetota > Acidimicrobiia > Acidimicrobiales > JACDCH01 > DASUCS01. The sequence goes on along the minus strand of JBEEFW010000036.1, from coordinate 3,043 downwards.
GCGGCGAGCATTGCGCCCACGGCGGCTTTCTTCATGTTCATGGGGGACTCTCCTGTGGTTGTGACCCGACCGTTCGGGCTCGGACCACAAGATGCGGGTGCAGGATGAGCCCACCCTGAGGCGGACCTGAGCTTCAGCGTGGAATGTCAGGAGGCGCGGACCAGCCGACCGGGACGCTCGCCCGTCGCCTCGCCGTCGACGTACGTGACGCGACCGGCGACGACGGTGGCCTTGTAGCCCTCGACGCGCTGGATCAAGCGGCGCCCACCGGCGGGCAGGTCGAACACCATCTCCGGCGCGTGCAACCGCATGCCGTCGAGATCGATCAGGTTGATGTCGGCCCGCAGGCCAGGAGCCAGCACGCCGCGGTCGGCGAAGCCGTACGTCGATGCGGTGCGTCCGGTCTGTAGATGCACGGCCTGCTCGATCGACAGACGTTCGCCGCGCGATCGATCGCGCACCCAGTGGGTGAGGAGCGTCGTCGGCATGCTCGCGTCGCAGATGAGACCGCAGTGCGCGCCGCCGTCGGACAAGCCGAGCACCGTGCGCGGGTGCGTCATCATCTCGCGGATCGCTTCGTGATCGAAGTCGACGTAGCTGGCGAGCGGCGCGAACAGCAACGCCTTGCCATCGCGCTCGAGCAGCCACTCGAGCACCACCTCCTCCGGTGTACGCCCCTCGCGCTCAGCGACGGAAGCGACGCTGGTCGACGGTGCCGGCTCGTAGTTCGGCGGATCGCCAAGCGGGAAGATCTGCGCCCACCGGGTCATCAACGTGGTGGCGATGAGGTTCTCCGTCGCCGGTGCTTCCGACAGCAGCGCGGCGCGGACGTCGGTATCGCGTAGGCGGGCGACGCGGTCCTCGAGCGGCAGCTCGCTCAGCTTTCGGTACGTCGGGTGCGTGATGAACGGGTGCAATGAGGATTGGAGACCGAACAGCATCCCGGTCGGCCGGCTCGACACCTGCGGCACGATGTTGAGCCCTTGGTCGGCGCAGCGCTGTGCGTCGACGAGTGAATCCTTGTAGGCCTCGGGCGCGTACGGCGCTTGCGCGAGCGCGTACGTGACCGTGCATCCCGAACGAGTGGCGAGCTCGGTGAGCCACGCCCGTTCCGGCTCCCGGCCCTGGTGGTCCGACACGATCTCGAACACACCGTGCCCGGCGCGGCCCATGGCGTCTCCGATAGCGAGCAATTCGTCGGGGGTCACATCGGTGCCCGGGATCAGCCCGTGTTTCGACGAGTGCAGGATCGTCCGCGACGTGGTGAAGCCGACGGCACCCGCGCGCAACGCGTCTTCCACGATGTCGGCCATCTCACCGATCTCTTCCGCGGTGGCCTCGTCGTGCGCGCGATCGCCGAGCACATAGGCGCGCACCGCGGCGTGCGGCACCTGCGCGGCGATGTCCATCACACGCGGCATCGCTTCGAGCGCGTCCATGTATTGACCGAACGACTCCCACTGCCAGTCGATCCCCTCGTGCAGTGCGGAGCCCGGGATGTCTTCGACACCTTCCATCAACTCGATGAGAAAGTCCTCGCCGCCGGGCCGCACCGGAGCGAAGCCGACGCCGCAGTTGCCCATGACGACGGTGGTGACGCCGTGCCAGCTCGACGGCGTGACTTCGGGGTCCCACGTGGCCTGACCGTCGTAGTGCGTGTGCACATCGACCCAGCCGGGAGCGGCGATCAGCCCGTCGCCGTCGAGCTCGCGAGTCGCCGCGCCGGCGTTGCCGCCCACCTCGGTCACAAGGTCGCCGTCGATGGCGATGTCGCCGGTGAAGGCGGCCGCTCCCGTTCCGTCGACGACCGTGGCTCCGCGGATCACAAGATCATGCATGGGGAGTGAAATTAGATGGACCAGAGGGCGAGCCGCCAGGCGAGTCCTCTCCATGGGCACAGTGTCTGGCCGGCGTCAGCGCCGGCCAGATTCGGAGGGAGCGCTCACCGACAACCGTGAGGATCACGCTTTTGGCGCCACCGCAGAATGGATCCACGCCGAATAGCGGCCAGAGAAGAGCGCGGGCATCCCGCCGGTGTGCAGGAACACGACCCGCTGCCTCGCCGGATCCACCCGCCCCTCGCGGATCGCCGCGATGAGTCCGGCCATCGCCTTGCCCGAGTACACCGGGTCGAGCACGATCCCTTCGAGCCGCGCGGCGAACACGAGAGCCTCGAGACACGCGTCGGTGGGAGCGCCGTAGCCGTCGCCGAAACGGTCGTGGTCGATGAGCGCCGATCCTGTCGGTTCGGGTCGTCCCAGTTCGCGGGCGACGGCCGCGGCCATCGCCCGCACCGCGTCGTCGAGGTTCGGCCGCGTGCCGACGTCGACGCCGAGCACGCGCGTGTGATCGCCGAACCCTGCGACGAGGCCGGCGTGCGTGCCGCCAGAGCCGTCGGCCACCACGACGAGGTCGACGTCGCTCACCTGCGCGAGCATCTCGTTGACCGCGAGCGCGTACGCCAACGCGCCCACGGTCGAGGCGCCACCGATCGGAATCGTGTACGGCCGCCGGCCTTCCTGCTCGAGCCGTGCCGACTCGGTGACGATGCGATCCTCCAACGGGAAGTAGTCGAGCGGACCCGCCCACACGATCTCGGGTCCGAACAACTCGTCGAGCACGACGTTGCCGGTGGGCTCGCTCGGTTCGGTCGGCGGGTCGGCGGCGAGCACGACCGTGCACTGCAGGTCGAGCACGCGTGCTGCGGCCGCGGTCATGCGCACGTGGTTGCTCTGCTTGCCACCGCCCGTCACCAACGTGTCGGCGCCGGCCGCGATCGCGTCGGCACACAGCAGCTCGAGCTTGCGCGCCTTGTTCCCTCCGCCGGCGAGGCCGGTGAGGTCGTCGCGCTTCACGAGCAGCCCGCCGGGAGGGAAGCCGAACTGCTGCCCGAGACGGTCCATGGGATCGCACGGTGTCGGAAGGTGGGCCAGAGCCATGGGCATAAGGTTGCCCTGTGGTGGCCCAGCTCGAGGTCTGGAAGCCGGACGGACGAGAGCTCGTCGCGCTCGACCGTGAGCGCGTCACGATCGGCCGGGCCGAC
>JBEEFW010000035.1:0-90163 GCA_041166385.1 Acidimicrobiaceae bacterium | reverse complement strand
ACTCTTCCGGCGGGTTCTCCTGGAGGACATACAGGAAGTCGTCGTCGCGAACCTCGAACACCTCGGGCGCCGCTTGCATGCACAGCGCGTTGCTCTCGCAGAGATCGAAGTCGACCACGACCCGCATCGGTTGTCCTCCTACCGTGAAGTTCGGATAGGAAACCTAGGTGCCGTTGCCCGCCCCCGTCGAACGCCTCACGGTCGCGCAGGCTCGGCGCATCGCGCTGGGCGCGCAGGGCTTCGCCGACCCCCGGCCGACCGGTCGCGTCGACGCCCGCCACATCCGGCGCACGCTCGATCGCATCGGTGTGTTGCAGATCGACTCCGTCAACGTGCTGGTGCGGTCCTACGAACTGCCGCTGTTCGCGCGGCTCGGACCCCACTCGCGGGCGCTACTGCCCGACCTCGTCGAGCGACGACGCGAGCTGTTCGAGTACTGGGCGCACGAAGCGTCGTTCGTACCCAACGAGCTGCATCCACTGCTGCGCTGGCGCATGCAACGAGCGATCCAGCAGCACCTGCCCGCCGACTATGTCGCCGCGGTGCTCGCCGAGGTCCGAGCGCGCGGAGCGATCGCCGCGTCGGAGCTGAGCGACGGTGGCGAGAAGAGCGGGCCGTGGTGGGGTTGGTCCAAGGGCAAGGGCGCGCTCGAGCGCCTGTTCTACGCGGGGGAACTCACCTCTGCGGGACGCGGGCCGAACTTCGAGCGCCGCTACGACCTGCCCGAGCGGGTCATTCCGGCCGTGGTGTTGAACGCACCGACGCCTCCGATCGAGGAGGCGCACCGTCAGCTACTGGAGCGTGCGGCCCGGCACCACGGCGTTGGTACGGCGCGAGATCTGGCCGACTACTTCCGCATCTCGGTCACCGCCGCGCGCCCGCGCTTACGCGAGCTCGTGGAGGAAGGGGCACTTCTTCCCGTGCAGGTCAGTGATTGGAAGGAAATCGCGTACCTCCACCCGAAGGCGCGGCGGCCGCGACGCATCGATGCGCGCGGACTCCTGTCCCCCTTCGACTCGCTTATCTGGGAGCGGTCGCGGGCCAAGCGTCTCTTCGGCGCGCACATTCGCATCGAGCTGTACACCCCGGCCCCGAAGCGCGTGCACGGGTACTACGTGCTGGCGTTCCTACTGGGCGAGGCGATCGCGGCGCGGGTGGACCTCAAGGCCGATCGCAAGGCATCACGACTCCTCGTGCAGGCGGCCTACACCGAGGACGGCTACGAGGGCGACGTGGTCGAACCGCTCGCCGCGGAGTTGCGCCTCATGGCCTCGTGGCTCGGACTGGACGACATCGAGGTCAAGCCGCGCGGCGATCTCGCCCTCGCGCTCACCAAGACCCTCCACTGACGAAATCCCACTCAGGCGTACACAAAAATGTGTACGCCTGAGTGGGATTTGGTTCGCGCTGGCTCACTCCCACCAGTCGAGGGCTTGGCGCACGGTCTGCTCGTACTGCTCGAACGTGCTGCCGTTACGCACCGACCACACCAGATCGGCGTCGGCGCCGACGAGATGTCGCAGGCCGGCGCTGTCGTCCTCGGCCACCGCCACGATCATCTCGGCCACCATCTCCGGTGGCGCGCGATGGCCGTCGGGCGCCAGGCGCTGGAGGGCCACATCGAACTGGTCTGACGCCGCTTTGTAGATGGAGTCGTCCGTGAACTCAGCCGCGGTGATCGCGTTGTTCAACAGCTCTGTCTCGAACTGCCCCGGCTCGAGCACGGCGACACGAATGCCGAACGGCGCGCACTCGAAGTGCAGCGCCTCGCTGATCGCCTCGACGGCATGCTTCGTCGCCGAGTACAGCCCGCCGTACGGCCGAGCAACGAGGCCGGCGAGCGACCCCACGTTCACGATCACGCCAGAGCCTTGCGCCCGCATCACCGGCAGCACGGCCCGCACCACGCGCACGAGCCCGAACACGTTCGTATCGAACTGCACGAGCATCTCGTCGTCGCTGCACTGCTCGATGGGGCCGCGCAGTTCGAGCCCGGCGTTGTTCACACACACATCGATGCGCCCGGCCCGCTCCACGACCTCCGCCACCGCGCCATCGACCGAATCCGCATCGCGCACATCGAGCCGCAGTACGTGGAGCTCGAGGTCTTCGGCCTTCGCAGCGTCTCGCAGCGGTGCCGCCCGATCGAGGTTGCGGACCGTTGCGAACACGTCGTGGCCCTGACGGGCGAAGGTAAGACTCGCGTGGAGGCCGAACCCGCTGTTACACCCCGTGATCAGCACACTCGCCACGGGCGCAACGTAGTGCGTTAGGCCGGGCGGTGGCTCCAGAGCAGGAGCGCTCCACCGAGCATCAGCAACACGCCGGCACCCACGACCAACGGCCCGATGTCGGCCGGCGCACCCGTGCGCGGCAGCGGTTGACTGCGCACCGTCGCGGGTGTGCGGGAGATCTGTACACCCTCGATGTCGTCGGGTGGCAGCGTGTCGTTGCCGCGGATCGTCGTCGCCGTCGTGCTCGTCGTGCTGGTGCTCGTCGAGGTGGTCGTGCTCTCGGCCAAGACCGCGGCGCAGTTGGCCACCTCGCCCCATCGGTATGCGAGCAGACGCGGGCCGTACTGCTCTGTCTCGGTGATCTGCTCCAGCGGCGCGCCAGTGAAGGCGTCGATCTGCGTGAAGCAACGAGGCGCCGTGCCGTCGGTCGGCAACTCGACGGACAACACCTTCACACCCGTCGTGATCGTGTCGGTCGCGGAGTCAACGAGCGACTGGGGGACGACGAACCCGTCGGCGTCCTTGAGGTACACGGCGAAACCGATCGGCATCGCCTCGCACAACGGCACGGCGTTACCGACGGTGAACGTGGCCTCGTGACCGTCGTCGCTGAACAGCACCGAGATCTGGGCCTCGTCAGCGGTCGCGCACGATGGGTCCGCCGTCTGGGCATGGGCGGGGAGCGCCAGCACCGCCAGGAAGACCGCAATCAGTCCAGTGGTCAGCAGGCACCGCAGCCGCAACATGGCGCAGCCCTACCCAATTCGGACAGCATCTCAACCGCGCAGCGTGAGCAACACTACGCAGGGAGTCCGACCGACTTCGTCTCCAAGAACTCCTCGAAGCCCTGCACGCCGTTCTCACGGCCGAGACCGCTCTGCTTGTAGCCGCCGAACGGGGTATCGACCCCGAACCACTGGCCTCCGTTGATGCCAACGGTTCCGGTGCGAAGCTTGCGGGCGACCGCGGTGGCGCGATCGAGCGACTTGCTCACGACCGCGCCGGACAGGCCGTACACAGAGTTGTTGGCCATGCGCACCGCATCGGCATCGTCGTCGAAGCCGAGCACGACGAGCACCGGCCCGAAGATCTCCTCCTGGGCGACGGTCGAGTTCTCGTTGCTCTCGGCGATCACCGTCGATTCGACGTAGTAGCCAACCGGCAGGTCGGCCGGACGGCCCCCACCGCACGCGATGCGTCCGCCTTCGGCCTTGCCCTGCTCGATGTACCCGAGCACCCGCTCGCGCTGGCGCGCACTGACCTGCGGTCCTTGGAAGACCTCGGGATCGGTTGGGTCGCCGACCTTCACGGCAGCCATTCCCTCGACCGCGGCGTCGACGGCTTCGTCGTAGCGCGAGCGCGGCACGAGCAGGCGCGTCGTCATCGCGCAGCCTTGGCCGGCGTGCGTGCACATGCCGAAACCCGCGCCGAGCGCTGTGTTGGCGACATCGGCGTCGTCGAGCGCGATCATGGCGGACTTCCCGCCGAGCTCGAGCGCGATCTTCTTCAACGTCGGCGCGGCCGCGGCCATGATGCGCCGGCCCGTCGCCGCCGAGCCGGTGAACGTGATCATGTCGACGCGCGGATCAGTGGTGAGCACCTCCCCCGCAGCCGGATCGGCGGCCGTCACGATGTTGACCACGCCGGGAGGGATGTCGGTGCGCTCGGCGATGAGGCGACCGATGTGCGTCGCCGTCCACGGCGTGTCAGGCGGCGGCTTCAACACGATCGTGCATCCGGCGGCGAGCGCCGGGCCGAGCTTCGCGAGATGCAGGAACAACGGGTAGTTCCACGCGGTGATCGCGGCAACGACCCCGACTGGCTCGCGCCAGATCTGCCGGCGGTGGCGCCCGCCCCAGAACTCGGTCTCCGGGAGGGTGCTCTCGTACTCGTACGACACCGCCACGTCGGCCCAATGTGGGAAGTCCTTCAGCGGCTGATCGAGCTGGACGACGTCGGTGAGCATCACCGGACAGCCGGCCTCGGCGACCAGCACCTGTCGAAGCACCTCGCGGTCCTCTTCGAGCGCCGCGGCGAGCTGCGTGATCGCCTTGGACCGGAACTCGGGGTCGGTCGACCACGAGGTCTCGTCGAACGCTCGACGAGCGGCCGCGATGGCATCGCCGATGTCGTCCGCCGTGCCGTCGGCCGTGACGCCGATGACCTGTTCGGTCGCAGGGTTCACGTTGTCGTAGGTGCGGCCACCGCTCGCCGGCACGAGTTTGCCGTCGATCAGCATCCGGGACTCTTCGAGCGACATGCCTACCCCCACGGTCCGAAACCTGACGTGGGCGTCAGGGTAGTCGCCCGCCGACCCTTGCCACTTGGCAACAGAAGCCGAACCTTCCAGCAGGCGATTGTGGCGATACCGGGCATTCCGGAGGAAGCCGGGACAGGTCACGATGCGCGGGTGCCGGACACGATGCTCCGCAACGACGAGCCGCGACTGGTCGACAACCCGTTCCGGCGCGAGTCGCACCGACCTTGGTACGCCCGGCGCGGGCCGCGGTGGGTGGTGGGGCTCGCGGTCGTGACGCTGCTTGCGTTGAACGCGTTCGCGTTCAAAAAGGTCAGCAACCGAGCAGATCCAGTGACGGTCGACACCGCGATCGCGCGCTACCGCGCCGCGACGGCGCACGCGGCCGCCGCCGCGCCCGACACGATTCCGACGACCACGATCGACACCGGCGCCACTGCCGCGGCCGCGAGACCGCAACAGGCGGCCGCGAGCGGAGGACAGCAGCAGGCCGCACCGAGCGCGGGAACCGCTGGCGACGTGGGAGTCGGGCGCGGGCCGACTCCCGCTCCCGGCGTGTACGTCTACGACACCATCGGGTTCGAACGCGTGAGCGCACTCGGCGGCGCGCAGCACGACTACCCGCAGCAGACGACGATGACGGTCACCGAGACCGCCTGCGGCGTCGATGTGCGGTGGACGCCGCTGGAGCAACGATTCGAGCACTGGACGATGTGTCTCCCTGGCACGGCCAACGAGATGAGGAGTTTCACGACGCATCACGAGTTCTTCGGCAAGACCGAGGAGCGGACATTCGAGTGTCACGACACGTACATCCGGCCGCCGTCCGACGTGCCCGGGACGGACGTCAAAGGTGGGTGCAAGAACGGAACCGACACGGCGGCCACCGACACTGCCGTTGTCGGGCCGGAAACGCTCGTGGTGCAAGGCGTCCCGGTCGACACGATCAAGATGCACTTCGATCACCAGCTGAGCGGCAGCTCCAACGGCTATCAGCGCGGCGATGTCTGGGTGCGGGCGAGCGACGGCCTGCTCGTTCGGTTCGTGTCGGAGATCGACGCAGACGCGAACTCTGTGATCGGACCGACGCACTTCCACGAGGAGATCAACCTCAACCTGGCTGAGCTGGCACCTCGGCAATAGCCACGTCGAGACGTCCGATCGCGTCCTTGGTACGCATGCCCCACCAGAAGAGGTCCTTGCCGTCGACGAAGACCACCGGTGCGACGGACTCGAGTTCCTCACGTTGCCGTTCGCCGAACGGATACGGCTCGCTCGGCGCGAGCACGACATCCGGAATTCGTGCCCGCGCGTCGTCGAGCGTGACTTCGGGATATGCCTCCGTGGCGAACACGTTGTCGATGCCGAGCGTGGTCAGCAACGAAGTGCCGTACGTGGGTGCACCGAGCGCCATCCACGGGCGCCGCCAGATCGGGACGAACGCCGACGCGCGGTGCGGCCGCGCCGCGACGGTCCCGATCGGGTCCCAGCGAGCCCCCACGCGCGCCGCGAGCGGGCCGAGTTGCGCGTCGACGTCGGCGACACTGCGCACCGCCAGGACGTGGACGTCCAGACCAGCGGCCACGAGCGCAGCATGATCCTCTCGGCGGTTCTCCTCCTCGTCGACCACCACGAGGTCGGGTCGCAGCCCGACGATGGCCTCGATGTCGGGGTCCTTCGTGCCCCCGACAGCCCGGAGCGACGGCTGCTCACAGAACCGAGTGCAGGCGACCGGCCGGATGCTCCAGGCCAACAACGTCTCGGTCGCCGACGGCACGAGGCTCACGATGCGCACACCCGAGCGTACGAGGGATGATGAAGCCGTGACTCAGGTGGGGTTGGTCACGATCCTCTTCACCGACTTGGTCGATTCCACGCGACTGGCCAGCGAGCTCGGACCGGCCGCCGCGGACGAGCTTCGGCGCACCCATTTCCAGTCATTGCGAGAGGTCATCGCGGCACATGAGGGTCGCGAGGTGAAGAACACCGGTGACGGTCTCATGGTGGCGTTTGACCGGCCCTCGGATGGCGCGGTGTGCGCAGTCGGATTGCAACGGCGTACGGAGCGATTCGCCCGGCACCATCCGAGTGGACACGTCGCGATCCGCATCGGCCTTGCGATCGGGGAGGCAACCAGCGAGGACGGCGACTGGTTCGGGCCACCGGTGGTCGAGGCAGCACGGTTGTGCGCGGTCGCCGCGGCAGGGCAGATCCTCGCGACCGAGGTCGTTCGTGCGCTCGGCGGTGGACGCAGCCGTCTCGAGTACACCAGTCGCGGGTCGATGACGTTGAAGGGCCTGCCCGACCCGGTCGCGGTCGTCGAGATCGGCTGGGAACCAGAGCAAGCCGATGCTCAGCTGCCGCCCCTGCTCGCGTCGATGGGCGGACCGTTCTTCGTCGGGCGCGACTTCGAAGGCGAGACCTTGTTGACGGCGTGGAAGCAGAGCCTCGAGGGCAAGCGCCGTGCCGTGCTCGTCGCGGGCGAACCTGGTATCGGCAAAACCCGACTCGTACGCGAGCTCGCCGCACGAACGCAGGAGGGTGGCGCCACAATTTTGTACGGCGCATGCGATGAGCATGTCGGCCTCGCGTACCGGCCGTTCGTCGAAGCGGTCACGTACCTCCTCGCGACGTGCGACGGCGAGGTGGTGGACCGACACGTGGCCGCTTTTGGGGGCGAGCTCACTCGCATCGTGCCCGATCTCGCGCTACGCGCCCCCGACGCCGGTGAGCCCCTGCGCGCCGATCCCGACGTCGAACGCCATCGCTTGTTCGAAGCCGCTACCAATCTCCTGAGCATCGCGGCTGAAGGTGGCGGCGTCGTCCTCATCCTCGACGACCTGCACTGGGCAGACAAAGGCACCTTGATGCTCCTGCGTCACCTCCTGCGCGGCACCGAACCCACGGCGCTGCTCGTGATCGGCACGTACCGCGATACTGACCTCGCGAGAACCCACCCGCTCGCCGAAATGCTTGCGGACTTCCGCCGACTCGACGCCGTCGACCGACTCATGCTGTCTGGACTCGACCTCGCGGGCGTCGAGGCGTTCGTCGAGGCGGCCGCCGGACAACGACTCGGAGATGATGGCGCGTCGCTCGCGCGGGCCGTGCACAGCGAAACGGAAGGAAACCCGTTCTTCGTCGGACAGGTCCTCCGCCATCTCGCCGAGAGCGGGGCCATCTTCGAGCGCGAGGGCCAGTGGTCCTTCGAAGGTGACGTCGCGCATCTCGGTATACCGGAAGGGGTGCGGGAGGTGATCGGTCACCGGCTCAACCGCCTCGCCGACGACGTCAACCGCGTGCTGCGCACCGCCGCGGTCATCGGCCGCGAGTTCGACTTGCGCCTGGTGGCCGAAGTCGATGATCTCGCCGAGGACGATGTGGTCGACGCGCTCGAGATCGCGGCCGCGGCCCGGCTTGTCGTCGAGATGCCATCGAAGCCCGACTGCTTCATGTATGCGCATGCGCTGGTTCGCGAGTCGCTCTACGAGGAACTGAGTACGAGCCGCCGGACCCGTCTGCACAAGCGCATTGGCGAAGCGCTCGAGCGCCGACCGGACCCGCCGCTCGCGGCCCTCGCCCACCACTTCTGTGAAGCCGCAGCGATGGGAGACGTGGAGAAGGCCGCTGACTACGCCTGCCGAGCTGGTGACGAGGCGTGTGTCGCGCTGGCACAAGACGACGCGGCGGTGCACTACACCCGCGGCATCGAGGTGCTCGACGAGGCCGGAGTTTCGACGGAGAGGATCCGCATCGCTCTGCTGACCGGCCTGGCCAACGCGTACAACGCGATCGGGCGGCTCGACGAAGCGGTTGAGCTGGCCGCGGAAGCCGCGCGAATTGCAAGGGCACTCGACAACAGCGAGTTGTTCGCGCGGGCCGCCGTCGCGTCGGCAGTCGGTGCCCCGCCCGTGCCGAACGACGTCTCCGCCAGCTTGCTCGAGGAGGCGCTGCGATGGCTTCCGAGGACCGACAGCCCGCTCCGGGCCCGCGTTCTCTCGCTCCTCGGGCGGGCTTTACCCGTCATCAATGACCCGGAGCGACGGATCGCACTGGCCGCCGAGGCCGTTGCGATTGCCCGGCGGATCGACGACCGAGAGGCGTTGGTCGAGGCATTGAGCGTTCACCACGACGCCAACTGGGGGCCGGCGAACGTCGAAGAGCGGCTGGCGATCGCTGAGGAAATGGCTCGGCTGGAGACCGGCCAGACCATCGGCTTCGGCGACGTGTACCGGTTCGCGGACCTCCTCGAGTTGGGCGACATTCAAGGCAGCACCGCTGCCGCTGACGGCCTCGAGTTCGTCAGCAAACAGACACACGAACGGGGAATGGCGCTCTGGGCACAGGTCTTTCGCACGGTGCTGGAGCTGTTCTCGGGCGACCTCGAGGCGGCCGAGGCTCGGTTGATGGCCTGGTTCGCCGATCATCGCGGAGTCAGCGATGAGATGGCCCTTCAGATGTTCGGCGTCCAGTTCTTCATAGTGCGCCGCGAGCAAGGGCGGTGTGAGGAGGTCGAGCCGCCGATCCGGGCGCTCATCGCCGAGAATCCCGAAATCGTCGGCTGGCGGGCGGGGTTGGCCATGCTGCTCACCGAACTGGACCAGCGGGATGAGGTGCACGACCTGTTCGAACGCTTGGCAACGAACGACTTCACGGAGTTGCTCGAGACGCCGGTCACGTACACGCTCAATCTGGCGTTGGCCACGGAGGCGTGCTCGTACCTCCGCGACGCCGAGCGGGCTCAGGTGCTTTACGCGGCGCTGCTGCCTTACGCGGGTCGCAACATCCAGGTCGGTTTCGGCTGGGGAAGTATCGGGGCCGCCTCTCACTACCTTGCGATGCTTGCGGTCACGATGGAGCTCTGGGACGACGCCGAAAGACACTTCGAGGCCGCGCTCGACATGAACGAAAAGATGGGCGCCCGACCGTGGCTGGCACGAACCGCGTACGAGTTCGCCAGCATGCTGAAGTCGTCCGGCCGCGACGATGACCGCGCCGACGAGTTGCTGGCCCAAGCGGCCGCACTCGCGACGGACGTCGGCATGCCAGTGTTAGCCCAGCGCGTCGCGGCGCTCCGCGTCTGAGTTGCGCAACCGGCCGCGGAGCCATTGCGCGTCCTTCACCGCATGGCCCTCGTAGTCGTTGTTGAAGTACGCGTACACGTCGCGTCCGTCGTCGAGCCATGACTGAAGCCGCTCCGCGACCGGTGCGAGGCGACGGGCGCCATAGCGGCCCCAATACTTCTGCTCGAGCGCGTTCGGCCCATGAAAGCGGACGTACGTCCAGTCGGTCGTGAGTTCCCAGGGATGATCGGGAAGGAGATCGTGGATGCAGAGCGCGGCGCCGTGCGCGCGGAGCAAGGAGAACACGTCGTCGTGCACCCACGTCGGGTCGCGCAACTCGACCGCCCAGCGCATCGTCCTCGGAGCCACGGACAGGAACTCATCGAGCCGTTCGACGTTGCGCTTCCACCGCGGCGGTAGCTGCACGAGCGTCGGGCCGAGTGCGGGACCGAGACGCTCCGCCCGATCGAGATGGTTGGGTAGCCACGACGCCGCGTCGCGCAGCTTCATACGGTGCGAGCCGAACTGGCCGAGCTTCAACGCGTAGAGGAAGCCGGGCGGCGCCTGAGCCGCCCACGACTCGACAGTCGATGGCGGTGGCAGCCGATAGAAGGTGTTGTTCAGCTCAACGGTGTCGAACAGCGTCGTGTAGTGCTCGAACCAGCGACGAGCCGGAAGCTCCTGCGGATAGACGATCCCGCGCCAGTCCTTGTACATCCATCCCGAGCAACCGACGCGGGCGCGAGCCATGCCGGCTCATGTACCCCTGAACGCTGGTCCTGTGACGCGGTCGATCGTGGCGAACGCCTCGACGGGCTCACGCGTGAGCTTGCGCGGCTGATGTACCGGCCGGCCGAGCGCCACCACCGCCGCCACGGCGAGCTCGTCGGGGGCGTCGAGCAGCGTCTTGACGTCGTCCTCCATGCCGATGGCCATCGTCGTCACCACACCGCCGAGGCCTTCTTCGCGGGCGGCGAGCAGCACGTTCCACACGAACGGGTACACCGACGCGCCACCGGCGAACGTGTAGCGCGGCAAGTCGCGATCAACGGCCGCCAAGGCTCGCAGGTCGGCCAGCACGACGAGAAGCACCGGCACCTGATCGAGATCCTCAGGGAAGCCTTCGCCGGCTTGCATGTCACGGGCCGACTCGATGGCGCGCGCTTCCGCATCTCGATCGGTGATAGGCGCCCACGGCGTGAGACCGACCATCCGTTGCGCGAGGTACTCGTACCACGTCGGCAGGTACAGATCGCGTAGCGCCCTACGAGTGGCAGGGTCGTTGACCACGACGACGCGCCAGCCCTGTCGGTTTCCGCCGCTCGGCGCGAACCGCGCGTTGTCGAGGATGCGGTAGACGACCTCGTCCGCGATGGCGTCAGACTGGAAGTTGCGGACGGCGCCCGTCGTCCGGAGCGTCTCGATCAGATCCATCAGGTGACGGTATTGCTTCGGCAATGTGCGCGCCGCCGCCGCCGGCTCGCTTCACCTCGTAGAGCGCTTCGTCCGCTCGTTCGAGCAGCGCATCGGCGGTAGCGCCGGGTTCGCTCAGCGCGATGCCGACGGATAGTCCGATCTTCGCCTCGTCGCCTTCGACTTGGAACGGGTCGCGCGCCGCCGCCAATAGGCGGTCGGCAACGTGGCGGGCGGCGGCCGTGTCAGGCACATTGCGCAACAGCACGGTGAACTCGTCACCGCCGATCCGTGCGAGCTCGTCCCCTGTCCGCAGGCACCCTCGCAGCCGCGTGGCCACTTCGACGAGCACATCGTCGCCGACGCGGTGGCCGTAGTTGTCGTTGATCGGCTTGAAGTCGTCGAGGTCACAGAAGGCGACGGCAAGGTCGCTCTCACCAATGGCGAGCGCGTGGGCGAGGCGGTCGCGGAACTCGGCACGGTTGGCCACACCAGTGAGCGCATCGTGCCCGGCCAGGTGCCGAAGCCGCTGGTGTTCGGCCGTGCGCACCAGTGCGAGCTGCACGTACCTGGCCGACCGATCGAGCGCGTGCCGGTGACCCATGAGCGGCGCGCCCGACTCGGAGCGCCACACCGACAGCACCGCGGGTGCGAGCCCTTGGCTCAGCGGGATCGGCATCGTCCAGCACGTGCGCAGTCCCATGGCCATCGCGGGGGCACCGACGAAACACGGCAGGTTGACAGGATCGACCTCGGCGGGCCCGTGCGCCAGTGCGGCTTCGCACCACGGCCCGACGTCGAGCGGCAGCTGCTCGACCGGCGCACCGAATCCCGCGGCTCCGGCGAACGCGACGCCATCGAACTGGTAGTGCACGACCGCACCCTCGGCTTCGAGCGAGGCGGCGATCGAACGGCACAGCGCGGCGAGGACGTCGCCGAGCGGCTCGTCGGCGAGGAGCGCGTCGAGGAACGTATCGAACCAATGCTGCGAGTCCCACACGCGTTGGCGCAGCACGATGCAGTCGACGCCCGGAACATCGAGCAGCGGGATCGCGCCGATCTCGACCCACGTCGTCTCGCCATCGGGACGCAGCAGCTGGAACACCATGGGAACACCGGCACCCTCGCGGTCGACCTCTTCGATCTCGGCGATCACGGCGATCGCGAGCTCGACCTGATCCGGTGGCAGGAACTCGACCATGTTTCGACCGGCCACTTGGTCGGCGGGCCAGCCGAGCACGCGCTCGATCGAGCCGCCCGCGTACCGGATGTGACCGTCAGGGTTGATGACGACGAACGGATACGCCGTCATGTCGACGATCATCTTGAAGACTTCGTCGGGCAGGTCACCCGCGCCCATTGCAACGAGCGGAGCAGGCTGCGCAAGGGTGTCCGGCGTCGATGTCATGGTGCGAATTCAGCTGCGGGAGTGGGACGACTGTACGCCCCGCCCATCTCCATCGGCAGGTGAAAGCGGATCCTGAGCTTCCCGACGATGTGTAGCGACACCGCCGCGCGTGTTCGCGTCACGCGCGCGTACCGACCGAATCGAGCACATCGTCCCCCTTCCAACGCGGCGGGGCTGAACTGAGCCATGCTGAAGGCCGCAAGTACCATCGCACAGCTCGGCGCGGAAAATCAGGGGGGCTAGTGGACGAGCGAGACACATCGGGCGGCTCTGTCGCGTCGCTCGCCGCCACCGTCCTGGACGAAGAGGCCGCCCGCCAAGCCGCGCAGGAAAAGGCGCGCGAGCAAATCATCTTTCCCGACGACCTGCTCCCCGGTGTGAACGCCGAGCAGCTGTCGTTGCGTCAAGGGCTGCGCCAGGGCGGCTGGCTGATGTTCATCGTGCTCACCGCCATCGTGTCGCTGGACGAGTTGGAGGGCGCGGCCATCTACGTCCTTGCGCCCGAGATCCGCCGGACGTTCGGGATCAGCGAGGGCGCGATCGTCTTCATCGGCACGGCGTCGGCCGCGTTCTTCGTGCTCGGCGCCGTCCCGATGGGCTGGCTGGCGGACCGGGTCAAGCGCGTCCCGATCGTCGGCGTCTCCGCCATCTTCTTCGGGGGATTCGTCGTTGCTTCCGGCTTCGCGCTCAACGCCTTCATGCTGTTCTGGACCCGTTTCGCCACCGGCATCACCAAGGCGAGCACGATCACCGTGCACAACTCGCTGGTAGCCGATGCCTATCCGATCAACGTTCGCGCCCGGATGTCCGCGGCGATGCAGGGCGGGGCCCACCTGATCGGCATCATGAGCCCGGTACTCGTCGCGGCGATCGCGGGGTGGGCCGGCGGGGCCGAGGGGTGGCGATGGGCCTGGTACGCCCTCGGGATTCCGGTGACGATCGTGGCCATCGGCGCGTTCTTCATGAAGGAACCGCCCCGCGGACAGTTCGAGAAGCAACACGTGCTCGGCGAGGTGATCCAGGAGGCGAAGCCGGCACCGATCTCGATGGAAGCCGCCTTCGCTCGGTTGAAGAAGATCAACACGATTCGCACGGTGCTCATCGCATTCTGCGCGTTGGGCTTCGGCCTCTTCAGCCAGGGCACGCTTGCATCGCTCTACCTCGAGAAGAACCTCCATGTGACCGACGCGTTCGATCGCGGGCTGTTGCTCAGCCTCAGCGGCATCGCCGCGTTGCCGATCCTGCCGTTCGTCGCGAAGTACTTCGACAAGGTGTACCGGCAGAACCCGGCCAAGGCGCTGGCTCTCGTGGGCGCACTCATCGCGCCGTCCTCGCTCTTCACCCCGTTGCAGTACTCGGTCAACAGCCGAGCATGGTTCGTGATCCTCGGCATCCCGCAGTCGGTGCTCATCACGGCCGCGTTCGCGATGGTCGGACCAGTGCTCTACGCGGTGGTCCCGTACCGCCTGCGCGGCATGGGCTCGTCGCTCACGACCATGTACATCTTCTTCATCGGCGGCTTCGGCGGCGGCATCATTGCCGGCTTCGCCACTGATTCCATCGGAACCCGCGGCACCGTCATCGCACTAGGTGTGCCGACCAGCATCATCGGTGGCCTGATGCTGATGAACGGGGCTCGGTTCATCCGCAACGACCTCTCCCTCGTTGTTTCTGAGTTGCTCGAGGAGCAGGAGGAGCACCACAAGCGCAGCGCCGCCGGTGGCGCGCCCCCGCCGGTACTTCAGATCGCCGACATCGACTTCTCTTACGGGCCCGTCCAGGTGCTGTTCGACGTCAACTTCGAGGTGGCCAAAGGGGAGACACTCGCGCTCCTCGGCACCAACGGCGCCGGCAAGTCGACGATCCTGCGCGTGATCAGTGGCCTCTCCGTACCTGAGCGCGGCGTCATACGACTCAACGGACAGAACGTCACCTACGTGATGCCGGAGATGCGGGCGAAGATGGGAATCGTCCAACTGCCGGGCGGCAAGGGCGTCTTCCCGAACCTCACCGTCGGTCAGAACCTCGCCGTGAGCGCCCGCTTGCACAGCGAGTCGCGGGCGGAGATCGACGAGAAGGTCGACCGCATCTACGAGATGTTCCCCGAGCTGGTCATGCTGCGGAAGCAGCTCGCCGGCAGTCTCTCCGGCGGACAGAACCAGATGCTCGCACTCGGGCGCGTGCTGCTCCACGACCCCGAGATCCTCCTCATCGACGAACTGTCACTCGGGCTGGCTCCGGTCGTCGTGCAACGGCTACTCGCCATCATCGAGGAGCTCAAGGCCCGGGGCCAGACGATGCTCATCGTCGAACAATCGCTCAACGTCGCATTGTCGATTGCCGACCGGGCCATCTTCCTCGAGAAGGGCGAGGTGCGCTTCCAAGGCGCGGCGCGCGACCTGCTCGAGCGTGACGACTTGGTGCGCGCGGTGTTCTTCGGTTCCGAGGGCGGATGATCGTCGCGTCGCTCTTCACGTGGAACCTGCTCGTCCTCGGGGCAGTCCGCGGCTTGATCATTGCGTTGGTCGCGATGGGCATCGTGCTCATCTACCGATCGAGCCGGGTCATCAACTTCGCCGTCGGTGATCTCGGGGTTCCGTCGGCCGCGCTACTGGGCGTGATGGCCGGCGCGCACGGTTGGCCCTACTGGCCTGCTCTCGTCGGCGCATTGCTCATCGGCACGCTGGCCGGCGCCGTCGTCGAGCTCACCGTCGTGCGCCGCCTGTTCCGCGCGCCGCGGGTCATCATGCTCGTGGCCACGATCGGGGTCGCGCAGCTCGCGCAGGCAATCACGCTGGCATTGCCCGAATATCGAACAGGATCGCTGCAGACCTCGTATCCGAGCCCGATCCATGGTGAGTGGGATCTTCCCGGCGACATCATCCTGAAGGGCCCGCAAATTCTTGCCCTCATCGTCGTGCCACTCATCACGGTCGGGTTGTGGTGGTTACTGGGTCACACCACCTTCGGTGAGTCCGTGCGGGCATCGGTCGGCAATCCAGACCTCGCGAGGCTCACGGGGATCAACCCGAAGATGGTGTCGACTGGGGTGTGGGCCATCAGCGGCTTCCTGTCGGCGATGTCGATGATCCTCATCACCACCGATGCGGCGTCGTCCGACCTCGTGAACCTCGGCCCCAGCACCCTGCTGCGCGGGCTCACCGCCGCGCTCGTCGGGCGAATGGTCTCGTTCCCGAAGGCGGTGATCGCGGCGGTGGCGATCGGGGTCATCGACTCTGTCCTGCTCTTCAACTACACCAGCGAGACCGGGCTCGTGCAGTTCGTGTTGTTCCTGGCCGTCGTCGTGCTGGTCGCCCGGGCTCGCCGAGTCGACATGGGAACGGAGAGCTTCCAGTTCGCGCCGCGGCACCACGTGGTGTCCGCGCGCGTGAAGGACATCTGGTGGGTGAAGCGCCTTCCCCAGATGTGCGCGATCCTCGCCCTCGGAGTCGCGATCGTGCTTCCGCAACTCCTCACCGAGTCGGCGAAGCACCTGACCTACACACAGGTGGTCGCGTTCGCATTGGCCGCGGTGTCGGTGACCGTGCTCACCGGCTGGGCCGGGCAGCTGTCGCTGGGCCAGATGGCATTCGCCGGAATCGGCGCGCTCACTGCCGCGACGTTCATCCGCGGCGCTGACTTCACGTTCGGCATCGCGAGCATCCGTTTGTTCGACGGGACGATCCCGTCGGTGCCGTTCGGCTGGGCATTGTTGATCGGTGCGGTGGTCGCGTGCCTCACCGCCGCGTTGATAGGAGTCACCGCGCTCAGCGTGCGTGGCCTCATGCTCGCCGCCAGCACGCTCGCGTTCGCCATTGCCGCCCAGGCCTACATCTTCCGGCAACCGATCCTCTCGCTCGGCCGCGCCACCGTGCGCCTGCCACGCGAAGACATCGGACCGTTCGACCTCACCCACAAGAACCTCGGCTACTACTACTTCGCGCTCACGTTGCTGGTCATCGTGCTGCTCGTTGTCGGGCACCTTCGGCACAGTGGCATCGGCCGCACGATCATCGGCGTGCGCGAGAACGAGCACGCCGCCGAAGCGTTCACCGTGTCCCCCACGAAGGCGAAGGTGACCGCGTACGCGCTCGGCGGATTCCTGGCCGGCCTCAGCGGTGCGCTCCTCGGTGGCCTCGTGGTGACCATCGGCTACACCGAACGGTTCTTCCGCGTGCAGGACTCGTTTTTGCTCGTCGCCATGGCCGTCATCGGCGGGCTCGGCAGCTTGGCCGGCGCGGTCATCGGTGCCGTTTGGGTCGTCGGCCTCCCCGCCTTCTGGCCCAAGAACGAGCTCGTCCCGCTGTTCACGTCGAGCATCGGGCTGTTGCTGATCCTGCTGTACATCCCCGGCGGGTTCACCCAGATCGCGTACTGGTGCCGCGACGCAGTGCTCCAGCGCGTCGAACGCCGGCTCGGGCCCGCTCCGCCCAAGGTGACGGTCGCGCCGCCGACCTCCTTGGCGCTCTCGGTGTCCCCTGACCGGTTGGGCGCGAACGCAGACGGCAGTGTGCTGGCGACCCACGGTCTGTCCGTGACGTTCGGCGGTCTCGTCGCGGTGAACGACATCGACTTCCGCGCGATGCCTGGT
Source organism: Acidimicrobiaceae bacterium (assembly GCA_041166385.1). GTDB lineage: Bacteria > Actinomycetota > Acidimicrobiia > Acidimicrobiales > JACDCH01 > DASUCS01. The sequence goes on along the minus strand of JBEEFW010000035.1, from coordinate 73,197 downwards.
CAGGTGGTCGGACTCATCGGCGCGAACGGCGCCGGGAAGTCCACGTTGTTGAACGCGATCGGCGGGTTCCTGCCGAGCCGTGGCCGCGTCGACCTGTTGGGGACCGACGTGAGCTCGATGGCCGCCAACCGCCGCGCTCGCCTCGGTCTGGGACGCACGTTCCAGGCGGCGCTGCTCTTCCCCGAGCTGACCGTGCGCGAGGTCGTCGAGCTCGCGCTGGAAGCGCGGCAGCGCACGTCGTTCTGGAGCACTGCACTGTTCCTGCCGCGAGCAACGCGGTTGGAGCGACGCCGTCACGCTGAAGCCGCTGAACTGATCGACTTCCTCGGACTCGGGCGCTACGCCGACCGATTCATCGCCGAGCTGTCGACCGGCACTCGCCGGATCGTCGAGCTCGCCGCCCTGCTCGCGGTTGCGCCGCGCGTCATCTGCCTCGACGAACCGACAGCGGGTGTCGCGCAGCGCGAAGCGGAGGCCTTTGGGCCGCTGATCAAGCGCCTCCAGGCCGAGCTGTCAGCCACGCTCGTGGTCGTCGAGCACGACTTGCCGCTGATCCTGGCGATCACCGACCACGTGTACTGCCTCGAAGCCGGATCGGTGATCGCGCACGGCGCGCCCAACGACATGCGCACGAACCCGCTCGTCGTTGCCTCCTACTTGGGCACCGACGAACGAGCGACGATGCGCTCGAACGCCGCCGCGCCCGTCCCCGACTGAGACCAGTCCTGGTCCTGGTCCTGCGCCTCGTTCTTGCGTCGCTCAACCCCTCATACGGTGGTCAAGCAACGCAAGAACGAGTGCGCTGGATGGAGGATTGCTAGGCGGTCACGTCCGCAAGATCGCCTTGCGGCTTGAAGTCACCCTTCGGCGGAATGCTCGAGTCGAACGCCCCGAGCCGGAAGCCGTTGTCAGCGTCGTACTTGCCCTGACCGTACGAGGCGATGCTCGTGGTCGGAAGCTCGATCTTGCCGAAGCTATTCACGGCGGCGATCCAGGTGTCGTTCGTGAGATTGGCACCTGCCTTCTCCGCAATCTTCTTGAACACGGTCAACTCGTTGCAACGGTCCTGGATGCCGATGTACACCTGCGCGCGCTGGCCGTCGGGGCCAGGCTTGAGGTCGTTCGGTCCGATGACCTTCTCGCCGGTGGCGGTCTCGTAGATCTTCACGCACGCCTGGACGCCCGCTGACTTGAAGACCTCGTCCTCGGACAAGCCGCTGAGGCTCAGCATCCCTTCGTACGGGTTGGGGGTCTTGCCCGCCTCGACTTCGTCTTGTCCCTGCGCGGCCGTCGACGAGTCGTCGGTGATCAGCTGCATGCCCGGAATCGCGGCCTTGAGCTTTTCGACGAACTGCTTCGCCGAAACGAGCAGACCCGACATCAGCAAGACGTTGACCTTCTCGGTCTTCCACTTCTCGATGAAGCTGTCGAGTTGGGTCTGCGCGGCGCTCGTGTCCTCATTGGTGATGGACAGCAAGGCCGTCGAGCCAGTCGTGACTCCGAGGGCGCTGGCCTTCGCCTTCAACGCCGTCTCGGCGCCGCTGGCCGTGTCCTGGTCGCCGAGAACGGCAACCACCTTGCCCGTGAGCGTCTTCTTCTGCGTGAGCAGCGACAAGAGCGCGTCCAAACGGCGTTCCGGCAGGATGCCCGGCATCAAGAGCAACCCTGGTGTCGCCTGATCCATCACCTTCTTCGTGATGAGCTCATTGATGAGGATCGTGTCCTTGTCCTTCGCCAGGCAGAGCTGATTGCTCCCGTCAGACGGTGGCGTGTCGTACACGCCCATCACTGCGAACACCTGCTCGTCGTCCGTCAGCGCGGTGCAAGCGGCCGACACACTGTCGGGCTGGAGGGGGCACAGGTTCTTGAAGACGACCTCGAGCTTGCGACCAAGGACACCTCCGTTGTTGTTGATGTCGTCGACGAGCGCCTTGTAGATCTTTTCCGCGTCGCCTTGGTTGAAGTCGACGAACTGCTTGATGCACTCGAAGTCGACGACGACGATGCCGATCTTGATCGTCGTCGCGGTCACTCCTCGAAACGACGCCGTGAGCGGCGCGTTCGACGATGACGCCGTAGTCGTAGTCGACTTCTTGTCATCGCTACACGCCGCGATCACGAGCGACGCGGCAAGCAGAAGAGCGACTGCGGACCGGATTCGAACCATGGTTCCCCCCACCCGGGTTGTGTGCTCGGCGGATGCCGAGAACTTTTTCGACACTACGCATTGGCGTCGCGGGCTTCATTGAAAATATCATTTTCACTCGTGGGGGGAAGCCGAACCTTGTCGGAGCTCGATGAGCTCGTTGCGGCCGCCCGTGCGGTGCTGGCGGAACGGGGCTACGAGGGCCTGCGCGTCGAAGACGTTCTCGACCGGGCGGGGCTTTCGACGCGCGCCTTTTATCGCCATTTCGCCGGGAAGTCCGCTCTGTTCCTCCACCTGTTCGAAGAGGAGTCCATGCGGGCTGACCAGCGATTACGCGTTCGGGTGGAGCAGGCGACGGGCCCTGTCGAGGCGGTGCGGGAGTGGGTGACCGCCGTGCTCGGCGTGGTCTACGACCCCCGCCTCGCGAAGCGGGCTCGGTTGTTCGCGGGCGAGCAGGGCTCGCTGGCCCGACGCTTTCCCGAGGAGATCGACCGCTTGAACCGGCGCCAGCTCGAACCTCTCGAGCGCGCGATCGAGGCCGGGAAAGCCGATGACCTGTTCCCTGAGGCCGATCCGACCACCGACGCCCGAGCGATCCAACACATCTGCTCCGGCCTCATCAACGACCGTCTGTACAGTCCGACCGCGCTGTCGCGCGACGAGGCCGTCACGGTCGCGACCCGCTTCGCGCTCGGCGCGCTGAGGGCCGCTTCATGACGTACGCGCTGCGCGATCAGGCCTGCGTCGTGGGAATCGGACACTCGCGTTATGGCAAGCGCGGAGAGCTCGCCGGCGAGGACACGTTCCGTTTGGCCGTGCAGGCGATCCACGACGCGTGCAACGACGCCGGGCTCGACGTGAAAGACATCGACGGGTTCTCGTCGTACTCCGACGACGCCGCACAACCGTCTGGCCTGTCGATGGCACTCGGCACGCCGCGCACGCGTTACTCCGGGATGGTGTGGGGCGGCGGCGGCGCGGGCATGGGCGGCGCGTTCACCAATGCGGCGATGGCCGTCGCGACCGGCGTGGCCGAAGTGGTCGTCGTCGTGCGCGCGATCTGCCAGAGCCCGAAACAGCGCTTCGGACAGTCGCTCGCCGGCATGAGCGGACGGCTGCCGGCGCCCTTCGGGTACGCGCTTCCGTTCGGACTGATGTCGCCCGCGCAGATGTTCGCGTTGCCGTCTCGGCGGCACATGGCCGTCTACGGCACGACGATCGATCAGTTCGCAGAGGTTGCGATCAACGCGCGCCTGATGGCGGCCGCGAACCCGGATGCACGTTTCCGCGAGCTGATGACGATGGAAGATCATCACAACTCGCGCATGATCGCCGACCCGTTGCGCTTGTTCGACGTGTGCATGGAATCCGACGGCTCGGCCGCCGTCATCGTGACGACGCCCGAGCGGGCGCGCGACCTGAAGCAACCGCCGGTCTACGTGATGGGCGCGTCGATGGCCGGGGGCTACCGCTGGGGTGAGGGCACGCTCTCGGGGCACAACATGTCGGACGAGGACTACGCCTCCGCCGGGCAGCGCGCCACTGCGGAAGAGGTGTACCGCATCGCCGGCGTCGGCCCTGAGGCCATCGACGTGGCGATGATCTACGACCACTTCACACCGCTCGTGTTGATGGCGCTCGAAGACTTCGGGTTCTGCGAGCGAGGCGAGAGCGGTCCGTTCGTCGCCGACGGCAACATCCGCATGGGCGGTCAGCTACCCGTCAACACGCATGGCGGGAATCTGGCCGAGGTCTACCTGCACGGCATGACGCACGTGCTCGAAGCGACGCGTCAGCTTCGCGGAACATCCCACAACCAGGTCGACGGGGCCGAGATCGCTCTCGTCGTCGCCGGCGCAGGGCCCAATCCAACCGGTTCGATCATCTTCCGGAGGTGACGTCGTGAAGATCAACTCCGCCGACTCCCATGTGGTCGAGCCACTCGACCTGTGGCAGACGCGGCTACCGGTGGCTTTGCGCGACCGTGCGCCCCGTGTCGAGGACGCCGACGGCAAGTGGCTGTTCGTGGTCGAGGGCCTGCCGCCGCGCAAGATGGGCGGTCCCACCACAGAGGGCGCGTCCGGCATGCGCCCGGGAGGCTTCGATCCGGACATCCGCGTCAAGGACCTCGACGCCGACGGCGTGTGGGGCGAGGTGCTCTATCCCACGATCGGACTGTTCGGGTTCATGATCCCCGATCCGGAGCTGCGATTGGCGTGCGCGCAGGTCTACAACACGTGGCTGGCCGAAACGTTTGCGACGTCGCCGCGTTTTGCGGGCGCCGCACTCATTCCGATCCAAGACATCGACGTGGCCGTGCGTGAGGTGGAGCGCGTCGCGACGCTTGGGCTGCGGGCGGTGATGTTGCCGATGCACGCGCCGGCAGACAAGCCCTACAACCTCGACGTCTACGACCCGCTGTGGGCGGTCGCGCAGTCGCACGACATGCCGGTGTCGTTCCACGTGGGCACGGGCACCAACCCTGTGACCGAGCGCGGGCCGGGAGGCGCGGTCATCAACTACGTCGAGGTCGGTCTCGGTGCGCAGCGCACCTTGACGTACATCGCCGCGTCGGGCGTGCTCATGCGGTTTCCCGCGTTGCATGTCGTGATGGTCGAGTGCGGCGCGGGGTGGTTGGCCTGGGCCCTCGAGCGCATGGACGAGGCGTACGAAGAACACCATTGGTGGGTGAACCCGAAGCTCGACGAGCCGCCGAGTGCGTATGTCCGGCGGCAAGGACACGTCACGTTCGGCGCAGACGCATCCGCGGTGTTCAATCGCAGCATCACGGGCATCGAGCCGTTGCTGTGGGCGTCGGACTACCCGCACCCCGAAGGCACGTGGCCGGAGACGCAGGCCACCATCGAGCGGCTCTTCGCCGACGTGAGCGCCGACGAGCGCGCGGCGATCGCCGGCGGGACGACCGCGCGGCTCTACGGGTTGCGTTCCGACTGATGTACCTCGACGGGCTGCCCCTACCCACGGTCGATCGCACGAACGCGGGCTTCTGGAGCGCGGCGGCTGAGGGCCGGCTCGATCTCCAGCAGTGCGAAGCGTGCGGCTGGCACCGGCATCCGCCGACGGAAGGGTGCTTCCACTGCGGGTCGATGGACTGGCGGTGGGACACCGTCCCGGGAACCGGAACCGTGTTCACGTACACGTGGGTCGCGCACGCGATTCACCCGGGCGTCGCCGACCGAGTGCCGTACAACGTGGTCGTCGTGCAGCTCGACGGCGTGACGGGAGACCCGGTACGCCTCGTGAGCAACCTCGTCGACGCCACGGAGGACACGCTCCAGGTCGGCACCCGCGTCGACCTCGCCCCCGAGCGCATCAACGACGAGATCGGCCTGCCGTTGTTCCGCCTCGCGTGACAACGCAATTCCCATTCATACGTACACATTTTTGTGTACGTATGAATGGGATTTCGCTCGAGGGGTCGGGGTCAGGCGGAGCGGTTGGTGCCGCCGGGGTAGCCGCCGCCGCCGAACGTCGTGTCGAGCGTGTCACGGTCGACGGCGCCACTCGGCAGGCGCGGCAGGGCGTCGACGAACTCGATGGTGCGGGGCTTCTTGTACGACGCGATGTGGGCGCGGCAGTGCTCGATGATCTCCTCCGCCGTTGCGGCCGCGCCGGCATGCAACGCGATGATCGCAGTGACGCTTTGCGTCCACACCGGGTCGGGCACGCCGATCACCGCCGCCTCGCGCACCGCCGGATGGGCAATGAGGCAGCCCTCGACCTCCGCGGGATAGATGTTCTCGGCGGCCGACTTGATCATCGTCGTCCGAGGCCCGACGAAGGTGATCGACCCGTCCGACTCGCGCCGCCCGAGGTCGTTCGTGTGGTGCCAGTGGCCGCGCTGGCGGGCCGCGGTGAGCTCGGGACGGGCGTGATAGCCCGCCATCACGGTCGGTCCGCGCACCACGATCTCCCCCACTTCACCTGGGGCGAGCTCGTCGCCGTCCTCGTCGACGATCCGTATCTGCACGAACGGATGGGGCCGTCCATGGACGCCGAGCGCGTCGCCGCCGATGCACATGTAGGTCGCCATGCCGACGAGCTCGGTCTGCCCGTAGCCGCCGGGCCTGCGCCACCACGGGGTCAGCTCGCGGTCCTCCAACGTGCTCAAGTCCCAACGGCCATCCCGGTTCGCCTCGTTGATCTGCTCGCGGGTCTGCGGCAACAGGTACGCACCGGTGCACCGTTCGGCCTCGATGAGCCGGCATATCTCCTCGACATCGACGCGACGTACGAACACGTTGGTTCCACCGGCGTGAAACGTGACGAGTGTGTTCCAGAACGTGCCGATGTGGAACAGAGGCCCGGAGTTCAGATACACGTCGTCGGTCGTCACGCGGTTCAAGCCCATGAACACGAGGTTCTGAGCGATGATGCCCGCGTGGGTGAGGAGCGCTCCGTTCGGTGTGCCGTCGAACGCCGCTGTGTAGAGCAGCAACACGGGGGTGAACGGATCGGTCGACACCGTGTCCGCGGCCGTTTCGTGCGTCGCGAGGTAGGCCTCGTACGCACCGTCTCCGTCGTGTTGGATCCAGCGGGCACGATCGGACGCGGCGCTGAGCGCACGCGCGTCGGCGACCACCGCGCCGACCTCCTCGTCCTGCCAGACGACGACCGCCGGCTGCACGTCGTCGATCACGAACGCGAGTTCCGTCGCCGACTGCCGCCAGTTCGCCGGACAGAAGATCGCACCCAACCGCCCGCACGCGAGCAGCAGCTCGAGCACGCGATGACAGTTCTGGCCGAGCCACAGCACGCGATCGCCAGCCGCAACACCATCGGACTCGAGCGCGGCAGCAAGTCGCGCGACACGCTCGTCCATCTCGGGCCACGTGTACCGATCTGCACCGCACACCACGGCGGCGCGGTCGGGATAGCTGCGCCGGTGCTCCTGCAGGAGCGCAACGAGCGTCAGGTCGTGCAGGACGTCCACCGGTGCCACCGGTGACCAGCATGGTCGACGCGGACCGCTACTGGGAGGCCGACATCGAATGCCTCCCGCGAGCGGAGCTCGACGCGCTCCAAGAGGAGAAGCTCGGTGAGCTCCTGCCGTGGGCCTACGAGCGGGCTCCGCTCATCCGGGATGCCTGGGATCGCGCCGGTGTGACGCCCGACGCGATCGACTCCATGGATGCGTTCCGCGACCAGGTCCCCTACATCGACAAGGACGCGATGCGTCACTTTCGCGACGACCGCGGCGATCCGTACGGCGGAATGCTGGCCATCGATCTCGCGACGCCGGGCGTGTTCGGCGCGATCTTCTCGACGAGTGGTACGACCGGTGACCCGACGCTGGCGCCGTTCGCCGGGCGCGAAGGCCCCACGATCCTCGCCCGCGAGTTCTGGGAGCTCGGTGTCCGGCCCGGCGACGCGTTCGTCGAGATGCTGTTCACGTACCGCGGTCCAGCCATTCATTGGACCATGCGCGGCATCGGCGCCACGCCTGTGTTCGTCGACCACGATCCCGCTGAGCTCCCCCGCCTGATCGAGCTGAGCCGGCAGTTCCAGCCGACCGGTTGGTACAACCTCTCCGGCCCGCTGGTGATCGCGCTCGAACAGCTCGCCGAGAGCGGCGTCGACATCGGGAGCGCGTTCGCGTCGTACCGCGGCATCGTGTACGCCGGCGAGCCCTTGGGGCCGAGGGCCCGGCGGCTGGTCGACTCGTGGGGCCTCGAACTCTTCGATCACACGGGCGTCGGCGACGTCGGTGCAGCCACCGAGTGCCGCGAGCACAACGGCTGTCACGTGTGGGAGGACACCGCCATCATCGAAGTGCTCGATCCCGATGGTGACGAGCCGGTGGCGGACGGCGAGCGCGGTGAGTTGGTGTCGACCACGCTGATGAACCTCGTCTCACCGCTCGTGCGCTACCGCTCCGACGACCTCGTCCGGTTCACACGCGAGCCGTGCGCGTGCGGACGGACGCACGGACGGGTGTGGCCGATGGGCCGCAAGAGCGACGAGGTCGTCGTCGACGGTCGCTCCGTGTTGCCGATCGACGTGTGGCCCGCCATCGAGGACGTGCCCGAGACGGCCGCGGGTCTCTTCCAGATCGTGAGGACGGCGCGCGACCTCGATCGTCTCCGCCTGCGGGTGGGCTACGCCCGGTTGGCCCCCGACCTGCGCGGTCGGGTCGAGGACGCGGTCGAGGCCCTTCTCGGTGTGCGGCCCGATGTCGAGCTCGTCGAACAGGCAGTGCTGCTGCGTCAGGGACCGCCGCACAAGATCCCTCGGGTCGTGAAGCAATGACGGCGCGCCCCGTTCCCGTACCGAAGGTCTGGGGCATCGGCACCGTCGGGTCCGCGCCGTGGCCGGTCGCCCCGGAGGACATCGTCGACGAGACCGAGTCGGCGGTCGAACACCTGCGCATGCTCGGCATCAGCGAGGGCGGCCTCGTGCTCATCGTGTCGCGCCTCGCAGAGACCATCCACGTCGCGCCGCTCGAGCTCGCTGCCGGACGGCTCAGCGCGCGCTGGTCGTCGTGCGACGCGAGCGAGGGCGACGCGTTTCGCACCGCGTCGCTCATCCGACAGTTGCGGCCCGACGCCGTCGTCGGTGTCAACGAGACAATCCTGACCGCACTCGATCATGGCGTCTTCGACGAGGTTCCCGTCGTCGCCGTCACCGACCGTTTCGCGCGCGACGCGGTCCCCTCCTCGCGCTGGTGGCTGCGTCTCGGCCCGACGAGTGCGTTCGAGTGCGAGGCGCGGTCGGGAGCGCACTACGACACCGCGAAATGGCGCGTCGACCAATCGGGCGACCGTGTGGCGATCACGAACATCGCGCCGCGTTTGACGCCATCAATGCAACTGGCGACCGATGTGGTCGGTCACGTCGTCGACGATCCGTGCTCGTGCGGCCGCGACGGACCGCGGATCGTGCCCGCGTGAGCTGGGACCCAGGCTTCGGGCCGCTGATCGACACCCGACTGCGCGTCGCGACATGGAACGTGTGGGGCCGCTACGGACCGTGGGAGGCGCGCCAACCAATCATCGAGGCGAACCTAAGAGCCATCGACGCGGACGTCATCTGCTTGCAGGAGGCGTGGGAGGACGACGTGCGCTCACAACCCGCAGAGCTCGCGTCGGCTCTCGGAATGTCCTACGTCTACGAGCGGGCGTTCATCATGAACGGCGGGTGGTCAGGCAACGCCGTCCTCAGCCGGTGGCCGATCGTCCGGCACGAGGTCGACGACCTTCCGATGGAAGGTGGTGGCGCGGTCGACACGGATGAGGACGAACGACGGCTGGTCCTGTTCACCGAGATCGATGGGCCGCGCGGCGCGTTCCAGGTCTTCTGCACGCACCTGTCGTGGCGAGCCGACTGGAGCGGCGTCCGCCAAGCGCAGGTCCGCAGGGTGTGCGAGGTCGTGCGCGCTCACAGCCCGCGAGCCTTCCCGGCGGTCCTCTGCGGGGACCTCAATGCCGAGCCCGCCAGCGACGAGATCCGCATGCTCACGGGCCTGGCCGCCGTCCCGGTGCCGGGCGTGATCTTCCGCGATGCGTGGGCGGTGGCCGGCGCCGAGGGCTTCGGCGCGACGGTCGGCCCCCGCAACCCGTACTGCGCCGCCGCCCTCGAGCCCGACGCCCGGATCGACTACGTGCTCGTCGGCTGGCCCAAACTCGGCGGTGCCGGTCAGGTCCTGCGCACCGCCGTGACCGGCGATGTGGCCCGGAACGACGGGCTTTTCGGCAGCGACCACTTCGCCGTGGTTGCCGAATTGCGGTATTGACACCTGACTGATCATTGACAGCCTGGTTCGAAAGGACTACTACGTGGCGTGAGGAAGCACGCGCAGCTCGTGGGCAACGGGAGGTGCAGTCGTGGCGGTGACTGACAATTCGGCGACCTTGGCGTCGCTCGTGGAGCTGCTCCAGGGCGTCGAGCAATGCGAGCTGTTCCTCGACTACCAGGCGGTCTTCGACATCGGCACCGGCGTGGTCCGCGGGGCGGAGGCGCTGATCCGCTGGGACCATCCCACCCGAGGCATCCTGCCGCCGTCGGAGTTCCTGGCGGTGGCCATGACGGGTGGCCTCGGCGCCTTGATTACCGACGTCGTGCTCGAGGAGGCCGTGGCCCAGTGCGCCGAGTGGCGGATCCGGGGTTTCGACGTTCCCGTCTCGGTCAACGTCTCCGCCGCCGCCTTCGCCGGCAGCGACCTGCCGGCCACCGTCGAGGCCGCGCTCGAGAAGTACGCCGTTCCGCCCGACCGGCTCACCGTCGAGATCACGGAGCACGCCTGCACGCACGAGAACCGTGAACTGAGAGACACGTTCACCGCTCTGTCGCGAATGGGTGTGCGCCTCAGCCTCGACGACTTCGGCATGGGTGAGTCGTCGTTGTCCCGGCTGCAACAGCTCCACTTCGACGAAGTGAAGATCGACCGGTCGTTCGTGTCGCATGTGTGCAACGAGCCGACCGACCGCAACATCGTGGTGTTCACCACGCGGCTGGCGCACAGCCTCGGCATGAAGGTCGTCGCCGAGGGAGTCGAGACTGCCGAAGTGCTCAGCGCGCTCACCGAGCTCGGTCCCGACCTGGCGCAGGGCTACCACCTGCACCGTCCGTCGAGCCCGAGCGAGTTCCCCACCCTCGGCGCGCCCGAGCAACTCGCCGGCTGACGGAGCGCGGACCCTCCCGTCTCCGCCAGCTCGGCGAGCTGCACCGCTGTGCGACGATGAGGCATGCCTGATCGTCGCGTGCAAGTGGTCGAGGTGGCGCCGCGCGATGGACTCCAATCGGAGGACACGATCCTCGACACCGCCACCAAGATCGAGTTGATCAACCGCGCTGTCGATGCCGGTATCAGGCGCATCGAAGTGTGCAGCTTCGTGAACCCGAAGCGCGTACCGCAGATGGCTGACGCCGAAGCCGTGCTCGCCGGACTCCCGCCCCGCGACGACGTGACGTACATCGGGCTCGTCCTGAACCGGCGCGGCTTCGAGCGGGCGGCGGCCGCCGGGCTGCGCGAGATCAACGTGGTGGCGGTGGCCACCGAGACCTTCGCGCAGCGCAATCAAGGGGCGACGAGCGACGAGACGGTGAGGGCCTTCGAAGACATCGCGCCGCTGGCGCGGGCCGAGGGCATGCGGCCGACGCTGACGATCTCGGCCAGCTTCGGCTGTCCGTACGAGGGCGAGGTTCCCGTCGCGCGGGTCGTGGAGATCGTCCAGCGCGGCGCCGCGGCGGGCGCGGTCGAGATCGCACTGGCCGACAGCATCGGAGCGGCCGTGCCGACCGACGTCATCGAGCGCCTCGGTGCCGCGCGGGCGGTGATGGGCGACGTCGCGCTGCGCGCCCATTTCCACAACACCCGCAACACCGGGCTCGCGAACACGTACGCCGCGGTCGAAGCCGACGTGGATGCGCTCGATGCCAGCCTCGGCGGCATCGGCGGCTGTCCCTTCGCGCCGAACGCCACCGGCAACATCCCGACCGAAGATCTGGCGTACCTGCTCGATCGCATGGGTGTCGACACAGGTCTCGACCTCGCGAGGCTCACCGCGATCGTGCCGTGGATCGAGGAGCAGCTCGGCAAACGAGTGCCCGGTCTGCTGAGCAAAGCGGGGCTGTTCCCCGCGGCTTAGTCCGCTCGGCCAAAGAACGCGGCGAGACCATCGCCGATCTGTTGCGCCAGCGGAGGCGCACCCTTCACATCGAGAACCGCGCGAACGCCGTCGTGTCCGAGCCCGCGAGTGAACACCGCGGTTGCGGCGGCTCCGGTCATGTGGACGTCGACCGTTGGGTCGTCGGGCCGACCGTCGTAGACGACCCAGCCGCCGGGATCGTGCCGTATCGTCCACGCCCGCTCGTCAACCTGCACCGTCACCGCCGAGCCCGCCGGCGCGTCCAGCAGGGCCAGCGTCTGGGGAAACCCTCGCATCGCGCCGGCCATGAACGGCAGGACGAGTGACGGATCGTCGGGAGCCGAACGCCCGGTCGCTCGCGCGATCTGACAATGGTGGATGAAACGCTCGCCGAACTCGCGAGCGGCAATCATCCAGTACGGCGCAGGGTCGGGCCCGACGAAGAACACCGGCTCGCCGAGCTGATCGGCCGGCGCCGTTCGATACCACTCGGCCGTGAGGTCGCCGGTGACCCGAAGCAACTCGATGATGAGCGGTGCGCCGAAGAACTGCGCGAGGTGCACCCATTGCTCGTTGAACGTATTGAGCAGCGTGGAGAAGTCGACCCCCGGAAGCTCCTCAGCGAGAAGGACGAGCGAGTTCACCGCCTCGTCGCGCTGGCGGGAGAGCAACGAGAAGTCGTCGCCGAGAATGTGCAGCGCGACGCCCTTCACATCCCACGCCGGACATTCGGTCGGTGCGGCCCACTCGCTCGCGCTGAGTGCGCTCAGCGTGTCGAGCAGACGAGCTCGCTCGACGACGAGGAGATCGTTGACGTCGAGTGGAGGAGCGACGGCGAGGTCCATGCGTCGGACATTACGACCCACTCCTCCGGGACCGTGAGGCGAGACGTGGGGCCGCGCCGGGCCATCGCAGCCGCCTGACCGAGCATCACGATGGCCAGCGTGGCCATCACCGCGAGATACGGGACGGCGGACCAATGCGCATCGGTCATCGACAGGTGGCCGATCAGCGTCACGATCATGCCGCGGCCGATGATCGCGATCGACGAGATGATCGCCTCGTCGCGTCTGGCACCACGGTCGACCGACAGCGCTCGTAGAAGCCCGAGCGCCACACCGACGAAGCCGATGTAGGCCGCCACCATCACGAGACTCACTCCCCGAACGCCGGCCAGCGTGAGCGTGCCGGCGATCCAGCACACGGCACCGACTTGGCACGTCCGCCGACGGCCGTAGCGGACGAGGAACGTGCGCTTGCCGAACAGCGCGTCGCCGCGCACGTCGCGGAAGTCCTTCAGCAGGATGCGGCCGATGAACCCGACATAGAGACCGCCGAGCAACACGAGATCGCTGGCCGTGAGGTGGCTGCGGACGCTGAAGATGCCGACGAGGTACGGCACGGCGACGTAGCCGGCCGGTAGGAGCATCGACGCGACCGCGCCGCGATCGGCGATGCGGACCGGTCGAAGCGAGTAGCTCGCGCTCAGCGCGAGCCCACCCAGCACGACCGCCACCGCGGCCACGCTCAGCATCGCACCCGTCGCTGTTGCAACCACGCCTGCGGTCACGGCGATCGCGACGAACTCGGTGTGGCTGCTCGAGCCGGCGACCAACGGGCGGCGGCGATCGCCTGCGAGGTTGACGCGATCGATCGCTTCGTCGGCCAAGTCATTCAGTACGACCGAGAAGAGCAGGAAGCTCACGACGACGACGAGCACCTTCATCAGGAGCACACGGTCGTGACCGGCACCGGCCTGCGCCGCACCGGCCATGGCGAACAGCCCGAGCAGCACCACGACGGCAGGGCGGGTCAGCAGGACGAGGATTCGAATGCGAGCGATCACTTGTTGCTCCCGAAGTTGTTCATGGCGATCACGATCAAGATGGCGTAGGCGAACAGAGCGAGTCCGGCGAGGACGACCATGGCCACGAGGACCAGGCCCACGAACGTGATCCCTGCACTTCCGGCTTTCTTCATCAGGCTGCTCCCCGCTCCTGGAGGACGTCAGCGCGGAGCGCCGACGTGATCTTGTCAACGAGCTCGGCGATCGATCCGTCGTTGACGAACACGCGATCCGCCAACCGACGTCCGGCGATGATTTCGTCGTAGTTGTCGTCGATGCGCGCCGCCAGCTCGGCGGACGGGCAACCCCGTGCGATCAACCGCGCACGGGTGCGGTCGGCGTTGTCCTCGATCTGGTACACGAGGTGCTGCGGCACGACCTGCGCGAAGCGAGCGACCAGCGGGGCGCGCAACATGACGGCGTCGATCGGTCCGCACTCGGTCACGTGCACCGGCGGTAGTCCGTAGCGGTGCGGAAGGCCGAACATCGCAACCGTGTCGACGAAGAAGTGCTGCGCGCACAGCTCGTCGAACTCCGCAGGGGTCACGAACCGATGCTCCGGAGAACCTTCGGTCTCGTCGAGACGGCGGGGTCGGGTGGTCCAGGTCGGGTGCACGGTGATCACGCCGGCGTCGTGCAGCTCGCGCACGACGCTCGACTTGCCGCTGGCCGATGGACCGATGAACACGAGCACCGGGCGCCCGGTCGATGAGGTCATGGGGCGACTATCCGGGAATCGGCGCTCTCCGCCTACCCGGACTGTCCCCCAAACCCGGGTGGGGGTTCCCCCAGCTACTCGATTCCGTGCTCGACGGCGAAGCGGATCAGCTCGTGCCGGCGGTTGAGGTGGAGCTTGCCGAGGATGTTGCGCACGTGGTTCTCCACGGTCTTCTCGGCGATGAACAGCTCGGCGCCGATCTCGCGGTACGAATGCCCTCGGGCCACGAGCTGCAGCACCTCACGCTCGCGCGGCGACAGTGGCTCGGTGGGTCCGGATGCCTTCGACAACCGGCGGAACTCGCCGAGCACCAGCGATGCAAGCGCCGGCGAGAAGACCGGCTCGCCCACGACGGCGCGGCGTAGCGACGCGACGAGGTCCGGGCCTGGCGTCGATTTCACCAGGTAGCCCACCGCGCCCGCGGCCACCGCGTCGAGCAGGTCCTTCTCCTGCTCGGAGACCGTCAGCATCACGATTCGCGTGCCGGGCGCGCACGCCCGCACGACGGCAAGCCCGCCGCCGTCGGGCATGTGGAGATCGCAGACCGCGAGATCGGGCTGCTTCTCGGTGATCACGGCGATGGCTTCCTTCGCGTTGCCGGCCTCACCGACGACCTCGAAGTGGTCGGCGAGATCGGCGCGAACGCCGTCGCGCCAAATGGGGTGATCGTCGGCCAACACGACACGGGGAAGGCTCACAGCCACAAGCACACCTCAGTTCCGTGTCCCGGCCGACTGTTGACTTCCGCTCGGCCGCCGACCTCGACCATCCGCTCAATGATCGACCGCGTGATGCCGACACCGGGGGATACGCCGGTCGTGTCGAAGCCGATGCCGTCATCCTTCACCGAGCAGAAGATGCCGGCGTCGTCCCCAGGTTCGACGAACACCGTGAGCCGGTGTGACTGCGCGTGTTTCCCGGCGTTCGTCAGCGCTTCACCGACCGCGCGGCTGATCGCGCCCACCTGTTGTTCTTCGAGCCTCGGGAGGTCGCTGGGCACGAGCACTTCGACAGGTACACCGAAGTTGCTCTCGAATCGAGCGGCAACAGCGCGCAGCGCGATCCCGAGGTCGCGAGGGTGTGCCTCGGCCTGACCGTCACCGAACAGAAAGCGACGCAGCTCGCGATCCTGCTCGCGCGCCAGCCGCACGAGGTCGGCATCGGACGAGCGGCGCTCGACGACCGCGAGGGTTTGGAGCACACCGTCGTGCAGCGTGCGCGCCATCTCCTCGCGAGCGCGGGCGGCCGAGATCTCGCGCTCGGCTCGCATGAGCAGACCCATCAGGTAACCGGAGACCGCACCGGCAACCATGTAGAAGACACCGGAGTTCAGCAACGACAGCACGCGACCGCTGTCGAAGTAGCGCACACCGTTGGCCAGCGTCGAACCGAAGCGGCCGACACCGAGGATCCCGCCCGCGGTGATGCCCGCGACGTAACCGAAGGACACGCCCGCGCTGAGTACCGAAACGAGCGGCCACACCGACCCCAGCGACTGCGAACTGGAGAAGGCATGCCCACCGCCGTAGGCCCACCCGTCGCCGACGACGAGACCTGTCGCCAGCAACAGCTCCGCAACGACTGCACTCGGCTGCGTGAGGACCTCAGGCGACCGCTTCAGCCACACCGTCGTCAGCAGGGTGAACACGAAGGCTGCGCCGACGAGACCGACCGCCAGCCACGGGCGCAGCACGTCGCCGTAGCTCAGGACGAGAACGACGGCCATCCACACCCATGCCGCCCACCGAAGGGCGAGCAGTCCCGCGAGCACGACCGGTTTCACGCCGACGCAAGACTACGAGTTGCTGTTCCTCAGGTCGTGGCCCGCCCCTTGGCCAAGTCCGTCTGAGCCTTGGCCATCGCCTCCACTTGCTGACGGCGGGGCAAGGAGCCGAGGAGGGCGAGGCGCTTGCCCACCTCGCCCGGACAGAACGACGGATCCGTTCCGAGCGCGTCCAGCACCTCCTCCACGACCACCGCCGGATCCATCGGCGTCGGCAGCGACGCGCGGGCTTCGTCGGACAACGAGCTTCGATACGTCGGTGTGTCGATTGCTGGTCCGATCACGGTCATCACGTCGACGCCCGTGTCGCGCCACTCGGCCCACAACGACTCCCCCAGCACGAGGTCGAACGCCTTCGACGCGGCGTAGGCACTGATGTGCGGCGAGCCGGCAAGCCCCGAGGCTGAACCCATGAGCACGATGCCCCCACGGCCGCGATCGACCAGCCGTTGTCCGAAGTGCTGACACACGACCAGTGGGCCGACGCAATTCACCGCGATGATCGCGTCAAAGGCCGACGCGCCCTCGAGGTATGGACCGACGAAGCTCGCAGCGCCGTTGTAGACGACCATGCCCACGTCGAGCTCATCGGTCACCGCGCGCAGCTCGTCCAGAAAGCCCGGTGCTGCGAGGTCGAGTGGCACCGCGCGCGTGTCCGCATCGTGGTCCGCGACGATCGAATCAGCGACGCGTTGCAACGGTTCGCGACGCCGGGCGGCGACCACCACATCGAGACCGCGTCCTGCCAATCCGCGCGCATACGCCTCACCGAGGCCCTCTGACGCCCCGAGCACAACGGCCCACGGCCCATACTTCTCGGCAAAGCCCATCGCCCTTCACTACTACGTCGAGGGCACCACGTTGTCGCCCGCTTCCTGGTCGCCGGGTTGTGAGTGAGTGCTCACTCAGATACCGTCATCTCCCATGACAGAAGGGCTGACGGCCACCGTGGAGCCGACCCGAGCGCCGAAGCGAGCTGCCGCCCTCCCCGCGGACGAGCGCCGATCGATGATCGTGCAGGCCACCCTCCCGCTGCTGCTCGAGAACGGCGAGATGGTGACCACCCGCCAGATCGCGGATGCCGCGGGAATCGCCGAGGGCACGATCTTTCGGGTCTTCGCGGACAAGGACGCGGTGATCGCCGCGGTGATCGACGCCGCGTTGGACAACGAGCCGCTCGAGCGAGCACTCGCGGCCATCGACCTGTCGATCGACTTCGAAGCCGCGGTGGTGGCCGCCATCGAGATCCTGCAGCAACGGGTCGTCGACGTGTGGCGGCTCGTATCGAGCATCGGCACGCGCTTCCATGATCACGCGAAGCGACCCATGGCGGACAGCGACGCGCTCGTCACGCTGTTCGACGAGCATCGCGACAGGTTGAGCGTCGAGCCGATCGCCGCGGCACGGCTGCTGCGCGCCTTCACGTTGTCGGCCACGCATCCGATGCTGGTGGGCGAACCGATGTCGCCGCCCGAGATCGTCAAGCTGTTCCTCCACGGCGTCTGCGCGGGGTCGGCATCGTGCTGATCAAACTGCTGCGCACCTATCTCGGCCCCTACCGAAGGGTGTTGTGGGGCGTCGTTGCTTTGACCGCGGTGCAGACGACAGCCGCGCTCGCGCTGCCGACCCTCAACGCCGACATCATCGACAAGGGCATCATCAAAGGCGACGTCGGCTACATCCGATCGACCGGGGCGATGATGCTCGCCTTCACGATCGTGCAAATCGTGTTCGCCATCGCCGCGGTGTACTACGGCGGCAAGGTCGCGATGAGCTTCGGCCGCGACCTGCGCGCGGCGCTGTTCCACCAGGTCACCGAGTTCTCCACTCGAGAGGTCGGCGCGTTCGGCGCACCGTCGTTGATCACGCGCATCACGAACGACGTGCAACAGGTCCAGATGCTCGTGGTCATGGCCTGCACGATGGCCATTGCCGCCCCGATCACCATGGTGGTCGGCATCGTCATGGCCCTTCGGCAAGACGTCGGCCTCTCCATGGTGCTGCTCGTGAGTATGCCTGCGGCCGCCGTGATCCTCGGCCTCCTCGTGTCGCAGATGGTGCCGGCCTTCCGCCTCATGCAGGACCGCATCGACCAGATCAACCGGGTGCTACGAGAGCAGATCACCGGCATTCGAGTGGTGCGTGCGTTCGTACGCGAACCACAGGAAGCCGAGCGGTTCCGCACTGCCAACGAGGAGCTGACCGAAACGTCGCTGCGCGCCGGCCGGCTCATGTCGTCGATGTTCCCGACCGTGAACTTCCTCATCAACGTGTCGAGCGTCGGCGTGCTCTGGATCGGCGCGAGTCGGGTTGCCGACGGCGACATCCAAGTTGGCTCGCTCGTCGCCTACCTCAGCTACCTCGTGCAGATCCTCATGTCGGTCGTCATGGCCACCTTCACCATCTCGATGATCCCGCGCGCTGCTGTCTCCGCAGCTCGAATCAAAGAGGTGCTCGACGCCGAATCGAGTGTCCGCCGTCCCGATCAACCCGTCCACCACGTGGTCACCCACGGCGCACTCGAGTTCCGCGACGTCGGGTTCCACTACCCCGGCGCCGAGCGACCGGTCCTGACCGACATCTCGTTCACGACGTCGGCCGGCCAGACAACGGCGATCATCGGCAGCACGGGTGCCGGCAAGACCACGCTCGTCAACCTCATCCCCCGGCTGTTCGACAGCACGTCCGGAGCAGTGCTCGTCGACGGCGTCGACGTGCGCGAGCTCGATCCCGAGTTGCTGTGGAGCAGCATCGGGCTCGTCCCGCAGAAGCCGTATCTGTTCTCGGGCACGGTGGCGACCAACCTGCGATACGGCAAACCCGACGCCACCGAGGCCGACATGTGGGAAGCGTTGGAGGTCGCGCAAGCCGCCGACTTCGTGCGCGCGATGCCCGGGGGGCTCGATGCTCGCATCGAACAGGGCGGGACCAACGTCTCCGGCGGCCAGCGGCAGCGGCTGGCGATCGCACGAGCCCTCATCCGGAAGCCTGAGGTGTACGTCTTCGACGACTCGTTCTCGGCCCTCGACCTGACGACCGACGCGCGACTGCGCGCGGCCCTCGGGCCGTACACGGCCGACGCGGCCGTCGTGCTCGTCGCACAGCGCGTGTCGACCATCTCGCAGGCCGACATGATTCTCGTGCTCGAGGACGGCGAGCTCGTCGGACGGGGCACGCACGACGAACTCATCGCCAACTGCCCGACCTACGCCGAGATCGTGCAGTCGCAGATCGGTGAGAAGAGCGCGGCATGACGGTGCTCGACGAGACCCACGAAGAGGACGAAGAGCTCTCCCTCGCCGCGCCAGAGACTCGGGCCGCGGGCCGGTGGAACTCGGCGGGAGTCCCTACGGAGAAGTCCAAGGACTTCCGCACATCCGTGCGCCGGCTCGCGGGACTCCTCAAGCCCGAGCGCCCCATCCTGTTCGTCGTCGCCGTCGTCGCGATCACCAGCGCCGTCTTGAACGTGCTCGGCCCACGCGTGCTGGGGCACGGCACCGACATCATCTTCCGAGGCGTGGTGTCGCACACCGGCATCGACTTCACGGCGTTGCATCGCGTGCTGTACCAGGCCATCGCGCTGTACGCCGTATCAGCATTCCTGTCGATTCTCACGGCGTACACGCTGGCGGGCGTCGTGCAACGGTTGATGTTCCGCCTCAGGTCAGCGGCCGAGGACAAACTGAATGCCCTTCCGTTGCGCTACGTCGACAAGCAGGCACGCGGCGATCTGCTCAGCCGCGTCACGAACGACCTCGACAACGTCGCCCAGAGCCTGCAGCAGACGCTGAGCCAGATGCTCACGTCGATCCTGCTGCTTCTCGGCGTGGCGATCATGATGTTCACGATCTCGTGGGTACTCGCGCTCGTCGCGCTCACCACCGTGCCGGTGTCGGTCTGGGCGATGAAGGTCATCGCCGCTCGCGCGCGACCCCGTTTCATCGCTCAATGGAAGAACACCGGAACGTTGAACGGACAGATCGAGGAGACATTCACGGGTCACGCCATCGTGAAGTCGTTCGGCCGCCAACGCGAGGTCGAGCAGCGGTTCCGGGAGACGAACGACGAGCTGTACGAGGCCTCGTTCGGCGCCCAGTTCATGTCGAGCCTGATGCAGCCCGCGACGATGTTCATGGGCAACGTCCAGTACGTGATCGTCGCTGTCGTCGGCGGCCTCCGGGTGGCCAGCGGTTCGATCACCGTCGGCGATGTCCAGGCGTTCATCCAGTACTCCCGTACGTTCTCGATGCCGCTGACCCAGCTGGCATCGATGATGAACGTCTTCCAGTCGGGTATTGCATCGCTCGAGCGGGTGCTCGAGTTCCTCGACGCCGAGGAGCAGACCCCGGACGAGACGAGGGACGACTCGCCGCCCGTGCGAGGTCGCGTCGAGTTCCGCGACGTCACGTTCTCCTACGACCCGGAGACGCCGCTCATCGAGTCGCTGTCGCTCGTGGCCGAGCCGGGACAGACGATCGCCATCGTCGGGCCGACAGGCGCCGGCAAGACGACGCTCGTCAACCTCATCATGCGCTTCTACGAGCTCGATGGTGGTGCGATCTATCTCGACGGCCGCGACATCTCGACGTTTCCTCGCAACGAGCTGCGCTCGAACCTCGGGATGGTGTTGCAAGACACCTGGCTGTTCGGCGGCACGATCCGCGACAACATCGCGTATGGCAACCCCGCGGCCACGAACGAGCAGATCCTCGAAGCGGCCCGCGCCACCTTCGTCGACCGCTTCGTGCACTCGCTCCCCGACGGCTACGACACCGTCATCAACGAGGAAGGCGACAACATCAGTGCCGGGCAGAAGCAGCTGCTCACGATCGCCCGAGCGTTCCTTGCCGATCCCTCGATCCTGATCCTCGACGAGGCCACCAGCTCCGTCGACACGCGAACCGAGGTGCAGGTCCAGGAGGCGATGAACGCCCTGCGTGCGCAGCGGACGAGCTTCGTGATCGCCCACCGCCTCTCGACGATCCGCGGCGCCGACGTGATCCTCGTGATGGAGAACGGTCGCATCGTCGAGCAGGGGTCACACAACGAGCTACTCGCCCACGACGGCGCCTACTACCGCCTGTACAACTCGCAGTTCACCGCGCCCGTCGTCGACGTCGTCTGACGGGCCGACAGGCGCGTCCTCGGCGTTAGTTGCTGGCGGCCTGAATGGCCTGCCACACCCGTTCGGGTGCGCAGGGCATGTCGACGTGCGTCACGCCGAGGTGCGACAGGGCGTCGACCACCGCGTTCTGGATCGCTGGCGTCGACCCGATCGTGCCTGACTCACCGATTCCCTTCGCCCCGAGCGGATTGCGGGGGCTGTCAGTCTCGGTGTTCGACGTCTCGTAGCTCGGGAGCTCCGCGGCCGACGGGATCATGTAATCCATGAGCGTCGCCGTGAGCGGGTTGCCGTCGGCGTCGTACTGCACCCACTCGTAGAGCGCCTGCGCCGCGCCTTGAGCGATGCCGCCGTGCTGCTGGCCCCGCACGAGCAGCGGGTTGAGGATGCGGCCGCAGTCGTCGACCGCGATGTGCCGCTTCAATCGGACGTTGCCCGTCTCGGTGTCGATCTCGACGACCGCAACATGCGCGCCGAATGGGAAGGTCGAGTTGGAGCCGTCGAAGTTGCCTTCGTGTCGCAGCGGCCCTGCGTCCATCCCGTCTGGCAGTTGGGCGGCATCGCGCGACGCGGCCACGAGCTCGGGCCAGCCCAACGTGCGGGCCGGGACTCCGGCGACGCCGAGTCCGCCGTCGCCCACGACCACATCGTCCACGCTCGCTTCGAGCAGGTGGGCCGCAATCTGCTTGGCCCGCGCCAACACCTCGGTCGACGCGACATGCACCGCGCTTCCCGCCGTTTGCAGCGATCGCGAGCCGAGCGTGCCGGCGCCCGTGGGCACCAGCGCAGTGTCGGAGTTGATCAGCGAGATCTTGTCCATCGGGATACCGAGCAGGTCGCTGACGATCATCGCGAACGCAGTGTGATGTCCCTGTCCGTGCACGCTCGTACCGACGGCCATCGACGCCGACCCGTCGTCGTGCACCTCGACGGCGCCGTACTCGATGTGCAGGCCGAGCGGCGCGGTCACCTCGACGTACGCCGAGACACCGATGCCGAGCGCGATCGGATCGTTGGCCGCGCGCCGCCGTTCCTGTTCGGCGCGGAGTTCCTTGTAGCCCGACGCAGCCAGCGCGGCGTCGAGCGCCTTCGCGTACTCGCCCGAGTCGTACTCGCCCCCCGTCGTCGTCGTCAGCGGGAAGGTCGCAGGGTCGAGGAAGTTGCGGCGCCGGATCTCGGCGGGATCGATGCCGAGCTGATCGGCGGCCACATCGAGGACGCGCTCGATGAGTTGGGTCGCTTCGGGCCGGCCGGCGCCGCGATACGCGCCGACCGGTGTCGTGTTGGTGGTCACGCTCGTGCCCTGAAAGCGGACCTTGGGGATGTCGTACACGCCGACCGACATCGTCTGCGTGAGGATCGGCAGCACCGCGCCGATCGCGGGATAGGCGCCCGCGGATGCGAGCACGTTCGCGTCGAGGCCGACGATCTTGCCGTCCTTGGTGAGGCCGAGCTTGGCGGTCATCGTGTAGTCGCGACCGTGGACGAGCGAGACCATGTCTTCGGAGCGTGTCGGGGTCCACTTCACCGGACGCCCGAGCTCGAGTGCGGCCTTGGCGGCGATGAGGAACTCGACGTACACCGCGGCCTTCGGGCCGAACCCTCCCCCGACCCACGGGCACACGACGCGAACGACAGAGGGGTCGAGGCCGATCGCTCCGGCCAAGGCGGGCTGCACTGAGTGCGGCGCCTGGTGCGACACCCACGCCGTGAGGCCGCCGTCGGGCTCGCCCGGCACCATCACACAGCCGTTCGTCTCCATCGGTACGCCGGCGAGCCGCTGGCTCACCATCGTGACCTCGGCCACGGCGTCAGCGCCTTCCAACGGGTCGTCCTCGCCGAAGGTGGTGGCGAAACACACGTTCGCGCCGGCCTCGGGGAACAGCACGGCAGCTCCGTCCGCGAACGCGTCTGGTCCGCTCACGGCGACGGGCAGCGGATCGATGTCGACGATCACGGCCTCCAGAGCGTCGACCGCTTGCGCGCGTGTCTCGGCGACGACGGCGGCCACGATGTCACCGACGAAGCGGACCCTCTCGCCCGCGAAGGGCGGACGGTTGAACGTCTCGGCGACCAAGGGAAAGCTCTGGAAGGGCGTGAGCCCCAAGCCGTTGCCAGCCGCGTGGTACACCGCGATCACTCCGGGCATCGACTCGGCGTCGGAAACGTCGACACTCCGCACGGTGCCGTGCGCCACCGTCGAGCGCACGAACATCACATGCGCGGTCCCGTCGGACAGCAGGTCGTCGATGTACTTCGCGGATCCGGTGAGCAGCGCAGGATCCTCCAGGCGCTGCACCGGGTTCCCCAGGATCGAGCCAGCTGCTTTGGCCACTGTCGTCGTCCCCCTCGGTTCGAGCCCGTTCGTGCTCGAGTGCGGACCCTATCCCCGCTCGTGATGCCGCGCCCGGGCGACCGCGATCAGTCTTCGGCGTTGCTCCAGAGGCAGAACGGGTGGCCAGCTGGATCGAGCATCACCCGAAGCGTGGCCGGATCTCGATCTTCGGGTTGGTGCAGCGCGACTCGTGCTCCCGCCGAGATCGCGTGCGCAACGGCCGTCTCCACGTCGTCGACCTCGATCTCGAAGTGGAGCATCTTGTGTTGCAGATCCGACTGCTCCGGCCACGCAGGCGGCTCGTACCACTCCTCCGCCTGGAACAGCAGCCCGACGCCACCACTCGGGTCGTTCATGGCGATCCACCCCTCGCCATCGCGGCCCGTCATCTCCCACCCGAACAGCCGGCCATAGAAGGTCGCCATCTCCTCTGCGTCCGCGCAGTCGAGGCAGACCGCGTTCCAGCGCAGCGACAGACGGTCCACGGAGCCAACGCTAACTGCGAGTTCCGTCTCACTCTTGACGCCTTCCATCGCGACATGCAGCCTGTCGCGATGTCCAAGCATTAGGCGTGCAACCGCGCCCGTGGGCCTCCTCGAGCGCTCGGTCCCTGTTCGGTCCGAGCTCTGGAGGCCCACAAGTGTCGAAGTCCCAACGCGCGCGGTTCGTCGCGCTCACCTATCTGCTCGCGCGCCACCGCCCTGACATCGACCCTGCCGCGATTGCCGCAGGACGAGTCCTCGTCGATGGCCGAGCTCTCACGAACCCATCCGCCCGCGTTCGCGTCGATGCCTCGATTCGCGTGATGCCGTCGCGCCGGCTGCGCGGGGACGTCAAGCTGTCGCACGCCTTGGACGCGTTGGCCGTTCCGGTCGTCGGGCGCGTCGCCGTTGACGTGGGCGCCAGCGCGGGAGGGTTCACCACCGCGTTGCTCGATCGCGGCGCGCGGCGCGTTTACGCCGTCGACACCGGCGTCGGTCAGCTCGTCGGTCGACTGAGATCTGACGTGCGCGTGCGGAACCTCGAGGGTCACAACATCGGCTCGCTGACCCGCGCCGTCATTCCAGATGTGGTGGAGCTCGTCGCGATCGACCTGTCATACCTGGCGGTCACCGACGCCGTCCCACAACTCGAGCAAGTCGACATTCATCGTGCAGCTGACCTCGTCGCTCTGGTGAAGCCGACATTCGAGCTGCATCGCGCCACGCTGGCCCGCTCCGACGATGACATCGCCGACGCGGTTCGGCGCGCCACGGAAGGGGTGATGACCGCCGGGTGGAGGGTCGTGGCGACCTGCGACGCGCCGGCCACAGGCCAACGTGGCGCGCGAGAGGCATTCATCCATGCGCATCGTCATCGGATGTGACGCTCAGGAGATCGTGATCACCGGTCGCGACTCGCCGTCGAGCTGATGCAGATATTCACTGATGCCAGTGCCGGTACGACCTTCGTAGGTCCAACGAGCGAGGCCTTCGTTCACGATCGTCGTGTTCGGCCTGATGCCGCGGGGACCCGGCTCGACGCGGAACACGTCGGCCTCGAGCGCGTGGACCCGTCCGGCTTTGTCGGTCGCAATCACGTGTGTCGCGCGATGGGTGACGCCGTCGTTCTCGAGGTCGCTCGACACCTTCCATTCGGCGATGGACTCGTGGGCCCCGTCACGCCACACCCAACCTCGGTGCAGGTCGCCGGCGTCGGTGCCGATCACGATGCCCCCGAAGTGAGTGTCGTCGTCGATGTTGATCGAGAACCAGCGCCCATCTTCGGCCCGCCCCACCGCCGGGGGCCCCACGACTTGTCGCGGTTGCCGCGTGCATTCGGACCGAGCTCGCGGCGCGCCCTACCAGCATCGATCCAGCCGGTCCACCGACCGCCCTGCTCGAGGTGACCCTTACCGACGGACTGCCGTGTCGCCGCGCTCGACGAGTCGGTCGCGTCGCGGTTCTGTCCGTCCGCTCCGATCGGAGGGGTTCGAGCTTCGAAGGTGACGTCGAGCGCAAGCTCGCCCTCGAGCGACGAGCCGTGTGCCGTGAGTCGCCACCGCTTCATCGGTTCGAGCATCTCGTAGCGAACTGGCCCGACGTCGAGAACGCCGTCGACCATGTCTCGTTGCTCGCGCACGTGACGAACGTGGTCGATGCCGCCGCCTGGCAGCCACACGGAGAGGCCGACGTCGATGGTGCCCTCATTCGGCCGGACGCCGACACGGGTGAAGAATCCCGCGTCGGCGTCCGGGTCGTAGCAGTTGAAGTAGTAGGACTCGGACCACGCCGTGTCGCCCTCCACCGGGTGAGCACGGTCGTGGGACGCGTCGAGGATCGGCATCGGTGGAGCTTGTCAGCTCTCACGCAGTCGGTCGTAGAAGCGGTGCGCGCCCTTCAGTCCGAAGCCCGAGTGACGAGATCCTCGAGCCGGTTGAACGACACCTGCAGGCCGCCCTCCATGCCGGATGCGATGACCATGTCGCGCGTTTCCTGGCTGTCGTGTTGCACGAGCATGGTCATGGTCGTCACGCCGTCGCTCTCGTCGAGGGTGAGGATGTTGAGGGTCGCCTTCCCGTCGGGATCGGGGATGCCTTCGTAGGCCTCGGTCGACACCAGCCGGTGCGGGCGTTCGATCTCGCGGTACTCACCGTGGAAGCCGACCTCCATGTCGCCCTCGCGGACCACGAACCGCCACGTGCCACCGACGCGCAGGTCGATCTCGCACACCAGCCACTCGGCGGTCTCGAATCCCCACCACTGCTTGACGAGCTCGGGGGTCGTGTAGGCCGTGAAGACGAGTTCGGCCGAAGCGTCGAAGACGCGTGTGATGACGTACTCGGTGTCGGACGGCAGGGTGATGACTGCGGAGCCGTGGCGGGTGGTCCTCGTGTTGTCGTTGCTCATGGTGTGTTGTCCTGTTCTTGTTGGAGCTCGACGAGAAGGTCGTCGAGCCGGTCGAGCCGGGTGTTCCAGGTGCGCTCAAAGGAGCGCACCCAGTCGTGGACGGGCTTGAGTGCGACACCGTTCACTCGGTACCAACGGTGTCGCCCGTCGACGCGTACGAGCACGAGACCGACGGCCCGCAACACCGCGAGGTGTTTGGACACCTGCGGCTGCGTCATGCCCAGCCGGTCGACGAGCTCGCCCACGGTTGCCTCCCCGCCGCCGATGGCGTCGAGGAGTTGGCGTCGGCTCCCCTCGGCGACGGCGTTGAACGCGTCCGTCGTCGTGGGGGTGCGGGCCATGGCGACATCATATGTCGATATAGGCATATGTCAAGACTCGAGCGGGGCGATCCGGCAACATCTGTTCGTGATCGACGACTCGGAACTGCGCGCCGCGATCGACCAGCTGGCCATTCGCCAGCTACAAGCCGCGTACGGCAACGCGGTGACACGCCGCGCGTGGCACGAGCTCGTGCCGATGTTCCTCCCCGACTGCCCGATTCGTCTCGACCTGCGCGATGGCCGCGTGATCGAACACGTCGGTCCCGAGGCGATCGGCGCGTTCATCGCGGCCAGCATCGAGCGGTTCGAGTTCTTCGAGTTCGCGCTGTTGAACGCAGTGGTGTTCGTCGATGGCGACACCGCGACCGGCCGCCTGTACATGTGGGAGCTACGCCAGGACGCGGAGAACCACACATGGTCCAACGCGTTCGGCTTGTACAGCGATGAGTACGCCCGCGGCGACGGCCAATGGGTGTTCGCGTCGCGCCACTACTCCTCGCTCGCGCGTACGTCAGACGACGGCAAAGGCATGGACGTGTTCACCATCCCGGGTGACTGAGGTGCGAGCGGCTGATGGGCTCGCACCCGCCACGGCGTTCAACGCGTGGCGGCGCCGACGGTTCCCGGCAGGAGTTCGGACGCGACCGCCCGGGCGATGTCGATGAAGGCGTCGACGGCGGGAGACCGCTGACGCTGCGGCGGAATCGCGATGGCGATCGTGCGCGGGCGCATCGGCGGATCGACGGCGCGAACCGCGATGCCCGGATCGTCGGGATCGATCGCGAGCAACGGCATCACCGAGTGACCCATCCCTGATCGGACCATCGCCTGCACGGCGCTGTTGTCGGCGGTGCGGAAGACCACCTTGGGTTCCGCGCCGATCTGTCGCAGCCCGCTCTCCACGAGCAACTGGCACGAGCTGGGCGTCTGCCCGATGATCGGCAGCCCGGTCAGCTTCTCGGCCGGCACCGCGATCCCCACAGGTGTGAGTGGGTCGTCTACTGGGCTCATCACGACGAACGGATCGTTCGCCAGCTCGATCACGTCGTAGCGCTCGTCGGGCTCATCCACCACCATGAACGTGAGATCGAGGTCGCCG
Source organism: Acidimicrobiaceae bacterium (assembly GCA_041166385.1). GTDB lineage: Bacteria > Actinomycetota > Acidimicrobiia > Acidimicrobiales > JACDCH01 > DASUCS01. Next base: position 45,329 of record JBEEFW010000035.1, on the reverse strand, counting down.
CGATCGAGCCCCTTGAGCAGCTCCGTTTGCTCGTCGTTCTCGTGGAGCGTCACTTCGATCAGCGGGCGGTCGTTCCGCAACCGGCGCAACACCTCTGGCAGCAGCTTCACGGACACGCTCTGGAACGTGCCGACCGACAACCGGCCGATTCGCCCTTCGTGGTAGCTCGCCAGATCGGCTTCGGCGGCCTGCACCCGGTCCAGGATCGCCTCCGCGTGGCGGAGCAGCACTTCGCCGGCGCTGGTCAGCTCGACTTGCTTCGGTCCTCCGGGGCGATCGAACAGCAGCGTGCCGACGACCCGCTCGAGGGCGGCGATCTGTTGGCTCACGGCGGACTGCGTATAGCCGAGGCGATCGGCGGCGCGTCCAAAGGATCGGGCCTCGGCCACGGCCCGGAGGGCGACCAGGTGGCGAAGCTCGAGCTGGCTCTGTACATCAGTAGACATGATGGAATCGATCATAGATCATCATTGGACCTAATACTCCCGCGGGCGTACCTTCATCTCATGACCGATACCGCGACGCTCACCATGACGATGCGAACCGACCTCCGAGCGGTCGCCGATGACCTGGCGTCGGCCATCGCCAGCGACGGCATCGCGGCGCACGAGGCCGCCGCGAAGGAGTTCGCCCGCCGAGCGATGCACCGTGGACTGGTGCCCGTGGTCTCGCAGATCTTGGCCGATCCGACGGCTCCCCCGGTCGCCCGTCAACGGGCCTTCGGTCGGGTCGCGCAGGCGCTCGCCTTGGACCTGTCGGCGGTCGACAGCGATCACGGCGCCGACGGGGACGTACGCGCTCACGTCGCCTGAAAATCACCGGCGGCGGAGATTCGCGCGTCCGCCAACCTTCTCGGTCGCTGGGCGCGCGAATTGCGGCCGGAAGGTGCCGTTACAGCTCGAGCCGTTCATCGCCCGCGGCCGGCGTGTCCTGGCTGAATGTGTTCCACCATCGACCGTTGCGTTTGGTCCACAACGAGCTGATGTACATCGTTTCGTGGTCGCCAGGCCGTTCGCCCCGGGCGCGGCGGTACTCGGCCCGATAGCAGAGCATCACCACTGCGTCGTTGAAGCGGATCAGACGCGGGTCGGTGATGAGGTACGTCGCGATGGTTGGACCGTCGTCAAGCTCGGCGGCGTGGTCGGATCGATCTGCGTAGCCGGTGGGATAGACGCCCAGGAAGTCGATTCCGAGCAACTCGCGGTCGGCGCTTGCGTCTCCGAGGACCAAGGCATCCCAAACCTGGGATTCGAGCGCGACAAAGAACTCAATCGAGTGCTCGTGCATTTGCGGAAGTCTCGCGGTTACGACGGGTCGACAGTCAACCGGTACGTGCCGATCCCGGTGCGATCGCATCCGGCATTTCCGGGCGGACTGCCGTGGACGCCCGCGCACGTCAGTGAATTCTACGAACGTCTGTGGAGGTGATGGGAATCGAACCCACGACTTCTTCGATGCGACCGAAGCGCTCTACCGGGCTGAGCTACACCCCCTGGGTGGACTGAGGAGATTAGCCCCCGCGCCTAGTCAGACGGCACGGCGCTTTCGATCGCCTCCCGCAGCCGGGTCTGCAGCACCGTCGTCGTGACGTCGCCGCGCGTGCGCTCGAGTACGGCGCGCAGTGCGTCAAGGGTGCGGCGCAATCCCCCGGTGATCGCATCCGGGAAGTCGACCGTGACCAGCGCGTCGTAGACGTCGTCCATCAGCGTCAGCAGTTCCTCACCACGGTCGAGCTCGCCGGCGCGCAGGCGGTCGAGCAGGTGCCGGCGCATCTCGCTGGTCGCTTCGGCAAGACCCTTCAACCATGACTGCGGCATCACGACGAGGTCGGCGGCCGACGGCAGCGCGCCACCTTGCACGAACGCGAACGTGAGCTTCGCCTCGACGAACTCCTTCTCGGCATCGGTGAGGAACCCGGCGTACGCGACCGACGGATGCGGTTCGAGCACGTGCTGCGCTTCGCGCAACGCGCGCTCGGCTTCGGTGACGAACGCCGTCGCCTCGTCGACGTCGAGCCGATGCACGGAACGGATCGCGCTGCCCGATGCGCGGATGACCCGCCGGCACGCGGCGAGACCGACCTCGCGGGCTTGGTTGGTCGCGGTCAGCGACGCAGTTGCGCCGTCGACGAGTTCACGCAGCTCTGCTCGGCGGCTCACCTCCGCAGCCTGCTCCAAATTGCGCCGCGCAACCACCGCATGAGGGGTTGGTCAACGCAAGAAGGCGAAGGTCAGCTGCCGGAGCGGCGAAGCAGCAACGCCGGCTCGGGGCGAGCCGAACGGCTGGGCAGGTAGCGCACCTTGGAGTCGCGCTCCGTCGCCCGTTGCTGCGTCTGCACGAGCATCGCGACGTACGCCGCGAGGAGCAGATCGCAGATGAGGTTCAGGCCCCATACCGGCCCCCCGAGCACCACTGCCATGAGGAACGTGATGCCGGCAGCTCCGGCGAGCGTGAAGAACACGTCGCGCCGGCGCTTCTTGGCCTCGCTGCGCGACAGACGGATCGCGGCGTTCTCGGCGTTGAACGAGCGCCCCGGTGTCGAGCGCTGGAGGGACGGGTTGACCACGACCGCGCGTCGTTCGAGCACGGACAACTGCCGCTGGAACGACGAAATCGAGTCGGCTGGTCGACTCTCACTGCGGTTCTGCAGGTACGGCGGCAAGAGCACCGCAGCCCAGATGACCGCCAGGATGAACAGGACCAACAAAGTCACGCTCCGCGCCTGCCTTTGGAACTCAGGGAACGTAACCCTCCGCGCCGAACAGATGGTGGATGGGTTGCGGTCCGGTGAACGTCGGACACCAGCTTTACCGCCGCGTGGCGGTTGTTACGGTTCTACTACGGTTCGACGTCGGACGTCCAGCATCCTGCTAACAAAAGTTAGCGGGCGGCCGGCGACCGCAGAGCGTCAGACGCCGAGGGCGTCGTCGTCAAGGTCGAGGGCCCGTCGGTAACTGCCCGAGCGCCCTCCGGTCTTCTCCCACAGGGCGATGTCGCCCAGCACCATCGACCGGTCGGCCGACTTGCACATGTCGTAGATCGTGAGGGCGGCGATCGAGCAGGCCGTGAGGGCCTCCATCTCGACCCCGGTGCGGTCGACGGTGTCGACCTGCGCCTCGACCTCGATGTAGGTGTCCTCGATCCGGAAGTTCACCAGGACCGAGCCGACCAGCAGCGGGTGGCACAGGGGAATCAGGTCGGGCGTGCGCTTCGCGGCCTGGATCCCGGCCACCCGGGCCACGGCCAGGACGTCACCCTTGGTGATGGCCCCCCGGGCAATCAGGGAGGTGGTGTCGGGCTGCATGAACACCCGACCCCGAGCGACGGCCCGGCGGTGGGTGGCTTCCTTCGGCGTGACGTCGACCATGCGGGCGCGGCCGAGCGGATCGAGATGCGTCAACCCCCGGTCAGACATGTGGCCGGGAGTTTAGATCCAACGACGCAGGTCAGCCGCCGATCTGGCTCATGGAGCGGCGGGGACGGATGAACTGCACCTGGTTCACGTTGTGCCCGGCCCACTTGGCGGCGACGCACCGCTCGATCGCCGCGGCCAGATCGTCGTCGCTGGCTCCGCCCCGCAGCAGCGCCCGCAGGTCGACCTCGTCGAGCGCGAACAGGCACGAGCGCAGTTGACCGTCGGCGGTGAGCCGCACTCGGTCGCACGTGTCGCAGAACGCGTTCGTGACGCTGGCGATCACGCCGAAGTCGCCGCGACCGTCCGCGTACCGGAAGACCTCCGCCGGCTCGGACCCACTGTGGTCGTGCCCGGCCGCCTCGAGCGGATACACCGCACCGATGGTGGCGACGATCTCGTCGCGGGACACCACCTTGTCGGGCGTCCACTCCCCGGTCGCATCGAGCGGCATGAATTCGATGAAGCGCACACTCACACCGCGTTCGCGCCCAAAGGTCGCGAAGTCGACGACCTCGTCGTCATTCACTCCGCGCACGAGTACTGCGTTGACCTTGACAGGCGACAAGCCCGCGCTGATCGCCGCATCGATGCCGTCGATCACCTGGTCGAGACAATCGCGGCGCGTCAGCGTGACGACTTTGTCGCGCTGCAGCGAGTCGAGCGACACGTTGATGCGCCGCAACCCGGCGGCGGCGAGGTCGTGGGCGATGAGCCCGAGGGTCGTGCCGTTGGTGGTGAGCGCGAGATCGGTGTCGAGTCTCGCCAGTCGCTCCACGAGCACGGGCAGGTGCGCCCGCACGGTCGGTTCGCCGCCGGTCAACCTGATCGAGGTGAACCCGTAACGCTCGACGAGCAGCCGAGCGATGCGCTCGATCTCCTCGAACGTGAGCACCTCGTGCCTGGGAAGCCAGTTCATGCCTTCGGCCGGCATGCAGTACGTGCAGCGCAGGTTGCACCGGTCGGTCACCGAGATGCGCAGGTCACGGTGGACGCGGCCGAAACCGTCGGTGAGCGCCCGCGTCATGCAGGCCAGGTTAGGGGGATGACCTCGACTTCGTCACCTGCGGTCACTCCGTTCCCGTCGGGCAGCACCGCCAGCGCATTGGCGGTGGCCATCGCCGCGAGCTGATGCGAGCCTTGGCCGCCCGCCGATCGAGCATGCAATCGACCTTCGACCGCCTCGATGACCACGCGAGCGAAGTGCACCTTGCCGTCGGCATGCCGGCGCAGGTCGGCGTCGGCGATGGCTCGCAATCGCGGCCGGTCGAGGGCGTCGTCGCGGTGGCCCATCATCTTGCGGAGCGCAGGCCGCGCGAGCAGTTCGAACGAGATGATCGACGAGACGGGATTGCCGGGTAGCCCGAACACTGGCGTGCCGCCGATCGTTCCGAAGGCGAAGGGCTTCGCCGGACGGATCGCTATCTGCATCCAGCGCATGTCGTCCGCTCGTTCGGACAAGACCGCCTTCACCTCGTCGAAGTCGCCCATGCTGACGCCGCCACTGGTGAGCAGCGCGTCACACGACGCCGCCGCGTGCTCGATCGCTTCGGCGATCGCGGCGCGGTCGTCGCGTATGAGACCGAGATCGACGGGATCGCATCCCGCCTCGGCGAGCATCGGCAGCAGTGTGTGCCGGTTGGATTCGCGGATCTGGCCGGGCTCGAGCGGCGCGTCGCCCTCGACGAGCTCGTCACCCGTCGAGAGCACGCCGACCCGCAACCGCGGCACGACCGTCACTGCGATCACACCAACACTCGCCAGCACACCGAGGTGGGCCGCCGTCAACCTCGTGCCCGCATCGACGACCAGATCGCCCACCTGGATGTCGTCACCCGCCCGCCGGATGTGATCGCCCTCGCGTGCCGTCGCATCGATGCGCACGCGACGACCGTCATCGATCGGCGAGGTCTGTTCGACGATCACGATCGCGTCGGCGCCAGAGGGCATCGCCGCGCCGGTCATGATGCGCGCCGCCTGTCCGGGACCGACCGTGATCGTCGCGGGATCGGTCCCGGCGGCGAGCACACCGACCACCGGGAGTTCGAGTGGCGCACCCGCAGTGTCCGCGGCGCGCACGGCGTAGCCGTCCATCGCGGAGTTGTCGAAGGGCGGCACCGCTTCGGTCGCCACCACGGGCTCGGCGAGCACGCAGCCGTAGGCGGCGGTGCTCGAGACCCGCACGGGCGTCATCGCCTTGACGCGATCGAGTACGTGGGCCCGTGCCTCCTCGAGCGAGATCACGGAGTCAGAGGTCCGCCACGAACTGCTTCAGAAAGGCGCGGAACTCGGGGCCGAGGTCTTCGCGGCGGGCGGCCAGCTCGACGACCGCTCGGAGGTAGTCGAGCTTCTTGCCGGTGTCGTACCTGCCCTCCGAGAACGTGTAGCCGTAGACGTCCTGCTCCTTCAGCAACAGCGCGATCGCGTCGGTCAACTGGATCTCGCCGCCGACACCCGGTTGCACCTGGGCCAGCGCGTCGAAGATCTGCGGGGTGAACACGTAGCGGCCCATGACCGCGAGGTTCGACGGCGCGTCCGCCGCTGGGGGCTTCTCGACGATGTCGCGTATGCGGACGATGTTGTCTCCCGCCGGCTCGGCGCGCGCACAGCCGTAGAGCGACGGGTTCTCGACCTCCATCAGCGCGATCACGCTGCTGTCGAGCCGTTCGTATGTGTCGATCATCCCTTCGAGCAGCGGCAACCGCTCGTCGATGAGGTCGTCGCCAAGGAGCACGACGAACGGGTTGTCGCCGATGTGCTTCCGGCAGATCGACACCGCATGGCCCAGCCCGAGCGGCTCGCCCTGGCGCACGTAGAAGATGTCGGCGAGGTCCGCGAGCGCTCGAACCTCCTTGAGGGCCTCGAGCCGGCCGCGCTGCTCGAGCTCGAGCTCGAGCTCGACGTTGCGGTCGAAGTGATCCTCGAGGCTGCGCTTGCTGCGGCCCGTGATGATGATGATGTCGTCGATCCCGGCGCGCACGGCCTCCTCGACGACGTACTGGATCGCCGGCTTGTCGACGACCGGCATCATCTCCTTGGGCTGCGCCTTGGTGGCAGGAAGGAAGCGCGTTCCCAGACCCGCGGCCGGGATCACCGCCTTTGTCACCCTCATAGGTCTCTCGTCTCTTCCTTCGTCAGCGTCGGTTCGTCGCCCGCTCGGAGCCGTGCCAGGTTGCCACGATGACGCACGACGACGAGAACGGCGACACCGCCGAGGGTCACGACCTCCCACGCCGGCCGCCCGGCGACGGCGATTGTCACCACGACGACGACCACCATCGCCAGCGATGCGAGTACCGCGGTGCGCGTGACGCGGGCAACTGCGATCCACACGACCGCGCCCGCGATCGCCGCGACGGGCTCGAGCACCGCCACCATCCCCGCTGCAGTGGCCACACCTTTCCCGCCACGGAAGCGCCGGGTGACGGGAGCAACGTGTCCCACCACGGCCACGGCCCCTGCCGCGATCCCCAACCCGCGTCCGCCGACCAACAGACCGGCACCCGCGGCCATTGCGCCCTTCCCGACATCGCCGATGAGCACGAGGACACCGGCCCGGGCGCCGCCGAGGCGGAACGAATTGGATGCGCCAGGGTTGCCCGAGCCGCCGGCAGGGTCGAAGCCTGACTGCCGGCCGACGAGCTTCGCCGTCGGAAAGCAACCGAGGAAGTAGGCACCGACGACCACGAGCGTCGCGAGCACCACGCTCGACACTGTACGTACGGCACCTTCCGGATAGCCTGTAGCACTCGAACCAGTCGACTGCTAACCCCGGCCGGAGCTACGAATGCCCACCTACGAGTACCGCTGCAAGGACTGCGGCGAACACCTCGAGGTCGTCCAGAAGTTCACCGACGACCCGTTGACCGAGTGCCCGGCGTGCGGCGGCACGTTGCGCAAGGTGTTCGGCAACATCGGCATCACGTTCAAGGGGTCGGGCTTCTACAAGACCGACAGCCGTTCGAAGAGCACCGCAAAGTCGTCCGACAGCAAGTCGTCCGACACGAAGTCCGACTCGGCGTCGTCGTCGGAGAAGTCCGATTCGAAGTCCGACACCAAGTCCGACACGAAGTCCGACACGAAGTCGGACAGCAAGAAGGACGCCCCCACCAAGAGCTCGACTGACGCCAAGACCGCATGACGCACGCCGACATCGGCGTGTTCGGCGGGTCCGGCCTCTACACGTTCCTCGACGACGTCGAGGAACACGCAGTCGCCACTCCATTCGGCGACCCTTCCGCCCCCGTCATGATCGGGGTGCTCGGCGACGTGCGGGTCGCGTTCATCCCCCGCCACGGTCAGCACCATGAGTTCCCGCCGCATCGCGTGAACTACCGGGCGAACGTCGCCGCGATGCAGACCCTCGGTGTGCGAGCGTTGCTGGCGCCGTTCGCCGCCGGATCGCTGCAGTCGACAATCCACCCCGGCGACTTCGTGGTGGTGGATCAGTTCGTCGACCGCACATCAGGCCGGCGCGACACGTTCTACGACACGTTCGACGACGGGCCCACGCACGTGTCGCTGGCCGACCCGTACGACGAACACCTGCGCCGAGAGCTCATTGCCGTCTCCAGCGAGTTGGGCATCCGCGTCCACGACCGCGGCACGGTCGTGGTCGTGCAAGGACCGCGGTTCTCCACGCGCGCCGAATCCGCGTGGTACCGGAGTCAGGGCTGGGACGTCATCAACATGACCCAGTATCCGGAGGCGGCCCTCGCCTGCGAGGCGGGCATCCCCTACGGAGCCGTCGCGCTGATCACCGACTACGACACCGGCCTCGAGGGCGCGCCGGGCGTCGAACCGGTCACACAAGAGCAGGTCTTCGGGTTCTTCGAGGCCAACGTGCACCGCGTGCGCGATGTGCTGTTCGCCGTGATCCCGCGGCTGACCTAACCTCGATCCCGCGGGCTTCCCCCTCGGTCTCTCGTTCGAGGAGGAACGCGCATGCGTATGCGCCGTCGCGTCATCGCCCGTCGCCGCCTGTTGCCAAGACGTGTCCGTCATCACCCGCTTGTGCGCGTCGGCGCCGCCGCGGTCGTCGTGCTGATCGCGTTGTCGGTCGTGCAGCGAGCCGCGGCAACCGTGATCGACGCGCGACGGCAATGGGGTGAGCAGCGCACTGTCGCCGTGGCCCGTCACCGCATTGTCGTCGGCGACGTGATCGACGCCGACGCGATCGCGATCCAGTCATGGCCAAAGGGCGTCGTGCCGGATGGTGCGACCGAGGGATCGCCAGTTGGGCGGACGGTGGTGGCCACCATCGAGCCTGGCGAAGCGGTGCTAGCGGCGCGTCTCGCGCCGGCTGGACTGCGCGGCGTTGCTGCTCTCATCCCGCGTGGTTGGCGGGCGTTGGCCATCCCTGTCGGTCCGGCCGTGGTGACGTTGTCCGTCGGCGATCACGTCGATCTCATCGCGGGCTTCGACGTGTCGAGCGCGAGCGCGGATGAGGCGCCGGCCTTCACCGTGGCCCACGACGCGCTGGTCGTGGCCGTCGACGAGCAACGGGTGACGGTGGCCGTCCGGAGCGCAGACGCGGAAGCTGTTGCGTTCGCGATCGTGGCGGGCACTGTCGTGCCCGCGCTGACAGGTTTCTGATCGGACGTTTCGCATTTCGGGCGAAACGCCAATTGCTGCTCTAGGGTCCGTGACCGAACAGGTCACTCGTCTCGTGGGAGCAGGTCCATGCGCAAGGTTCTCCGAACGCTCGTTGCCAGCATCGTCGGTGGCTCCGCCATCCTCGCGATGTCAGCGCCCGCAGTTGCGATCACCGGTGGCACCGAGGACACTGCGAACACGTATTCGAACGTGGCGATGATCGTCTTCTACCAACCCGACGGACGGTTCCGTTGCTCCGGAACTTTGATTGCGCCAAGGGTCGTACTCACGGCCGCGCATTGCACCTTCCAGGATATCGGCAAGGTGGTGGTGACCTTCGACCCTCTGATCTCTCGCACCGCGGACGAGGCCGAGCGAGACGTCCCCCGCGCCGCTGACGACACCGGCCCTTCAGATGCCGTTTCGACCGTCGGGTACGCGCCGGCCGACATCGTGGCGCCTCGATACCAAGGCGACCAGCACTACTACCTTGGCGCGCCGCGGACGCATCCGAGCTACAGCGACTTCACCGACACCAGGAACTGGAACGACACCGGCGTCATCATCCTCGACACCGCACCTGGCCTGCCGACATCACCGATCGCCCCCGCGAACTATCTCGACCAGTACCAGCAACCCAAGCTGAACAAGACGAACTTCCTCACGATCGGCTACGGCACCGAGGTGCGACAGGCGGACTCGGGGCCGCAGAAGCCGACGCCCGAACGCCAGCCGATCGTCCGCAGATACACGACCGAAGTGGGCCAGAAGCTCACCTCCCAGCTCCTTCAGATGAACGGCAACGAGCACGATCCGCGCGCCGGTGGAGGTACCTGCTTCGGCGACTCAGGTGGACCGGCGATGCACGGCGGCTATGTGGTCGCCGACACGAGTTACGGCTACACGGACAACTGCCGGTACCTCGGCGGCTATCAGCGCATCGACATCCCGGTCGTGCGCAACTGGCTGCTCGACTGCACCGCGGATCTCGTCTGTCCGACCAAGAGCTGATCGCGCGACGCGCTACCTGATGCCCGTCGCGTACACGAGGAGCACGACGAGACCGATGGCGACGCGGTAGATCACGAACGGAGTGAAGCCGCGCGTGCGGATCAAGCGGAGCAGCGCCCAGACGGCGATGTAACCGCTGACTCCTGACGCCACGATGCCCCAGAAGAACGGTGCGGCGAAGCCATCGGGGAACCCGTTGGCGAACTGCTTGCCGAGCTTCAATGCGACCGCGCCGCCGATGATGGGCAGGCCCATCAGGAACGACAGCCGAGCGGCCGCGTCGCGATCGAAGCCGAGTTTGCGACCGACGCTGATCGTGACCCCGGAACGCGACACACCCGGCGAGAGCGCGAGCGCTTGACCGGCGCCCATCAGCACCGCATCGCGAACGCGGAAGTCGGTGATCGAGCGATCACCGGCGAGGTGGTCGGCCCAGTAGAGGATGAGGCCGAAGACGATCAGCATCACGCCGATCAGCCAGATCTGGCCGAGGTGCTCTTCGATCGGCGTTTCGAGCAGCGCTCCGGTGATCCCACCGGGGATGCACGACAGCAGCAACAGCCACGCCAGCCGTCGTTCGGCTTCCGGGGTCGGGTGGTCGGCGGCGAGCGTGCCTGCAGAAACCACCGCTGGCGCCCGGCGCGGGAAGAACGCCGCCCGGACCAGCGTGATGATGTCCGCTCGGAAGTAGGCGATGGCGCCGAGGAGGGTACCGAGATGCAACGCGACGTCAAACGTCTTCTCGAGGTCCGCGTTGCCGACGAAGTCGTGCCACCCGAACGCCCATGGAGTGAGCAAGAGGTGACCGCTCGACGAGATCGGCAGGAACTCCGACAGGCCTTGGACGATGCCGAGGACGATGGCGTGCAGGATCGGCACGCCGGGTTTCTAGTCGAGGGCTACGACCCGGAGACAGTCACGTCGGCGACGACGAGCGAGACACCCGCCGCGGACATCGGCAACCACTCGATGTCGGCGCCCACCGCGAGTACGTCGTGAAGGATGCGCTGCAGCGTCGAAGCGATCGTGAACTCGCGCAGCGGCGCCCCCGGTTGCCCGCCGACGATGCGCAGCCCCTGCGCACCAGTCGAGAAGTCGCCGGACACGGGGTTGACGCCCGAATGCAGGCCGGCGACCGACTGGATGAGGATGCCGTCGCCGACGTCGGCCAATAGTTCGGCCTGCGACTTCGACCCTGGAAGGAGTGACACGGCCCGAGCGCCGGCGCTCGGTGTGGACTTGAAGCCGCGCACGGCCGAGCCCGTCGACACCGTGTTCATCCGGCGGGCGGTGTAGGAGTTGTGGAGGAAGCCCCGCAGCACACCGCCTTCGATCAGCGAGTTGCGGCGGGTCGCGAGACCCTCGCCGTCCGTCTGCGTAGCGGTGAACGCCTCGGGATTCGTGGGATCGTCGACAAGCGTGAGCAGACCGCTGCCGATCTCGTCGCCGATCCGGTCGGCGAACGGCGAGCGACCCTTGAGCACGGCTTCGGCCGACAGCGTCCCGCCGATGATGCCGAGCAGCTGGGCGGTGACCCACGGATCGAGCACGACGGTGACGCGCTGGCTCGGCGGCTTGGTGGCGCCGAGCATGCGGGTGGCGCGCTCTGCCGCATCGGCCGCGGCCTTGGCGATGTCGAGCCGTTCGGGATCACGGCCGACCGAGAACCCGAACCCGGTCTGGGTCTCGTCGCCGTCGGCCGCGAGAACCGACGCCATGATGTACGCCGCCGTTTCGCGCGCCGCCGTGCGGATGCCGCTCGTGGTGACCACAGCCCCTTCGGCCATCGTGTCGACGTAGTCGGCCGACTCGACACCCGAGATGCGGGGGTCAGCGGCCCGCGCCGCGCGCTCGAGTGCGATGGCGAGCTCGACCTTCTTGTCGGTCGGAAAGTCCGCGAGTGACTCGCTGAACAGGTCGAGGTCTGCGACCGCGACACCGTCGGGGGTGGCCAAGCCGAGGAACTCGTCGGCGGTGCCGAAGCCGGCGTTGTCGCGCGCTTCCTCGAGCGTCTCGCCGAGCACGTCGTCGTCGAGGGAGCCGGCGTACGCGAACCCGACGCGCTGATCCCGTACGACGCGGATCCCGATGCCCTGCGTCTGCGCCGACGACAGTTGCTCGATCTCGCCTTCGTACGCGCGGATCTCGGTGTCGCTCGAGCGCACGACGACCGCCTCGAGCTCTTCGCCGTCCTTCGCCCACCCGATGATGCGATCGCCGATCGCGAGCAGTTCGTCGACGCTGCCCTCGCTCATGCTTCACCTCCCTGGGGGCTCCGCCCCCACACCCCAGCACAGCCGGCTCCCTGGCGGTCGCTCGTCTGTGGCCGCATTCGCACGCTCATGCGGCGGTGCCGCCGATGGTCAGCGCCTTCACTCGGAGCGTGGGCACACCGTCGCCAACGGGGACACCCTGACCGTCCTTGCCACACGTGCCGGGAGGGCCCATGGCGAAGTCGTTGCCGAGCGCTTCGATCATCGTGAGCACCTCAGGGCCGTTGCCGATGAGGTTGCCCTCGCGCAACGGATCGGTGATCTCGCCGTTCTCGATCAGGTACGCCTCGGTCATGCCGAACACGAAGTCGCCTGTCGCGGTGTTGACCTGTCCCCCGCCGAGCGCCTTGACGAACACGCCGCGCTCGGTACCGGCGACGATGTCGGCTGGATCGTCGTCGCCCGCCATCAGGAACGTGTTGGTCATGCGCACCATCGGTAGGTGCTGGTAGCTCTGGCGGCGTCCGTTGCCCGAGCGCTGACGACCTTCCTTACGCGAACGCAGGAAGTCGTACATGTAGTCGGTGAGCATGCCGTCTTCGATCAGGACGTTGCGTTGCGCGGGCGTGCCTTCGTCGTCGATGGCGAAGCAACCCCACTCCTCGCCCATGGTGCCGTCGTCGACGAGCGTGACGAGCGGTGACGCAACCTGCTGGCCCTTGCGCCCGCGGAACACCGATGCGCCCTTGCCGACGAGGTCGGCCTCGAGACCGTGGCCGCATGCTTCGTGGAAGAGCACGCCTCCACCGCCGCGGCCGATGACCACCGGCATCGTGCCCGAAGGGGCGGGGCGGGCGTTCAGCTTGGTGAGCGCTTGTCGCGCGACCTTGCGAGCGTGTTCTTCGACGTCGACGCGATCGAACAGCTCCCACCCGATCGTGTGCCCGATCGACTCATAGCCGGTCTGCATGCCGGTGTCGCCGGTGGCGACACACTGCACGGCGAACAGCGTCTTCACCTGATCGTCGTCGGCCAGCAAGCCGTCGCTGTTGGCGACGAGGATGCGGCGACGGCTGTCGGCGAGTCGCGCGGTGACTTGCTTGATCGCGCCGCCCTCATCGCGGGCGGCGGCATCGGCGCGGGTGAGCAGCCCGACCTTCACGGCCTTCTCGATCGAGTCGGGTTGGATGGCGACGTCGTTCGGTCGGGGCGCGTTCACCTTCGTGAGGTTGACGATGCGCTCGCCGCCAGGGTTGCCGCGGGCGGCGGCCGCCGCCGCCTCGGCCGCGGTGCGGAGCCCGTCCTCCGAGAGGTCAGCGGTGTGGGCGAACCCGGTGGTCTCGCCGACGATGACGCGGATGCCCGCTCCGCGGTCGCGTCCGGAGCTCAGCTCCTCGATCTTGCCGTCGTCGAGCCGCGCCGAGGACGACCGCTTGTCCTCGACGAAGATCTCTGCGAACTCCCCGCCGGTGCGCAGGGCAGCACCGAGAACGCGCTGGATGACGGATTCTTCGAGCACAGGCTCCCCTTCACAGATGGACTCGGGTTCGCAGGCAATTCGGAGGCTGCGTATCGTATCCCGGTGCCCCCGGAACTAGGCCTGGCCGCAGAGGTCAGGATCGCGGTCAGCGATGAGGACACCGCGATCGCGCTCGGGTCCGGGAGCGTCGCCGTTCTCGGGACACCCCGCGTGGTCGGGCTCGTCGAGGAGGCGTCGATCAAAGCGATCGAGGGCCGGCTCAGCCCGGGCACCACGACGGTCGGCATGCGGGTGCAGCTCGACCACCTCGCACCCACCGCCGTCGGTCACAAAGTCCGCGCGGAGGCGACGCTCAAGGACATCGAAGGCCGGCGACTCACGTTCGCCGTGTCCGTCCACGACGAGCGCGGCCTGGTCGCCGCGGGCAAGGTCACCAGAGTGATCGTCGACATCGACCGCTTCATGGAGAAGGCCCGATAGCCAACGTCGCCAAATCCCACTCAGACGTGCACAGAAATGTGTACGTCTGAGTGGGATTTCGAGGGGGCCGTGCTGTCAGGTCATGCGGCTGGGGGCGGTGCGGCCTTCGACGGTGACGTTGCGGTCGGTGAAGAGCCAGTCGCCTGAGCCGTCGTCTCGGGCCAGCTGATCTCGGTACGTGCCCCAGTGGTCGGGGCCGATTTCGGTGAGGACGAAGAAGTACGACGTCGCCGAGGCCTTCCCGGCGGTCACGTCGACGTTGATCGAGATGCTCGATACGTGATGGCGGATGAACGCCTTCGTCGACGTCGATGCCAGCTTGCGTCCCGCGCCCTTGAACATCTCGACGACGGCCGCCCGGCCCTCGTGCCGGCTGACGCCCCGGATCTCGAGCACACCGTTGTCTGTGAAGCACGCCGCGGCGTCGTCCCACTTGCCGTGGTCGACGGCGTGGGCGTACCGCGCGATCGACTCGCGTACCGCCTCCCGCGCTGCAAGCTCGTCGGGTCTCATCCGAGGTTCGACGTGCGGGGGTACTGGTCCGCCGGATCGGTGAGCACATTGACGACGTAGGGCACACCCGAGGCGAACCCGCGGTCGATCGCCGGACCGATCTCGTCTGGGGACGTCACCAACTCCCCGGCGCCGCCCAGCGCGGCGACCACCTGGTCGTACCGGCACCCGGGCTGCAGGTCGGCCGCGACGTCATAGCCGTAGATCGCCTGCATCGGGTGCTTCTCAAGACCCCAGATGCCGTTGTTGCCGACGACGATCACGACCGGCAGGTCGTGCCGCACGAGCGAGTCGGCGTCCATCAACGAGAACCCGGCGGCGCCGTCACCGAGCATCACCACGACCTGGCGATCGGGATGTGCGACACGCGCGGCCATCGCGTAGCCCATCCCGGTGCCGAGACAGCCGTACGGCCCGGCGTCGAGCCAGCATCCTGGTCCGTACGACTCGATGTACTTGCCGGCGTACGACACGAAGTCGCCGCCATCGCACACGACGATGGCATCCGGGTCGAGCCGGCGACGCAGCTCGCCATAGATGCGCGTCGGCTTGATCGGATCGCTGTCAGCGTCGAGCAGCGGCACCTCAGCGGCAGCCGCGGCGGACTCAGCGTCGCGCAAGCGCGTGATCCACGGCTCGTGGTTCGCGCGATCACCCGACCAGTTCGCGAACGCAGCGAGAATCGTGCCCAAGTCGCCACACGGTGCGGCCGCCGTCGTGACGTGGGCGGCGCGCTGCGCGTCGCTGTCGACGACGTGCACCACTTGCGCGTCGCCGAACGAGCCGAAGGACAGGCGGAAGTCGAGTGGCGCACCGATGACGACGACGACGTCGGCCTCGGCTTTCAGCAGCCCACGTGTACGCGAGAACGCGAGTTCATGGTTGGCGGGCAGGCAACCCCGCCCGAGGCCGTTGGCGTACACGGGCACGCGGAGCGACTCGGCCACGGCGCGCAACGCGTCCCATGCGCCGTCGAAATAGACGTCGGTGCCGGCGATGATCGCCGGCCGCTGCGCGCCCGCGATCAACCCGGCGGCCCGCGCGACCTCGTCGGGATCGGGATCGACGCCGCTGGGAACGACGGCTTCCGGAATCTCGCTCTCGCCGTGGCGGAACACGACGTCGAGTGGAAAGTCGCAGAACACCGGACCGCGGTGCGGGGTGAGTGCGTCGCGCGCCAACTCGTCGACGAGCGCCGCGATGCCGTCGACGTCGGTGGCGGTGACCGACCGCTTGGTGATCGGCGCGAGCACCGGCACGTGAGCGAACTCCTGCAGGGAACCGGCACCCCAACGCGCCTGCGGAGCGCGACCACCGAGCACCACCAATGGCGTGCCGTTGAAGTGCGCCGACGTCACCGCGGAGATGCCGTTGGTGACACCGGGTCCTGCGGTGAGCACCGCGAGCCCGGGCCGGCGCGTCAGTTTCGCTGTTGCCTCGGCCGCGAACGTCGCCGTCTGCTCGTGGCGAACGTCGATGATGCGCCAGTCATCGCTCGCGCCCTTCACCACCGCGTCGTAGAACGGGAAGATGTGCCCGCCGGACAGCGTGAACATCTCGCGCACGCCGTAACCGGCCAGCGCGGCCAGCGCGAGCTCACCGCCGTGCCCGTTCATACGGGCGACGCGACGCGAGCGAGGAACGTCGACAGCGCGTTCCACCACGCGCTGGGATTCTCGAACTGTGGGCTGTGACCGGCGTCGGGAATGATCGCGAGCTCACCGTGAGGAATCGCGTCGGCCATGGCCATCGACGCGTCGACGATCGGGCCGTCCTGTTCGCCGGTCATGACGAGCGCGGGCATCGACAGCGACCGCAGCGACTCGAGACGGTCGGGGGCGTCGAACATCGCCCGCAAGAAACCCGCGTACGCCTCGGGCGCGGTGGCGCGGAACTTCCGGTCGTTGAACTCCGGATAGCCGGGCTTCTCCGCCATCAGCCGAAGATGCGCCGGCGAGTCCAGAACGCCGCCGCGCTCGGCCAGTATCTCGGCCAACCCGTTCATGCCTTTCTCCCGAACGACCGTGATCCCCAACTCGATCTCGTCGCGGGTCACGAACGGCAACGGTCCGTGCAACGTGTCCATGAGAATCAGGCCGGTGAGTCGTCGTGGCGCGGCGAGCGCGGCGAACTGCGCGGCCATTCCTCCCATCGAGTGACCGAGCAGCGCGAACTCGGAACCGTCTCCCCACAAGTCGTCTGCCAGCGCCAGCACATCGGCCGCCACTGCATCGAGCGTGTACTGGGTTTCGTCGTCGGGCTTCTCGCTCGCACCGTGGCCGCGGTTGTCAGGCGCCACGGCGTGCCAGCCGGCGTCGGCAAGCGGATCGAGCCAGTCGGTGAAATCTTCCTTTGCACCGGTGAACCCGTGGACGAGCAGGAACGGTCGTCCCCCGGCGCCCGCTTCGGCGTACGCGAGCTTGGTCATCATCCCCCTGTCGTTCCTCCGAAGAGGCGCTTGATGGCATCAGTCTCGTCGGTCACTTGATCCGCTGCAGGCGGGTCGATGACGACCGGCGCTCCGACGTCGAAATACTTCACCGAAACGAGGACGCTGCCCTCGTCCGAACCGTCAGCGAAGCGCATGGTGCTCCCGCGGACAAGTCCATCGCCTCCCTCCCCGGCGGCCACCATCTGGAGCGGATCGATGACCCATGACCGCACGAGCTCGCCTCCCGCGCCGCGGACGCTGATCCATCTCGTCGACGCGCTCAGCAGGCGCGTCAGGTATGGGCAGTCGACGAACACCACGTCGGGCGTCGCGATGATCGCCAACCGAGCGCCGAGACCCGGCACGAGCTCTCCGAGGTCGGTGACCAACGAGTACGCACCTCGATCGACGTCGAACGTTCCGGTCGCCCGCAGCGTGAGCGGCCCACTCGGCTCGTCGGCCACGATCGTCATCTCGAAGCGACCGGTCCGCGCCGCAGCGACCGGCCGATCCCCGGAGTGGTCACCTCCACACGAAGCCAAGAGCGCACACAGCACGAATGCCGCGACTGCGAAGCGGTGATCCACCGACCTACCTCCCGACGAATGCCCTCGTGAGGGCCATCGAGATGGCCGAGGAACCGAAGCCATGCGTCGTAGACTCGGCCGGGTTCGTGGGCAACGGTAGTAAATCGTCGGTCGACCAGGCGGGGGTCCCCTCGTAAAGTGGGCAGGCGGATGGAAAGGGATGCGGTGGCCGACCCGACGGTGCCAAGCGTGGAAGCGCCAGAAGTGCGCTCGCGTGCCGCGTCGCGCCGTCGCCCGGTCGTTCTCACCGCACGCATCGCACTGAGCGCGTTGATGCTCGGCGTGTTGCTGCGACGCATGCCGCACTTCCGGTTCGACTCCCTGCTGCCTGATTGGAACCGCGACACCGCGATGTTTCTCGCGCTCGCCATGATCTTCACGCTGGCGGGCATCGTGTTGTCCACGCTGCGCTGGCGCGCGGTGCTCTCAGCACTCGGACAAGAGGCGAAGCTCGGACACCTGCTCTCGCACAACCTCGCGGGACTGTTCGTGTCGAACGTGTTGCCCACGACGATCGGTGGCGACGTGTTGCGCGTCTCGCGGTTGTCGAAGGAGAACGGCGAGTCGACCACGTCGTTCGCGTCCGTCGTGCTCGAGCGCCTCACCGGGTGGCTGGTGCTGCCGGTGATCACACTGATCGGCTTCCTCGTCAACCCCGGACTCCGTCATCTCGGCAGTGCCACCGAGGTGGCCATCGCCCTGTCGGCCGGCACGCTCGTCGCACTCACACTCGTACTGTTCAGTGTGGCCAGTCACGGATTCGGCGCACGGGTCGCCGACAGCGACGGATGGCGCCGGTTCGCATCGGCCGTCCACCTCGGGATGGAGCGGCTCCGCCGTCACCCCGCCGCCGCGGTCAACGTGCTCGTCGTGGGGTTCGCCTACCAGCTCGTGCTCGTGGTCGCCGCGCTCATGGCGGCCAAGGCCGTCGGCATGAGCGTGGCCGTTGGTCCCACCGCGCTACTTGCCTTCTTTCCTGCCGTGCTGATCGCGCAGGTACTTCCCATCTCGATCGCCGGGCTCGGCGTTCGTGAGGGGGCCTTCGTGCTCTTCCTCACCCCGCTCGGCGTGCCCACCGAGCAGGCCATCGCCCTCGGCCTGCTGCTCTACCTGCTGAACCTCGGGGTGAGTCTCCTCGGCGCACCGGCGTTTGCCGTCGGCGGCCGGGGTCGCGCGACGCTTGCTGCGTGACAGATCCTGACGTCGCGGTCGCGCAACGACGGCCGATCTGGCGCGAGGTCGTCTACATCGTCGGGATCTACCTCGTGTACTCGACCGTGCGGAATCGGTTCGGCTCCGCCGGCGGCGAGCCCGGTCACGCGAACGGCATCGCTTTCGATCATGCCGTCGACGTCATCGACGTCGAGCGCGGGCTGAAGCTCTTCTTCGAGCAGCGGGCACAGGAGTGGTACCTCGACCTCCCGGCTCACGGCTTCATCCAGGCGTGGAACGTCTTCTACGGCACCGCGCACTTCGTCGTCACCGCTGGAGCGCTCGTGTGGTTGTTCTTGCGCGATCCGGCGCGCTACCCACGTTGGCGCAACACGCTGGCGTGCACGACGTTGCTCGCGCTCGTCGGCTTCGCCGCGTTCTCGCTGATGCCACCGCGACTGCTCGACGAGCCGCCCGATCGCTTTGGTCCTCCGCCTACGGAACATCACGAGACCTTTGGTTTCGTCGACACCCTCGCCGTGTTCCCGACGTTCTGGTCGTTCGACTCGGGCGGCTTGAAGAAGTTGTCGAACCAGTACGCCGCCATGCCGAGCCTGCACATGGGCTGGTCCACCTGGAGTGCGCTCGTGTTGTTCCCATTGGTGCGCCGACGATGGGCCCGGGCTCTCGTCGCGGTCTATCCGATCGCCACGCTGTTCTGCATCATCGTGACGGCCAATCACTTCTGGATCGACGCCGCCGTCGGCATCCTCGTGCTCGGCGCGGGGTATCTCATCGGTTCCCGGATCGCCGAGTTCTGGAAGCGGCGCGAGACGGCTGCTTCAGTCGCTGTCGTTTGACAGCCTGACCGGCCGACCGTGGTAGCCGGTGATCGCCACGATGCGCTCCTCGCCGGGCCACTGCCGTAGCCGCACCTCGGCGCCCTTGGTCGGGTTGGCGCCGGGTTCCATCCGGAGCCATGCAACGGGCGCGTCGGGCGTGGCCCTTGATCCCGCGGCCTTGACTGAGTCGCGTATCGCAGCACGAGTCTCGGGTGAGAAGTATTGCCACACGATCGACTGGAAGACCACCGTCGCGACGCCCTCGACGACACGCGCCAGCTGCTCGGACACCCAGGTGGCGGCGTCGGCGCGATCGACCTCGAGTGGCACAGACGGCGCCAGTGTCAGTGCGGCCTCGAGCGCGGCAAACCGATCGAGTTGGTCCGGCCACACGAACGAGCGCAACAGCTGCGCGCCTTCGGGACTCGCGGCGTCGATCGGATTTCGGTCGCATCCCCGACGCTCGACAACGAGCGCGTCGACGTCGAGATGCGGCAACGGATCGACGTACACATCGGTAAAGCGCAGCGGCGCGTCCGCCGCGCCCCACGCGGTTCCCTCAGCCCCGCCTTCATAGCGATAGTGGTCCCACCGCAGGTTCAGGCCTGCGCTCGTCCCGATCTCGAGCACACGCAATGGCAAGCCGGTCGATGCCGCGACCGCGAGGAACCCTGGGAGCAACGACGCGCAGCGGCCGACCTCGTTGGTCTGCACAGTTCGAGCGAGCGACTCCACGACTCGATCACGATGCTCGGCCACCGTCGCGAGGAACACCGGACTCGGGTCGCGGTAGGGATCGGGATCGTCGGGCTCGAAGCAACCGCCGGCTGACGGGTAGAAGCGGGCGAGTTCCGGCGCGTCGCCGTCGAGCACCAGACGGTGGACCCCGCCGAGAAAGCGGAGCGGGAGCGCGTCCAGCACAGGCGAGACGCCCTCCGGCGTCTGGGCAAGCACGTCGGCACAGATGCCGCCGCGCTCGGCATCATCGACTGTCAGCCCGAGCAGGCGGTAGTACAGCGGACTCGTCGCCGGCAGGCCGTCGCGCTGATAGCGGAACGCATCCAGGATCGGATCGAGGAGCATCACACCACAGTGGCTCTGCACACCGAGATCGCCTCGTCCACGCCTTTGAACGTTCGCCTCCGGAGTCGCGAGAACGAAACGCCCCGAAGCTCGCCGACAGACGAGCGAACGTCGCTTGTCAGCAGCACCTCGTTGCCCTTCGCCGAGTCCGCGACGCGCGCCGCGATGTTCACGACGTGGCCGATCACGTCGTCGCGGGTGGCGACGACCTCGCCGCAATGCACGCCGGCGCGCAGCTGCAGCGACTCCGGCGCGGTCGGGAGGAGCTCGAGTGCGGCGTACACCCCCGCCTCGGATGATGGGAACGCGAGTAGGAGCCCGTCGCCGAGCCGCTTGACGATCCGGCCACCGCGGCTGCGAATCACCGGGCCGACCATGCGGTGATGCTCAGCGAGCATTGCCGTCGCGGCCTCGTCTCCCGCGTCGGCGGTGAACCGAGTGAACCCCGACAGATCGGTGAACACGATCGCCAGGTCGGTCGGTGTCGTCGAGTCGGCTTTCGTCTCGCTGTTCCACGACAGCATCTGGATCGCGTTGAGCCCGATAGCCGCGAGCGCTGACGGCTTGCGTTCCACCGAACGTTCGAGGAAGCGCTGCACGACGTCGAGCGTCGTGGTCGTCGACAGCGGGTGACGGCCCGGCTCCTCCAGCCATTTGCGATCGACGACGCCGACCTCGATCGCGGTGTCGACGAGTTCGGGATCGCGTTGCATCATCCTCGCCATGCGCTCGGCGAGCGCGATGCGCCACGAAGCCACGGTCGACGCGCCAGCTTCGTGAGCGTCGTCTGCGAGCGACATGAAGCTCAACCTAATCTCCTGCCATGACCGCTCAAGATGTGACGCTTTCCACTCCCGACGGCCCGATGCGGGGCTACGAAGCGGTCCCCGACGGCGGCGCGAGCACCGCGGTCATCGTGATCCCTGAGGCGTTCGGACTGAACGGACACATCGAAGACATCACCGATCGCCTCGCGGCCGCCGGTCATCGCGCGCTTGGTCTCGACATCTTTCACAGGTCGGGCGGCGGCACCGCGCCGTACGACAATTTCGACAAGGTTCTCCCGTTGTTCGAAGGCTTGACCGACGAAGGCCTGCTCGACGACATCGATGCCGCTCGCGCACATCTGCACGAGGCCGGTCTGTTCGATGAGGCGATCGGCATCGTGGGGTTCTGCTTCGGCGGCCGCACGACGTTCCTGGCCGCCGTGCGCCGACCGTTGGGTGCGGCCGTCGGTTTCTACGGCGGCGGCATCGTCACCGGACGATTTCCACAGTTTCCGCCGCTCGTCGAGGACAGCGGATCGCTGCAGAGCCCGTGGCTCGGTCTGTTCGGCGACGCTGACCAGGGAATTCCCGTCGAGGACGTCGAGCAGCTCCGCGCCGCGCTCGACGAGCGCACGACCGTGGCCCACGACATCGTGCGCTTCGAAGGGGCAGAGCACGGCTTCAACTGCGACCAGCGGCCGGCCTATCACCCAGAAGCCGCCGCCGATGCCTGGCAGCGCACGCTGGCCTGGTTCCGCGACCATCTCGGCTGACGGCTGACCTGCCCGTCTGGCACCTGCATGGTGGAGGCGCGGGCACACGCAGTACCGTCTGTGGCGCCATGCTCCTCGACTCAGTGAGCAGCCCCGAAGACCTTCGGCGGCTCTCCTACCCAGAGCTCGACCAGCTCGCCGGCGAGATCCGCGAGTTCATCGTCGACACCGTCACCCGCCCCGATATGAGCGGACACCTGGGTTCCAACCTGGGCGCGGTCGAGCTCACGCTCGCCGTCCACCGCGTGTTCGATTCACCGCGCGACATCGTGCTGTGGGACACAGGGCATCAGGCCTACGTGCACAAGATCGTCACCGGCCGCCGCGCCGAGTTCGACAACCTGCGCAAGGCCGGCGGTCTGTCCGGTTACCCGAGTCGCTCCGAGTCGGAGCACGACTGGATCGAGAACAGCCACGCCTCGACGATCGTGAGCTACGCCCACGGTCTGGCGACCGCGCTCGAGATGGATCCCGACGAGCCGTCTGATCGGCGGATCGTCGCAGTGATCGGCGACGGCTCGATGACTGGCGGCATGGCCTTCGAGGGTTTGAACAACCTCGGCCACTCTGGCCGTAAGGCGATCATCATCCTGAACGACAACGGCCGCTCGTACGCCCCGACGATCTCCAAGCTCGGAGATTCCGTCGCGCGACTCCGAGTGAGCCCCGCGTACGTGAAGCAGCGCGCGCGCCTCGATCGCGTGTTGCGCGATCTGCCACTCGTCGGCGACCGCATGGAGCGCGGACTGCAGGCCGCTGTCGCCGCGTTGCGGGAGTACTTCGAGCCGCGCGCGTTCTTCGAGGATCTCGGGGTGCGGTACACCGGTCCGTTCGATGGGCACGACGTGCGTGGACTCGAAGCGGCATTGCGGGCGGCCGCCGAGTTCGAAGGTCCGATCGTGGTGCACGTGCTCACGCAGAAGGGCCGCGGCTACGCGCCCGCGGAGAACGACCCGATCAAGTGTCTGCACGACATCGGGGAGGCAAAGCCGGGTTCGTACACCGCCGCGTTCACCGAGGCGCTGATCAAGGCGGCCGAGGAGCATCCCGAGCTGGTTGCGATCACGGCGGCGATGCCGGACTCGACCGGGCTGCTGCCGTTCGGGGAGCGCTTTCCCGGTCGCCTCATCGACGTCGGCATCGCCGAGCAGCACGCCGTCACATCCGCCGCCGGTATGGCGATGGGTGGGCTGCGGCCGGTGGTTGCGCTGTACTCCACCTTCCTCACCCGCGCGATCGATCAGGTCATGTACGACGTCGGCCTGCACCGCCAGCCGGTGATCTTCTGCCTCGACCGTGCCGGCATCACCGGCGACGACGGACCGTCGCATCACGGTGTCCTCGACATGGCATTGCTGCTGAAGGTCCCGGGCATGACGATCCTCGCGCCGTCGTCGTACCAGGAGCTCGGTCAGATGCTCCGCGATGCGATGTCGATGGTCGAGGGACCGGTCGCGCTGCGCTGGCCGAAGGGGGCCGCTCGCAACGTGCCCGACGACGAGGTCGGCCGGGGGCTCGCCGCCCGCCGCCTTCGCGAAGGCCGCGACGTCTGCCTCCTCGCGGTCGGCAAGATGCTCGACGCCGCCGAGGAAGCCGCTGATGAGCTCGCTCGAGAAGGCGTGTCGGTCACGGTGTGGGACGTGCGGGCCGTGAAGCCGCTCGACCCCCGGATGATCCTCGACGCCGGACGGCACCCCTTGGTGCTCACGATCGAAGACGGTGTCCGCGATGGCGGCGCCGGTGCGTCCATGACCGATGCCATCGGCACCGCGGCGCTCGACGGCGGACGGGTCGGTCCCCCGGTGCGGGTGCTGGGCACGCCCGTGGAGTTCATCGCCCACGGCAAGGCGGACGACATCCTCCGCGACCTGGGCCTCGACGGCCCCGGTGTGGCGGCGGAAGCCCGTCGCCTGCTGGCCGCGCTCGTCGATCACTGATTTTTCCGACCTGACCGCAAGGGATCTGCGGCTGCCCCGTTTCAGGTGTGCAGCGCATCTCCCTCCCGAAATCGCTGCGTCTGTGTCGAAGCGCCCCTCCGACCCCCGGGGCGCTTCGGCGTTTTTCGGCCTGGTGGGCACGGAGGTGACGGAAGCGTCATGTCCGTGCACTTCAGTCGCAACTGTTCTCGCAGATGACACGCAAGAAACGCGTTGCTACTGTCTGTGACCTTGGGGGCGACGCCAAGGGGGGAAGGCCCGGGCCATTGGTCCGGGCCTCGTCGCGTCAGCCGGGCTGGGCTCCGACAATGGAGACGAAGCTGACGCATTGACCCGGAGCACCGCCGAGGTTGTGGGTGAGCCCGAGGGTGCGGCCCTGGTCCACGGTGGCAATCCTGCGCTCCGCCGGTGCCTCGCCTCGCAGCTGCAACCAGCACTCGAACAGCATGCGGAGGCCAGATGCGCCGATCGGATGGCCGAACGACTTCAAACCACCGTCTGGGTTCACCGGTAGGTCGCCATCGAGGTCGAACGCGCCGTCGAGCACGTCCTTCCACGCGTGGCCCCGCTCGGAGAACCCGAGGTCTTCCATCAACACGAGCTCGGTCGGCGTGAAGCAGTCGTGCACTTCGGCCATCGCGATCTGCGAACGCGGGTCGGTGATGCCAGCCTGCTGATACGCGTCCTCCGACGAACGCACGACTTCCGTGAAGGTCGTGTAGTCGTAATCCGGATCGATCGGCCCTGCGGCCGGACCCGCGGCGAACGACAGCGCTTTCACGTACAGCGGCTTGTCGGTGTACTTCGACGCGTCTTCGGCCCGCACGATGATCGCCGACGCGGAACCGTCCGACACACCGGAGCAGTCGAAGATGCCGAGCTGTCCGGCGATGAGCGGCGCCGCCGCGATGACCTCCTTGGAGACTTCCTTGCGGAACTGGGCGCGGGGGTTGCGAGCGCCGTTGAAGTGGTTCTTCCACGCGATGTGGGTCAGAACGTCCTTCAGCTCCTCCTCGGACACCCCGAACTTGTTGCGGTAGGCCGGTGCCAGCAACGAGAACGTTGCGGGCGCCGTCATCGGCACGGTCGTGCCGTCGTGTGGAGCGATTGCGCCGACGAGGCCGGAGAACCCGGAGTCCTTGAGCTTCTCGACGCCGACGGCCATCACGATGTCGTACGCGCCGGACGCAACCGCGTAGCACGCGTTTCGGAACGCTTCGGATCCGGTCGCGCAGTAGTTCTCGACGCGCGTCACCGGCTTGTAGTCGAGCTTCAGCGGACGAGAGAGCGTGAGTCCAGACCCCTGACCGGAACCCATCGTGCCCAGCCAGTACGCGTCGACGTCGTCCTTGGTGAGGCCGACCGATCCGAACGCTTCCTGCGTCGAGTCGATGAGCAAGTCGTCGGTCGACTTGTCCCAGTGCTCACCAAACTGCGTGCAGCCCATGCCAATGATCGCGACCCGATCCTTGATGCCGTGTGAACCCATGCCTACTGACCTCCCCGAATCGGGCGAGCTTTCCAGAGTTAGGCACGCTACAACGCTGTGACCTCGGCCTTCCTCGGGTCATGAGCATCGCACCCGCGAATATTCGCGGCTACTCCCCTTCGCCAATGGTGGGGCTAGCGGAGGCTCGCCCCTTCTCAGTCCCGGTTCGCCAGTTGCTCCAAGGTGATGCTCAGGTCGGCAAGCCGCAGCGGATCGGCGGGCCTCGCCAGACCAACGATCGCCTTGAGGTGATCGACGACGTCCCAGACGTTCACGCTCATGGCCGCGTTGACCGTGCCGTCGCGGTGCCAGAACGCGATGAACTTGCGGTCACCGAGGTCGCCTCGCACCACGACTTCCTCGTCGGCCGTGGAGTGGCCGACGTACTCGAGGCTGAGGTCGTACTGGTCGGAGTAGAAGTACGGGAGCCGCGAGTAGACGTCGCGCTCCCCTGCCGCGTTGCGACCCGCGGTGACTCCCTGGTTGAGGGCGTTGGCCCAGTGCTCGACTCTCAGATGGCGTCCGTAGTGAGGATGGAACGCGCTGGCGATGTCACCCGCGGCATAGATGCCCGGCGCGCTGGTCTCGAGTTGCTCATTGACCACGACACCGTCGTCGACGAACAGTCCGGCAGGTGCGGCGAGATCGATCCGCGGTGTGACACCGATGCCGGCGACGACGAGGTCGGCGGGCTCGGTGCGTCCGTCGGCGAGAACCACCTCTTCGACCGAGCTGGCGCCGCGTAGCGCGGCGACGCCGGTGCCGAGCCGCAGCGCGACACCATTGTCGGCGTGCAGCCGAGCGAACACGGCACCGATCTCCGTGCCCAGCACGCGCCGGAGCGGGACCGCGCTGGGGTCGATGAGCGCGACCTCGGCTCCCATCTGGCGAGCGGAGGCCGCCACCTCGGTGCCGATCCAGCCCGCTCCGACGACCGCCACGCGGCTCGCAGTCCGAATCGCGTCGGCCAACCTCATCGAGTCGTCGAGGTTCCGGAGGTAGTGGACCCCGTCGAGTCGCGCTCCCGGCACGTCGAGGTGGCGCGGCGTGGCGCCGGTGGCGAGGACCGCGGTGTCAAAGCGCACTGTGGTGCCACCGGTGAGATGGACGGTGCGCATCGCGATGTCGACGGCAACCACGGCATGACCGGTGATGAGCTCGATGTCGTGCGCGCCGTAGTAGCCCGAGTCGTGTACCTGCGTGGACTTCGGATCGGTTTCTCCGCGCAGCAACGCTTTCGACAGCGGCGGACGCTCGTAGGGCGGGTGCGACTCAGCCCCGACGAGCACGATGCGGCCGTCGAATCCGGTCGCACGCGCACTCTCGGCGGCCTTGGCGCCGGCAAGACCTGCGCCGATGATCACGATGCTTCGGTCGCGCGTCATGCCGATCAGGCTGCGGCTGGTGAGCGGTCGAACGCCGTGGCCAGACGAGCCAGCGTGAGCGCGCCGAGCAATAGTCCGAAGTCGCGCAAGGCGACGTCGTAGAAGTCGGCCTGCATCAGCAGATTCACGATGATTCCGCCGAGCCAGGCCGCGACCAGGTAGCCGCCGAACTTCGGCCGCAGGGCAACCACGAGACCGGCGACGATCTCGATGACGCCGACGGCCAGCATGGCCTGATGGGCGTTGCCCGGGATGATGTCGTCGAGTTGGGGCGCGAGATAGACGCGCCAATCGACGAGCCAGTCGAGGAACTTGTCCAGCCCGAACAGGATCGGGGCGACGGTGAACCCGACGCGCAAGAGTGTGAAGCCCTGGAACACCGGGTCGGACAGCTCCCGACGAACAGCCGGACCTGCAGTGGCGGAACGGCGAACGTTGGTGGTGGACATCAGCCAGCCTCCTTCTAAGTGACAGTAATTTTGACGTTAGAAGCGTTCGCGTCTTTCGTCAAGTTTCTTGTGTCTTAGAATGGGAGCCGTGAACGCGGAGCCGTTCGACGAGCGCATCCGGGGCGTCGCCGCCCTCGACCATCCGGTCACCCGGGCCGTCTACGAACTGCTGATCGAGCGCGTGCAACTGAGCCGCGACGACGCAGTCGAGACTCTCGACATCGCTCGATCGGTCGCCGCGTTCCACCTCGACAAGCTCGTCGACGCCGGTCTCGCCGACGTCGACTTTCAACGGCTCACGGGCCGCACCGGACCGGGTGCCGGCCGCACGGCCAAGGTCTACCGGCGCTCCGACCGGGAGATCGAGGTGTCGCTACCCGAACGCCACTACGACCTCGCCGGCGGGTTGCTGGCCGAGGCGGTCGAGCGCGCCTCTACCGAAGCGGTGCCAGTCGACGTCGCGTTGCGCAACGCCGCAATCGAGACCGGCCGGCGCGTCGGACAAGCGGCGCGAGCCGAAGCGGGGACGCGCCCAGGCAAAGCCAAGCGCCGCGTTGCGCTCGTGCACGTGCTCGAGCGCAACGGGTATGAGCCCCACCTGCGGAACGACGACATCGTGCTGGCCAACTGTCCCTTCCACGCACTGGCCGAGCAGCACCGGACGCTCGTGTGCGGCATGAACCTGGATCTCCTGTCCGGAATCATCGAAGGCATCGGCGGCGAGGATCTCCTCACGGCTCGCCTTGCACCGGAGCCGGGCCACTGCTGCGTGCGAATGACGGCGCGCTAATCGCCTCAGCGAACCTGGCGCCCGCGGGTCGAGAGCTGAAGGCTCAACCTTGCGACCTGACTTCCTCGCGCAGTTCGGCGTTATCTGATGGGGCGAGCTTTCCAGAAGTAGTTGTGAATGTTCTTGGCCGTCACCGTGCGTCGGAACGTGAGCTCGACGCGCTGGCCAACGGCGACGGTGTCGGGGTCGACGTCGGTCAGCTCACACGTGTAGCGACCGCCGCCGTCGAAGTCGAGGACCGCGGGAACGGTGGGCGGCGACAGCGAATACGCCAGCCGGTCGATCGTGTACGTGGCGATGGTGGCTTGCGCGTCGGCCAGCGAGATCGATGTCATCTGGTCGATCGAGCTGCACCGGCTGCACACGCGAGCCGGTGGCAGGTGGATGAAGCCGCACTCGGTGCACTTGCTGCCGACGAACGCGAACTTCCACGCCTCCGTGCGGTGCGCCGGCGGGCCGTAGTACGCCTCAGGATCGGGCCGCCGCGGTGGCTCACGATCGAGGAAGCCGCGCCACGTGAGGAAGGTGTTGTAGTCGAGGTCGTCGCGAGCGGACGCGATCTGTTGGGCGACGGTGCTCGCCTGGCGTTTGCGATACGCCGGCAGCGCGTCGGTCGTGCGCAGAATGCCGGCGTCGGCCCCATCGGCGAGCGAGAGCACCAGGATCGTCTGGTTCGGCTCGGCACGATCCAGCACCTCGGCCAGTGCGATCCCCCACGATGCCGACCCGGCGTTGCCGATCGTCGACGACAGATCCGGAGCGTACGCGTCGGCTCGAGCGCCGAGCCGCTGTGCGGCCTGTCGAGCCGCTCGACCGTGCAGGCCCGAGATGATCACGTGGTCGATCTCGTCGATGGTGAGACCCGACAGCTTGAGCGCATCGGAGGCCGCGGCCTCCGCCAAGGGCACGTAGATCTGCTCGCCGAAGCGTTCCTCCCACACCCGCGATGCAGTGTCGCCCGGCATCCGCCAGCGGTCGAGGAACTCGTCACTGGCGTGAGCGGCGCGAACCGGCTCGGCGATTGCCCCATCTGTGCCGAACACGAATGCCACCGCTCCGTCGCCGCCGTCGCGCTCGTCGCTGCCGCCGGGAAGCCCCGTGCGCACGTCGGCGATGACACCGATGGTTGGCTCGTTCGCCGTGACGGCGGACTCGAACGCGTAGAACGCCGACCGGACCGATCCGTTCGCGTCGAAGGCCGAGCCCGCACGATCGAGGCCGAGCGCGGCGTGGATGGCGGTGGCGTTCGTCTTGTCGAGGTACGGCGGCGTGGAGGTGGAGAAGACCACGTTGCTCGGCCGCGCCCCGTCGTGATCCTTCAGCGCGAGACGGGCGGCTTCGACACCCATCGACGTGGCGTCTTCGTCGTACGACGCCACCGCCCGGGTTCCCTTCCCACCACCTGCGCCCAGCGCGGCGCCGATGGCTGCCCGCTGCAAGCGCCAGTACGGCACGTACGCGCCGTAAGCGACGATTCCTTGCACTCGATTTCCCCCTGTTCGTACTCGGGGAACCTTGCCCTAGTAGAAGGGGTTCTCGCCAGACGCGTGGTCGGTGGTGTCCTCGACCGCCGTGATCTCTGGGATCGAGCCGAGGATGGCGGACTGGATCCCTTCGCGCAGCGTGAGCGCCGACATCGCGCAGCCTTGGCAGCCGCCGCCCATCGCGATGAATGCGGTGGAGTCCTCGACACGGATCAGCGAGGCGAAGCCGCCGTGGGCGGCGATCGCCGGGTTGACCTGTTGATCGAGCAGCTGACGGATCTTGTCTTCGACCGTGCCCGTGAGCTCGATCGGGTCACCGAGCGCCGGCACCTCCGGACGGTTGGGGTTGCGGAGCACGAGACCGGCCTGCTCCGTGTTGCTCGGCAGGTCGAGCGTGGCGCCGAGCAGCTTGTCGACGCTCTCGGCGGGCACGACGACGGCGAGACCGCCCTGCTCTTGCTTCACGTCGTCGGCATCGCACTCGGCCAGCGGCTCGAAGGCGAGGTCGTAGCTGAACTCCGCGCCGCGTACCCCGGTGACTTCGATGCGCAAGCCGAGACCGTCGGGGTCTTCCTCGGCGGACCGCAGCTCGAGAATCTTGGCGAGCGCCGTCTCGGTGACGTGGATGATCGGCTCGGTGATCGTGTCAGACATCGTGATCCAGGCTACCGGGTGGGCTATTGGGCTCCGCCGTCGACGTAGATGCGCTCACCGTTGAGGTAGCCGGCGCCGTCGGACACGATCCAGCGCACCACGTTGGCCACGTCCTCCGGGCGGCAGACACGCCCGTAGGGAGCGGCCGGGTCCATCTCTTCGATGTCCTGTCCGAACGCCTTCATGAGCCGCTTGCCCATCTCGGTCTTCACGAGGCCCGGAGCGACGATGTTCACGTGGATGCCCTTCGCGCGCTCCTCCTTCGCGAGCGTGAACGCCAACGACTCCATCGCGTGCTTGCCCATGTTGTACGGCGCGCTCGCCGCGGCGTTGCCGCGCGTCGCGGCCGAAGAGATGAACACGATGTCGCCGCGAGGGCGGGTGCGCATGCCCGGGATGATCAGCCCGCACAACCAGTGCGGACCAATCGCGTGCGTGCGGACGACGCGCTCGACTTCTTCGGGGTCGGTCTTCGCGACGGTGTTGCCGCGACTGGCGATGCCCGCGTTGTTGACGAGGATGTCGATCGGTCCGAGCGCGGCGGTACTTCCATCGGCGATGGCACGAACGTCGTCCAACACGTCGACCGAGCCGCAGACGGCAACGGCGCGACGGCCGAGCGCTTGGATCTCGGCGACGACCTCCTCCGCCGAGTCCTTGTCGCGCCGGTAGTTCACGGCAACGTCGGCGCCGTCCTCCGCGAGCGCGAGGGCGATGGCGCGCCCGATGCCGCGACCTCCACCGGTGACTAGTGCATTCCGACCAGCAAGCGTCATGGCGGGTTTCTATCGCACACACTCACGAGCCGTCGTACCCTGTCCGATAGGGGGAAGTAGCGGCGAGGGGGTGCCGATGTCTGTCACGACATTGCATCCTCGGGGAAGTCGCCATCGAACGGCGTTCGTGCTGGGCGGGGGCGGGAACCTCGGGGCGGTGCAGATAGGGATGTTGCACGCGTTGTTCGAGCGCGATGTGACGCCCGACGTGCTGGTGGGTTGCTCGGTCGGTGCGCTCAACGCGGCGGCGATCGCGTCCACCCCGAGTCTCGAAGGGGTCGAGCGGCTGCGCCAGGTGTGGCTCGACCCGGCGACGTGGCAGGTGTTCTCTCCCGGCAAGCTCACCGGGCCCTGGTTGCTGCTGAAGAAGGCGCACTCGATGGTGACGAACGAGCGCATCCGCCGATTGGTCGAATCAACCTTCACCGAACGCAACTTCGAAGACTTCGAAGTACCGCTGCATGTTGTCGCGACATCGCTGCGGACCGGCCGGCCGGAGTGGTTCCATCGCGGGCCCGTCGTCGCGCCGATCCTGGCGTCGGCCGCGTTGCCCGCGGTCTTGCCACCCGTCGATATCGATGGCGAGCCCTACATCGATGGAGCGGTCGTCGACAACGTGCCGATCTCGCGCGCCATCGAGCTCGGCGTCGACCGTGTCGTCGTCCTCCACGTCGGCAACTTCGAACGACCGCGACCAAACCCGCAGCGTCCACTCGATGTGCTGCTCCAGGCGTTCTCGATCGCGCGCAACGAACGCTTCGCCCGTGAAAGCGAGGTGCAGCACGAGGAAATCGAGGTCGTGATCCTCCCGGGCGTCGATCCTGGACCGATCAAACGCAACGACTTCTCCAAGACGGCGCAACTGATCAAGCGGGCGCACGCCGCCGCCGCCGGCTTCCTCGATGCACATCCGGTGGCCGCCAGTTTGTAGTCAGCGGCATCGTCGGGTCTCCGGGGTCCGCGTTCGCGACGACCCTCATCGGTACGCTCCGAACTTCATGGCCGAGCCCGATCGCGGGATCTTGAACGGCCTCCCCGACCTCGATGGCCCGCGACGCGTACGCGAGACCTACCCGGTCGTCGAGGCCGCCGCAGGACGCATCGTGGAGCACCGCGCCTCCGGCCTTGTGGGATTCGTCGTGCGCGCCAAGAGCGGCGTGGTGGTGCTGCGGGACCGGCGCGGGCGCGAATGTCCTGTGCGCCTCCTGCCCGGCGGCTTCGTCGTCGAAGGACGGGTGGTCACCCTCGTACCGCCGCGCACGACGCAGAGCGACTCGCTGTCACTCACCGCGTCGGGCTCCGTGGCGATCGAGCATCAACCGCGCGTCGCGCAGGCGAGCCGCATCCTCGTGGAGGGCATGCACGACGCTGAGCTCGTCGAGAAGGTCTGGGGTGACGACCTGCGCGCTGAGGGCGTCGTCGTCGAACGACTCGACGGTCTCGATCATCTACCCGAGACGGTGCTCGACTTCCGGCCCGGCCCCGGACGACGACTCGGCGTGCTCGTCGACCACCTCGTCGACGGCACGAAGGAATGGCGCGTGTCGCAAGCGCTCACGTCGTCATACGTGCTCGTGACCGGTACGCCCTATGTCGACGTGTGGGAAGCGGTGAAGCCTACGCTCATCGGGTTGCCACGCTGGCCCACGATCCCGCGTGGGGTGCCGTGGAAGGAAGGCGTGTGCCAGGTGCTTGGCGAGCGCGATCCCGGGGTGCTGTGGCGCCGACTGCTGTCGAGCGTGCACAGCTACACCGATCTCGAACCGCCGCTCGTACGCGCCGTGGAAGAGCTCATCGACTTCATCACCGAGTCGTAGCGATCAGTAGGCCGGGATTCCGCCACGCGTACCGCAACGCGACGACGGTTCCGCCACCCGGAGGTTCCCAGTCCTCACGGCCAACGCATTCGCCACCGCACGCGTCGTAGAACGCCTGAGCGGAAGTGTTCGCCTCGAGCACCATGAGGTACAGCGCTCTGTGCACGCCCCGAGTCAGCACGGCCGACGCCGAGCGCGCCATGAGCGCTCGACCGATCCCGCTGCGCTTGATCCCGTGGGCGACATGCAGGTTGTCCAACAGCGCGCCCCACTGCGGGTCGTCTTCGAGGATCGTGTGGGCAAACCCGACGATCTCGCCGTTCGCTTCCGCGACGACGGTGTCGTCGGCGTGGCTCGGATGGGACAGCCGCTCCGTCCACACCGCCCGTCGGTCGTCGAGAACGTCGCCGTCGAGATACGCGTCCGAGTACACCCCGCGGTAGCTCCGGCGCCAGCTGTCGGCGTGGAGTGCGGCGATCGGCGCGATGTCGTGCACAGTGGCCGGCCGGTACTCCACTTGCAGATGGCTACACGCCCACACGTCCTCGAACCACTGTTTTTGCGGGCGCCACCGGCCGTCGGCGTCACTAGGTTGTCGCGGTGGCGACGCTCGGGGGCAAGGCCGGCAGGTTCCTCGCACTGCATCACGATCGACGGCCGCTGCTGCAACCGAATGCGTGGGATGCCGGGTCGGCGCGGCTCCTCGAGTCACTGGGGTTCGAAGCCATCGCCACGACGAGCAGCGGCTTCGCGGCGACCCTCGGCCGGCTCGATGGCACGGTGACGCGCGACGAGACGCTCGATCACTCGAAGGCATTGTCGGCGGCGGTCGACATACCGGTTGCCGCCGACACGGAGAACGGATTCGCTCACGATCCGGCAGGTGTCGCGGAGACGGTCACGCTGGCGTGTGCCACTGGTCTCGCCGGATGCTCGATCGAGGACTACTCGGGCCAGCCAGACGACACCATCTACGACATCGGGCTGGCGGTGGAGCGCGTGGCCGCCGCAGTTGAAGCTGCACATCGAGGGCCGGCGCAGCTCGTACTCACCGCGCGCGCCGAGAACCTCATCCGCGGCCGCGACGATCTCGCCGACACCATCGCACGGCTGCAGGCGTATCAAGAGGCGGGCGCCGACGTGCTGTTCGCACCCGGTCTGCGCTCGCTCGACGACATCCGATCCGTGGTGCAGTCGGTCGATGCCCCGGTGAATGTGCTCGCCGTTGCGGGATGCCCCACGGTCGCCGAACTCGCGTCGGTCGGTGTGGCGCGGATCTCCGTGGGCGGATCGCTCGCCTATGTCGCGCTCGGCGGACTCATCGACGCGGCGACGGAACTCAAGGACGAGGGTACCTACGGCTACTGGAACCGGGTGGCTGACGCGAGAGCAACGATCCGCAATGCCTTCACGCCGTAGCCACGCGAACTCGAGGCAATGAGCGTCGGTTACCGCCGCCTATTGCCTCGAGAACGCAGGGATCAGGCGGCGGCGGAGCGCAGGCCGCGCAGGAGGAGTCCTTGATCGCCGAGGCGCGCGCGCAGCGAGCGCTCGAGGCCAGCGATCGGATACAGGTTCTGCGGCGCGCGTGCGTCCTTGTGCGCGGCAGACGCGAACCGCGGGAGCGACCGGGCGGAACAGTCGGCGAGCGCCACGGCCGCCGCGAGCGACAGGTCGCCGGCGGCCTCGCAGCGCACGATGCCGGCCAGCGGATGGGCGATCGCGCCCGGTAGCCGCACGTACCACGACCACCGCGCCACCCCCTCGCCGATCACGAGCAGGGGTGTGCGCTCACCCGGTTGCAGCTCTGCGGCCACCCGCAACACGTCTGCAGGGCCGTAGCCGCGCTGCAACGTCTTCACATAGCCGAGCGCGCCTGCAAGATGGCGGTGCTGACTCAGTGGACCGTCGACGACGATCTGATCGCCCTCGACCGCGACCCGCTGGGCGAGCGCAGCCTCCAGCGATCCGCGCAACCGCCCGATCGCCTGGTCGAGCACGGCAAGGTCGTCGTCGGCCACCGGAACGTGGCGCCAGACGCCGTGACGGGTCACGAGGTGATCTGCGCCCTCGACCGGTGACACGAGGGCGCGGTCGACCACGACCTCGAGGATCTCGGCCACGCCGTCGCAGTGCACCGCGCCGGCGGCCACGCTCACGCACAGCCCTTGGCGCGTGACGCCGTTGTCGTCGGTGACCCACGCGCGCGCGTCGATGCGCTGCACCCCGTCCACGAAGACCACCGTTTTCCACGGCGTACTGCCGTCGACGCGGATCGGCGCCCAGCGATCGATCGCCACCTCGGCGCTGGGATCGGTCGGCACTTCGCTCGGCACCAACTCGCGTGCATCTGACGCGCCGGTGCCGTAGCCCGGATCCCAGCTGTCGATGGCGACGCGCATCAGCGATCGATCCGTTCGACCGTCGACGCGTTGCCTGACCGGCGGACTTCGAAGCGCACCGGCAGCCGTTCCGCCAGTTCCGCGGCGTGGCTGGCAACGCCCACCAATCGGCCGCTGGCCCCGAGCTCCTCGATCGCCGACGCCACCACGTCGAGCGTGTCTGGGTCGAGCGTGCCGAAACCCTCGTCGAGGAAGATCGACTCGAGACGCGCGGCGCCGCGCGCCGCGAGCGTTGCGATGCGATCGGCCAGCGCGAGCGCCAGCGCCAGCGAGGCGAGGAACGTCTCGCCACCCGACAGCGTGCGGGCACTGCGGATCTCGTCGGCGTTGCGGTGGTCGACGACGACGAAGCTCCCGTTCTTCGGATCGACGCGCAACGAGTACTGATCGCCCGAGAGGGTCCGCAACAGGTCGGTGGCGCCGTCGGCCAGTGCGGTGAGGGCTTCGTCGAGCAGCCATTTCTCGAAATGGGTGGCGTTGAGGTGCAAGGCCAATCCATGGGACAGCTCGCGCTCGACCTCGACGGCGACGAGCTCGGCCCGCATGCCTTCTGCCTCCGCGGCGCGCACCACCAGGGTCTCGTGATCGGCGCGGGCGCCCCCCAGTGCCTCACGAGCGGCGGCCACGGGCTCGCTGCCCCGGGCAACGACGAGATCGGCGTTGGCGCAGCGCTCCGCGAGATCAGCGATGCGATCGTCGAGCTGCTTGGCGATCGCTGAGCGCTTGTCGTCGAGCTCGCCCGCTCCCGCTCGTCGGGTGCCGGCTTCATTCTCGGCCCACGCCACGAGCGTCGACCACTCATCGAGCAGCGCGACCGATCCTCGCGTGCGGGCCGGCGGTTTGAGCGCCGCCACTGCATCGCGCGCGTCGTCGTACGCGTCGCGCGCCGACTGTTCCTCGCCCGCGGCGATCGTGCGCGCCTCGAGCGCCGAGCTGTGCCGTGTGCGAGCGGCCTTCAACGCGGCGCGGCTCGTCTCGACGTCGGCGGCCGCCTTGGCATGCTCGTCGAGCAGACGCTGCACGTCGGGGCGCCCGGGGCTTTCGGCCAGCACGCCCCGCAACTCCGCGAGGTCGGCGTCGAGGGACTCGATCGCCGCCGCGGCGACCGCCAACGCCTTCTCCGCGGCGGTGTGCGCGTCGGTGGCCAACCGCACCTCCCGATCGGCCTTCTCACAGGCGGTCTTCGACTTGCTCAGTGCCGCTGGTGCCTTGATGACCGGAACGGTTGCCACCGTCTGCAGGCAGACCGGGCACTCTTCTCCGGCAATGAGGTCGGCCCGCACGGCGTGCGCCCGGTGGGCGGCGGCCATCGCGACCTCGGCGGCTCGTGCGGCTTCGGCCAGCGCGGCGGCGGCCACCATGGCCTCGGCGGCGGCGACCACGTCGGCGCTTCGCTCGGTCACGACGACCAAGCCTTTGACCCGCCGCTCGTCGAGCGCCGCGGCGCGGTCGTGCGCGTCGAGGATGCGCACGAGCTCGGCCCGGTCGCCGACGGCGACGACCTGCGCTTCGGCTCTGGTCACCGCTTCCTCGGCGGCGGTGACCTCGGCCGTCACCTTGTCGAGCATCTCGACGGCTGCGGACAAACGGTCGTGCACCGCCGACAGACCGGCGGGGATCGCGATGCTTCCGAGCAACGCGGCTTCCTCGGCGAGCTGCGTCGCCGACGCCGCGATGGCATCGACGTCGGCGGCGAGCGCGGCGAGTTCCGGTGCCGCCGAGTCGAGCTCGGCGACGAGCGCGGTGAGTCGATCGACGCGCGCGACGGCATCAGCGACGGCATCAGGAGTGGCGTGGGCGGCGTCGCGCAACCGGCCTTCGAGAACGCTCACGTCGGCCTTGGCCTTCGTGGCTCGCTTGCCCGCGAGATCGGCCATGTCGGAGTACACGCCGAGGTCGAGCAGCGAGATCAGGAGGTCTTGGCGGGCCGCGGGCTTGTCGTGCAGGAACCGGGCGAACTCCCCCTGTGGGAGCACGACGCACTTGGTGAAGTGCTCGTAACTCAATCCGAGGCGCTCGGTGACCGCGGCGGTGACTTCGTCGGCGGTGCCTGCGAGCACCTCGCCGCCGGATTCGAGGCGCGCTTCGGCCGTGCTGCCGCCGCCGCCCTTGGTGCGGCGGACAATGCGCGTGGCCGTATACGCGTCGGCGCCGATCGTGAAGTCGAGCCGGACGCGCGCCTCGGCCATTCCCTGCGCGATCACCGGCATGACGGAGCGTTGATCGGCGAGGCGAGGCACGTTGCCGTAGAGCGCGAACACCATGCCGTCGAGGATCGACGTCTTGCCGCTACCGGTCGCGCCCGTCAATGCAAAGAGGTCAGCGCCCTCGAAGTCGACGACCGTGGTCGTGCGGAAGGCCGTGAACCCTTCGAGCTCGAGCCGAACCGGCCTCATGCCGTCGCCTCTTCGTACAGCGTGTCGAACAGCGCGACGAGCTTCGGATCGTCGATGTCAGCGTCGTGCAGGTACGCGGCGAACAAGTCGTGCGCGCTCCGCTCGGCCCGGGGATCGGGCGCCGGCTTCTCGCCGCGCCCGGCGGGCGCCTCCAACACGACATCGACCACATTGGGGAAGAGCTCGCGGACCTCGTCGGCCAACCCGAGCCGCAGGCGTTCGCGCACGTGGACTCGCAGGTAGTCGTCGTCGCTCGCCTCGATCGCGGTGGCCAGCGACTGCAACTCCGGGAGCGTGCCTTTCACCACCCGCAACCGGCGGCCCGACGTGAGCGGCACTTCGGTGACGCGCGCCGGCGTTCCCGGTGACGCGTCGACCACCAGCGCTACCTTCTGCTGACCGGCCTCACCGAAGTCGAGCGCCATCGGGGATCCGCAGTACCGGATGGGGCAGGGGCCCGGGATCTCTTGCGGGCGGTGGAGATGCCCGAGTGCGACGTAGTGCGCGTTGGTGGGAAAGACCGTGGACGGGATGCCGTAGGCCGCCGAGAGGTGCGCCGCACGCTCGGAGCCGCTGGCGTCGGCACCATGCACGAAGGCATGAGCGGCGACCACGTTGACGGTGTCTGCACGAAACGGAGCGCACATCCACTTGCACAGCTGGCGGTAGCGCTCCTCGTAGAGCTGCACCGACGTGGCGGCGTCGCCGCTCATCAGCTCGCTGGCCTTGATGATCCAACGTTGCGAGAGGAACGGCAGCGGCGCGACGAGCATCGTCTCCCGGCCATCGCGGCTCGGCAGCTCGACCATCGCCGCCTCGGGTTCGGTGAACATCGGCCGTGTGATGACCGCGCCGAGCTCGAGCAGCGGTTGCACCGCTTGGAGACGGCGGTCGCTGTCGTGATTACCGGCGAGCACGACGACCCGCGCGCCCGTGGCGGCGAGGTCGAGCAGGGCGCGGTACGCGATCTGCTCGGACTCCGGTGTCGGCGCGGCGGTGTCGAACACGTCGCCGCACACGAGGACGGCGTCGACCTCGTGGGCCCGCGCCACGCCGGCCAGCTCGGCGAGCACCGCGCGGTGCTCGTCGGCCCGCGACTGCCCGCGGATCGTGCGTCCCACGTGCCAGTCGGCCGTGTGGAGGAACCTCACCTCGGCAGTCCCTCGAGCGGGTTGTCGGGTACCGCGGCTTCGATGAGGGCCGGGTTGACTCCGGCTTCGGACGAGCGGGTGGCCCATGCGGGGAACGGGAACTCGAGCACGATCGGCACCGGCAGCATCGGCTGGCTGACGATCATCGTTCCGGGCTTCACGATCGTGGCCCGTTGCCGCTGCGTGGGCGGCAGGAAGCCGTACTCGCCGCGTCCGGCTTCTGCGGCGTCGAGGCGGCCGACGACGCGGATCGCGGAGTTGGCGACGATGCGGCGTTCGACCTCGCTCGCCGTCTGTTGGCACCCGATGAGCACGATGCCGAGGGATCGGCCGCGCTCGGCCACGTCGAGCAGGATCTCCTTGATCGGGCTCGACCCTTCGCGCGGCGCGTACTTGTTGAGCTCGTCGAGCACGATCAATTGCAGCGGCCGGGCTGTGCCCGCGCGCTCTTTGGCCTCGAATGCTCGGCGCAGCAACACGCCGACGACGAACCGTTGCGCTCGGTCGTTGAGGTTGTGGATGTCGACCACGGTCACTTGGTGGTCGAACGCGACGGAGTGTTGGTCAGGTCGGGCGACGTCGGCGCGCACCAGATGGCGAACGTGGCGCGTGGCGCCGTGCATGCGCCGCAGGAAGGCGTTGACCGTGCCCATCGTGATGGCCCGGCCGGCCCACGGCCCGAGGTCGCCGTCTTCGGTGAGGACTCGCTCCTCGATGACGCGCACGAGCTCGTCGAAATGGCGCACGACCTTGCCATCGAAGCTCACCGTGCCGTTGACGGGATCGCCGTGATCGCGGGCGGCCCGCTGCAACTCGGCCGCCACGTTGTGCACGACCATCGTGTACTGCTGGCGATCGTCTTCCGCATCGGCGAAGAGGAACGGCAAGAGCATCTGGTCGCAGAAGTCGTGGATCGTCCAGAAGAAGCTGCGCACGCCGAGCGAGCGGCTGGCCACATCCGGCGCGGCGACCCCCACGTCGTCGCGGCGCGGTGGGGCCCACACGCCCACGCTCGCGAACTCGTCGGCCGGTAACCCGAGCAGCCGGTAGCGCTCGGCCTGGTCGGGCGCCAGCGCGATGTTGGGGTGGTCGAGGAACAGCAGGTCTTCGCCTTTGACGTTGAACACGAGCGCCTTCGTGTTCATCGCTTCCGCTCCCAACACGCCCGACTGGAACAGGCCGTAGAGCAGGAAGGTGGCGTAACTCGTCTTCGTGGCGACGCCCGAGACGCCACTGATGTTCACGTGGGCGCCCTTGGTGCCATCGAGGAAGTCGACGTCGATGTACACGGGCTCGCCGTCGCGCGACAGGCCTGCGGGCAGCTTGCGGGCGACGTCGTCGAACCCGAGTGCGTGATCGCGCTCGACGCCGACGGCCCGGTGCACTTCGTCGCCGGGGCGGGGCGGCACGAGCACCTCCGGCTCGAACCGGGTGGATTGCACCTGCGCGGCCTCGCTCACCTCCGCGGGCAGCACGCCGTCGGCCACGAGGAACACGTCGCTGTCGAAGCGCACGCCGTCGTGCCGGGCCCGCACCTGGGACACCACGCCGTACACCCGCACGAGCTCGCCGTCGGGCAGCATGCGATCCAGGGCCACCACGTCGTCGAGCTGCAGATACGCGCCCTCGCCCACCCCCACCCAGAACTCGAGCGGGGTGGCGTCTTCCGTGCCGATCACGCGTCCAACGACGTCCATCGGAACGATGGTAAGTCCGGGGTGTGACAGTGCCGGGGACCGCTGTCGCACCAGCAAATTCGCCCTGAATTCCTCGGATGGTGACGCTGGATTCCGGAACCACCTGGGTAACGTCCGGACACCAAATCGCCCAAGGGAGGCACCGATGGTCCGTATCGGAGGCAGCGACTACTTGTGGTCAGCACCTGTGCGCAACCTCACTTGGGTAGCGGCACATTTCGGATACCGGTAATCCGTCGTGCCGTCGCCCTCGCGGTGTCTGACCGCGGGCGACGCCTTCTGTCTCGTCCGTGATCTCGCCGTTCACCAGACCACCGGCGCTCCACGCGTCGGTCTCGAGCTCGAATGGCTCACGTTCCCGACCGCCGACCGCTCGCGGCGGGTCGAGCTGACTGACCTCTCCCCCACGCTCGACGCGCTCGAAGGCGCGTTGCCCTGCGGTGGCCGCGTCACCGTCGAGCCCGGAGGCCAGGTGGAGATCAGCACACCTCCGTGTTCGTCGGTCGGCGATGCGATCGACGCGGCCCGCACCGACGTCGCGATCGTTCGCAGTGCGTTGGGCGCCATCGGCATCGACATGGTCGGCGCCGGGCTCGACCGGTTTCGCTCGCCGCAGCGCGTCGTCGACAGCGCCCGCTACCGAGCGATGGAGACGTACTTCGATCACGCCGGGCCCGAAGGACGCACGATGATGTGCAACTCGGCCTCGATGCAGATCAACATCGACTTCGACGGCGACACGCGCGACGCGTGGCGAGCCGCGAACCTCGCGGCGGCGACCCTCGGTGCGCAGTTCTCCGAACCGTGTCCGAGCCGGCTCGACTTGTGGATGCGCATCGATCGCACCCGCGCTGCGCCCGTCACGGGCGACGACCCCGGCGACGCCTGGGGGGCATATGCGCTCGCGGCGCGCCTGATGTTCATCCGGCAATCGGCCGACGACTGCCTTCCCGTGTTGGACGGCACCACGTTCGCCGGCTGGATCGAGCACGGACATCCTCTGGGATGGCCGACCGAGGCGGATCTCACCGAGCACCTCACCACGCTGTTCCCTCCAGTCCGTCCGCGCGGCTGGCTCGAGCTGCGCACGATCGATGCGCTCGACGACGACCAGTGGCCGATCGCCGCCGAACGGGCGGTGGCGATGGTGCTGGACGGTCCCGAACGACGCGCTGCATTGGAGCTCGCGTGTCGGTGATCGTCGACCACCTCGCCGCGGCCCGGCAGCGCACACTGGATCTGCTCGCGCCGTTCCACGACGACTTCCTCACGGCGCAGCACTCGCCGCTCATGTCGCCGCTCGCGTGGGACCTCGCGCACATCGTCAACTACGAGGACCAGTGGCTGGTACGGGCGCTCGGCGATGAGGGCGTCGGCCCGCAGCTCGACGATCTGTACGACGCGTTCCGGCATCCACGCGCCGATCGGCCGGCACTGCCGCTGCTGTCCCCCACGCAAGCTCGGGCGTACGGCGACGCGGTGCGCGAGCGGGTGCTGTCCCTCCTTGACCGAGAGGCAGTGCGGCCGAGCGATCCTCGATTGCTCGAGGGCGCGTTCGTGTACGGGATGGTGATCCAGCACGAGCATCAGCACGACGAGACGATGCTGGCCACGATCCAGCTCTCCGGCGCGTCGTGTGACGCCGGCCGCGGTCCACAGAGGGCGGGGTCCAGTGACATGGAGCTCGTCGACGGCGGGACGTTCCTGATGGGCACCAGCACGGAGCCGTGGGCGTACGACAACGAGCGGCCGGCGCACGGGGTCGACGTGCCGGGGTTCTGGATCGACACGACGCCCGTCACCGTCGGCGCCTACCGGGCGTTCATCGACGCCGGTGGCTACGACGACGAACGGCTGTGGCACCCCGACGGGTGGGCCTGGCGCAAAAGCTCCGACGGGGCGACCGCGCCGATGTTCTGGCACGACGACGGTTCGGTGCTGCGGTTTGGCGCGCGCGTCGAACTCGACGCCGACGAGCCGGTGCAACACGTCTGTTGGTTCGAGGCCGACGCGTTCGCTCGGTGGGCGGGCAAGCGCCTGCCGACCGAAGCCGAGTGGGAGAAGGCCGCGCCGCGCAACACCGGCGAAGTGTGGGAATGGACGAGCTCGTCGTTCGCCGGGTGGCCCGGATTCGAGTCCTTCCCGTATCGCGAGTACTCGGAGGTGTTCTTCGGGGCGCGCTACAAGGTGTTGCGCGGCGGCTCGTGGGCCACGCACCCGCCGGCGATCCGCCCGACGTTCCGGAACTGGGACCACCCGATTCGCCGCCAGATCTTCGCTGGCTTCCGCTGTGCCAAGGACGAGTGATGTGCCGCCTCATCGCGTATCTGGGTGAACCGGTGACGCTCAGCGGTGTGTTGCTCGAGCCCGAGTATTCGCTGCTGCGCCAGTCGTACGAACCACGCCATCAGGTGCACGGTCGCATCAACGCCGACGGGTTCGGCGTCGGTTGGTACGCCACTGACGTGCGCTCGCTCCCCGCGCGCTACCGCAAGCCGGTGCCGATGTGGAACGACCAGACGTTCGCCAACATCGCCGGCGCAATTCGCAGCGGCGCGTTCCTTGCTTCCATCCGCAACGCCAGCCCGGGCTTGCCGATCAACGAGGCCTGCACCGCGCCGTACACGCGGGATCAGTGGTTGTTCGCCCACAACGGCCGCATCCTCGACTGGCACGGGCCGACGGGCGCGGGTGTCGTCCTCCGGCGTCGGCTGTCAGACGCCTCGTTGGCGGCGATCGAGGGCGCGACCGACAGCGAGGTGCTGTTCGGTCTGGTCCTCGATGCGATTTCGGACGGACGATCGCCGGC
The DNA here is from genome assembly GCA_041166385.1 of Acidimicrobiaceae bacterium. GTDB lineage: Bacteria > Actinomycetota > Acidimicrobiia > Acidimicrobiales > JACDCH01 > DASUCS01. Next base: position 1,754 of record JBEEFW010000035.1, on the reverse strand, counting down.
GGACGCGATCGTCGACGTGCTGCGGATGGCGCAAGCCGTGGCGCCCGGCTCGCGTCTCAATCTCATGCTGACCGACGGCACCACGGCCGTCGCCACGGCCTGCGGCGACACCTTGTTCACGCGGCGCGGCGACGACGCGATCATCGTCGCATCCGAACCCTTCGACGACGACCGGGCCTGGCAGCAGGTCCCCGACGACTCCCTCGTCGTCGCCACCCCAACCGACCTCACCGTAGGAGCGATCACGTGAGCCTCACGCTCGACATTCATCTTGTTCGCCACGACGTGGAACGCGCGTTGCGCGACGACGTGTACCGCGGCCTCACGTCGACGCCGAAGGAGCTGCCGCCGAAGTGGTTCTACGACGAACGCGGCTCGCAGCTGTTCGACGACATCACGCGGCTACCGGAGTACTACCCGACGCGTCGCGAGCGCGAGATCCTCGACGTCCGATCGGCGGAGATCGCGAGGGCCTGCGGGGCCGACACGCTCGTGGAGCTCGGATCGGGAACGTCGACGAAGACACGCCTGCTGCTGGACGCGCTGCGCGAGGCAGGAAGGCTGCGCCGGTTCGTGCCGTTCGACTGCAGCGAAGCCACGCTGCGCTGGGCCGGCGAGTCGATCTCGATGGCATATCCGGGCGTGAAGGTGCACGCCGTCGTCGGCGACTTCGAACGCCACCTCTCGCTCTTGCCGCACGACGGCGGCCGCCGGCTGGTGGCGTTCCTCGGCGGGACGATCGGGAACTTTGCGCCGGATGATCGGGCCAAGTTCCTCAACGAGCTCGGCGGCGTGCTCGCGCCCGGCGAGCACCTCCTGCTCGGCACCGACCTCGTGAAGGACCGCAGCCGGCTCGTCGCGGCCTACGACGACGCCGCGGGCGTGACCGCCGAGTTCAACCGCAACGTGCTCCACGTGATCAACGAGTCGCTCGACGCCACCTTCGCACCCGATCGGTTCGACCACCTCGCACTTTGGAACGAGGAGGAGGAGTGGATCGAGATGCGCCTCCGCTCACGCGGCGCACAGCGCGCTCGCGTCGACGCGCTCGACCTCGACGTGTCGTTCGCCGACGGCGAGGAGATGCGCACGGAGATCAGCGCGAAGTTCCGGCGCGAGCGCGTCGAGTCGGAGCTGGCCGCCGCCGGCTTCGGGCTCGTGCATTGGTGGACCGACCAGGCCGGCGACTTCGCACTCTCGCTGTCGGTCCGGATGTAGCCGGATCGCGCTCAGAGGGCCGGGGCGGTCTCGGACTCGAGGGCGCGGACCCGGAGGCCCATCTCCTTCATCAGCTTCCACCCGACGCCGTGCTTCTCGACGAGCGCATGGAGCCCGCGAGCATCGACGACCAGCAACCGCAGGTCGGTCAACGCGGTGACCGTGGCCGAACGGCGCTCGTGGTCGATCACGCCCATCTCGCCGGTGAACCCGCCCGGTCCCACGACGGCAACCTGCACGCCGCGCACACTCACCGACGCCTGGCCTTCGAGGATGATGAAGGCCTCACGACAATCGGTCGCGCCCTCCTCGATGAGCACACGGCCTTCCGGCACCACGACCTCGTCGACGAGCTTGGAGATCGCGTGCAGCTCTCGCTCGTCACAACTCGCGAACAGTGGCAGCTCCTGCAACCGCTCGAGCTTCTGATCACGTCGTTTCATTTTCCGACCCCTTGCTGTCGAGCGGCGAGGACCCGGGTTGCCCCGGGCCCCCACCGGCTCCACCGATCACCGCAACGGCTCCACCTGAGGGGT
>JBEEFW010000034.1:0-5761 GCA_041166385.1 Acidimicrobiaceae bacterium | reverse complement strand
GCGCGTGGGACGAAGGCTGGGTCGTGCCCGTCCCGCCGTCGGCCAAGACGGGGGACCGCGTCGCCGTCGTCGGTTCAGGGCCGAGCGGTCTCGCGGCGGCGCAGCAACTCACGCGGGCCGGGCACGACGTGGTCGTGTACGAGCGCGCAGATCGCATCGGCGGGCTGCTGCGGTACGGCATCCCCGAGTTCAAGATGGAGAAGCGCCATCTCGAGCGGCGCATCGAGCAGATGCAGGCGGAAGGCACGGAGTTCCGCACGAACGCCGACATCGGCGGCAACCTCCCCGTGACCGAGCTCGATCAGTACGACGCCGTCGTGCTTGCCGGGGGCGCCACCGCGTGGCGCGATCTGCCCATCCCTGGTCGCGAGCTCGAGGGCATCTATCAGGCGATGGAGTACCTGCCGTGGGCCAACCGCGTGCAGGAAGGCGACCTCGAGGACACCCCGATCACCGCGCACGGCAAGCACGTCGTGATCATCGGTGGCGGCGACACGGGCGCCGACTGCCTCGGTACGGCCATTCGTCATGGTGCAGCGGAGATCCACCAGTTCGAGATCCTCGCTCGCCCGCCCGAGGAGCGGCCCGACGCGAACCCGTGGCCGACGTGGCCGTTCATCTTCCGCACTTCGTCGGCGCACGAAGAAGGTTGCGAGCGCGTCTTCTCCGTCAACACCGAGTGCTTCCTGGGCGACGACGATGGCCAAGTGCGGGCCCTTCGGGCCCACGAAGTCGAGATGGTCGACGGCAAGTTCGTGAAGATCGAGGGCAGCGACTTCGAGCTGCAGTGCGAGATCGTGTTGCTGGCGATGGGGTTTGTCGGCCCGCAGCGCAATGGCTTGCTCGAGAAGCTCGGTGTCGAGATCAACGAGCGCGGCAACGTCACCCGTGACAGTCAGTTCGCCACCAACCGAGACGGTGTGTTCGTCGCCGGCGACATGGGACGCGGCCAGAGTCTCATCGTGTGGGCGATTGCCGAGGGTCGGGCGTGTGCCGCTGCGGTCGACGAATGGCTGATGGGGTCCACCGCCCTTCCTTCGCCGATCTCGCCTGATACCCGCCCGTTGCTGTAGTGCACGCTCTCGCGGTCGTGATCGTTCACCGCGACCAGCCCGAGCGCCTGGTCGACACGATCGACGCGTTCCGTGCGCAAGACGTGCCCGTCACGATCACCGTTGTCGACAACGGGTCGTCGACCGTGCCGGCGATCGAATCGACGGATGTCGAGGTCGTGCGCATGGGCGTCAACCTCGGCTTCGGTCCGGCCGCCAACGTCGGCTATCGCCGCTTCCTCGCGGATCCCACCGCGGGTGAGTGGGTGGTGCTCGCCCCGCACGACGCGCTGCCCGAGCCGACGTGTCTGAGCCACATGCTCAGTGTGTTGGGTACGAGACCGCGCGCCGGTCTTGCCTGTGCAGACGTCGGCGACGGCGCGACTCCCGTGATCGATCCGTACTTCGGCGGGATCCTCGCACCTGCGACGGTCAACGAGGGTTGGGAGCCCGCGGGCCATCCGCACGGCACGTTGATGTTCGCTCGACGCGCGTGCCTCGACGAGGTCGGTGTCTTCGACGAGCGGTACTTCGCCTACTGCGAAGAAGCTGATCTCGCGCTGCGGGCCAAGGCGGCGGGGTGGGAGTCCGGGCTCGTGCGCGGCGCCATGGTGAAGAACCCTTACGTCGGATCAGCGTCGGCCGCGATCGACTATCTGCAACTGCGCAACACGCTGTTGTTGGTGCGAGAGCACTCGGGCAGCTATCACGCGTTCATCCGCTTCTGCATCGCGCTGTGGCATCTCACCTCTGGCGGGGTCGTTCCCGCCCGCCGCGGGCCGTACTGGAACGTCGAAGGCCGAGTGCGTGGGCTGGCCGACTTCTTGCGAGGACGATTCGGGCCTCCGCCGGCCCACCTGCTCGTCAAACGTTGAGGTCGCCGTCCTCCGCGGCCCTGATCTGAGGACGAATCGACGACAGGTACCAGGCGGAGATGATCAGCCCGCCGATCACGGTGAGCACGCCGAACATGATCGCGGCCATCCAGACGACGCGCCGCTTGCCGGCAAGCGCCCATGCCCATTCGGGACGGTGGGCGGCGTCGAGCAGCGCCCAGCACGAGATGCCGAGGGGGATGCAGGCGAACGTGGCCGTGATGATGGCCATTGCCCAATCGCCTGGGCCCAACCGACCGAGCACCACCAGACGGTACTGTCCCGCGTCGTGAGCCCTCGCCTGTCCTCCAGAAGTCGTTCCGTTGCCGGTCGGGTCGTGTTGATCACGGGAGCGGCCAGTGGGATGGGCCGCGCGACGGCCCACGTGTTCGCCGACGAAGGAGCGTTCGTCGCGGTCACCGATGTCACGCTCGACGGCGCCGCCGTGGTGGCCGAGGAGATCCTCGAAGCGGGCGGCAAGGCCGCGGCGTGGGCGTTGGATGTCCGCGACGACCAGCGCGTGCGCGGCGTCGTCGACAACATCGTGGAGCATCACGGCCCGATCGACATCCTCGTCAACAACGCCGGCGTCTCGATGGGTATCCCCATCGAGAGCGACGACTACGGCGCGGTGTGGGACATGACCCTCGACGTGAACCTGCGGGCCTATACGCGGTTGATCCGAGCGTGTCTTCCGCATCTGATGCGCAACGGTGAAGGGCGCATCGTGAACATCGCGTCGACGGAAGGCGTGGGCGCGACTGGCGGCATCACGCCGTACACGGCGTCGAAGCACGGCGTGATCGGCCTGACCCGGGGACTCGCGGTGGAACTGGGGGCGAGGGGAGTCACCGTGAACTGTGTGTGCCCCGGCCCGATTCACACGGGGATGACGTCGCTCATTCCGGATGAAGCGAAGACAAAGTTCGCACGGCGGCGGGTACCGCTCAAGCGCTATGGCGACCCGGAAGAGGTGGCGCACGCCACCGTTTCCTTGGCCCTTCCGGCCAGCTCCTTCATCAACGGTGCCGTGCTGGTCGTCGACGGTGGCATGACCGCGCAAAATACGTAGGGTGCTCCCGACCCAAGGAGCACACGATGGCCGGCGAGCTCGAAATCGAACGCATCCTCGTCGTCACCGCGCACCCTGACGACGTCGACTTCGGTGTGGCCGGTTCCGTGGCGGTGTGGACCGAGCAGGGCATCGACGTCTCGTATTGCATCGTCACCGACGGCGAGGCCGGCGGGTCCGATCCGAGCGTGCCCCGCCCGGAGATGGCGGCGATCCGCCGCGCCGAGCAGACGGCGGCCGCGGCGTGCGTCGGTGTCAACGACCTGAACTTCCTCGGCCACCCCGACGGACGCCTGCAGGCGACGATCGAGTTGCGCCGCGACATCAGCCGCGTGATCCGGCACGTTCGTCCGCAGCGGGTCGTGACCCAGTCGCCGCAGCGGAACTACCAGCGCATCTATGCGAGCCATCCGGACCATCTCGCGGCGGGGGAAGCCACGCTGTGCGCCGTCTATCCGGATGCACGAAATCTCTTCGCCCATCGTGAGTTGCTGGAGGACGAAGGGCTCGAGCCGTGGACGGTGCCCGAGGTGTGGATGATGTCCGGCACCGAGGCCGATGTGCATGTCGACACCACCGAGGTGATCGACCGCAAGGTGAAGGCGCTGCTGTGCCACACGAGCCAGATCGCCGACGCGGACGCGATGGACAACCTCATCAGGCAGTGGGGCGCGGCCGTGGCGAAGAGCGTGGGGTTGCCGGAGGGCTCGTCCGCCGAAGCGTTCCAACGAATCGACACTGCCTAAGTGATCGAAGGTGCACCTGCACAGCGCCCGGTCGCGGGCACCGTGGCGGTGCTGTTCGCGGTGTCGGTGTGGGGCGGGATGGCCGTCGTGATCCGCAAGGTCGATCAGATCGATGGCCTCGTCGTGGGCTTCCACCGGTTGTGGATCGGTGCGTTGGCGACGCTCGTCGTGTTCTACGCGACCGGCCGGCGGCTTTCCCTCCGCTCGTTCCGGCTGTCACTGCTCGGTGGGCTGGCCTTCGGCGCCGACATCGTTCTGTTCTTCAGCGCCCTCAAGAACACGACGGTCGCCAACGCGACGGTGGTCGGCGCGCTGCAGCCTGCGTTGGTGCTCCTCGTGGCCGGACCGATGTTCGGCGAGGTCGTCACCGCGGCGATCATCACGTGGTCGGCGGTCGCGATCGCGGGGGTGGTGATCGTGGTGTACGGATCGTCAGGCGCCCACGTGTGGAGCATTACCGGCGATCTGCTCGCCATCGCCGCGCTCCTGGCGTGGACCGTCTACTTCATCGCCTCGAAGCGCGTCAGCGGCAAGATCTCGCCGTTCGAGTACCTGACAGCGATGCTCGTCATCGGTTCGCTGGTGGTGGCCCCCGTCGCGTTGTTGTCCGGCCAGCGCCTCGAGCCTGGCGGCGCCGGCCAGTGGGCCTGGATCGCCGCGCTGGCGATCGGCTCGGGCGGCGTCGGGCATCTGCTCGTCAACTGGGCCCACGCGCACATCGACCTGGCGGTGATGTCGTTGCTGACGCTCGCCGTTCCGGTCGTGGCCGTGATCAGCGCCGCGATCTTCCTCGATGAGTCGATCGAGTGGGTGCAGGTCTTCGGGATGGCCGTTGTGCTCGCCGCGGTCGGCATGGTCGCGGTGCGCACGACGCGGACCTCAGTCGGGGAGCAGGGGCACGGAGAAGCCCTGGTCGCGGCCGAGTAGCAGCGCTCGACCGATAGCGGACGATCCGAAGCGCTCACGCACGTCGTCGAGCGCAGCATCGAGCGCACCGTCGGCGTGACGATCGAACGGCAACACGAGTTGGATGGCGTCGTCGTTGTCGAGATTGGTGACGGACACGCCGATGCACGTGAGGCCCTGTTGTCGGATCATCGGCATCGCCGTGCTCAGTAGGGCGCGGACGGCATCGAGGATGGTGTGGGTCGACGCCGTCGGACGATCCATCGTGTGCGAACGCGTCGCCCGCGAGAAGTCGTCGAAGCGCATGCGGAGCACCACTGTGCGGCCGACGCGACCGGCGGCGCGCATCCGCCTCGTGACGCGGTCGACGATGGCAACGGCCGACGCGTCGATGTCGTTCGCGGTCTTCGGTCGCCAGCCGATCGCACGCTGCGAGCCGATCGATCGACGGCGACGGCCGACGACGACCGGTCGAGGGTCGCGGTTGTGGGCCAACGCGTGGAGATGGCGACCCGAGGCGAGGCCGAGGATCGAGACGAGCACGTTCTCCTGGAGCTCAGCGACCTCGCCGACGGTCGTGATCCCGCGGTCGTGCAGCTTCTCCGTGGTCACCGGCCCGACGCCCCACAGCTTCTGGACGGGTAGCGGATGGAGGAAGGCCAGCTCGCGATCGGGCGGGACGACGAGCAAGCCATCGGGCTTGGCGACGCCGCTGGCCACCTTGGCGAGGAACTTGGTGCGGGCGACGCCGACCGTGATCGCGAGACCGACGCGTTCCTTCACGTCGCTTCGCAGTTTCATTGCGATCTCCTCGGGCTGGCCGCGGAGCCGGCGCAGGCCGCCGACGTCGAGGAAGGCCTCGTCGATCGACAGCCCCTCGACGAGTGGGGTCGTGTCGTTGAAGACCTCGAACACGGCTTTGCTCGCTTCGGAGTAGGCCGACATCCGGGGCGAGACGACGACCGCCTCGGGGCACAGCAGTTTGGCCATGCGCCCGCCCATCGCCGTCCGCACGCCCTTCGCTCGCGCCTCGTAGCTCGAGGAGAGCACCACCCCCATCCCGACGATGACGGGCCGGTCACGGAGGCTCGGGTCGTCCCGCTGCTCGAC
>JBEEFW010000033.1:0-33647 GCA_041166385.1 Acidimicrobiaceae bacterium | reverse complement strand
CGGGGGTTGGCCGGATCGCCGGTCTCGGGCTGTTCAGCCCGGCCGGCAGTCGGCTCCTGCGGATCGCTGGGACCCGTGGTGACGGGTTCGGACATGGGGGAATTCCCTTCTCATGACGCACGCGCCTCGGCGTGCGGCGCCAACGTCGCGCGGAGCGGGAGCGGCTCCTCGCGCGCGCCGTCGGTCGACATCCATTGGTGAAGTCTGCACACATGACCCTCGAGCACATCGGGATCCGACGGTGACGCCAGGATCGCGACGAGCTCGGACGGACGTACACCTCGGGGCTGCGTGGCCAGTTCGGTCACGAGTTCGGTGCGGACGTCGTCCAGCTCGAGGGACAGGATTGCGGGGCGAAGGTCATCGGTGACCTTGTGGCCCTTGCGCTCTCGGGTGACGACGAGCGAGTCGGCCTTCAGGCATGCGTCGACGCGCTCTGCGAGCTCGGCATGGCCGAGCCCGACCACCTCGATCCGCCACGTGCAGCTGGTGACGACCTGCTGCAGTGACGGTGTGCCGGACTCGATCTCGGCCGCCGCCTGCACATCCAAACCGATGGGCAGACACGGATCGAGCCGGGCGGGTATGCCGTCGACGTCGACCGGTTCCGCCATGTCGATGTCGAGGTATTCGCCGAATGATTCGTGGCCGGTGGAGAGCGCCAGCCCGAAGCTCAGCTTTGGATGAGGGGAGAACCCCTCGGTGTAGGCCACCGGAAGGGTGGCCCGTCGCAGCGCTCGCTCCCACATGCGTGCGACGTCGCGGTGACTGGTGAAGCGAATCTTCCCCAGCTTGGAGAACCGGATGCGATACCGCGAGTTCATCGGGCACCGCTGCTCAGGAAAACCAACTGCCCGGTGCCCTGGCTGCCGCCCGCGGGCGGGGTTGCCGAGGCGACGATGTGTTCGATGCCATAGCCGGTGCACGCACCGCAGTCGTAGCACGGCGTCCACCGGCAGTCGGGCAGGCCGACCTCGGCCAGGGCATCGCGCCAGTCCTGCCAGAGGAAATCCTTGTGCAGCCCTGCGGAGATGTGGTCCCACGGCAGGATCTCGTCCTCGGTGCGATGCCGGTGGGCATACCAGTCCGTCGAGAGCCCGTGGTCGGCCATCGCCTCTTCCCACAGACCGAGGTTGAAGTGCTCGGACCACTCTTGGAACACGCCGCCTCGCCGCCAGACCTGCTCGATGACCGGACCGAGGCGGCGATCGCCCCGGGATGCCAGCCCTTCGATCAGCGTTGCCTTCGGGTCATGCCACTTGAGCTGGACGCCCTTGTCGCGGCGCAGCGCGTCGCGGAGCAGGTTCACCTTGCGGGTGAGCTCGACGACGGTGTTCTGCCCGAACCATTGGAACGGCGTGAACGGCTTGGGGACGAAGCCGCCGACGGACACGGTGACCGACGCACCCTTGTGGTACTTGCGGCCGATCTCGACGCACGTGCGAGCGAGCTCGGCGATGCCGAGCGTGTCTTCATCCGTTTCCGTGGGCAAGCCGGTGAGGAAGTACAGCTTCATGCGCCGCCAGCCCTGCGAGTACGCGGACTCGACCGCGCCGTAGAGATCTTCTTCAGTGATGAGCTTGTTGATGACTTGACGCATGCGCCACGAACCGGCCTCAGGCGCGAACGTGAGCCCGGTGCGGCGCGCCTTCTGTATCTGCGCGGCGATACCAACGGTGAACGCGTCGACCCGCAGGCTCGGCAGGCTCACGCTCACGTTGTCCTCGCCGGCGGTGTCGGCGACGACGCGCTCGATGCCAGAGAAGTCCGCGGTCGACAATGACGTGAGCGCGACTTCGTCGTAGCCCGTGCGCTGCAGCCCGGACTTGATCATGTGCCGCACTTGATCCGCCGGTCGTTCGCGGACGGGACGCGTGATCATGCCGGCCTGGCAGAAGCGGCAACCGCGCGTGCAGCCGCGGAACACCTCCACGTTCAGGCGATCGTGCACGACCTCGGTCAAGGGCACGAGTTGGTTCTTCGGATACGGCCAGTCGCCCAGATCGGCGATGGTGCGCTTCTCGACAGGGATCGGCGCCTCGCTCGACGTGACCGACGCGATGCGGCCGTCGTCGAGGTACGTGACGTCGTACAACGACGGTACGTACACACCGGGAATGCGCGCCAGCGCTCGGAGTACATCACGCCGGTCGCGCCGGTCGCGCTTCCACTCACCGACGACCTCGGTGATCTCCGACACGACTTCTTCTCCGTCGCCGAGCACGGCGAAGTCGAGGAAGTCGGCCAGAGGCTCGGGGTTGTACGTGCAATGTCCGCCGGCACCGATGAGTGGGTGCTCCGGACGTCGATCTGCAGCCCTCACGGGTACGCCCGCGAGATCGATGCAGTTGAGCACGTTCGTGTACACCAACTCCGCCGACAGATTGAAGGCGAAGATGTCGAACTCGCCGGCCGGGCGGTGGGTGTCGACGGAGAACAGCGGCAGGCCGTTCGCGCGGAGCAGCAGTTCGAGATCGGTCCACGGCGCGTACGTGCGCTCGGCCACGGCATCAGGGCGCTCGTTGAGGATCTCGTAGAGGATCTGGAGGCCCTGGTTTGGCAGGCCGATCTCGTAGGTGTCGGGATACGTGAGCAGCCACGACACCATCGCGTCGTCGTGCTCGGGCGTCTGGGCCCCGTCCTCGCAGCCGATGTAGCGCGCCGGCTTCTGCACTCGCGCGAGCAGCGGTTCCAGCTGCGTCCAGATCGACGTCATTCTCGACAAGAGGCTACCGGACATGGCCATTCACGAAATTGCGTCGGTTGACCCCGCATGCGGTGGTCAATCAGCGCAATTTCGAGATGGTCCTCAGGCGAAACGCCTCATGTGGACGTTGAGGACCAGGCCGAGAGCGAAGAACTCGGCGATCGTCGACGAGCCGCCATAGGACACGAGCGGTAGTGGGATGCCTGTCACCGGCATGATCCCCATCGTCATGCCCACGTTCTCGAAGATCTGGAACATGAACAGCGCGAGGACCCCGACGCACACGAGCATGCCGAATTCGTCGCGCGCGAGCTGTGCAGTTCGCCACACGCGCCACGCGATGATGCTGAACAGCGCCAGCAACGACGCCGACCCGACAAACCCGAGTTGCTCCGCCACCGCGGTGAAGATGAAGTCGGTGTGTTGCTCGGGCACGTTCTGCAGCCGGGTCTGATTGGCCTGGAACAGACCCGCGCCGAAGGTGCCACCCGCACCGATTGCAATCTTGGACTGGTTGGTGTTGTAGGTGCCGAAACCCTCGTCCTGGTGCGTGAACGAGGTGAGCCGGTCCTTCTGGTACTGAGCCAGGATGCTCGAGTTCAACAAGACAGTGGCACCGAGTACGGCCACGAGGACGAGCGCGACGAGATGCTTCGCACTCGCACCCGCGATCAGCAGCATGCCTGCAGTGATCACCGACAGGACCAGCGCGGTCCCGAGGTCGGGTTGGAGCATGATCAGCACCAGCGGCAAGCCGGAAACCGCGAGCAGGACGAACAACCGTCGCCGATCGATCTCGCCGTAGAACTGCGATGCGACGTTCGCCATCGCGAGGATCAATCCGAGCTTGGCGAACTCCGACGGCTGCAACTGGAAGCTGCCGAGTTGGAACCATGACTGCGCGCCGTTGGACTTCGAACCCAAGGGCGAAACGACGAACAGCAACAGCGCCGACGCGCCGCCGTAGAACAACAGCGCCCAATCGCGGAAGTGCCGGTAGTCGATCACCACTGTGACCGCGAGCACGACGAGTCCGATCAGTACGTACAGGCCCTGCTTCTCGAGAAACGTGAGCGAGTAGGGCGGCACCGGGCCGCGGGTAGCGGAGTACACCATCAACGCGCCAAGACAGGACACGGCGACGATGCACCCCACCAACACGAGATCAAGGTGGCGCCACGCGGCGGACGGGTTGCGGCGCAACGTGCTCGCGGGGCTGCGAGGGATCGAGGAAGAGCGCGGAACGGTGGCCGTCATCAGTCCGCGCTTCCGTTCGAGTTGTCGACCGCGACCAGTGGCGCCGACAGCACACCGCCGGGCCCGACGGTCGGCGCCTTCGCCGGGTCGGCCAGCGCCTGGAACACCCGACGGATGACCGGCGCGGCCGCAGTCGCGCCGAAGCCCGACTCCTCGAGCACCGCGACACCGACGTACTGCGGGGCCTCGAAGGGCGCGATGCCGACGAACAACGCCGTGTCGGTCTTGCCGGTGACCTGCGCGGTTCCCGTCTTGCCTCCGACGGTCCAGTTCGGAAAGTTGAGAAACGCTCCGTACGCAGTTCCATCTCTGGAGTTCACGGCTCCGGCGAGTCCCTCCATGATCGGATCACGGAACTCGGCGGGCACCGCAACCTGACGCAGCGCGCGGGGCCCGAGCGTTTGAACGACCTCGTTGGTCCCGCCCTTCGTGATCTTGATCGCGATGTTCGGCGAGTACAGCGTCCCACCGTTCGCCAGCGTGCTGTACGCGTTCGCCAGCTGCAGGGGTGTGACGACGAGCTCGGTCTGCCCGATGGCGAGCTGCACATTGTCGCCCGTGAACCAGTCGCCATTGGGGTACGCCGTCGGGTACTTCTCGTGCAGCGCCTGCTTCTCGCCCGGCGTGAGCACGTAGCCGCTCTGCTCGCCGGGGAGCGGGATCCCGGTCTCCGACGCGAAGCCCAAGTCCCTGGCAGTGTCCTGGATGGCGTCGCCGTACGTGCTGCGGTCGGTCCAGAACTGACCACCGAGTTGGTAGAAGTACACGTCGCTCGACACGGTGAGCGCCCGTGGCAGGTTCACCCGACCGTGCGCGGTGCGCCCCGAGTTGATGAACTCGCACTGCCCGCTCCTACAGCCCGGGACGACATAGACACCGGTGTCGTTGATCGTGGTCGCCGGCGTGATGACACCGGACCGCAAACCGGCGAGCGCGGTAATGAGCTTGAACGTCGACCCGGGCGCGTACTGGCCTTGGAGCGCGCGGTTGTTCAGCGGGAAGAAGTTCGCGGGGTCGTTGAGGATGTCCCAACTGGCGGTCGGGATCGGCCGAGTGAAGTCGGAAGGGGGATAGTCCGGGTACGACGCCATCGCGATGACCTGCCCGGTGTTCGGATCGAGGATCACGGCTGAGCCCGCCGGCGCCGGATTGAACGACTTGTCGCGGTTCTGACGGTTGTGCGCGTTGATGAGCTCCTCGTGCAGCGCGTTCTCCGTGATCGCCTGCACGTTGGCGTCGATGGACAGGTACACGTCGTTGCCGGGCACCGGCGGCGTGTATGAGACTTCGCGAATCGTGCGTCCGCTGGCATCGATCTCGAGCCGTCGAGCCCCTGGACTACCGCGCAGCTCGTCCTCGTAGGTTCGCTCTGCGCCGGTCTTGCCGATCTCGTCGCCGGGCGTGTACTTCTTTCGTGTGACGCCCGCCTTGGCATCCAGCTCCTCTTGGGTCGCGGCCCCTACGTAGCCGAGGAGGTGGGAGGCGGTGCGACCGAGTGGGTATGACCGCACGGTGGTCTGCTTGACCGCCACGACGTCACCGAAGTCCGCGTGGTGCTCGGCGAGGTACAGCAGCCCGGGCTTCGGAAGGTCGTCGGCGACCGGTATCGGCGTATAGGGGCTGTAGCGCTTATCCGCGAGTCGGACCTCGAGGAGGTCGCGGGTCACGTCCTTCTGCGTGTAACGGGTCAACTCGATCGCCAACCGGTCGAGGATGGCGTTGCGCTCGGTCGCATGGCGCTTTGCGTCGGGCAGCTTGGTCGTGTCGACGGTGACGACGACGGAGATGCGGTTGTCGACGATGGTGATGCCATTGCGATCGAAGATGCGGCCCCGTGGCGCCTCTTCGAGCACATCCCGGAACTGGATCGCCTGTGCTTGCAGCTTGAGCTGCTTGGTCGCCATCACTTGCAGGTACCAGAGCCGCGCGAACAACGCGGCGAACAACGACACGATGACGATCCCGAGGATCCCCAATCGCAAACGCGGGTTGTCCGAACTCATCCGCGAGGTCACGTCGGCACCAGCCGTCCGCTCCGAGTGACGACGGGCATCGACCACCGCGCGACGCGGATCATCGGGAGCACCAGCGCGGCGTTGACGACCGCGACGACGGCCCCGATCGTCACGAGGTGCCGGTTGAACAAACCCTCGAGTCCGAGGAACTTGCCGACGACGGCCAGCGTGACGACCCCCAACACGCTGCCGCCGAATGCGGTGAGCACCGGTATCCACCATGCGGCGCGCAGCACACCGGCCTGCGCCATGCCGACGATGTAGCCCACCAACGTGTAACCGAGCGCGAAGAAGCCAGTCGGTGTGCCGTGGACGACGAGGTCGAGCGCCAACCCGGCGATGAACCCGACGATCGCGCCGCGATCACGTCCTCCGTTGATGCCTGCTGCGATCGGGAGCAAGAGCATCACGTCACCCTTGGCCCCGAAGATGTCGAGGTCGGCGAACAGTGTCGTCTGCAGTGTCAACAGGACGAAGACCACGAACGCCGGGCGGGTGTACCTCACTGCGGCGGTTCCCAGAGCAGCACTTTCAGGAAGGTAAGCCGCGAGAGGTCCGCGAGGGGTGTCACCGTCAACACTTGAATGAGCCGATCGGCCGACAGCTCGACCTTTGCGACCCTTCCGATGGGGATGCCCGAGGGGAACACTGCCCGGTCCTCGCCACTGGTGGTGATGAGCTCGTCGGGAGGCACAACGATCTGGGGTTCGATGCCGGCATCGATCGTCAGCGGCTTGCCGTCGCCGAGCCCGTGAAGGATCGCGGTCTCGTTCGAGCTGAGCAGCCGAACGCCGACGACGATGTCGGGGTCGGTCAACAGCTTGACGACGCTACGACCGGACTGCACCTCCACGACCCGGCCGGCCAGGCCTGCACCGGTCACGATCGGCATCCCGACTTTGATCCCGCTCGAGGAGCCCTTGTTGATCTCGACGGTGTGCTCGAAGTTCGTCAATGGCCCGGCGATGACCTGGGCCGTCACGGCGGGGAGGCCGGTGAACTCCGTGATCCCCTGCACCTTCACCAGCTCGTCGTAGGCCCGCCTCGCTTCGGCGTTCTGGTCCAGCTGTCCCTGGGCCTGGTCGAGCTCGGCCCGGAGCCGCTCGTTCTCCTTCTTGATGTCGCCGTAGTGGAAGACGCCGTTCCAGGCGTTGGTGAAGGGGGAAAACACCGTGCCGGCGGCGTCGCGCACAGGGCTGAACACCGTCGAGGCGGCGTTACGCACGGAGTGGATGGCGCTCGACCCTCGGAAATCCAGGGTAAGCACCGTCAACGACGTGAGGATCAACAGCGCCAGTGTGAAGCGGGACCGTCCGCCGCGGCTCGAGAGGGCCATCAGGCTCCCTCAGGGATTATCGATCGCCGTGAGACGAGAACAGCACGCCCTTCAGCGCGTCGAACTCCTCCAACGACTGTCCAGAACCGATCGCGACTGCGTGCAACGGATCGTGCGCGATGACGATCGGCATCCCGGTCTCGTGTTGCAGCCGCGCATCGATGCCGTGCAGCAACGCGCCGCCTCCGCTGAGCACGATGCCTTGCTCCATGATGTCGGCGGCCAGCTCGGGCGGCGTCTTGTCGAGAGTGACCTTCACTGCATCGACGACCGCGGACACGGGTTCGTCGATCGCTGCGCGAATTTCCTCGGTCGACACGACGATGGTCTTCGGCAATCCGGTGACGAGATCGCGACCGCGGATCTCTGCGTGCACCTCGTCGACGAGCGGCCACGCGGAGCCAAGCGCGATCTTCACTTCTTCAGCAGTGCGATCACCGAGCGCGAGGCTGTATTCCTTCTTGATGTAGTTGACGATCGCCTCGTCGAGCTCGTCACCGCCGACGCGCACCGACTGACTCGCGACGATGCCGCCGAGCGAGATGACCGCGACCTCGGTCGTACCGCCGCCGATGTCGACGATCATGTTGCCGGTCGGTTCTTGCACCGGGAGACCCGCACCGATCGCCGCGGCCATCGGCTCTTCGATGATGTACGCCGGCTTGCGCGCTCCGGCGAACTCCGCCGCCTCTTGCACCGCGCGTTGCTCGACTCCGGTGATGCCCGACGGCACGCAGATCACCATGCGCGGGTGCAGGGACAAGCGTCGAGGGTGCACCTTGGTGATGAAGTACTTGAGCATCTTCTCGCAGATCTCGAAATCTGCGATGACGCCATCCTTGAGCGGGCGAATTGCTTGGATGTGTGCCGGTGTGCGGCCGATCATCCGCTTTGCCTCAGTACCGACTGCAAGCAGCCGTCCGTCCTTCGCGTTGACCGCGACGACAGACGGCTCGTCGAGCACGATGCCGCGCCCGCGGACGTACACGACCGTGTTGGCAGTTCCCAGGTCGACGGCCATGTCGCGACCCATGAACTGCGAGAGAACAGTTTCCGACATGCGCTTCCCGTCGGTGCTGGCGAATGATGAGCGAAAGTTAGTCTGCGCCAAGCACGATGGTCTCGGCCCCTACTTCGTGCGACAGGGTAGACGCTGTAATCCGTTCGCAACAATCACGATGCCTCTCACCTGCTACAAGTGCGCAAACAGCGGGAGGGGTGGGGCATGGCAGATACGCCGAAGGAAGACCCGATGGAGGTCGCCACACGCCTCCAGAACCAGAACCTCGAGAGCATGCGCAAGGAAGGGGCGGAACGGGATCAGGCCGCGGGCATCTTGTCGAAGGGCTGCGGCTTCCCGATCGCGATAGCGCTCGTGATCGCAGGCATCGGCGCCATTGCGTTCTTCGTGATCTCGAACCTCGGCGACGAGGGCTGCAAGGCCTCCGCCCCGCGTCGCGATGGTCTCGTCCTCGCCGCGTGTCAAAAGCCTGCTGACGCGACGTCGAGCTCGACGAACGAGACAAACGCATCCAGCACCGGAACCGACTCGTCGTCGTCGTCGGCAGGAACGGCGGGCGGTGGTACCGCAGCGATCCCGCCGCCGGCGTCGATACCGCCGGGTGCGATCCTGTTGCAGGGCCAGTCGGGCGACAACATCGGTGCCATCGCCGCCGATGGCCAGTTCCGATTCGTGTCGCTCACCGGCCCTGGTGTCTCCGTCGGCAAACCCGCGCCGGTCGAGACGGTGTGGGACCACGGCACGGGCAAGATCGTGCAGTTCGGTGCGAACTTGCACACGGGCAACAACCAGGGCCGCTACGGCGTGGCCGCGTTTCGCAATGTCGATCAGAGTTACACCGCCGGCTGCGCGATCGAGGTCGGTCAGACCTCGTGCAGATCCGATCGACCAGGCGCGGTGATCAGTGACGGCGAGAAGATCGTGATCAACGTCGGCGAGGCCGGGACAGGAGTGGGCGACTACTCGTTCGACTGGTGGTTCGTGTTCCAACCGGACTGACGACACGCGCCGACGATCGCGGCGCGTTTCTGCTGCTCCCGCCGGAGTTGCGGCACCCTACGAGTTCGGGAACCAGAGCGCGATCTCCCTCGCGGCGGACTCGTGGCCATCGCTCGCATGGACGAGGTTCTCGGTCGTGGTCGTCGCGAGATCACCGCGGATCGTGCCAGGCAGCGCGTCGTCGACCTTCGTCGCGCCGACGAGCATGCGCACGAGCGAGAACGTGTTGTCGGCCGGGCCCTCGATCACCATCGCGAACACCGGAGAGCGCGTGATGAAGGTGATGAGCTCGCCGTAGAACGGCTTGCCGAGATGCTCCGCGTAGTGCGCGGCGGCGAGGGTCTCGTCGACGCGGCGGTACTCGGCAGCGACGAGGCGCAAGCCCTTGCGCTCGAGCCTCGCCACGATCTCGCCGATCAGTCCACGCTCCACGGCATCGGGCTTGGCCATCACAAAGGTCCGGTTCATGGCGCGGAGGGTAGGGGGATCACGGCACGAGGTGCGAACGCGCGGCACCGATGAACCACAGGGATCCCGTGACGAGCACCGCGTCGGTCGGTCCCGCGAGACGTTTCGCGCGGTCGATCGCCGCGCCGATGTCGGGCTCGACGATCGTCTTGATTCCCATCGACTCGGCCACCCTTGCGATCTCTTCCGGAAGGATCGCTCGCGGGGACGGAGCTGTCGACGCGATCACTGCTGCGGCCGTGTCGGCCTCCAGCGCCTCCAGGATCGCGTGGGGATCGCGCGGCGACAGCATCCCGATGACGAGGATCGTCTCGCCGTCGTGTTGGAAGTCGTCGTGCAGGGTGGCGGCGGCCACGGCCGCACCCTCGGCGTTGTGCGCGCCATCGAGGATGATCAGCGGCTCGCGTCCGACGACTTCGAATCGTCCCGGCATGGTCACGTTTGCGAACGCGTCCCGCACGATCTCGTCGGACAGCGGTGACTCGAGGAAGGCTTCCGCCGCTGCGAGTGCCACAGCCGCGTTGTCGCCCTGATACGCACCATGCATCGACAGGAACACCTCGTCGTAGCGCGACGAGGGCGTACGCAGCTCGAGCAGACGTCCACCCACCGCGAGTTCGTTCGACTCGCAGTCGAAGTCACGCTCCCGCTCCCAGATCTCGCGCGCCCCCGCTCGCTGGAAGATGGGGGCGAGGGCGGGGTCGGTCTCGCCGAGTATCAGCGTGCTGATCGGCTTGATGATCCCGCTCTTCTCTTCCGCGATGCGCGCCCGCCAGTCGCCCTGACCGTCGGTGTGGTCGTGGCCCACGTTCGTGACGACCGCAACCGTGCCGTCGCACACGTTGGTGGCGTCGTAGCGTCCGAGCAGCCCGACTTCGACAACGGCGACATCGACCGCGATGTCGGAGAACCATCGGAGGGCCGCGGCCGTCAGCAGTTCGAAGTACGAGTTCGTGACCCCAACGACCGGCTCGAGTCGCTGGAGATCAACGAGGAGGGCGGCGAGCTCGTCGTCGTCGATGGCGTCGGTGTTGCGCGCGATGCGTTCGTTGATGCGCTGGAGATGAGGACTGGTGTATGTCCCCACCGACAACCCGGCCTCCGCAAGCAGACCCGTGATCATTCTCGCGGTCGAGCCCTTGCCGTTCGTGCCGGTGATGTGGATGACGGGATAGCTCTGTTGCGGATCGCCGAGCACCTCGACGAGCCGGCGCATCCGCTCGAGCGACAGTCCCTCGACGCGGCCCGCCGTCGCCTCGAGATTGACGTGCTGATCGAGCCAGGCCAGCCCGTCGGTGAGGGTCACGCCCGCATTCTGGCGTCACCGAGGGACACGTCTGTCCCCGGTCGACGCCAGAACGGCTAGACGGGCAGGAGATCGAGCGCCTTGGCGGCCCTGCGGTGGCCGCGCTTCTTGGCCTTGCGCTTGGCGATCTCGGTGCGCTCGGCGGCCCGATGCCTGGCATGGATCGCCGCTTCGGCGGCCCGTTCGCGAGCGGCCTCGGCCGCCTCCGTGGCCTTCTCCTTGGCGCGCTCGCGTGCGACCTCCGCCGCGTGCTCGACCTTGGGCCGCGTTTCGGCCGCCTTTTCCTTCGCCCGCTCCCGGGCGACCTCGGCGGCCGCTTCCACCTTCGGCAGGGCGATCTCGGCGGCGGCGAACGCAGCATCGAGCGCGGCTTCCACCTTGGGACGGGCCTTCTTCGCGTAGCCGACGAGCTTGGTCTTGCGGGCCTTGCGCTTCGCCCGGCGGTCGAGCACGAACCCGACGAAACCGCCAGCGGCGGCCCCGCTCATCGCGGCGGTCTTCAGATCCGGCTGGGAACCATTGGCACTGCCGTCAGCGGGGGTATCGCTACTGCGAGCGAGGGCTGCTCCTGCACCGATGCCGCCACCGACCAACGCAAACAAGACGAGTCGCTTCATTCGGGCCGCGTACCCCGACCTGCCCGGATTCAGTCAGTGCTCAGGAAGCAGCGCGGCGCGGTCGGGTCTGCCGCGGCGTCTCGTTGCGAGGAACGAGCGTGGGGTTGACCTTGTCGAGCACGGCCTGCGCGTTGATCACGCACTTGCCGATGTCGGTGCGGCTCGGGAGGTCGTACATGATGTTGAGCAAGACCTCCTCGAGGATGGCGCGCAGCCCGCGGGCTCCGGTGCCCCGCAGCAGCGCGAGATCAGCGACGGCATCGAGGGCGTCGTCGCTGAACTCGAGCTCGACGTCTTCGAACTCGAAGAACTTGCGGTACTGCTTGATGAGCGCGTTCTTCGGCTCGACGAGGATGCGCATGAGTGCGTCCTTGTCGAGGTTCGACACCGCGCCGATGACCGGGAGGCGACCGATGAACTCGGGGATCAGGCCGAACTTCAGCAGGTCTTCGGGCAGCACCTTCTCGAGTACGGCTCCGATGTCTTTCTCGTCCGCGCGCCTGATGTCGGCGCCGAAGCCGACGCCCTTGGACCCGGCGCGGCTCTCGATGATCTTCTCGATGCCGGCGAACGCGCCACCACAGATGAACAGGATGTTGGTGGTGTCGATCTGGATGAACTCTTGGTGTGGGTGCTTGCGCCCACCCTGCGGCGGCACCGAGGCCGTCGTGCCCTCGAGGATCTTGAGCAGCGCTTGCTGGACACCTTCGCCCGAGACGTCACGCGTGATCGACGGGTTCTCGCTCTTGCGCGCGATCTTGTCGATCTCGTCGATGTAGATGATGCCGGTCTCGGCCTTCTTGACGTCGTAGTCGGCCGCTTGGATCAACTTCAGCAGGATGTTCTCGACGTCTTCACCGACGTAGCCCGCTTCGGTGAGCGCGGTGGCGTCCGCGATGGCGAAGGGCACGTTGAGCATGCGCGCCAGCGTTTGTGCGAGCAGCGTCTTGCCACAACCCGTGGGACCGATCAGCAGGATGTTCGACTTCGCCAGCTCGACATCGGCCTCGGGACCGGCACCGAACTGGATGCGCTTGTAGTGGTTGTAGACAGCCACCGACAGGATCTTCTTCGCATGCTCCTGCCCGATGATGTAGTCGTTCAGGAACTCCTTGATCTCACGGGGCTTGGGTAGCTCGTCGAAGTGCAGCTCGGACGTCTCGGAAAGCTCTTCTTCGATGATCTCGTTGCAGAGATCGATGCACTCATCACAGATGTAGACGCCGGGACCGGCGATGAGCTTCTTGACCTGCTTCTGCGACTTCCCACAGAACGAGCACTTGAGTAGCTCACCCCCGTCACCGAACTTGGCCACTGATCGCCCCCCTTCCTCGTTCTGACTCTGTGACTCTGCTCAGCTCGCCCTGATGGCGCCGGTCTTGTCGGCAAGCTCGCGGGTCGAGATGACCTCATCGATGATGCCGTATGTCTTGGCCTCCGACGCTTCCATTACGAAATCGCGGTCCGTGTCCTTGTGGATCTTCTCCACGGGCTGGCCCGTGTGATCCGCGAGGATCTGGTTCAGGAGGTCGCGCATGCGCAGGATCTCCTTGGCCTGGATCTCGATGTCGGCGGCCTGGCCGGCACCACTCCCCCAGGGCTGGTGGAGCAGGATCCGAGCGTGCGGCAGCGCCAGCCGCTTACCAGGCGTGCCCGCCGCCAGCAGCACGGCGGCGGCCGAAGCGGCCTGACCGAAGCAGATCGTTGCGATGTCGGGCTTGATGTACTGCATGGTGTCGTAGATCGCGAACAACCCGGTGATGTCGCCGCCCGGGGAGTTGATGTAGATGTTGATGTCTTTGTCGGGGTTCTCCGACTCGAGGTGCAGCAACTGCGCACACACGAGGTTCGCGATCGTGTCGTCGATCGGTGTACCCAGGAAGATGATGTGTTCCTTGAGCAGGCGCGAGTACAGGTCGTAGGCCCGCTCACCACGATTGGTCTGCTCGACGACTGTCGGCACCAGGTAGTTGAACGCGGGCTCCATTACTCGTCTTCCTGTTCGTCGTTGTCGTCGGCGGGAAGCTCGAGGGCTGCTCGCTCGATTGACTCACCCTGCTCGTCGACCAGCTCGACGTGCTCGACGAGCCAATCCAGCGCCTTGCGCTTCCTGATGTCTGAGCGTACCGCCGGGATCTGATCAGCGCGTTCCAAGTCCTGTCGCAACTTGGGCGCCTTCTGGTCGAGCCGCTGGGCCAGACGGTCGATCTCCTCGTCCACATCATCGTCGGTCGCCTCGATGCTTTCCGCGTCAGCGACCGCACGCAGCGCAAGGTCGGCTTTGACCCCTTGCACCGCCAGATCGCGCAGCTCGTTCACCAGCGCTTCCTGCGATTGTCCCGTGGCCTCGAAGTACTGCTCGGGTGACACGCCCTGGGCGTTGAGCCTGAGGGCGAAGTCTTGCAAGCGCTGTTGCAGCTCGGCACCGACCAGCGCGTCGGGCACCTCGCCGTCCACCAGTTCGACCAACGCGGACGCCGTCTTCTCGCGCACCGCGATCTGCGCCTGGATCTTGCGCACGCGCGTGATGCGATCGGCGATGTCACCGCGGAGCTCGTCGACCGACTCGAACTCCGACACGTCGTTGGCCCACTCGTCGGTGACCTCAGGGAGGACCTTCTCCTTGACGTCTTTGACGATGACACGGAACTGCACCGGCGGCTCATCCGGATCTTCCGGCTGCGCGTCGAACGAAAGGATGTCGCCGACCTTCGCACCACGAAGGTTCTCGTCGAGCTCGTCGGCGATGCTGCCGCTGCCTACTTCGTACAGGTAGTCGTCGGCCTGCAACCCGCCAATGGTCTCGCCGTCGCGGCTGCCGTTGATCGTGATCGTGACGTGATCGGCGTCGATCGCCGGACGCTCGACGACGGTGAGCTCGCCGTACTGCTGGCGCAGACGTTCGATCTGCGCGTCGACTTCCTCGTCCGCGGCCTCGGGCTTGCCGATCTCGACGCGCAGGCTTGCATAGCCCGGCACGGCCACCGACGGGCGCACCTCGACGACCGCATCGAATGCGACCGGGCCCTCGTCCTTGCCGGCGGTGATCTCCAGCTCGGGTGGGGCGATCGCGTCGACTTCGTTCTCTTTGACCGCTTGGTAGTAGTAGGTGGGCAGCGCCTCTCGCAGCGCTTCTTCCCGACCGACGTCTTTGCCCAGCTTGGCTTCCAGAATGCGGCGGGGGGCCTTGCCCGGCCGGAAGCCCGGCAACCGCACCTCTTTGGCGATGCGACGGAACGCCGCGTCGATGTCCTTCTCGAATTCGCTTTCGTCGACCTCGACCGAGAGCTTGACTTTGTTGCCCTCGAGGGGCTCGACCACAGCCTTCACAGGGGCGTGAGTGTACCGGGGGGACCCGTTGGCCCCGGAACCATGTCTCTAGGCTTCCGCCCCGTGGCAGCGGCAACTCGGACATCGGCTCGCCGCGACCACGTCACCTCCTCGGCGTTGCCTGACGCCGGCCATGGTCGTCTCGCCTACCGGCCGGCGCTCGACGGGCTTCGAGCTCTCGCCGTCCTGGCCGTCATCGCCTACCACGACAACTACGCGTGGGCGAAGGGCGGGTTCCTGGGCGTCGACCTGTTCTTCGCGCTGTCGGGCTTCCTCATCACGACGCTGCTCGTGCTCGAGTACCGCCCCACCTCGACGATTCGACTCGCGGCGTTCTGGACTCGCCGCGCTCGACGCCTGCTTCCGGCCGTCCTGCTCGTGCTGTGCTTCGTCGCGGCCTACACCCGCTTCGCAGTGGTCCCGTGGGAACGCGTCAGCGTCCGCGACGACGGCATCGCCAGCCTCCTCTATGTCACGAACTGGCGATTCATCATGGACGGCCAGAGCTACTTCCATCTGTTCTCCGCGGCATCGCCGCTACGGCACATGTGGTCGCTCGCGATCGAGGAGCAGTACTACCTCGTGTGGCCGCTGGTGGTGCTCGCTTGCCTGCATCTTCGGCGAGGATCGCTTCGGCTGCTCGCGTACGTGTGCGCAGCCGGAGCGCTGCTGTCGGTCATCTCGATGGCCGCGAGGTTCACTCCTGCTGATCCGACGAGCGCGTACTACGCGACCGACGCACGCGCCCACACACTGCTGATCGGCGCGCTCCTTGCCCTCCTGTTCACCGCCTGGCAACCGCCCGCACGAGTGAGAGCCGCTCTCGCGGCGCTGTCGGTGGCGGCCCTTGCGGCAGTGCTGGTGGCATGGCATTCCGCGTCGGGGACCGCCGCGGCGTACTACCGGGGAGGCTCGGCCGCTTTCGCGCTGGTCGCAGTTCTCGTCATCGCGGGTGCGTTACAGCCGGGGCCACTGTCCGCGATCCTCTCCGTCAAGCCGTTGGTGTGGGTCGGTCGCATCTCATACGGCCTGTATCTGTGGCATTGGCCGATCAATGTGTGGCTCGTGCCGTCGCGCGTGGCACTCGGACCAGACGCATTGAACCTGCTTCGGCTCGCCGTCACCGTCGTTGCGGCCGTCATCTCGTACTTCCTCGTCGAGCGTCCGATACGCGCGAGCAGCTTCACGCCGCGCATGGCCACAATCGCGTTCGTCCCCGCCGCGGCAGCGGTCGCGGGGCTCCTGTGGCTGTCCGGCACCGGTGCGCAACCGCCGCCGAGCTATCTCGTCGGGGTCGACCCGTCGACGCTCGCAACGTCAGCCGACGCAAGCGCACCACCAAGCTTCATCTGGGGCTATGGCGATCCACTCATCTGCGGCGCCCCCGGACCGGAGGAAACCGCAGAGGCCGTGGCGGCCACCACCGCGAGCCCGGCGTTGGGACTGCCATCGGCGTCACGCCAAGAGCGGGTGCTGCTCATGGGCGACTCGACCGCCTGCAGCCTTTGGCCCGGTCTCGACGCGGTAGGCCGCGCGGAAGGCATCGCGACGGATCAAGGCTCGGTCTTCGGTTGCGGCATCGCCGCGGACGAGATCACGTCGACTCGCAACGAGGCTGTGACGCCCAACTCGAATCGCTGCCGCGCCTTTCTCGACTACGTCGAACCGCTCGCGCTCGCTCGCTCCCGCCCGACGGTCGTGCTCTGGATGAGCATCTGGGAGAAGTCAGACCTCGTCGTCGACGGAAACACGATCGTCGCAGGCACGCCGGAATGGGAGACGACCATCCTGGCCCGCATGGACGGCGCGCTGGCGCGACTCACCGCGGGCGGCGCTCGTGTCGTCCTGATCACCGAGGCGGCGCCAGCGCCGAATCCGGCACAGGGCATCGAGACGTACGACCGGCAAGCGGACGACGAGGGGTACGCGCGGCTCAACGACCTGCTCCGCCGTTTCGCCGCGCGGCATCCGCAAAGCGTCACGCTCTTCGACCTCGCAGAGCGCGTGTGTCCCGGCGGCGCGCCGTGCCCGTCGGAGGTCGATGGCATCGAGGCGCGTCCCGACGGCCACCACTTCACGCCCGCGGCTGCCGTGTGGGCAGTCCGGATTCTTCTGTCAGATATCTTCCATCAGTGACGCAGTTCCTCACGCGGCTGCGCGCTGCACCGCTCTACCTACCGACGGCGATGATCGCAGTGGGTGGCTGGGCGCACCGGTGGATGGACGAGGACGCGTACATCAACCTGCGCATCGTCGACCAGATCCTCGCCGGCCACGGGCCGGTGTTCAACGCCGGCGAACGCGTGGAGGCAGCCACCAGTCCGCTGTGGCTCGCGGTCCTCGTCGTTGCCCGCGTGCTGTTCGGTCCCTTCCTGCGAGCCGAGTGGATCGCGGTCATCGCCAGCCTCCTCGCCGCGGTCGCGGCCTTTGCGCTCGCGGGACGCGCGACGCGCCTCATGCACCGCGGCAGCGGCGGTGTCGTCGTGCCCGTCGGGCTCGTCCTCGTCGCGGGCGTCGCCGTGGTGTGGGACTTCTCCACCTCCGGTCTCGAGATGGGCCTCGTCTTCCTGTGGCTGGCCGCGTCTTGGTGGGTGCTCGTGTCGACCGCCCGGGCAGAGACCATGACCGATCGACGCCGCTTTGGCTTCGGTGTGGTGCTCGGTCTCGCTCCTCTCGTGCGCCCCGAGCTCACCCTCACGATGGTGTGCTTCCTCGTCGCGTGGTTCGCGCTCGTGCGACCGCGCCGCGTGCGCTTCGATCTCGCCGCGATCTTTGCGCTGCCCGTCGCATACCAGGTGTTCCGGATGGGCTACTACGCCAGCCTCGTACCGAGCACCGCGCTCGCGAAGGACGCGGCCGGCCTCCATGTCGGCCAAGGCTGGGACTACGCCCAGGACTTCATCGGCACGTATCACTTGTGGGTGTCGGCCGCCCTCATCCTCGCGGTACTCGCGATCAGTCAGGTCAGACGCCGAGACCGCCGGATTGCGATCGCGGTGTCAGCGATGCTCACCGGTGGCGCGCTCCACGCGGCCTACATCGTGGCCATCGGCGGCGACTACATGCACGGTCGCCTCCTGCTCCCTGCCTTCTTCGCAGTGGCGCTGCCGGCCTCGATCTCGATCCGCCGCGCCGCAGTCGTCGACGTCGGCATCGGTGCACTCGCAGCCGCGTGGGCGGTCGTGAGTGTGATCATCCTGCGACCGCCGCCACCACCAGTTGGCTTCACCGTGACCGAGGTCGCCGATTGGCGGACGGTGTCCGGGGCGAAGGTGATACTCGACGACGGCGCGTTCGGACTGAACGGCCACGAGGCGGCGGCGGCGTACGCCACCGGTGTGCGCGGCTACTTCACGGTCGACGAGAAGCAACCGCGTCCCGGAAAGGATCCGACCGCGTTCGTGCTGACGTTGGGGTCGATCGGGGTGCCGGCGTACGACGCTGGGCGCAGGGTCTGGGTCGTCGACATCGGCGGACTGGCCGAGCCGCTCGCGGCGCGAACGGAGATCGTGCCCGATCGTCCCGCCGGTCATCGCAAACAGGTCGACCCCGCGTGGTACGCCGCTCGTTTCGCCGCGCCGACCGCTTCCGACAGCCCGGCAGTGATCGCTGCCCGCCGCGCCCTCGGATGCGCTCCGGTGGCGGATCTGTTGAGCTCCGTCGACGACGACCTCACGCCGGGCCGTTTCCTTTCGAACATCTGGCACAGCTTGGAGTACACAAGGCTCCACATCCCGGCTGACCCGATCGTCGCGGAGCAGCGGTGGTGCTCACCGCGGTGAGCACGAGTGGCAAACGGATACGAAACAGAGACCGGGGAGTAGCGCAGTCCGGTAGCGCACCTGCTTTGGGAGCAGGAGGCCGGGGGTTCGAATCCCCCCTCCCCGACACTTCACGAGACGCGATTCGCCGCGCTTGGATGCTCTTCGCGCTCGCGTTGTGCGTCTCGATGACGTGGGGGCTCGCGGCGCCGCGGCTGGACGGCCCGGACGAGCGCGACCACGCCATTCGTTCGGTGGCGACGGTGCGTGGCCACGTCATCGGTGAGTTCTTGCCGAGCGGCCTCGGCTACCGCATGCGCGTACGGATCCCGATGGAGGTGTGCACCGGTGTGCTGCACGATCGCGTCCTGTGCGTCCCGACGCCGAACCCCGACGAAGCCGACGTGGACACCGGCGAGTATCGACACCCACCGCCGTACTACGCGGTCACCGGACTCCCGTCGCTCGTGTGGACCGGCGTGAACTCCAGCTACGTGATGCGGCTCGTCAGCGCGGTCATCGGGAGCGCACTGCTCGGGTGGGCGTTCAGTTCTGCGATCCAAACGCGAAATCGCCTGTCCGTGCTGGGCGTCGCCGCCGTGACGACGCCGATCGTGTGGTTCCTGATCTCCGACCTCAACCCCAATGGCGTCGAGATCGGGGCGGCCATCTGCCTGTGGGCCAGCTCCCTCACCTTGGCGCGGTACGGCCCGTCGCGGCAGGTGATTCGGTGGGCCGGCATCGCCCTGACCGTCTTCGTCATGAGCAGGGGCATCTCTCCGCTCTATGCCGTGATCGCCCTTGTGGCTGCTGGGCTGATCGCCGGCAAGGCGCGCAGCCGCGAGCTCCTCGGGCGGCCCGACGTGCGCCGATGGCTCGTGCTGGCCGCCGGAGGTGCGTGCATCACCGGGGTGTGGGTCCTCGTCGCGGGTTTCAGCCACAACGTGCACCGCGCCGGACATCCCGTGTCCGGGGCGCTCCGGGAGACGGGGCTCTTCCTCCAGGAGTCGGTGGGCGACTGGCTCGATCTGCGCGTCTCGCTCCCCTATGCGGTCGCGGCGTGCGCCGCAGTCGCGCTCCCAATCCTGGTGCTCGGCATCGCTCGAGCCCGGCGAGGCGATCGCAACGTCACCCTGTGCCTGCTGGCCATCGCGCTCGTTCTGCCGCTGACGTCGAACATCATGAACCTTCCCCCCATCGCCTCGGCGTGGCAGGGGCGCTACGGGTTGCCGATGGTGGCCGGCGTGATCATCACCGCGGCCTACATCGGCCACACCGATCTGAGCACGTGCGTATGGCGGTGCGGACTGGCCCTGCTCGCCGCCGCGCACGTCGGCGCCTTCGTCGTGTTCGTGCGCCATTGGGTCGAGAGCTCGACGGCCGCCACCGTCCTCATCGCGGTGAACGCCGTAGGTGTCGCCTTGCTGACGCTGGTCCTGGATCGAGGCGTCAGCGAGGTTGCCGCGGCGCCATCCTCCGGGCTAGGCAAGGAGTGGAATCCCCCCGCGCCGAGTACCCAGCGGCCATGATGGGCAGTTAGCGGAGCAGGGCCAAACCATCGCGTTCTCGAGGATCATGTTCGACCTACTACGTTCCACCCGTGCATGCGGGTGTAGCTCAATGGCAGAGCACCAGCCTTCCAAGCTGGTGACGCGGGTTCGACTCCCGTCACCCGCTCCCACGACGAGGTCTCAACCCTGAAGCAACGAGCATCGATCCTGTTGGTCGCGGCCATCGTTGTCTTCTTCGCGGGCATCGCGCTCGCGATCACCCAACCGGGTGACCTGGGCGGCAAGGAAACCACCGATCGCGCCGCATCGTCGACGACCAAGCCGTCGACCACGGGCACCACCGCGCCCGGCAGCTCGGTCGCACCGCAGTCATCGAGCTCCAGCGCGTCGTCGAGTGCTGGCGCGTCGACGACCACCACGGCCGCGACGGCGACCACCGTGCGGCCAGGCGGCACGGCCACCACCACGACGGTCGCGCCCGGCGGTCTCGGACAAGGTGGCGCTGGCGGTGCCGGCGGTACGCAACACCCGATCACCGGCGCCACATCGCTGCTCGGCCTCGGGCTCGTGATGATGGCGCTCGGCCTGGCGCTGCGCCGCTCGTCTCGCTTCGCTACCGCCTGAGCCGCACCCGGCGCACCCGGTGATCCGGGCCCTTCTCGAGCACCAACTGGGCCCTCGCCCGCGTCGGAAGGATCTCCTCGCGCAGGTTCACGCCATTGATCGTCCGCCACACGAACCGGGCGAGCTCCTCGGCCTCGTCGTCCGGCAACGCCGCGTAGTTGTGGAAGAACGACTCGGGGTCGGCGAACACCGTCTCTCGCAACGTGAAGAACCGCTCGACGAACCATCGCTCGATGTCCGCTTCCTCCGCATCGACGTAGATCGTGAAGTCGAAGAAGTCGGACACGTGCCGTTCGACACCCGGCGTGATCTGCAACACGTTGAGCCCCTCGACGATCACGATGTCCGGCTCGCGCACGACCTGTGATTCGTTGTCGATGATGTCGTAGCGAATGTGTGAGTAGACCGGCGCGGACACCTCGGGCTCACCGGCCTTCACCGCGGCGAGGAATTTGACGAGCGCAGCGGTGTTGTAGCTCTCGGGAAACCCTTTGCGTTCCATCAGGCCCTGCTCGGCGAGCACCCGGTTCGGGTAGAGAAAACCGTCGGTGGTCACGAGCTCGACCCGTGGGTGCGCGGGCCACCGGGCGAGGAGCTCCTGCAAGATGCGCGAGGTCGTGCTCTTGCCGACGGCCACGCTGCCCGCAAGGCCGATCACATAGGGCCGCGGGGTGGGCAGCACACCGAGGAACGTGTCGGCCACGATCTCCCGGTCGGCGTTGGCGGTGGCATGGAGGCTCAACAACCGGGAGAGCGGCAGGTAGACGTCGGCCACCTCTTCCATGTCGAGGCGCTCGTTGATGCCCTGCAAGGCCTTGAGGTCGTCGGGCCCGAGATCGAGCGGTGTGTTCGCCCTGAGCTCGGCCCACTGCGCTCGATCGAAGACCAACTCGTCGCGCCCCACGAAGGCAGCAACGTAATCGCCAATGACCAGTGGGATCGGCGTCGAGACCCGTTAGAACTACAGCTTCATGCGTGAGCGGCTCCGTGATCCAGCGTTTGTCGAACAACGGCGTTGGTTCACCCTGCTCGTACTCTGCGTGAGCCTCATCGTCATCGTGCTCGACAACACGATCCTGAACGTCGCCCTACCGACGCTGGCGAAGATCAAGAGCAACGGCGGGCTCGGCGCGTCGGTCAGCGAATTGCAGTGGATCGTCGACAGCTACGTGATCGTGTTCGCCGGGCTACTCCTCACCGCGGGCAGCCTCGGCGATCGCTTCGGCCGCTACAGGGCGTTGGCCTTCGGGTTGACGGTCTTCGGGATCGGATCGTTGGCGTCCGCCTTCGCCGGCTCTGCGAACGTGCTCATCGCGACGCGCTCGCTCATGGGCATCGGCGGCGCGTTCATCATGCCGTCGACGTTGTCCATCCTCACGAACGTGTTCACCAAGCCGCAGGAGCGAGGCAAAGCCATCGGCGTCTGGGCGGGTGTCTCTGCCATCGGCATCGGCATCGGTCCGATCACCGGTGGTGTGCTGCTCGCACACTTCTGGTGGGGATCGGTCTTCCTCGTCAACCTGCCGATCGTCGTGCTCGGATTGATCGCGGGGTACCTGTTGGTGCCCGAGTCGAAAGATCCCGCGGCGCCGAAGCTCGATCCGTTGGGCGCCATCCTGTCGATCGCGGGCATCACCGCGCTCTTGTGGGCCGTGATCGAAGCACCGTCGAACGGCTGGACGAGCGGCACCATCCTCGCCGGCTTCGCCATCGGGGCCGTGATCCTCGCGGCGTTCCTCGCGTGGGAGCTCCACACATCGAACCCGATGCTCGACCTTCACTTCTTCGAGAATCCGCGGTTCAGCGCGGCGAGCGGCGCGATCACGATCACGTTCTTCGCGATGTTCGGCACGCTGTTCTTGCTGACGCAGTACCTGCAGTTGGTGCTGGCGTTCAGCACCGTCGAGGCCGGCGCCGTGTTGCTCCCGCAGGCCGCCACGATCATGGTGGCGGCGCCCTTCAGCAGCGTGTGGGTGCGCAAGTTCGGCAACAAGCGCGTCGTGTTCGTCGGTCTGCTGATCGTTGCGTCGTCGTACGCGATGCTCACGCAACTCGAGGTCTCGTCGAGCGCGTGGCAAGTCATCGTGATCACGATGGTCATGGGCCTCGGCATGGGCAACGTGATGGCGCCCTGCACCGACTCGATCATGGGGGCCCTTCCCCGAGCGAAGGCCGGCGTCGGTTCGGCGGTGAACGACACCACCCGCCAGTTCGGCGGTGCGCTCGGGATCGCCGTGTACGGCTCGGTCCTGGCGTCGCGCTACGCCGATCACGTCACCTCACGGCTCGGCGGGATCCTGCCGACCTCGCTGCTCGCGGACGTGAAGGATTCCGTCGGGAGCGCACTGAACGCGACGCAGACACCGGAGGGCCAGCCGTTCGCGGCGCAGATCCTCGATGCGTCCCGGCGCAGTTTCGTCGACGGCATGCACACGGCCGTCGTGATCGCGATGGTGGTCCTGCTGATCGCGGCCGGGATCGTGTACCGCTACCTGCCGGCCCGCGCGATGAGCGACGAGCCGCACCCGCTCGACGTGGTGCCGGTCGGCGTCGGGCCGGTCGATGTCACTCCTGCCGCCGAGGCCGCCGATCTCGCCGAGGTCATCGAGCACGCCTGACCTGGTCGGGATGAATCGTCCCGTTCGGGCATTGGCTACGGTTCCCGGATGCCGGGAGAGTTCGAGTCGAAGCGGGTTGTCGTTTGCGACAACGACGCCGAGTGGGTCGAACTCATCCGCACGGATCTGAGCCTCGAAGGGCACCAGGTCGTGGCCACGTGCCGGACGGGCGAAGAGGCCGTCGATGCGTGCCTCCAGCACCATCCCGACGTGCTCGTCGTCGACGAGAAGATGCCGCCGGGCATCAACGGGGTGGAGGTCGCCCGGCGGGTCCGGGGCGCCGACCCGGGCATTCAGGTCGTGGTGTTCACGAACTTCGACGAGGAAGAGATCATGAAGAGCGCGGCCGACGCCGGCGCCGTGTTCGTGCTGAAAGGGAACCTGCGAGCACTACGCGCCGCACTCACCCTGGTGTGAGGTGCGTCCGGAGTAGCTCGGGGATGTCGAAGATCTGATCCTTCGAGACACAGGCGGTGATCCCGAGCCGCTCCGCCTCTGACCGGATGGCGGCGTCGACGAGCGCCGTGAAGAGCAGGATCACCTGACCTGGCTCCTCGTGAAGGATCGACTCGGCGATCTCGAGACCGGTCGTCGGCGGCATCCGCTGGTCGAGCACGATCGCATCGGGTCGGAAGTCACGCCAGCGCGCGACCGTTTCCTCGGCAGTCGCAGCCTCGACGATGTCGATCTCCTCGGCGCGCAACACGTGCGCGATCAAGGTGCGCATGTCGGGCTCGTCGTCGGCAATGAGCACGCGGATGGCCGCACCCTACGCTCACGGCATGTCCACCGTTCTCGTCTCCAGTCCGCAGCCGGGAGTCACCCAGCTCACGCTCAACCGCCCCGAGAAGCTCAACGCGATGAACGTCGAACTCATCGCCGAACTGCACGACGCGTTCGCGGCGATCGCCGCTGACCGCGACTGTCGCGCGGTCGTACTGACCGGCGCCGGACGGGGGTTCTGTGCCGGCCTCGATCTCACCGGCTACGGGACGGTGCCCGGATGGGAGGGGCGCGGCCCGGTCGTCGGCGGCTTCTCGACGCAGCAGCACATCGCATCGCTGATCCCGCAGATGCGCGCGTTGCCCGTTCCCGTGATCGCCGCGGTCAACGGCGCGGCCGCCGGCGGCGGATTGGCGCTCGCGCTGGGCAGCGACATCCGCATCGCGGGCGCGTCAGCGCGCTTCAATGTCGCGTTCGTGCGCATCGGTCTGTCGGGCTGTGACATCGGGGTCAGTTGGATGCTGCCGCGGCTCATCGGCGCCAGCCGGGCGTGGGAGCTCATGTTGACGGGACGCATCATCGAGTCGGATGAAGCGGATCGCATCGGACTGGTGACGCGCGTGGTGAGTGACGACGCCCTGCTCGACTCCGCGCTCGAGACGGCATCGCTGATCGTGGCGAACAGCCCATGGGGCGTGCGCATGACGAAGGAGGTGGCGTGGAGCCAGCTCGAGATCGGATCGCTGCAGGCCGGCATCGACATGGAGAACCGCACGCAGATCCTGTCGTCGTTCACGGAGGATCAGCGCGAGGCGATGGTCGCATTCCTCGAGAAGCGCCCCGCCGACTTCCACGGCCGATAGCTCGCTCCAATTCCCATTCATACGTACACAAAAATGTGTACGGATGAATGGGATTTGAGAAGCGATCAGTTGCTGGTGATGCGTTGGGGTTCGACGAGGACGGCGACGCGGCCTTCGGTGGCCATGACACGGTCGTACTCGTCCCAGTCGTCGTGCGTGCCGCCGGCAGCCTTGAAGATGTCGCGCAAGAGCGTGGCGTAGGCCGCAGCGTCGCGACTGTCGCGTCCCACGATGCGCGCCGGACCCTCGACGGTGGCCCACTCCCAGCCCGACCGGAACACCACGGCGGCTCGTCCGCTGGAACGGACGAACGCGACCTTCTTGGCATCGCCGCGGGCGACGAAGCCGACGCGCGGCTCGCCGGAGTCGGGATCGTCCAGTACGCCCGCGTTCACCACCGACGTGCTCACCGTGCCGCTCGGACGCGCCACCGCGACCACGACCAATCCGTGGTCGCCGGCTCCCAGACGCTTCACCAGATCGAGATCAGCCATTCGGTTCTCCTACTCGCTCGCGGGCGGATCAGGCCACGGCACGCGCTTGTCCGGGTCCATCGGACTCATGAGCCCGACACCGTTGCCGTCCGGGTCCTCGACGATCGCGTAGCGCGCGCCCCAGAACGCGTCGTACGGCGGCTGTTGCCCTTTGGAGCCATCCGCGGTCATGTGCGCGTACAGGTCGTCCACCGCCTGGCGGCTGGGCACGGCGAAGTTGAGCACCAGGGAGTTGGCGCTGGCCTCGCGCGCCCCCTGGTTCCAGATCGTCGCCGAGGCGACGCTGTCGAACTCGATCGACATGTCGTCCGAGATGCGCAACTCCACGTGGTGCGCGGCCCATTCGCCCGGCGGGTTGTCGATGGTGAACCCGAGCCGTCGATAGAACGCCAGCGTCGCGTCCATGTCCGCCACCACGAGGTTGACCTGGTTGAAGATGGGCGGCATTGCGCGCTCCCTGCTAGGACAGTTCCGTGAACGACAACGTCATCTTGATCGATCAGCCGGCTCCCATGGTGCGCCGAGTGACTCTGAATCGTCCCGAGAAGCGGAACGCGCTGAACCACGCCCTGCGCGGCGGCATCCTCAACGCGTTGCGCGAGGGCGACGCTGACCCTGAGGTGCGGGTGCAGATCGTGCGCGGTGCGGGCACGAGCTTCTCGGCCGGCTACGAGCTCGGCGGTGGCAACGAGGGCCTCGAGATGCCGTACTACACGCCGGGCGGCGACGGGCAGTGGCCCCGCCACGTGACCGAGGGGTGGATGAGCATCTGGGACCTGGCCAAGCCGGTGATCGCGCAGGTGCACGGGTACTGCCTGGCGGGCGGGAGCGAGCTGGCCACCGGTTGCGATCTGGTCTACGTCGCCGAGGACGCGAAGATCGGCTATCCCGCGGTGCGCTTCGGAGTGCCCGACATGCATTTCCACGCGTGGCTGTGCGGCATGCGCGCCGCGATGGAGATGATGCTCACCGGCGACTCGATCTCCGGTTTGGAAGCGGTCCGGCTGGGCTGGGCCAATCGCGCCTTTCCGGAGGAGGAACTCGGCGACGAGGTCGTCCGGATCGCCGAGCGCATCGCGCTGGTTCCGCCCGACATGGCGCAGCTGAACAAGCGCGTCGTGCATCGCGGCATGGAGGTCATGGGGCTTCGCTCCGCGATCCGCGTCGGCACCGAGCTCTGCGCGCTCGGCACGAAGCAAGAGACGATGTACAAGTTCATCGAGGAGATGCGCGGCGGTCTGACCAAAGCGTTGCAGCATCGCGACGAGCCGTTCGGCGACTACCGGACGGTCGAGCCGCACGGGGATTGACATGGAGGTTGCGTCGACCGACGGCGTCACCGTCGCCGTGCACGATCTCGGCGGCGCAGGCGAGCCGTTCCTCATCTGTCATGCCACCGGATTCTGCGGAATGGCGTACACGCCGATGGCGGAACGGCTCGTGGAACGGCATCACGTGTTCGCCCTCGACTTTCGGGGCCACGGCGACTCGCCTGCTCCCGACAACGGACGATTCAACTGGAACGGGATGGCCGACGACCTCCAAGCCGTCATCAAGGAGCTCACGTCGAGCCCATTGGCGGTGTTCGGCCATTCGATGGGCGGTGCTGTCTCCGTCATGGTCGAGCACCGCGCGCCGGGAACGCTGCGATCCGCGTATCTGTACGAGCCGATCATCGTGCCGTTCTCCGGGGAGATGCCGCTCGGCGCGGACCCGATGAGCGACAAGGCCAGCCGGCGCCGTCCCGGCTTCGCCTCCAAACCCGCGGCGCTGATGCGGTATGCGAGCCGTCCGCCCCTCAACACCCTGCAAGCGGGCGCGTTGGCCGCCTACGTCGAGCACGGCTTCGCCGACCAGCCCGACGGATCGGTGCGGTTGAAGTGCCGGCCCGAGTACGAGGCTGCGACGTTCGCCGCGGCCGGCAAGCCGACCGTCGAGCTCGCGGGCGAGGTGTCGACGCCCACGACCATCGCGGTCGGACACGTCGAGGGCGATTGGGGTCCGGCATTGTTCGCCCCCGCCGTGGTGGAGGCGATGCCGAACGCGACGCTCCAGAGCTTCGATCGACTCGGCCATTTCGGCCCGTTGCAGGATCCGATCACGATCGCGAACGCGATCCTCGAACGGGAGGACAGCAGCTCGTGATCATCGTCACCGGAAGCGTGAAGGCCCAGAAGGCGACGTTGGCACGGATGCGCGAGCTGTGCCTCGAGCACGTGCACCGCTCGCGTACAGAGCCGGGCTGCCTGCTGCACTCCGTACACCACGACGTCGAGGACCCGCTGACGCTGCTGTTCCTCGAGCACTGGCAGGACCGTGCCGCGCTCGACGCGCACTTCCGCGTTCCGGCATCGTCCGACTTCGTCACCGCGATCTCCGAGCTTGCGGCCGAACCGCCGGCGATGCAGATCTACGAAGCGGAGCCCATCCGCTGACCAGCGAGCGCGACCACATCCTCTTCCTGTGCACCGGCAACGCCGCTCGTTCGGTGATGGCCGGCGCCGCGCTGGCCGCGCGATTGCCCGAGGTGGTCGTCGAGACCGCCGGCACGCTCACTCTCGACGGTCAGCCGATGAGTTGGCGAACGCGCGCCGCGCTCGAATCCGTCGGCCTCGCTCCCCCGTCGCACCGCAGCCGGCAGGTGTCGTTCAACGATCTCGACAAGGCGACGCTCATCGTGGGGCTCGCTCCCGAGCATGTGCATTGGGTGCGTCGCAATCACGAGCAGGTCGCGGCGCGCACGGCCACCCTCAAGCGACTGTGCCGTGAGCTTCCGCTAGACGACCGAGGGCTGGCCGAGCGCGTCGCCGGTCTCGACCTGGCGGCCGTCGAGCTCGAGGAATGGGAGGAGGTCGTCGATCCTGGGGGCGGCGAGGCCGAGGTGTTCGTGGAGTGCGCCCGTGAGGTCTACGACCTGATCGACCGCCTCGCCTCGGTCCTCGCCTCCGCAGCTGGACAGGGCAAGCTTCACTGATGCACCCGCGAGCGATCGCCGAAGTGGCTCCTGACCGACCCGCCATCGTCATGGCGGGCACAGGTTCCGTCACGACGTTCGCCGAGCTCGATGCCCGGTCGAACCAATTCGCGCAGCTGCTCCGTGCGAGAGGCGTCGAGCAGGGCGGCTCTGTCGCCATCTTCGCCGAGAATCATCCGAGGTTCCTCGAGGTCACGTGGGGCGCGCAACGCGCCGGCCTGTACTACACGGCCGTCAACTCACATCTCACGGCCGAGGAAGCGGCGTACATCGTCGACGACAGCGACGCCGCGGTGATCGTGTCGACGCGGCAGCTCGCGACGGTGGCCGCGGAGCTCGATGAGCGTCGCGCACCGAACGCGCACACCCGGCTGTTGCTCGACGGTGACCTCGAAGGATGGGAGCGCTACGAGGACGTGGTCGGCGCGATGACGACCGATCCGATCGCCGACGAAGCCGAAGGCGACTTCATGCTGTATTCGTCAGGGACGACCGGCCGCCCGAAAGGCATCAAGCGCGCGCTGTCGCTGGTGCCGCTCGGCGAGGGTGTGCGCGGCGCGCTTGGGCTGGCGGTCGCGCTCGGACTGGATGAGGACAGCGTGTACTTGTGCCCGGCACCGCTGTATCACTCCGCGCCGCTGGCGTGGTCGATGAGCGCGCAGCGGCTCGGTGCGTCGATCGTCGTCATGGAACGCTTCGATCCGGAGACATGCCTGCAGTTGATCGAGCGCTACCACGTGACGCACGTGCAGTTCGTGCCCACGATGTTCGTGCGCATGCTGAAGCTCCCGGACGACGTGCGCGCGCGGTACGACGTCTCCAGCCTGAAGGCCGTCGTGCACGCGGCCGCGCCGTGCCCCGCCGACGTGAAGCGGCAGATGATCGAGTGGTGGGGCCCGATCGTCTACGAGTACTACTCGGCCACCGAAGGCATGGGCGCGACGTTCATCAACTCCGAGGAAGCACTCCTCAAGCCAGGCTCTGTCGGGCGCGCGATGGTCGGCGAGATCCACGTGCTCGACGAAAATGGCAACGAAGTCGGCCCGAACGAGATCGGCACGATCAGCTTCAGCGGCGGGCCGCGTTTCGAGTACCACAAGGATCCCGTCAAGACCGCCGAGGCCATCGACGACGCCGGCCGGGGCACGGTCGGCGACGTCGGGTATGTCGACGAGGACGGCTACCTCTTTCTCACCGACCGCAAGGCGTTCATGATCATCTCGGGCGGCGTGAACATCTATCCGCAGGAGGCCGAGAACCTCCTCGTGACGCACCCGAAGGTGCTCGACGTCGGTGTGCTCGGCGTGCCGCACCCGGAGATGGGCGAGGAGGTGAAGGCTGTCGTGCAACCGATGCGTTGGGAGGACGCTGGGCCCGACCTCGAAGCGGAGCTCATGGCCTACTGCCGCGACAACCTCGCGGCCTACAAGTGCCCGCGCTCCGTCGACTTCATGGAGCAGCTCCCTCGCCTCGACACCGGGAAGCTCTACAAGCAAGCACTGCGCAAGAATTATTGGCCGGCGACGTAGGCCGCGACGCCGGCCAGGTTGCAGTCGATCAACCAGCGGCCGCCGTCTTCCAATGCGGTCAGCACGACGACAGCGCTCGCAATGCCCGTCAAGGGATCGGCGATCGCATCGCCGAGAAAGCACGGCGTGTCCCGCCACCATGCGACAAGGCCTCCGGCGACGGCGGCATCGTCGCCGAAGCCGACCCAGTTGCGCCGCGGTTCACCTCGTCCGTGGCCGGTGATCGACAGCCATACCCGCGGGCCGTTCGCGATGATCTCGCGCGCGTCGATACCCAGCTGTTCGAGCGCGCGCGGGCGCGAGCCCTCGACGACGACATCGGCTGACATGAGAAGTTCGACGAGTGCGTCGCGGGTGAAATCGATGGACACGAACTCCTTGCCCGCGTGCATCAGGTCGAAGAACGCGGCTGGACCGTTTCTCGCCCCGTCGGGCCGCGTTCTCGACTCGACCTTGATGACACGTGCGCCCTTGGCCTGCAGAAGACGCGTGCAGAGTGGACCCGCCCACAGCGACGACAAGTCGACGACGAGCGGCGGGCGGTCGAGCGGTGTCGCCTCGTCGATGAGGCGCCACTCGGCGAGATCGCCGGCCGCCCGTTCGCCGAGGACAGCAACCGGCAGCCCGAGCAAGCGACCGCGTTCCACCAGCTCGCCCGCCGACGCGGAGCTCACGGTCGCTTCGATGATGGACCACTCGGGCTCACAGCCGATCCATGCCGGGACGAGCTCCTCGTCAGCGGCACGGGTGAGCGACAGGGCGATCCATCCGTCTGTCGTCGCCATCAGGCGCGTTGCACCACCGCAGGACGTGCGCCCGTTTCGCGTGTAGCTCCAGATCGCGGCGCGCTCGGCGAGCAACGCCGTCGCATCGACGCCCAACGACGCTCCGAGCCCACGGATCCGCTCGACCACGTCGTCCGAGGACTCGATCGGCGGACCGTCGGCGAACCCCGTCAGTTCGGCGAGTGCTGTCATTCGCGCGCGTACCGTACCGGCGTGCAGGAGAACCCGATCGCGGCCGCGGCGCTCGAGCTGCTGTTGGACGCCAGCGCGTCCGCGGACGTGCCGAGCGCGCTGGTCCTGGAATCGGCGACCTACTCGACGCTGCAGGCCGGGCCGGAGCATTCCGCGTGGCTCGCGACACGCGTACGCCACGAGCGCCCCGCGGATCACGACGTGGTCCTCGTAGCGAGAGACGGCGACACCTTGCGGCTCACGCTCAACCGTCCGCACGTGCGGAACGCGTTCAACGCGG
Source organism: Acidimicrobiaceae bacterium (assembly GCA_041166385.1). Taxonomy (GTDB): domain Bacteria; phylum Actinomycetota; class Acidimicrobiia; order Acidimicrobiales; family JACDCH01; genus DASUCS01. Next base: position 2,237 of record JBEEFW010000033.1, on the reverse strand, counting down.
CCATGCGCGAGGCGTTGCTCGACGGCCTCGAGATCGCGACCCTCGACCCGTCGGTCGAGCGGGTCGTGATCGACGGAGCCGGCGACACCTTCTGCAGCGGCGGTGATCTCGACGAGTTCGGGACCCTCGCGGACCCAGCGACCGCGCATCTGTTGCGGGTCGAGCGCAACGTTGGCCAAGTGGTGCACGAGCTGCGCGATCGCGTGACGTTCGTGGTGCATGGCGCTTGCATCGGTGCCGGCATCGAGATTCCCGCGTTTGCCGCGCGAGTCATCGCTCGCCCGGACGCGACCTTCCGGCTACCCGAGATCAGCATGGGACTCGTGCCCGGAGCGGGCGGCACCGTGAGCATTCCGCGGCGCATCGGGCGGGAGCGGTTTCGATCGCTGGCCCTCACGGGTGCGATGATCGATGCGATGACCGCGTTGTCATGGGGACTGGTCGACGAGCTCGAAGGAGCATGAGGGTGGACGACGTTCTGGGATACAAGGGCAAGCACGCAATCGTCACGGGGGCCGCATCCGGGATGGGTGCCGCGACCGCGAGCGCGCTCATCGACCTCGGCGCCAACGTCACCGCCATCGACGTGAAGCCAACCGAGCTGGCGGTGGCGGCATCGCTACAAGTCGACCTGCGCGACAAAGCCGCGATCGACGACGCGGTCGCCTCCATCGGCGAGCCGGTGGACGCGATCTTCAGCGTGGCAGGGCTTCCCGGGCCGCCGTTCTCCGATCTCGACACGATGAAGGTGAACTTCGTCGGCGCCCGCCATCTGATCGAAGCACTGGTGCCGAAGATGCCTCGGGGCGCCGCCGCCGCATGCGTCGCGTCGAACGCCGGGTTGGGGTGGCAACAACAGCTCGAGACCCTGTTGCCGTTCGTGACCTCTCCGTCGTTCGAAGCGGGCGTCGAGTGGTGCGAGGCGAACCCCGACAAGATCCTCGGCGGCTACGCGTTCTCGAAGCAGGCGACGAACGCGTGGGTGGCGTGGCGGGCGGCAGGGCTCATGACGGAGTTCGGTATTCGCTTGAACAACACGAACCCCGGCCCGACCGACACGGCGATGATGCCGGCGTTCGAGGCCCAGGCGGGCAAGGAGCTCATCGACGCCTTCGTCGGCCCGTCCGGCCGGCGTTCGAATCCCGAGGAGCAGGCGTGGCCCTTGCTCTTCCTCAACAGCCCGCGCTCGAGCTACGTCGCCGGCGAGGCCCTCCACGTCGACGCCGGCTTCCTCGGCGCCATGGTCACGGGCCAGCTCTAGACGCCCAGCCAAATCCAGTGCACTACGACACACTTGTGTGTCGTAGTGCACTGGATTTCGTGAGTTAGTCGGACGACGGGAGCGGTTTGGCGTCCTTCAACGCCAGGGGCTGGCCGTCGAGCGACAGCGATCCGGCGCCACCCTTCGTGGCCAGTACCTCGATGCCGGATTCGGGATCGGCGAAGCGCTTGCCCATCTGCGTGCCACCGGAGTGCGCCTCGTCCACCGTGCCGCCCGCGGGGCGTTCCGCATCGTGAGCGATCATCGGCTGGCCGCCGCATTCGAGGGAGGGTGACCCGCTCGGTGCGCGGACAACCACCACCTCGGTGTCGCACACCGCACTGCGCCAACGTGATCCAGCCTTCAGCTCCATGACGCCTTCTTAGAGAATTGCACCGGCATCCTTCAAACGGATGATGTCGTCCCAGTCGTAGCCGAGCTCGAGCAGGAGGGTCTCGGTGTGCTCTCCGTGCTGAGGAGCCCGCTGCAACTCCGGCGGCGTGTTGTCGAACTGCACGGGATTGCCGACGACGCTGAACGTGCCCTGGTCGCTCTCGACCGGACGCAGGTAGCCGTTGGCCTGCACCTGCGGATCGTCGTGCAGCTCGAGCGGTAGCTGGTACGGCGACCATACGCCCTCGGCGTCGAGCAGCTCTTCCTGCCACTCCTCGAAGGTGCGCTCGGCAAACGCAGCGTCAAAAGCCTCGATGCACGCCCGCCGGTTCTCGGTGCGGGCGGCGTGGTCGACGAAGCGAGGATCGTCGATGAGCTCCGGGCGTCCGATCTGACGGCAGGTGTCTGGCCAGTACTTGTCCGACTCGAGCATGCACAACATGATGAAGCGGTCGTCCTTGGTCTTGTACGTGTTGACGAGCACGTTCGGGTTTGCGTACCGGTCGCCACCACCCGTCGGCAGCTTCGGCAGGCCGAAGATCTTGCTGGCCATGATGTCGGGCGCCAGTGCCCACAGCGCGCA
>JBEEFW010000032.1:0-3514 GCA_041166385.1 Acidimicrobiaceae bacterium | reverse complement strand
CCCGCACGCCATGGCCTCGAGCACGACGTTCGGCAGTCCGTCGCGGTCGCCATCGGCGTCGATGACACTCGGCACGACCACCATGTCGGCCTCGTGGTACAAGGCCGGCAACTGGGCGTGGGAGCGGGCTCCGAGGAACTCGATGCGATCGGCATTTGCTGTCACTCGTGCGGCGTCCTGCAACTGCCCCAGCAGTGGGCCATCGCCGACGATGCGTAGTCGCCAGTCGAAGTCGAGCAGCCGCATCGCATCGATCAGCACGTCGAAGCCCTTCTTGGCGACCAGGCGCCCGACGGCGAGTATCTCGACCGGTCCATCGGTGCAGTGGCGATGCCGTGGAGCGAACGAGTCGAGATCGACGCCGTGCGGTGCGAGGATTGGGTCGGCACCCACGGCGCGCAGTTGCTGCGCGACGTCGTAGTTGCAGGCAACGATGCACGCCGCGGCGCGGGCCCGGTCGGCCAACTCCTGCGGCTCGACCTTGCGAGCGTCCTTGGCATGCACGCTGAAACCGAAGGGCACGCCGAGCAGGGCAGCGGCTGCGCGGGCGACCGCAGCGGGTTGGTGAGCGAAGTAGCCGTGCACGGCATGAACCTGCAGACTGCCGAGGGCCCCCCAGACCTCGGCAGCCTGCTCTCCGGCGGTCCCCTCGCCGAGATGGTGAACGCAGCTGTCGAGGGTGGCGACGGCCGGATGCTGACCGGTGGAATCGCCCTCCTTGGTTGCGAAGATCCCGGCGAGCATGCCTGCCTCGTGCAGCGCCAGCAGTTCGTTGAGGGCGAAGCTCTCCGACAGCCGCGGCCACCCCGATACGACGACAGCGATTCGGAGTGTTCGTGCCGTCCCGGGCAGAGTGTCAGAGGTATTCGACATTGGGACCTTCGACTCGATGTCTCGTGTCCAGGACTGCAGTCGCCTCGCGAACGACCATCTCGTAGTCGACGCCGTCGTGGTCCGTCAGCACGATCACGAGGTCCGAGGCGCGTACTTCCGCGACGGTCAGGTCTGCGCGGCGCACTCCGGCTCCGAATGCGTCGATGGTGGCGTACTGGTCAACGGCGTGCACCTCGGCTCCGTCGGCGACGAGCAGTCGTGCGACCGTGCGTGCGGGCGACTCACGAGTGTCGTTGGTGTTGCGCTTGTAGGACATCCCGAGGAGCAGCAGCCGGCTGCGCGAAGGTGCGATGCCCTGCCGGTTCAGTGCGGCGCGAACGCGCTCCACGACGTAGTGGGGCATGTGTTCGTTGACGTCGTTGGCCAACTCGACAAATCGAAATGGACGGCCGATCCTGCGCCGAACCGTCCACGACAGGTAGCTGGGATCGATGGGCAGGCAGTGTCCACCGACACCCGGGCCGGGCGTGAACTTCATGTAGCCGAACGGTTTCGTGGCGGCTGCGTCGATCGCCGCCCAGATGTCGATGTCGAGCTCGGCGGCGAAGACAGCCAACTCGTTGATCAATGCGATGTTGACGTGACGGAACGTGTTCTCGAGCAGCTTCGACAGCTCGGCGACTTGCGTCGTCGCGACGGGCACCACCGTCTCGACGATCGAGCCGTAGAACTCGGCGACCTTTGTCTGCGACGACGCATCGATTCCGGAGACGACCTTCGGGGTGTTGTGGAACTTCCACGCGTCGTTGCCTGGGTCGATCCTCTCGGGGCTGTAACCCACCGAGAAGTCCTTGCCGGACTGCAGGCCGGATCCCGACTCGAGGAGCGGCACCACGAGGTCTTCGGTCGTGCCGGGGTAGGTCGTGGACTCGAGCACCACGGTTGCCCCCGGGCGGAGATGCCCCGACAACGTCTTGGCGGCGGCGGCGATGTAGGTGAGGTCAGGATCCCCTTCGCGCAATGGCGTTGGGACGGTAATAACGGCGATGTCGAAGTTGGCGCAGGCGTCCGGCTGATCGGTCGCGGCATACCGGCCAGTTGCCAACGCGGCCCGGAGCTCGGCATCCGGTACGTCGGCGGTGAACGACGTACCGTCCGCGAGGTTCTTGATGCGATCGACATCGAGGTCGAACCCGACCACGTCGAAGCCCGCTGCGACGGCAGCCATCGCCAGCGGAAGGCCGACGTATCCCTGGCCCACCACCACAACGCGCTGTGTGTGGTTCGTGTTGTGCATGTCAGTCTCCGACCGAGACGAACGAGCGGGCGCGAACCCAGGCGAGTTGGTTGGCCAGACCTTCGACCAAGGTGGTGCTGGGGGACCAGCCCAGTGCCTGGCGGGCGATACGGGTATCCGCGGCCGTGCGACGGACATCGCCCTTGCTGTCCTCGGCGGTCTGGATGTCGAGCGACTTCTCGGCGAGATCCTCGACGATGGAGATCACCTGCAACATGGTCGCTTGTTCGCCGCCCCCGACGGTGAGCACGAGCGGGACATCGAACACGCCGCCTGCGCGCACCGTGGCGTCGACGGCGTCGATGACGTAGGTGAAGTCCCGTGATTGCAATCCATCGCCGTTGAGCACGAACGGGGCACCGTTGACCGCGGTCTCGCACAACCGACGCATGGCCATGTCGGGTCGCTGACGTGGTCCGTACACAGTGAAGTAGCGAAGCGCGGTGACGGAGAGACCGAGGCTGCGATAGATGTCGGCGAGGTCCTCGCACATCCGCTTCGTGGCGCCGTACGGCGATCGCGGCCGGGTCGGTGTGACGCCTTCGATGCAGGGGTATTCCTCGGCGTCGCCGTACACCGACGACGACGAAGCCATGACCACTCGAGGACAGCCTGCCTCGAGAGCTTGCTCGAGCACTCGTTGTGTCGCGATGAGGTTGTCGTGCACGTAGCCGGCGAACGACTCGCCGAAGCTGGCCCGCACTCCCGCCTGGGCGGCCAGATGGAACACCGCGGGCCGGTCGGCGAGGATGTGATCGAGCGGAGCATGCGCCAGATCGGCTTCGATCAGGCTGAACCTCGGCTCGTTCCTCAATGCGGCGACGTTCGCCTCCTTGTCGGCGCGCTCGTAGTAATCGGTGAACGCATCGATCCCGGTGACGTGCCAGCCATCGCCGATCAAACGTTCCGAAAGGTGGGAGCCGATGAAGCCCGCCGCACCGGTGACGACTGCGTGCATTCGATCGGGCTTCGTCATGACGCCGCCAGGACAGGGCCGCTGTGATCGCCGGCCAGGCCCACCAGTAGTTCTGCGGTGCGCTCGGCACCTTGGTAGTCGGCCCTGTCGATCGGCCGGCGGGGATTTTTCGTCATCTGCAGCACCGCGTGCCACATGCGTTCTGGCGTGATGGAGTCGGGGTGGAGCATGTCGGCCAGTCCGAGAGCGACGAGGTCGTTGGCTCGAATCAGTTGTTCCTCACTCGGCCGCACGCGCGGGATGACCAGCGCGGGCACACCTGTTTGCAGCACCTCGGAGATCGTGTTGTAACCGCCCATTGTCACGACGCCGCGTGCCCCGGCCAACACGTTGGCCATGTCGTGACGGAACTCGAACAGCTGGAGGTGGTCACCGTCGCAACGAGCCGACAGCTGAGCCACCGACTC
>JBEEFW010000031.1:0-93722 GCA_041166385.1 Acidimicrobiaceae bacterium | reverse complement strand
AACGTCGAGCTCTTCCACACCCGGGCCGAGGAGCTTCCGGCCGACGGGCGGTACGAGTTCGTGCTGACGTTCGACTGCCTGCACGACATGACCCGTCCGGCCGACACGATCGCCGCCATCCGACGCGCGATCGCCGATGACGGCACGTGGCTGATCAAGGACATCCGCTGCGACGACTCGTGGACGACCAACCGCCGCAACCCGATGCTCGCGCTGTTCTTCGGGTTCTCGGTGTCGACGTGCATGTCGTCGGCCATGTCGGAGCCCGGAGGCGCGGGTCTCGGCACCGTCGGGTTCACGACCCAGGTCGCCGAGCGGATGGTGCGCGAGGCCGGCTTCACCCAGTTCCGCGTCCACGACTTCGAAGACCCGGCCAACCTCTACTACGAGGTCCGCCTCTGACCCGACGGCACGATCGCGATGCCGTAACGCGAACGTGCCGCCGGCCGAAGCCGACGGCACGATTCAGTTCGTTTGTTGGTGGTGTGGCGTCAGACTACGCGAACGTTCTGCGCTTCCTCACCTTTGCGGCCAGGGGCCACGTCGAACTCAACGTGCTGACCCTCTTCGAGGGTCTTGTAGCCGCTGCCTTGGATGTTGGAGAAGTGGACGAACACGTCGTCGCCCTGCTCCCGAGAAATGAAGCCGAAGCCTTTCTCAGCATTGAAGAACTTCACAGTACCTGTAGCCAAACCACTCTCTCTTCTCAATTTGTCGAGCCGATCTTGTACCGGTCCGTCGAAGGAGACTACGCGATCGGCGGCCCAGAGAGACACTTTTGCTTCTGCGGTGGCTGAGCGCCCTTACGGGCCGGGGTATTTGGCGGCGAGATCACGCAGAATCGTCAGGCAATCGTCGGCGCATTCGCTGATGATGTCTGCGACTGGTCGCACTTCAGTGATGCGCCCCGCCACCTGTCCACCGAGGGCCACGGCGGCGTTCATGTCGCCTCCGAAGTACAGGTCCATCGCCCGACCGAAGAGCTCCATCGCGTTCTTTTCTGTGTCGAACTCGAGCGATTCGCTGCGCTCCGTCCGCAGCGCCCGCAGCGCGGGCGAGGTGTGACGGTTGAGCATGACGGTGTCGGTCTCCGCGGCCGCCACGATGGCCTGCTTCCAGTTGTTGTGCACCGGCGACTCGGACGACGACACCATCCGCGTGCCCATCTGGATGCCTTCGGCGCCGAGCGCCAACGCCGCGGCCATCGTGGCTCCATCGAGCATCCCGCCGGCCGCGATGATCGGAACGTCGACACGCGAACGAACCAGCGGTAGGAGCACCATCGACGCGACGTCGCGGGGGTTCTTGAAGCCGCCACCCTCGCCGCCCTCGACGACGAGCCCGTCGACCCCGGCTTCGACCGCCTTGAGCGCGCCGTGGAGCGTGGGCACGACGTGGAAGACCGTCAGCCCGGCCGCCTTGATCTGGGCGGTGTACCGGACGGGACTGCCGGCGGACGTCGTGACGAACTGGATGCCTTGGTCGATCACGAAGTCGACGATGCCTGGGTCGCGCACGAACGCTTGAGCGATGTTGACGCCGAACGGCTTGTCGGTGAGGTCGCGCATCTTGCGGATCTCGTCCTTGATCACGTCGAGCTCGCCCGAGGAGGTCTCGATGATGCCCATGGCGCCGGCATTCGACACCGCTGATGCGAGCTGCGCCCGCGCGATCCACCCCATCGGCGCTTGGATGATCGGGATCTCGACGCCGAGCAGCTCGGTGACCCGGTTGGCGAACCGTGCACTCATCGCTTTCCTCCGGTCGATCGCAGCACGGGCTCGAACGCGGTCATGTAGTCGGTGACCCGCAATGCGACGTCCATGCAGAGATCCTCGTCGCTCAGGTCGGGGTCCGGCCAAGTCTCAGAAACACGACGCCATTGATCGGCGCGGCCGATGAACGGGCCGGCGACGGCGTCGTCGCCGAGCACCTTCCGCCACGTGCGCTCGCGATGCAGGAGCTTGTCGAGCACGGCCTCGTTCTCCGCGACCTTCGAGTGCTCGCTGTGGAAGCCCACTTCGAGCGCCAGCACGGTCGCGTCGGGAACGTGCTTCGCCCCGATGACTTGGGCCTCGTAGTGCTCGCGCGGTGCGGCGTCGGACTCGAACCAGAGCTTCACGCCGTAGCGGTGCGCCTTGAACCGCACCACACCGAGGTCCGGCGGCATCAGCCCGCGGACGGCTTCGCCGATCTCATCGAACAGACCTAGTTCCACGTCGGGGTCACGAGGGGGCAGCGATCGGGAGCTCGAGCAGGTGCGGGCGGCCGGACGCGAATGCCGCTCGAACCGCGTCCCCGACATCGTGCGCCTTCTCGACCAACGTGGCATCGACCCCCATCGACCGCGCCAGCGCGAGGTAGTCGATGGGCGGATCGACGATGTCCATCGCGACGAAACGATCGTTGCGGACGCTGTCGCCGCCCATGCCTCGCAAGTTGTTCTTGAGGATGAGGTATTGGCGGTTGTTGACCACCGCGAACACGACCGGGAGCTGTTCGTTGGCCGCCGTCCACAGTGCCTGCGGCGAGTACATCGCCGCCCCGTCACCGACGACACACAGCACGGGTGCCTGATCGCGTCCGAGTGAGACGCCGGTTGCGAACGGCATCCCCCAGCCGAGGCCCGCGCCACGATTGAAGAAGTAACGATCGGGAACCGCATCGTGATGAAAGCCGCGCACGTACACGCCGGTGGTGATGGCCTCGTCGACGACGAGCGTCTCCGGCGGTATCGCACGCAGTAGTGCGTGAGCCGCGGCCATCGGATCCATCGGCGAGGCGTCGTAGCGCGACTGCGCTGTCTCCTCCAGCCGGTCGATCGTGGTTTGTCGGCGCTTCGCGGCCGCCGCCAACACAGCCTGCGCTTCGCGTCCTGCCTCGTCGCTGAGCCGGGCGCGAAGCAACGGCAGCAGGGCTGCGAGCGTCGCCTTGGCATCGCCCGCTCCCGCCCAACGCGCGGGGTACGACCGCCCGAGCTGATGAGGGTCAGAGGACAGGTGCAGCAACTCGGTGGTCGCGGGCAACGGCGACCCGGGCGTGAAGGGGTACACCATGAACGCCCTTCCACCGATCAGGAGGACGCGGTCGTAGCCGGACAGCACCGCGTGCATCGCGGTTGCGGCCGAGACCAGCATCCCCGCCCACAGCGGATGACGCGGGGGAAACACTGCGTTGCTGAACAGCGGCGCGCCGTGGACGGGAGCGCCCAACATCTCGGCGAGTGCCACCACCTCCTCGACTGCACCGGACGCCGCGACCTCGTCGCCGACGACGATGCCCACCTTTCCGATGCCCGGGCTCGCGAGCAGCTCGGTCAACTCGTCGAGCCCGCCGGCCACCGCGCGGCGATGGATGACGGACGGCGCGGGGGTCGTTTGTTCTGTCAGATCGTCGAGCAGATCCATCGGGATCGACACGAACACCGGCCCGGCGGGCGCGCTGGCGGCGTCGTGGAACGCCCTGCGCAGGATCGTGCCGAGCTCCGAAGGGGTGCGCACCTCGTGCACCCACTTCGAGACCGAGCGGGCGAGCCCGGTGAGGTCACCGGAGAGCAGCGGGTCGGTGACGATGTGCCGGTAGTCCTGCTGGCCGGCGGTGACCACCAGCGGCGTCTGGTTGGCCTGCGCGCTCGAGAGCGCACCGATCGCATTGCCGACGCCGGCGGTCGTGTGCAGGTTCAGGAAGGCGGGCCGGCGAGTGGCTTGCGCGTAGCCCTCGGCGACACCGACGGCCGTCGCCTCCTGCAGCGCGAGCACGTAGTGCAGATCGTCGGCGCCGGCGAGCGCGTCGATCAGGGGAAGTTCGGTGCTGCCGGGGTTGCCGAACACGTGGCGCACCCCTTCGGTGCGCAGCACCTCCAGCAGCACGTCGCGGGCGCCCATGAGCGGGCAACCCTACGGGACCGATGGTCAGAGGGGATAGACGATCGAGTCGATGACCAAGTCGCCGTCGTAGATGCAGTGCTTCTGCCTGAAGCGGGGTTGTCCGTCTTCGATGACGACCACGTCGTCGTACACGCCGGTGCACAGCAGGGTGGTGGCGGACCGCGACAACGACTCGAAGACTGCGAAATTTGCCCGCACCGCGATGTGGTCGTCGTCCGGACGCACGTCGAGCAGCCCGACGATGTGTCGTACGACGCGGCTCACGTAGAACGCGGACGATTGAATTGCGTTGACCCGGTCGCGCAGCATGTCTCGGCTGTCGCAGCGCATCGTGGCCAAGGGGAGACCGCGTCGGACATTCTCGCGAGACACGATCCGATACGAGCAGTCCTCGGTGAACAGCTCGGGCCACTGCTCGAGATCGCCGTCATCGACGATGTTGACGTAGTCGATGTAGAGCTGGTCGATGCGCGCGACGTCGACCGTCACAAGCCCATGGCGTCGCGGTAGTACGTGTAGAAGGCTCGGATGGCGGCCTCGGTCACGACGTGGTCGGTGTCGGAGATGGAATCGCCCCCCATCGCGAGCACCGAGCGCTCGCCCGGCGCGTTGCGAACACCCGCTTGCGTGAGGCCGAGCACCTCGCCGTCGTCGAGCGAGACGTAGCCAGCGGGCCCCATCAGGTTCGCCTGGCGAAGGCGGCGCAGCGTCATGTCGTCGTCATCGTCCTCGTAGCCGAAGAACGTCCAGTGCAACTCATGACCGCCGACGCCGCGGGGCACGACCTGTCGCACGGCGAGGGTGTTGGACTGTTGTTGGATCACCAGAGTCGGGCTCAGCGTCTGCATGACGAGCGTCGCCTCGCCGGGAAACTCGCGCACGATGTCGAGCAACCGCGGATCGTTCAGCTCGAGGTCGGGTCGGTACGACTCGAGATCGGCAGCCTCTCCCGACGCCGGTCGCCGCCGCTCGCACACGAGCACGCTGTGCCTCCCGGTCGAGTCGATCTCGGTGGCGGACGGATTGTCGGCGCGGAACAGCCCGAACGAGACGAGGAACACGTGCAACACGCTGGCGTGATACGGGTCCTTGATGTTGTCGAACATCAACTTCCAGTTGGCGTTGATGTGTTGATGTATGTCGCCAAGCACCCGCAGCGGGCGTCCGTCGAAGACACGGTCGAACCACTGCAGCATCTTCGGGCCGAGCCAGCGCTCGAACGGCTCCACGGTCGGATCGAAAGCGGCAAACACCACGCCGTTGCGCTCGTGGACGACGAGCCGCGCGAGCGGATGGTCGGCGAGGTCGAAGTCCTCGTCCATCCCGCCCCGACCGCGCACGCCGTTGCGGAACGGCAGCCCGACCAACGTGCCGTCGAGCCGGTACGTCCAGTGGTGATACGGGCAACGCAATCGAGCGGCGTGGCCGAAGGGCTCATGGCACAACTGCACACCACGGTGCGCGCACCGGTTCTCGAGTGCATGGAGCTCACCGGTGGTGTCCCTGGTGATGATGACCGAACGCTCACCGATCGATGTGGTCTTGAAGTCGCCCGCGTTCGGCACCTCGGCGCTCAACCCGACGAAGCACCACTCCGGCCCATAGAAGAAGCGGTCGAGCTCGCGCCGGTAGAGCGCTTCATCGCTGTAGATCCACAACGGCACACGGGTTGGTTCCCCCGCGGGCCACTGGGGCGCTGACACCACCGCCTCGGTGATCTCCGTCATGAAGCGGACGTGGGCTCGATGGAGTCGCGGTTCGTGGTGAAGCCGGGCTCGGTTCCGAGGAGGAGCGGCGGCTCGCGCAAGTCCTCTTGCCACACCAGCGAACCCATTGCGAGGTGCATCGGGTTGTCCTGCACGGCGAGCTGGTACACCGGCTGCTCGCTCGACGCGTGATGATGCACGGCCCATGAGGGGGCGATGAACACGAGGTCGCCACCCTCCCACTCGATCCGCGTGCCGTCGACGGTGCTCCATCCGGAACCTTCGAGGAAGTAGTTCACCGCGGCCGCAGTGTGCCGGTGGGCGCGGTCGATGATGCCGGCCGGACGAATGCACATCGATGCGAACAGCGTTGTGGTCGTGCCGTTGGTGCGGCCCGTCGCGGGGTCGTAGAGCACGCACACCCGCCGGCCGTTGTACTGCTCTCCCAGTGTGCTCATGCGGTCGAGCTCCTCGACCACGTCAGGCCAACGCCAGAGCCACGAGCGCAACGGCACCCAGGGAGGGTCGATGACACGTTCGTACTCGAGCCGCCAGGTGTCGCTGCCCGCCAGCTTGGCGAACCGGCCGTCGTTGCGCACGGATTGATCTGTGACCGGCGCGGCCGCGGCCGGTTGGGCCGAGTCGTCGGGTTCGACGTAGTGCGCGCCGAGCAGCTCGAGCAGCGCCGCGTTGCTGAACACGAGGCGCACCGACGGTTCGGTGCCGGTGGCCGCGTGGGACTGCAGCGCCATTGGAGGCACCGTGTACACGTCGCGCTCGCCGACCAGCCGGGCCTCGCCGTCGATGACGACCTCGCTGCTCCCGCGGATCTGCACGGCCAGCGCCGACGAGTTTCGGCGCGGCGCTCGCGCGGTCTCGCCGGGCGCGAGCGCTTCGATGGCCACTTCGATGCCGGGGGCGAGACCAGTCCCGCCACCCGCGCGGGGGTGAACGACGAGCAGCCTGCGCAGGTCGTCACTGCCCCGCGAGCCGGCCAGCAGCGTGTCGACGGCCGCTTCGATCTGTGCACGACGGAGGACGACGGGCTCCCAACGCGCTCCTGTCCCCGCACGCGCGTCGCGCGCTGTGGGGGCGACGAGTTCGGGAGTGGGGAGTTCTTGCATGTCGCAGTTGCCTGTTTCGAAGACCGCCGGTCGTCCCAGATCGTACGTCGTGTGCCGGTACCTTGGTGGGGTGGTGGGCATTGCCGTCGGCGGCCGGATGGAAGACGCGCTATTGCGTGGACCTCTGCTCGAGGTGTTGACGCGTCGCGCCGCCAACGGGCCTCATCGAGTCGCCGTCCTCGCGCGCGACCGTCAGTGGACGTTCGCCGAGCTCGCCCGGCTCGCAAACGTGGTGGCCGAGCGCGTGCCCAGCGAGCCGACCTCCCAGCGCACCGTCATCGCCGTCGAAGCGACGACTCGTTCTCTGCTCGCGGTGGGGGTTGTGGCCGCGGCCTCCGCCGGCGCCGCGGCGGCGCCGCTGGCGATGGACCTGCCCCCCGATCAGCGTTTGGCGTTGCTCGCACGCCTCCGGCCCGTCGCCCTCGTGCGGGGCGACGATCTGATTGCCGATGCACGCACGCCGGCGGGTACCGCAGTCGCTTCCGACCTCGACCAGCCCGCGATCATCCTCAGCACTTCTGGAAGTACGGCTGCGCCGAAGCTGGTTCCGAACACGCATCGCAACCTGCTGGCGTCCGCACAGTTCGCGGCGCGCGGCCAGGGTCTGGGGCCGACGGACAGATGCCTGGCCCTCGGGTCGATGGCGCACGTGCTGGGTCTGCGCACGGTCACGGACGCGCTGTGGTGTGGCGCCGCGGTCGTGATCCCCGACGAGCTCACCGTCGAGGCGATCGCGTGGCATCTGAGCGAGCACCGGCCGACGTGTGTTGTCGCGCCGCCACCCTTGCTTCACGTGCTGGCCTCGGCGGTGGAACACCTGGACACCCAGATGCGCGACGCGGTGATTGCAGGCCTACGGTTCGTTCGATCCGGCGCGGCCGCGTTGCGGCCGGCGTTTGCCGAGCGTCTGCGCACCACACTGCGGACGCCCGTGCTGCACGGCTACGGCATGACCGAGGTCGCCAAGATCGCGTGCGCGTCACTCGACGGGGACGATCCGGAGGGTTCGGTCGGTCGCCCGCTGGGCGTCGAGCTCCGCATCGATGAGGGAGAGATCGTCGTCCGGGGCGATGTGGTCGCCCCCGGGTACTTCGACGGTGAACACGAATCGGCGTCGGCGTTCGAGGACGGTTGGTTCCGCACAGGTGATCTCGGACGAGTCGACGACGACGGCTACCTCTATCTGCTCGGACGCCGGGACGACACGGTGAGCCGAGGGGGTGTCGCCGTGAGCCTCGTCGCGCTCGAAGAAGCACTCGAGGCGCATCCGATCGTGTCGTCGGCTCTCGCCGCTCCAGTCGAGCACCCCTCGCTGGGATTCGATGTCGTGCTCGCGTACACGACGTCGAGTTCGTCAGATGATCTTCCGCCGAGTGCGATTCGCGACTTCCTCATGACGCGGTTGCCGGCGTCGCACGTCCCGACACGGATTGTCGAAGTCGATTCGCTGCCGCTCGCCGCGTCGGGAAAGCCATCGCGCCGTGCGCTCACCGAGTTGATCGACACCGGCGGCTTGGAGATTCACCACCACTCCTCCGACGAACCCACGAGCGCAGCAACCCCCGACGACGACGTCATGTTGCGGTTGGCAGCGCTGTGGGGCGAGCTCTTGGTGCTGGACGGACCGTTTGACTTCAACGACGATTTCTTCGCGCTCGGCGCCGATTCGTTGCATCTCGTTGAGCTGTGCACACTCGTGGCCACGACGTTCGGCATCGACGTGGTGCCCGGAGAGCTCATCGCGACGCCGTCGCTCGGTGAGATGGCGGCGCTGCTGCGCGATGGGGCTGGGCGCACCGAACGTCCGATCGTCGTGTCGCTGCGCGCCGGCCGGACCGATCGCGTTCCCTTGTACATCGTCCCGGGCGGCGGCGGCACCCTCGCGGGGCTGCATCATTTCGCGTCCAACTTTGGTCCAGATCGCCCAGTCGTCGGGTTCGAGGCTCCGTACGGTGCGTTGGAATCGGGTCACCGACGCTCGATTGGCGAGCTCGCACGGGTGTATGTCGACGAGCTGCTCGCCGACGTCGGCGACCGTCGCTATGCGCTCACCGGGGTGTCGCTCGGGTCCGTCGTCGCGCACGAGATGACCAGGCTGCTCGAGGAGGCTGGGCGCCCACCCGAGCTGGTCGTGTTCCTCGACTGCGCGCCCCACGGTGCAAACGTGCGGCTGAATCTTCGGCGGCCCCGTCGGGTCATACCGAAGTTGCGACGCATGTGGTACGGCCCGCGTCCTGTCCCGACCGGGCAAGCGCTGGCGTACATCCAGCGGGGGCTCGAGATCTCCGACGAGGCCATGACAAGCCATCACGTCGGCGTCATCGCGACTCCGGTGTTGCTGCTCACGTCGAAGGGCGTGCGCCACATCACGCGCAGTGCGCTCCTTGGATGGGGGCCGTTCCTGATCGGCCCGGTCCGATCGATTCGGTTTTCCGGACAGCATCTGGAGTTGATTCGCCACCGAGCATCCAAGACCGCAGGCGCGGTGGAGCGGCGACTTCGCGAACTCGACGCTACGTACCTTTAGGAAAATCCGGAAGATTCCGCAGACTCAGGGCGTGCAGACCGTCGTCCCGTACGGGCCGTGATACACGTCGAAGCACGTGGGATCGGCCGACGCCGCGTCGGCTGCGGCGAGCAGGGTTCCAGCGGCAAGGCCCAGAACCATTAGGAGCCTGGTTACTAACTGGGGAATGGTGCGATGTCGATCGTTGCGGCTGGGCATGAGAACCTCCGGGAGGCGCGCGGATCGCGCTCTACCGGGGTTTCACGCTCGAACGGTCCGGTGCTTACCGAAGACCTCGCATCGGTGTGGCCTGAGGTCGCCACTCGACTGCAATCGATGCTGCGCCGCCGCGGTGTGCGGCATCACGACATCGACGAAATCATCCAGGAGACGGCGACTCGCGTCATCAGTGGACGCGTCACGTACGTCGACGCCGATGACCTCTTCCGATGGGCATCAGTCGTCGGCGGCCGGTTGGCGATCGATCTGCGCCGCCGGGGCGCGCGCCTGAGTACCGAGGAACTGCCCGACCGCGCCGACACGATCGACGTCGCGACAGCAGCCGAGCATCGCGTGGTGCTCCACGCGGTGCGCACTCGCCTCCCGGAGCTCTCCGAGCGCGACCAGGCAGCGTTGCTGTCCAGCTTCGATGACGAACCCCCGACGAGCCGGCGCGAGTCGGTCAGGGTCGCGGTGGCGCGACACCGCGCTCGCAGTCGATTGCGGCTTCTGCTCGACGGCCTTGCCGGCAGCGCAGTCCTGGGCTGGCTGCGACGCAACCGGTTGTGGTCGGCGCCGGTCGAAGCGATCTCCTATGCCGCGGTACCGGCCGCCGCCTGCGTGATGATCACGGTGTGCGCCTGGAGCGGGGCCGCGCAGAGCAGCGCGAGCGCCGTCGCCTCGAACGCGCGGTCGGCACCGGTTGCCGCGACCTATGTCGCGGCCGTTGAGGAGCCGACACCGACCCTCAGCACCGGGGAAAGTCACGACACCCGCCCCCCGCCCCCGCCCCCGCCCCCGTCCCCGTCCGCGCCGAACGGGCCGGCGGTCGACGGTCCGTACATCGTCGTGGAGGATCCCACCGGTGAGCAGAACCGGGCGGGTTTTCGCCCCGGGCAAGCGTCGGACCCTCTCTGGTGCGTGACCGCGCCGTCGCTGTCCGGTCCGGAGACTCGCTGCGTCGACTCGCCGGTTCCGCTGCCCGCGACTCCGTGAGATAACCCCCCTCGCGCGTATTTCGCGGTAATCAATCGCCGCGGCCTTCGTGAAACGTGGTGTAGGAGGAGCCCGGACGACCCGTGCGCGGCCCCCCCGCCGCTTCGCGGGCCGTTCCCGCTGCCTCTCCTCGGCCGGCGTCGGCGCTTGGGACCGCCCCCCGAGTCGTCGGCGCCGGTCGGGGGCGCACGTAGCCTCGGGCGGTGAGCGCACCGACGGCCGACATCACCCGGGTGGCCATCGCGCAGCGACGACTCGACGAGGCGATCGCCGGGCTGACCGATGCCGACGTGCGACGGGCGAGCGCACTACCGGATTGGACCGTGGCGCACGTGCTGACGCACGTGGCCCGCAACGCCGATAGTCACACCCGGCGAACGGAGGCGGCTCGTCGCAACGAGATGGTCGACCAGTACCCCGGAGGCTGGGAGGGCCGGGAGGCGGAGATCGACGCGGGGGCCGGCCGCACGGCTGCCGAGTTGATCACCGACGTCCGCGTGTCGGCCGAGAAGCTGGCGGCGGGGTGGCTCGCGACTCCTGAGTCCGCGTGGAGCAACGTCACCCGCGACGTCGGCGGTCGCGAGCGGCCGTTGGCCGACCTCGTCCTCCGACGATGGCAGGAGCTCGAAGTGCATCTCGTCGACCTCGACATCGGCATCACGTACCGCGACTGGCCCGACGACTTCGTGACACAGTGGCTGCCGCGGCTCCGGCAACACTTCTCGACTCGACCCGAGCTGTCGGTTGATCTCGACGAGCACGACGAACTCGCTTGGCTCTACGGTCGTCTGCAGCGCGCCGGCCTTCCGGTGTTGCCTTCGTGGGGATAGGGGACCGATGCAACGACAGGACGTGAACCCATGGGAGTGGTCGAAGGGGTTCGGCTTCTCGCAGGCCGTCGATCTCTCGGGTACGGAGCACGTGCTGTTGTGCTCCGGCCAGACCGGTATCGGCGACGACGGTGCACCGCCGAAGACGACTGACATGGGCGAGCAGGTGCGGATCGCCATGGAGAACCTCGGCACCGTGCTGCATGCCGCGAACATGGACTACTCGAACATCGTGAAGCTCACGATCTTCACGACCGACGTTGACGAGTATCTCGGCGCGGCGGGCGCGATGCCCGATGTGATGGCGTCGAACCTTCCAGCGATGACGCTCATCGGTGTCACGCGGCTGGCGTATCCGGAACTGAAGGTCGAGATCGAGGCCATCGCCGCGAAGTGACAGCGACGGGCGGTCTTCTCGCCGGCTTGCGTGTGCTCGATTTGAGTGTGTGGCGTCCCGGTCCGTACGCCACGCAACTGTTGGCGGAGATCGGCGCCGACGTGCTGAAGGTGGAGCCGCCTGGCGGCGATCCGATGCGCAGCTACCCCGGACTGTTCCTGAGCCTCAACGCGAACAAGCGCAGCGTCGTCCTCAACCTGAAGGACGACAGCGACCGACAGCGCGCGCTGGAACTGGCGGCGACCGCCGACGTCGTGATCGAGGGCTTCCGGCCCGGTGTCGTCGCGCGCCTCGGCGTCGGTTACGAGGACGTTCGCGCGGTCAACCCCTCGATCGTGTACTGCTCGCTGTCGGGAATGGGCCAGACCGGACCGCTGGTGCTCGCGCCTGCGCACGACTTGAACTACCAGGCGTGGGCCGGCGCGCTGCGTCCCGAGGGCAACGAGCCGGTGGTCGGGCGACTGCCGATCGCCGACCTCGCCGGGGGCGTCTTCGCCGCATTCGCGATCTGTGCCGCTGTCGTTCGTCGCGATCGCACCGGCGAAGGTGAGTACATCGACGTCTCGATGTCCGACGTGCTCGCGACGTGGACAGGCGCCGTGGCTCCGCAAGCCGAGGGCGCCGATCCCACGGCGCGCGGCGTGCCCGGCTACGGCATCTTCGAGGCGGCGGACGGTCGCCACCTCGCGTTGAGCATCATCACTGAGAACCACTTCTGGTCGGGCTTGTGTGACGTGCTCGGACTCGACGACGTTCGCGAGTTGAACTTCATCGACCGCATGGCCCGGTTGGAGGAGCTGCAGGAACGCATCGGCGCGGCGATCTCGAAGCATCCACGCGACGAGCTGGTCGACGCATTGTTGGCGGCGGATGCGCCGGCCGCACCGGTGCTCGATCGTCAAGGGATGCTGCAGCTCGCACACTTCAGGGAGCGCGCCGTCTCCACATCCGATCCCTGGGCTGATGCCGCCATCGGCTACCCCGTGCAGTTCGCCCATCACCCGGCGGCGCGCACGTCGCCACCGCCCGACGTGGACGAGCACCGGGGCGCCCAGTTCGGCACGATCGCGATCCGCGCCTTGGGCCGGGGCGACGAGGTCGCGGCCGCGGCATTGATCGACGCAGTGCTCGGCGACCGGATGCAGGCCCGGCTCGGTGACATCCACGACGTGCTCGCCGCGCCCGGGCACGGCGCATGGGACGGGGGCCAACTCGTCGGCGTGGCGACACGCCGAGGCTCCGAACTTGCCGCCCTCGCGGTGGTGGTCGAGCACCGGGGGAGGGGCATCGGTGGGGCGCTGGTCGAAGCGGTGGTCGCCGATGCGATCGCCGACGGTCAGTCGGAGCTGTGGCTCGTCACCACGAACGACAACTTGGCGGCGATCCGGCTGTACCAACGGCACGGCTTTCGCTTCGCAGAGCTGCATCCCGGCGGCGTCGATCGCGCCCGCGCCATCAAGCCGGCGATCCCGGTGATGGGGCAGAACGGCATCGAGATGCACGACGAGCTGGTGTTCAAGAGGACGCTCACCTCGTAACGTTGTCCGACATGTGCCGGAACATCACCACGCTGCGCGGACTCGAACCAGAGGCCACATCCGAAGAGATCGAAGCGGCCGCCCGTCAATACGTGCGCAAGGTGAGCGGCGTGCAATCGCTCTCGGCCCGCACCGAGGACGCCTTCGAGCTCGCGGTACGCAAGGTCACCGATGCCACCACCGAGCTGCTGGCGACGCTCCCGCCGCGTCAGCAGCCACCGCCGACGTTGCCGCCACTACGTCGCCTCAAGAAAGACGCGCACGCACAGGCTCACGCGCACGGCATCGCGCACACGCACTAGCTAAAGGAAGCGCCCATCAGTCCCAAGCCGCGCGCATCGCTCGCAGCGTGTCAGTGGCGCGAGCGAGGAACTCCCCGTCGCGTGACTCGTCGCCGACCTCGAGCCACGTGAGCACGGCTTCGACGAGCCACCCGAACGCGCACTCAGCGGACCAGTGGTCCATCATCTCGTCGCCGGATTTCAGGACCATCAGGTCGCGCACTGCGGCCACCGCGACCTCTCGCTGTTCGTGGGCGTACTCCGCGAACTGCGGCTCCCTCGCGGCGTGGCGCCAGAGCAGGACGAACCCGTCGGGGTCTTCGCGCGCCACGGTGAGGATGGTGCGGGCGCCGACACCGCGCAGATCGGGCTGGTTCAAGCCGGCCTCGAGCTCTTCGCCCATGCGATGGAAGACTCGCTCGAGGATCGTCCGGTACAGCTCTTCTTTGGAATCGAAGTGCCGGTAGACGATGAGCTTGGTGACCTCACAGGCGGCGGCGACGTCTTCCATCGACGTGGCCGCGAACCCTGAATGGGCAAACGCGCTCGCGGCCCCGCGGAGGATGGCGGCCTGGCGCTCCGGTCGAGCAAGGAGTTGTCGCGCGGGAGCGCTCATGTGGGTCCGGTCATGTGACAACTGTCCGCTTGCTCAGGTGTATACCGGTGAGTATACAGTTGGCGTCAACGCATCTGAGCCTCAGGGGGAGCGCCATGACGCATCAGCTCGAGTTCACCGAGCAGGAGCTGCTGACCACTCATGCGGTCAGCGAGCCGCTCATCGCCGGTGGAGTGACGTGCCACGGTGGCTTCACGGAGGAGGGCACCTACGTGTCGCCGCGGACACGCTTTCGTGTGCCCGGTATCGAGGCGTGGCAGGCCGAACACGAGAAGACCTTCGGCACCGAGATCATCGACGTGCCCCTCGCCACGTGGCCCGCGCACTTCCCGAACGTCGCGCAGGCGCGCCAGCTCATCCGCGCGGGTGTTCCCGAGCCCTTGATCGCCACGCTCACGCGCATCGGAACGGTCGAGGGCTTCGGTGCGAACATTCGCTTCCTGCAGCCGGGCAACATGCAGGCGAACTTCGTCGAAGACGTGCGTGCCACCGCCATCGATCATCTCGGCAAGGGTTTGTTCGAGGCGCACGGGCGTGACGAAGCCGGCTGGGAAGAGGAAGCCGGCCACAAGGACATGTGGTTCGCGGCGCGCGACATCGCCTTCGAGCATCCGACGACGAAGATCGACGTCGAAGCGATGCTCGCCCGCATGGGGTTCGGTCAGGGTGGCGCAGGTGACCCGGCGGCGCTCTCGCGAACGTTGCCAGACGACATCGACCTCAACCTCGAGCTCATCGCGGACCTGATGATCCGCGTTCTCCTCATCGAGGTGCAGGCCTTCCACACCTTCGCCTGGGCCGAGGAGTGGCTGTCCGATTCCACGCTCGTGGCTGGCGACGGCCAGGCGGCAGACCTCGTGTCGTACATCCGCGCCGACGAGACGCCGCATGTCGGCTACTTGAAGACCGCGATCACCGAGATGCGCGACCGCACTTGGATCGGTTCGTCGGGCAAGCGCTATCCCGGCACCGAGATGATCGGCCGGATCTGGAAGCAGGACCTCGAGAACTCACTCGGTGTCGGACGGGAGCAGACCCGCAAGGCCGTGCTCGGCGAGGTCGAGCGCTGGTGTCTCGAGCGACCGAACGGCGCCGACATCCTGGCGGAGTTCCATTCGCTGTCCGGCGAACAGGCCGCCTGATGAAGTTCGGCATCTTCTACGAGCACCAGCTTCCCCGTCCGTGGGACGAGGGCAGCGAGTTGCAGTTGATCCAAGACGCTCTCGAGCAAGTGGAGCTGGCCGACAAGCTCGGCTTCGACGTCGTGTGGGAAGTCGAGCATCACTTCCTCGAGGAGTATTCGCATTCGAGCGCGCCCGAGGTGTTCCTCGCCGCGTGCAGCCAGCGGACGCGCAACATCCGGCTGGGTCACGGCATCATCCAGACCGCACCGGCGTACAACCATCCCGCCCGCACGGCCGAGCGCGTCGCAATGCTCGACCTGGTGTCGGGAGGTCGCGTCGAGTTCGGCTCCGGTGAGTCGTCGTCGGAGGCCGAGCTCGCAGGCTTCGCGATCGATCCCTTCTACAAGCGGGACATGTGGTTGGAAGGCCTCGAGGTCGCGATCCGGTGCATGACCGAGTCGCCGTTCACCGGCGTCGACGGCAAGTTCGTCTCGATGCCGCCGCGCAATGTCGTGCCCAAGCCGGTGCAGAAGCCTCATCCGCCGCTGTGGGTTGCATGCTCGCGGCGCGAGACGATCCTCCTGGCCGCGGAGAAGGGCATCGGATCCCTGACGTTTGCGTTCATCGACCCGGAAGAAGCGGTGCACTGGGTCGGCGACTACGAGGCGACCCTGGCCGAGAAGTGCGTGCCGGTCGGCAAGGCCGTGAATGCCAACGTCGCATGTGTCACTCCGATGATGTGCGCGCCGACCGAGGAAGAGGCGCTGGCCCGCGGGCTCGAAGGCGGGAACTTCTTCGGCTACTCCCTCGGCCACTACTACGTCTTCGGCGATCACAAGCCGGGCGAGACCGACGTGTGGAAGGAGTACATCGAGAAGCGCGCCGAAGTCGGCTACTCGCCGGAGGTCGAGGCCGCGCTGAGCGAAGAGCGTCTCGGAGCGAAGGTCGCGTCGGGCGATGCCACCGGTTTGCGCGGCGCCACCGGAACCCCGGACCAGATCCGCGAGTACCTGTTGCGCTTCGAGGAGGCGGGTGTCGACCAGCTGATCTTCGTGATGCAAGCGGGCAAGAACCGCCACGAGGACATCTGCGAGTCGCTCGAGTTGTTCGGGCGCGAGGTGCTCCCGGAGTTCAAGGACCGCGACGAAGCGCACGTGACCGCCAAGACCAAACGGCTCGAGCCGGTTGTCGAGGCGGCCATGGCCCGCAAGGTCGACGATGCACCACCGATGCCGGACGGCTACTCCTTCCCGGCGATGCCGCGGAAGATGATGGCCGGCAACGAGCAGGGTCAGAAGTGGCTCGACGACTTCCAGAAGGAACGCGCCGCTGGCAGTCGCGAAGACTCCCTCGGCATCCTCGGTTAGGCCGTCGAGCTCCCTGTCCGCGGTGAGTGACGGGATGCCTACGGAGGGTCCGCCAAATGTTGCGGCGCAAATGAGACATTGTTCGGGCTGACGGCGACCGTCGCCACGGTTCCGTCGGAAGTGCTGGCCGCCCGTCGTGGAACGCGGACGGTCAGCGCGCGCCCGAGAACGAGGTCAGCCGGAGGGAATGGCGAGATCCGGCACGACCGCGGTCACGCTCATCGAGGTGAACACCGCCGGCGTGACCCGCACCTTGAGTGAACGGCTGCCGCCGCCGACCACCACGGTCGGACGCTTCATGACGCGCTCGTCGACCCACAGGGGAAGGCCCGCCGGCAACGCGAACGGCGTGACACCCCCGATCATCATCCCGGTGAGCTCGGCCGTCTCGTCCGCCGACGCGAACGAGGCGCGCTTCACGCCGAGCCGCCGCCGCACGACTCCGTTGACGTCGAGCTTCGTCGTGGCGAGCACGACGCACGCAACGTAGACACGCGGCTCGCCCTTGCCGACGACGATGATCGTGTTCGCCGAATCCTCCGGAGCAACGCCGTAGCGCTCGCAGAAGGCGGCAGTGTCGGCGAAGTCCGGGTCGCAGTCCATCGCTTCGTACTCGACTCCGAGCTGATCGAGCGCGTGCAGCACCGCATCCATCAGCGAATCATGTCAGCGAAAGCGCCGTTCGATGAGGAAGTACGACGCGCATGCGGCCCCGAGGCTGGCCGTGACCCGCGCGGCGAAGAGGGAGATGCCTGTGAGACCCGTGCGGCCCTCGTTGAGCACGAGCAGCAGTGGCCAGTGCCACAGGTAGAGGCTGTACGAGATGCGCCCGAGCGCCACCGCCGGGCGCGACGACAGCAAGGTCGGAACGATGCTGGCGGGCGCAAGCACCACTTGCGCGAGCACGATCGCAACCGCGATCGCCAACGCCAGGTACCAGCCCTCGTACATGACGTGACCCGACGACGGCGCGGCGAAGAACGCGAGCAGTACGCCCGCCGACGCGACCGTGCCAGCCACGCTGACGCCGACCTTCGTGATCGAAGAAACCGGCGGGTGTTCACCGGCCATTCGGTGCCCCACGATGGCCGCGAGCACGGCCCCTACCAGGAGCGCCTGGGCGCGCGTGTCGGTGCCGTAGTACGCGCGCTGGGTGTGCCAGTCCGGTCCGACGAGCGCCAGCATCGCCACCGCGGACGCGAGGGCCAGCGCGCCGGCCAGCAATCCCACGATGCGGCGGCGTTGTTCGCGCGCGCGCCGGTACGCGACCAGCATGAGGAGCGGCGGCCACAGCAGGTAGAACTGCATCTCGATCGCCAGCGACCAGCAGTGCTGGAACGGAGATCGGGCCGTTCCGACGAGGCTGTGGCCGATCGTGTCGACGAATCGCCAGTTGACCACTTGCGCGAGCGTGGCGAGCGCGTCGTCACGAAGGTCGCGCACTGATTCGAGCGGCGCGATGAATGGGCCGAACACGACGCCCACCGCGAGCAGGACGAGCAGCGCCGGCAGCAAGCGCGTCGCCCGTCGCGCCCAGAAGCGGCGGAGGTCGACCCGGTCGGTTCGATCGAGTTCGGTGAGGAGCAACGACGTGATGAGGAAACCACTCAGTACGAAGAAGACATCGACGCCCAGGTAGCCACCCTTGGCCCACACGATGTCGGTGTGAAAGAGCACCACCGCCAACACGGCGACGCCGCGGACGCCATCAAGGCTGGGATGACGGACCTTCCTGTCCGTGGGCGCGTCCGCGCGAACGAACGCAGTCACCAGAGACATCGCTAAACGGTTCCCGGAGGAACCGGCGGTCAACCCGCCTGATGCAATTCGACGAGATTTCCGTCCGGGTCGCTGAGAAAGGCCTGCAAGTTCGGACCGACGGGCGAGGCGTCGCTCACCTCGACGTCGCGAGCTCGCAGCTCACCGATCGTGGCATCGAGGTCGGCGACGAGGACAGCAAAGTGCTGGCCGTTGCCCTTCGGCACGTCGCCTTGGATGAGGTGCACTTGCTGGCCGCCGGCGTCGAGCCACGCGCCGGGAAAGCCGAAGTCCGGCCGGTCCGAGCGGGCGCGCAGTCCGAGTACGCCGACGTAGAAGTCGAGAGCGGCATCCACATCGTCGACGTTGATCGACACGTGGTGCACAGCGAGTGGTTCCACGACGCGCAGACTACGCAGGTTGTGTCGGAGGTGTCTGCGGATCCTGCTGACCAGCGGCCAACCGTTGCTGCTCCCGACGGAGCACGATCTCTGCAGGATCGCTCAGCAGATACGCGACGACGCCGTGTGCGACCAACCCGATGCCCCACCCGAGGATCGGGAACACGAACCACGGGTACCCGGCGCCGGTCAGCGCCCAGATGACGATGAGCGACAGGTTTGTCGTCAGGTAGATCGACAGGTGCAGCAGGAACACTCGGCGGCGGAGGATCTGTTTCGCTTCCGCCTCGCGAAATGCTGCTCGTGCGAAGTCGTCCATCTCTATGTCTCCTTGCCGATGAGGCGTTCGATGTTGTTGCGGGCGCCATCGAGGATGGCGGTGACGGCGTCCTTGCTGTCGTCGTCGAGCACGCGGTGGCGTCCATCGACTCCGGCGACGAAGTCGTCGAGGACGGATCCGAGCGTTGCTGGTGCCGGCGGCGCGGTGCGGGCCCGGGTGGCCACCGCTTCCAAGGTGCCGCGCAGCTTGCCTGCAGCCTGGCGCCCCGCGGCGGTCAAGTCGTAGACGCGCGACCCGTTGTGCTCGGTCGCCCGCACGAGGCCCGTGTCCTCCAGCGCGAGCAGCGCGGGATACACGGCCCCTGGGCTGGGTTGCCACGACTCGCCGATCTGTTCGGAGAGCGTCTGCATGATCGTGTAGCCGTTCGAGGGACCCGCGACGAGGAGGGCGTCGACGAGTGCGGCCTTCAACTCGCCCCGGCGAAAGAGCCGCGTCATGGGACTGCCATTCGAGTCACCGCGATCGGATCCGTCAGGCCGCGCACGTTGAGCGCCTCCGCCGCCGGATCGCCCGGCGTCGCCGTCATCACCAACTCGCCCGGTCGCGCGGCCGTGCACAGGCGGGCCGTGAGGTTCACATCCGCACCGAACAGGTCGCCGCGAAACGAGATCGGTGTGCCGCGATGCACGGCGGCGCGTAACGGCCACGGTCGTCCGTCTGGGCGCAAGCACCGTTGGGCGACGTTGCGCACGATGCCGACGCCTTCGGTCGGGGTGCGGACCGTTCCGAGAAAACCGTCGCCGAGGGGTTTGACGAGTTTTCCTCCGGCGCGGCGGAGTTCCGCGTCGCCGAGATCCTGCAGTTGGCGCGCGGCCTGATGGGCGGCGCTGTCGCCCTGCTCGATCGTGAAGGTGACGAAGCCGACGAGATCGACCATGACGAGCACGACGTCGATCGCATCCCCTGGGCCGAGTTCGTAGGCCGCGTCATCGCCCAACGCCGTCAGCGCGAAGCGGTGTCCGCCGTCGCGAGTGACCGCGACATGGCCGCTGGATTCGAGAGCCAGCAGCTGCGCCAGCAGGTGGCTCGGCGACGGCGACCGGCCGGTGGCGGCGAGGCGGCGGCTCACCGTGTCGCCGTCGATGGGCCCGTCGGAACCCGTGCCGAGCAGCGCCAGCAGCACCTCGAGGTTGGACGAGCGGGCCACCTTCGGACGATAACGTAATAGTACGTTCACGTCAACGTAGTAGTACGTTTTGCGGGCGGTCGATTGTCACTGCTGTGGATGCTCCTCTTGCCGTTCTGGGCCATTCGTGGGTTCGTCAGGGTGGCTTCGGGTACGCCGCCCACGTGGTGCTTGGTGATTCGAGGATGGACTTGCCCTCGTCGCCGACCGCCGCCCGCATGGCTCGAGCCTTCATCCGGCACACCTGGGAGCATCTCGAGACGGCCGACACGCTCGACGCCGTCTCGCTCTGCGTCAGCGAACTGGTGACGAACGCCCTCGATCACGGCCTGCCGCCCTACGAACTGTGCGTCAACCGCCGGGGCGGACGCTTGCGCGTCGAGGTCGCGGACGCGAGCGAACGCGAGCCGGTGCTCCAGCCGGCCGCGCCGTGGGATCACAGAGGCCGCGGCATCTTTCTCGTCGAGCGCGTCGCCACGTGCTGGGGCGTCGAGCCGACCCCGCGCGGCAAACGCGTGTGGGCCGAGTTCGCGACGAGCTGACGCGCTAGAGCACGCGAAGCACGACGATCGCGATGTCGTCGCTCGGCTCGCTGCCGGCGAACTCGAGCACCGCACTCTCGATGGCGTCGGCGAGCTGCGCCGCGCTCTGGCCGTGGTGTTCGGAGAGCGTGTTGTTGAGGCGCTCCTCGCCGAACTGCTCGCGTCCCCGCCGCGCCTCGGTCACACCGTCGGTGTAGAAGACGAGCGCGTCATCGGTGTGGAGCTGTGTGGTCTCTTCCCACAACCGAACCTCGGGCAGGATGCCGATGAGGCTTCCCGCGGTTCCGAACTGTTCGATTGCGCCATCGGCGCGCACGACGAGCGGTGCAGGGTGACCACCGCGGCACATGGACACACGGACTCCCTGTGATGTGGGAACGACACGCGCATAGGCGATCGTGCAGAAGCGATCGTCGAGTTGCTGATGCACGAGCGCCTCGTTGACCTTGCGCAGGACCTGCGTCGGTTGCCTGATGTCCATTGCGACCGATCGGATCGTCCACCGCGCGACAGCGGTGACCGCTGCGGCCTCGGGGCCCTTCCCGCACACGTCACCGATCACGATCGCCCAGTCGCCGCCGGTGTCGAACACGTCGTAGAAGTCGCCACCGACCTCGAGGCCGGCGAGTGCGGGGTGGTAGCGCGCTTCGAGCTCGACGCCCGGGATGAGCGGGAGCGTCGGCGGGAGCAAGCTCGTCTGCAACGCCTTGTTCAGGGCCTGGATGCGCCGCCTGTCGCGCTCGGCTCGGTCGCGCTCGTGCCGCTCGCGGTCGTACAGCAAGGCGCGAGCGAGCGCCTGTGCACACTGGTCGGCGACGGCCGTGAGGAACCTGATCTCGTGGTCGTCGAAGACGTGGTCGGCGTCGAAGCCCAGCGCAAACACACCGAGCGTGCGCTCCTCAGCCACGAGAGGAATCGCGGCGAAGGCATTGTCTCGGTCCGCGACCGGAACGAGTTCGGGGAAGCGTGCATTTCGCTCTGCCCCGGAGCTGATGAACACCGGTTCGCGCGTACGCACGACCTCGGCCGCCGGCAACTCAGAGTCGAGCGGGATCGACCCGAAGGTGGCCTCGAGGCCACGCAGATCGAAGCCTTCGACGAGATCCACGGTTTCGGTCACGGCATTGACCAACCAGAGGCCGCGGTTGAGGGAGCCGAGGTTGGGCATCTTGATCGCGCCCATCACCTTGGTGACCTCGTCGACGGTGACCGCACGGGACAGCGCGGTGGCCAGCGTCTGGAGTTCGAGCAGGCGCTCGGCCGATGACTCCGCCTCGGCGCGCGCCCGCTGCTGGTCGTCGAACAACCTGGCGTTGTCGAGTGCGACCGCCGCTCGCTGCGCGACCTCGTTCAAGGTGTCGACGTCGTCCTGGCCGAACCGACGATCGGTGTTGCACGAGATGACGGTGACGGCGCCGAGCGTTCGACCGCGGGTGATCAACGGAACGACCATGAAGGAGCAGAAGCCGAGCTCGGTCACGATGCGGTAGTGGTTGTCGTCGCGAGTCAGCGCGCGCACGACGTCGTCGGTGATCTCGGCGAGGTAGAAGGTGGCGCCCGAGCGCAGTGCCTCGACCGCGGGATGGGGTCCGTCAGGATCAGGTGGGTACCGGCGTCCGAGCTCGTCGATCAGAGATTGCTTCTCGGGATCGGCGTGTGCGGCGGCCATGCGGCGGATGCCGCCGTCGCCGGAGATGTCGATGAAACAGATGTCGCCGAGGTACGGCACGATGAGCCCAGCGAGCGCTGTGATGTTGTGTTCGTAGTCGAGGGACGCGCCGAGAACCGCCGTGCACTCCGCGAGGAAGCGCTGAACGCGCTCGCCGGTGGCGTCGAACGCAAGGCTGACCACGCCAGCGAGTTGACCGTTGGTGTCGTAGAGCGGCGAGTCGACGGCGTGCACCGAGAGCAGCGAACCATCCTTGCGGCGGACCTCGAACGTTCCTTCCCACGCCCCGTTGTTGGCCAGCGCCTCCATGATCTCGGCGCCGGTGGCGTCGTCGATCGCGACGCCGGAGAACTCCGATGCGAGCCGGCCGATGGTCTCCTCTCGGGACCAGCCGTAGAGCGTCTCGGCGTACCGGTTGGCGAACAAGATTCGGCCCTGCAGATCGACCGCGAGGACAGCAGCATCCACGCGCTCGAGTAGGTGTGACTCGAGGCCCACGAGCCCGGCCCTGCCCAAGGCCATAGACGTGTCCGCCATGGGCACAGGGTAGAGCTAACCGGTCGTTTGCGGGCCGTGAGTCCTGTAGGCCTCGATCCGGCAAATTTCACTCAAGTCGGCACGACGGACCACCGACATCTAGTCAGAACGAACTAGTCGGGTGGCGAGATCGGCCCCGAAGCGGGCCCGGGAGGTGTCGTGCCGCGACCTCGAGAACCACTCCACGACTCCGTCGCAGGCACGCGGATCCTGGTCGTCGACGACGACCAGGGTGCGCGTGGCTTCCTCGTCACCACGCTGCGGCTCGCCGGCTACGACTGCGTCGAAGCTGCGACCGGGGCCGAAGCCCTGGAGCGCATCGACGCCACCATCTCCGCGGTCGTGCTCGACAATCACCTGCCGGACGCGCTCGGCACCGAGTTGTTGCACCGTCTTCGGGGCCGGCTCGGAGCGACGACGCTGCCGGTGCTGCTCGTCACGGGTGACGACCAACTCGCCGGACCCGTGGCCGGTCTCACCGCTGGCGCTACCGACTATGTGTTGAAGCCGGTCGACCCGGACGAGCTCGTGGCGCGTCTCGCTGCTCATCTGCGAGGTCAAGCGGCGTGGTTTGCCTTCCTCGACGACCAGTTGCGTCAGCGAGCCGCAGTGGTCAATGCGTTATTCGCCATCGCGCCGCGATCGTCGGCCGAGGAGACCGCCGTCGCGATCTGCGACGAGCTGGCCGAGGTACACCATCTCGACGGCATCGCTCTCGCCCGGCTCGACGAGGACGGGCGCTTCGTGATGCTCGCGTCCCGGGGCGACAACGAGTTCGAGCTCGCGATCCGGCGCTTTGCGTCGACACGGCCGTCGTATCTGCTCCAACGAGCGGAGCAACCGTGGATCGAGCTGCCCAATCCAGGATTGGGCGCGTCGACCCTGCGCCTGGCGGTTGCACCCATGCGCCTCGGGGGACTCACCGTCGGGCTGCTGGTCCTCGGAGCATCGTCGGTCGCGCCGCTCCCGGCGCGGGCGCGCATGATCGACGAGTTGCTTGCGGAGGCGATCGACTTCGCCGGCGTCGCCACCGGCCTGCTCGGGCTGTCGTTGCACGCGAGAGCCGAACGCGATCGCCGGCGGGCCGACATGGCGTCGCTCGTGCGCAACGGCCAATTCGACGCCGCGTTTCAACCGATGGTGGAGCTGGCCGGTGGTCGCATCATCGGTTACGAAGCGCTGACGCGCTTCCGCGATGGCGTGGGTCCCGAGGCGCGGTTCGCGGAAGCTGCCGGGCTCGGACTCGGTGCAGAGCTCGAGCTCGCGACGTTGGCCACGGCGGTCGAGGCATCGAGTCGGCTTCCTTCGGGAACGTTCCTGAGCGTGAATGTCACGCCAAGCCTCGTACTCGATTCACGCGAGTCGCTGGCGGACCTCATCGGGCGAGCGAATCGTCCGGTCGTGATCGAGCTCACCGAACACGACGCCGTCGAGGACTACGCGGCGTTGAGGAGTGCGATACACGGTTTCGATCCGGAAGTACGAGTATCGATTGACGATGCGGGTGCCGGTTTTGCGAGTCTGCGGCATGTCGTGATGCTCCAGCCGGACTTCGTGAAGCTGGATCGCACGTGGGTCACGGGCATCGACACCGATCCCACTCGACAAGCGATGGTTGCCGGCTTGTCGCACTTTGCTCGAACCACCGGTTGCGATCTCGTGGCCGAAGGCATCGAGGCTCAGTCGGAGCGGGACGCACTCAACGACCTCGACGTGCGGTTCGGGCAGGGCTATTTGTTGGGTCCACCGGCAATCGTGTCATGAGTGATGAAACCGATGTCATTCGCCTGGACGCGGACGTGATCGATTTGGCCGACGAGCGCGAGCCGACGCTCGTCGACGTCGCGTGTTCGCCGCCGGTGCGAAGAGCCGCGGCGCGTGCGCTGTATGACCTCGAAATCCACCACGATCATGCGCCCTGGCTCGTGGTCTGCACGTCGACTTCCGAGCTGATCGCGGCGTCGCCATCGTTCGACCCCACAGCGGAGCCCGACTGGCAGATGCATCTCGATGAGGGCCTTCGGTTGGAGCCAGATGCCGTGCCACTCGCTGTCGTGGCGCTCGGCGCTCCTGACGAGATGGCGGAGGACGATCCGACGATCGTCGCCGCGCAGTGGGTGGCTCGGGCGCTTGGGGAGATCGTCGTGGCCGAACATCGGGCGGCGATCGCGACTCTGCGCGCCGGGCGTGCGGAAGCGCTCGCCTCCACGGATGCCCTGACGGGGCTCGGAAACCAACGTGCGTGGTGGGATCGCATCGCCGAGGAGGATGCTCGCATCGAGCGATCCGAGGGCATCGATGTGATCGCGCTGATCGACCTCGACGGACTCAAGGCAGTCAATGACGAGAGCGGCCACCTTCACGGCGATCTGCTGCTGCGCCTGACCGCACAGACGCTGCGTAAGACGATTCGATCGTGCGACATCGTGGCCCGAGTGGGCGGCGACGAGTTCGCGGTGCTCGCCGTGGACTTCGATGGCGAGCCGTCGGTGCTCAGTGCTCGCATCGCGACGGCGCTGGACCGCGCGGGCATCGAGGCGTCGGTCGGAGTGGCGTCGCCCGCGTCCGGCATGTCCCTGGTCGACGTGTACGACCGTGCCGACCGGGCCATGTACGTCGAGAAGCGCAACCGCAAGCGGCGCACGTCCGCCTGAACAGGGCAAATGGGCCTGACTACCCTCCCTACCGACCAGTAGGTAGGCTGGATCGATGGACAAGGCGACCCTTCTGCATGAGCTGGCGCCCGTCGCAGAGCGGCTCTACGACCGCCACGATGCCGCGGCCAAGGAATGGTTTCCCCACGAGATGGTGCCGTGGGGCAAGGGGCGGGACTTCGCCCCGGGCGAGCAATGGGATCCCGACGAGGTGCCGATGGCCGACGGCGTGCGCAGCGCGTTGTTCGTGAACCTCCTCACCGAGGACAACCTCCCGTACTACTTCCGCACGATCGAGCAGATGTTCGGCGCAGACAGCATCTGGGGGGTGTGGGTACGACGCTGGACGGCCGAAGAGGGCCGCCACTCGATCGTGATCCGTGACTACCTCACCGTGACGCGCTCGGTGGATCCGATCGCACTCGAGCGTGCGCGCATGCATCAGGTGAGCACCGGCATCACGCCTGATCCCGGAACGCCAGCGGACGGGCTCGCGTACGTCGCGCTACAAGAGCTCGCCACGCGCATCGCGCACCGCAACACGGGCAAGCTCCTCGACGACCGCCTCGGCTACGAGGTCATGGCCCGCGTCGCCAGCGACGAGAATCTGCACTTCCTCTTCTACCGCGACCTCGTCACCGCGGCGCTCGAAGTCGACCCGTCCACCACGGTCATCGCGCTCGAGCGGCAGGTGCGCGAGTTCGAGATGCCGGGCACCGGCATCGTCGACTTCGCCGATCACGCATCGGCCATCGCGAAGGCCGGCATCTACGACCTCCAGCTGCACCACGAGCAGATCCTCGTGCCGGTAGTGCTTCGGCACTGGGGCGTCGAATCGCTCGAGGGGCTCACCCCCGACGCTGAGGAAGCACGCGCCAAGCTCGTGCACTTCATCGATCGGATCGGGCG
Source organism: Acidimicrobiaceae bacterium (assembly GCA_041166385.1). Classification (GTDB taxonomy): domain Bacteria; phylum Actinomycetota; class Acidimicrobiia; order Acidimicrobiales; family JACDCH01; genus DASUCS01. Next base: position 67,195 of record JBEEFW010000031.1, on the reverse strand, counting down.
CATCGGCCGTCGCCTGGCCGCCCGCCGGGAACGCACTCTCGATACCGCTGGGGTATAGAAGACCGCTCTAATTAGTCTTGGACAGCAAGTAAAGGCGGTGGGCACACTGGACGGGTGAGCCCTTTCGTCATGCTGGCGATCCTCGTCGTCGGCTTTGCCTCCGGCATCTTGTCGGGGATGTTCGGCGTCGGCGGCGCGGTGCTCACGACGCCTGGGGTCCGAGCGTTGGGCGCCTCGCCCCTCGAAGCGGTCGGCAGCACCCTTCCCGCGATCCTTCCGGGGGCGTTGTCGGGGGCGTGGCGCTACAGCCGTGAGCGGTTGGTCGACTGGCACGTTGCCCTCCCGAGCGGATTGCTCGGGTCCGGGTTCGCGGTCGCGGGTGCCGAACTGTCCGATCACGTCGACGCGCACTACCTGATGATCGCCACCGCCGGCCTGCTCCTGTACACGGGCCTGCGCAACGTGCGTGAGCACGTCGCCGCGCCCGCCGCGCGTCACACGCCGATGCTCGTGACCGTCGGCGGCGACGGTGGCGCGGTCGAGTCTCCTCTGGATGCACTCGACGTCGCGTCAGCCGAGCGCACCGACGCACCGATCGCGATCGTCGGACTCATCGGCGCGGCGGCCGGCTTGCTCGCCGGCCTTCTCGGTGTCGGTGGTGGTCTCCTGCTGCTGCCGGCCTACACGGCCTGGCTGCGCATGTCGCCAAAGCGAGCAGTCGGGACGAGTCTGGTGGCTGTCGCGATGTTCTCGGTGCCGGCGATGATCACGCACGCCCTGCTCGGGCACATCAACTGGACCTATGCGTTGCTGCTCACCGTTGGTGTCGTGCCGGGCGCCCAATTCGGGGCCAAGCTCACGATCGGCGGCTCCGAGACGCGGCTGCGGCTGTTGATGGGACTGTTCTTCACCTTGCTGGCCGTCGTGTACGGCGCGTCGGAGTTGCTCTCGGTCTGACGAGGTCGGTTCCTGCGGCCAGCGCGTCGAGGAACGCTTGCACCAACGCCGGCACGTCGCCCGTGGCGATGACCGCACCGATCGGTCGACGCAACGGCGGGTCGAGGTCGTGGATCGTGAGTCCTTTGGTCGGCCGGGCCCGAGCGAAGGCGTCCGGTATGAGTGCGACACCGAGGCCGGCGGAGACGAACGGGATCAGCATCTCGCGCTCAGAGGTCTCGATGGCGATCGTTGGCTCCGCGCCGAGCTCCGCGAAGACGTGATCGAGTTGCTGGCGCAGTCCTTCACCCGCGGTCAGCGCAACCATCGGGACTCCGACGAGCGCGCGGCGTTGCACCGGCTTGCCGAGGCGCAGCTCGGTCGGCGCGATGACGACGAAGTGCTGGTCGCCGGTCAACGCGACAGTGGTGTTCGGTTCCGCACGCGACGCGACAGCGGCGACCGCGATGTCGAGCTCGCCCGCGGCGGCGCGTTCTCGTAGCCACGCCGAATCGCCGCTGGAGACGAGATCGAGGCGAACGTCGGGATGCGTGCGCCGAAACGCGGCGAGCACGCCGGGGAGGAGCACGGCACCGAGCGTCGGCGTCACCCCGATGCGGAGACGACCGGCGCGTCCGGCCGCGGCGTCCGACGCGTCCTGTTCCGCCCGCCGGATCGCGTCGAGCGCGTTGGCGGCCCCGTCGATCAGCGACCGGCCGACGGCTGTCGGCGTGGCGCCGTGCCGGCCGCGCACGAACAACGGCGCTCCGACCTCGCGTTCGAGGTGTTGCAGGCGCCGGCTCAGGGGCGGCTGCGCGATGTGCAGCTCGCGGGCCGCGGCCGAGAGCGATCCGGTGCGGGCGATTGCCGCCACCAGCTCCAAGTCGGCCCGATCCATACCGGGATCGTAAGCTGACACGAACGTCAGGTTCGTCCACAGGGAGCAAACGCAATGGAGATCCGCGAGGCCGTGATCGTCGACACGGTGCGCACACCCATCGGCAAGCGCAAGGGAGCGCTCGCGGGATGGCATCCCAGCGACCTGCTGGCGTTCACGTTGCAACAGCTGATCGAGCGCAGCGGCCTCGACCCCGAGCGCGTCGACGACGTGATCGGTGGCTGCGTGACCCAGGTGGGGGAGCAGGGGTGCAACGTGACCCGCAACGCGTGGGTGGCGGCCGGTCTGCCTCAGTCGGTGCCGTGTACGTCGGTCGACCGGCAGTGCGGGTCCTCGCAGCAGGCGATGCACTTCGCCGCGCAGGGGGTGATGTCCGGTTGCTACGACATCGCCATCGCCTGTGGCACCGAGTCGATGACCCGGGCGCCGATGGGCTCCAACGCCGCCGGGGGCCTCGGGCCGTTCTCGCCGGACTTCATGGCGGCCTGCGACGGTCAGCTGAAGACGCAATTCGAGGTGGCGCAGATCCTGGCGGAGCGGTTCAAGATCAGCCGCGAAGACATGGACGAGTTCGCGCTGGAGTCGCACCGCCGCGCCGCGGCCGCCGTCGACTCGGGTGCGGTGCAGACCGAGCTCGTGCCGGTGCCGATCAAGGATGAGGAGGGCCGTGAGACTGGTCAGCTCCTCGAGGCCGACGAGGGCATTCGTCGCGGCGGGACGATGGAGTCACTCGGCGCGTTGGCGTCAGCCGCTTCGTGGGACCCGACGCTCGCGCCCGACATCACCGCCGGCAACGCGTCGCAGATGTCCGACGGCTCCGCGGCGATGCTCATCGCTGACCGGGCGACGGCCGAGAAGCTTGGCCTGCCCGTGCGAGCCGTGTTCCGGCACATGGTGGTGGCTGGCGACGACGCGGTGCTCGTGCTGTCCGCACCGAACCCTGCGACGCGCAAGCTGCTCGCCCGCTCTGGCATGACCATCGACGACTTCGACGCCATCGAGTGCAACGAAGCGTTCGCCGCCATCGCGCTGATGTGGGCGCGCGAATTCGTGCCCGATCCGCTGCGCTACAACCCGCGCGGCGGGGCGATCGCCATCGGGCATCCGCTGGGGGCGAGCGGCGTACGGCTCATGACGACGCTGCTCAACCAGCTCGAAGCCACCGGCGGCCGCTACGGCTTCCAGACGATGTGCGAAGGCGGCGGCATGGCCAACGCGACGGTCATCGAAAGGCTGCCGTAGCTCCTTCGAGCTGTTCGAGGCAGTGGGTGAGGGAGTCACTGCGCAGGCGGAGATTGAGGATCGTCGCGCCCGCATCGACGTACGGACCCACTACGTCGCGCGCCCCCGCGGGATCGCCGGCGGGGTCGGGCATCGGTTCAGGGAACAGCACGACCTCGAATCCGTCGGGTAGCGGGCCGGCGCGCTGCACCATCGCGGCGACGGCGTCGGCCTTCAGCCCGAACGGACACCAGCCGTCCGCCAGCTCGACCGCACGGCGCAACGAGCGGAACGTGCGACCGCCGATCCAGATCGGCATCCGCTCCTGCACGGCGTGCGGGTCGATGATGAAACCGTCGACCTCGCGGCGACCCATGATCCGGCGCAACTCGCGCAACGACTCGTCGCCGCGCTCGCCCCGATCAGCGAACGGCGCGCCGAGCAATGCGAACTCCTCCTCGAGGGAGCCGACGCCGACGCCCAAGATCACTCGTCCGCCGGTGATGGCGTCGAGCGTCCCGTAGCGCTTGGCGATCTCGAACGGGTGGTGGTACCCGAGGACGAGCACGTGCGTCTCGAAGCGAACCTGCGTCGTGCGCGCCGCGAGGTACCCGAATGTGGCCAACGGGTCGAAGTAGCGCGAACCGCGGCGAGCGGCGATCTCGCCCGCAGGCACCGCAACATGCTCGCTGCACGTCATGTGGTGGTACCCGAGCCGGTCAGCCGCCTCGGCGATCTCGACCACCGCATCGAAAGGCGCGGTCTCCTCCCACGAATTGTGGACCCTGGGATTCAACGTGAGTACCGGTGTGATCAGTCCGAGCCTCACGACACCTTCCGACGCAGCATCAACGCGAGGCAAATCACCATAGCGACGAGCATGAGTGGCTCACTGCCGCCGGTGCGGGCGAGCGGCTGCACCGATGTGCTCGGAGTGACGGGCGGGGGGATCGCGCTGGGTTGGTCGTCTGTCGACGCGATCATCGATCGGTTGCCGGCGTCGTCGATTGCGACTACGGCCACCGACGTCATGCCCGCGGGCAACGTCACCGCGCCGGCGGTGGTGAGCGTTGCGACGGGCGTCGCGTTCTGCCAGTCCGCGAACGTCGAGATCGGTCCGTTCGACGCGCGCACGTCATAGGCAGACGCCCTTCCAGAGAGCCAGTCGTCGCCCGTCGGTGCGAACGTGACCTGCTGCCCCTCGATCTTCAGGTTGCGCACGGGCGTCGGCGGCCGGCAATCGGTGCCGTAACGGTTCGTGTGGCACTCGTCGTGGCTGTCGGTGGGCCATTGGGTAATTGCGGTCGGCGACGCGGGCGCGTCGAGGTCCCACATGAAGCGCCAGCCCTCTCTCGTCTCCGCGACGATCTCGAGCTTGCCGTCGCCGTCGACGTCGCCGATGGCCGGCACCGCGTTGATCCACCCGCCGGTGAGCTTCGGGAAGCCCGGTGTCTCCTGCCCGAGCGCGCCGAACGCGTGCAGCAGGTAGAGCCCGCTGCCCGCCACAATCTCTTGCCCGTCGGCGCCGCCGACGTCGGCGATGGCGGGCGTGGAGAGAATCGTGAAGTCGTCGATCGGGCGGGGGTAGCCCGTCTTGAACTCGCCGGTGGTCGCGTCCCACGCTTGGATGAGGTGGTCGTACGGCAGGTTCTGTCCGACGAGCAGCAGGTTGACCGCGGTGTTGAGCGTGGCGCCGCCCTTCGCCATGTCGAGCTTGCCGTCGCCGTCGAGATCGCCGAGTGTCGGATACTCCGCGAGGTTGGCGTGCTGCACCTCGCCGCTGTGGCCACCGTTCACCGGGCCCTGTTCCTTGAAGTGGTACAGGTCGTTGCCGGCGCCGTCGAACACGCGCTGCTCGCCACTCACGAGCCCGGCGACGACTTCGTCCTTGCCGTCATCGTCGAGATCACCGATGGCGACCGTCATGGCCGGCGCGACGAACGGGAGGATGTCGGGGAGCAGCGCGTCGATCGGCTGCGGCCATCCGGGCACGTAGGCGCCGTTGGCGTCGACCGCGTAGATACGTCCGGTCGCATCGCCGAGTACGCCGGTCACGCCGTTCTGCGCGAAGCGCTCGAAGGCCTTCTGCAGGTCGTCGGGTCCCGACGGGACGCTTGCACCCTCGCCGTACACCTCGCTCGACTCCTCGACGATCTCGAGTGTGCCGTCACCGTTGAGATCGCCGACCGCCGGGGTGGAGATCAGCTCGCCGCCGCTGAAGGTCTCCGCCGCGGGGTCGGCGAGCATGACCGGGAAGCCGCTACGCAACGTGCCGTTCGGCTCCCACACGTAGAGATGGCCGTCAAGCGCGGCGGCGATGATCTCGACCGTGCCGTCGCCATCGAGGTCGGCAACGGTCGTCGAGGCGAGGAAGCCGCGCTTCACGTGGTTGTTCTCGGTGCGAGTCGCCACGGCGGACAACGCCGGATCGACCGTCACCGGGAAGCCCGGCTTCACGTGGCCGTTACTGCTGAGTGCGTACACGCGGCCGTCGACGGCGTTCACCACGATGTCGGGGGACAGGTCGCCGTCGATGTCGTGCACGACCGGCGATCGGAATCCGCTCGTAGGCGCCGGCACCGCGCCCGATGCGAACGCCGGCGCGCCCAGGTGCGCGTTGTACGTCGGTGGCAACAGCCACGGGTGGCCGTTGTTGAACGATGGCAGCAGCGTGCCGTCAGCCTGCGTCACCGTGAGCTCACCCGAGCTGTTGGCCTCGACGATCTCGAGCGTGCCGTCGCCGTTCATGTCGTAGAGCACGGGCGACTGCTCACCGCCGGAGTCGACGAAGCGCGGCCATCCCGCGTGCAACGTCGGATCGTGGAACGCGAAGAAGACCTTGCGGTCCTCGCCGCGGTTGCTGGCTGCGTCCTCGGCGATGAGCCGCACCGTGAACGTGTACTGGTTGGGGTCCGTCGGCGGCGTGCCGTTTGCCGACCCGGGGAGCGCGGCAGCGATCGCACCCATCGGCAGCGAGCCGAGATCCGCGTCGACGGACGACGTCCCGCCGCCATTTGCGAAGGTCGTGAAGTCACCTTCGAGTGGCTCGAGTCCCGGCGCCCACTGCAGCTGCCACGTGTAGCCCGACGATCGGCTCGCACTCACGTGGGCATGCACCGGAATCGACGGACGGGTGACCGGGTCGAGCATCGCCCACCACGACGGCCCGTCGATCGACGCCTCGGGTGGAATCGTGCCCGGAGCGACGCGCGCCACGGCGGCGCCGATGTCGGCCCGGCCATAGCCGAAGTGCTGATCCCACCCGACCTGCGCCGGGTCCGGAGTGCCAAAGCCGAGAGTGTTCTCGGGCAGCACGTCTTCGGCCGTCATCGTGAGGAGCTGTTTGATCTCGTTCGACGTGAGCGGGCCGCCGATCGAACCCGCCAACTCACGACCGCGGGACGCCAACAGTCCCGCGGCGCCGCCGGCCTGACCGGTGGCGACGCTGCCGGTCACCGCCTCGAAGCACACGTGCGCATGCCCCCCGTACTGCGTGAGGTTCGAGTTGCGGAACCACGTGCTCACGTTCACCTGCGTACCGAAGCCGAACTTCTGCATGAACGTCGACAGCTCGCCGAAGTCGGACGCCAGCCCGTGCACGTCGGCCACGCAACCATTGATGAAGACGGCGTCGTCGTAGTTGGTCGGGTAATTGTGGTTGGCGGTGTTGAGGTCGCTCGAGACCTCCATGAGCGCCACGCCCTTCTTGGCCGCGTAGTGCGTCGCCGCCTTCGCGGTCTTGCTGTTCTGCATCACGCCGAGCGCGGCGACGAGCGACGCCGCGCCGTTGTCCGCCGCGTACGTCGCGGCCATGCCGTACTGATCGCCGATCACGACAAACGAGTCCCACAGGCGCAGCGGCATGATCGAACACCGCGGGCACATGCCGGCCCCGCCGCTCTCGTCGTCCGTCGACTCCGCCGCATCGGTCGCTCGGCCCGTGCCGTGGTTGTGGGCGGCCGAGTAGCTCGACGTGTCCGACGGGTTGTTGTCGTTGTCAAAGAAGTCCCAGCCGGCGATGTCGTCGATGTAGCCGTTGGTGTCGTCGTCGACGCCGTCGGAGAACGCGGCGATCAAGTCCTCGCCGTCGAGCAGCGTGTTGGCATTCGAGTCGCTGACGCGCGGATCGCTCGTGTAGTCGTCGACGTTGAACACGCCGTCGTTGTTGCTGTCGAACGACGAGCTGGCGAACGGCACCGGCAACTCTTCGGCCTTCAAGTGGATCTTGGCGCGCAGCCGCTCGGCGTCCCAGCGGATGCCGGTGTCGACGATCGCGACGGCCACAGCGTCGTCGCCCGTCGTGAGCTTCCACGCTTTGTCGGCCGAGACGCCGGAGATCTGCCCGTCGCCGGTGTTCGGTCCGGCCAGGTACTTCGCTGTGTCCTTCGTCGACGAGGGGGCGAACCCGAACAGGTTCTGCTCCTCGTCGAAGACGTTGGCGCACGGATCGACGGTGGCGCTGTCCTCGTCGTCCGGCTCGGCGCAGTCGAACTCCGGATCATCCGGGGTGCCGACCCGCGGATCCGGATTGCTCGACGGGAATCGGCCCGATGTTGCTCGTGTCGGCGTACTGCCGAAGATCGTGATGAGCGCGGCAACGAGCAACGCGACGACGGTGGCGCGTCGCTTCACCGCTCCGGAACCCTCATCTGTTCCCCCAACGCTCACAGACCCGGTTGAGTGACGACCCTATTCGCTAGGCGAGTTGGTATTCGACGATCGTTCCTTGGCCGTCGGGTTGCTGGTCTCGAAGTCCGAAGACGAGCAGCCGGCCGTTGACGATGACGGCGTCGCTGGGTCGAAATCCCGTGTCTGCCGCGGATGTCGATGCCTCTGACCACTGGCACGACGACCCATGCCACGTCAGGGCCAACGGCGACGGTTGACCACTCGAGTTGGTTCGGGCACCTATGAAGACGAGGTTCTCACCGACCTGCTCGAGTGATGCGAGTTCCTCGTCCCCAACTGTGTTGAAACGGTCGAGGCTGATCGGCGTCCAAGCGGTCCCGTCGTCGGACCGCCAGATGGCCGTGTCGGTACGAGCACCTCGGACATGACCCATTGCGAACAGGGATCCTCCGACGCGTTGGACCCTTGCAATGTGAACCCCGCTGCCCGAGAACCGTCGCTCGATGGGTTCGCCTGTGGTCCAGGCCCGCCCATCGGTGGAGGTCCAGACCTCTTGGTCGACGAGCCGTCCGTCCGCATCGCGCAGGTCGACCGTGGCAAGGAGTCCACCGGGGATGTCGATGACGGCGGTGGCCGTGGGCAGATGCGACGGCGTGGGCGCGAGGGACGACACGAGGAAGGTCACTTCGTTGAACGACACCCACGCTCCGGCGGTGCCGTCGTCGCGTTGACCGAACGTGACAGCTCCGTTCCGAATCGCATGCACGGCGGTGATGTTCGCTGCATGATCCAGTCCGACGCCCTCTGCCCATCTCGGACCGAGGTTCCACGCCGCACCCCTCGCGGCGTCAGCGGTCACGACGCGCCCGGCTCCCAATAGCGGAAAGAGGTTTCCGGGGGTCGCCTGGCGTACGTCCTGCGACCCTTCGTCCGCGCCGAGATCGACTGGGGACGGTTGCCACGAGGAGCCGTCGGCTGACTCATCCATTCTGGGCACCGCGACGACGACGCCGTTCGTGTCCCGCAAGTGTGCGGTCATCAGGGTCGCCGCGCCTCGGTACTCGAAATCGCCTAGGACCAAGCTGGTTTCACTCGGTAGGCCATCAGCGCGTACCGGCTCCCACCTCATAGGCGCTGAACTCGAATCTCCTGAACACGTCGTGATCAGCAGCTGGTCGGCTCGTGTTGTTGACGAGTCTCGTTGGTGCACGGCGACGGCAACGACGGCCGCCACGATCGCCAGTGCGGTCGCTACGAGAACGGCTCGCCCCGGGCGAAGTCGGTCGAGACGACTGGGCCTGACAGGGCGCGATCTGTCGCGCTTGAACAGCCACCGACGGCAGAGTTCACCTGACGTCGTCAGGCCCACACCGATGCCCAGCGTCTCGAGGCCGCCGCCGATGCCGGCATCGGAGAATCGGGGGATCGCGAGCAGTATCCCGCCGATGCCGAACACGAAGAGGACGATGACAAGGGTCATACGTGCCAGCCAGAATTGCGGCGCCTCGTGAACGCTCGAGGCACCCAGGCCACTCTCTGATCGGACGGTCGCCGCGAAGGCGTCGAGCACGTCGTAGTCGCCCTGGATCGACAACGTCGTGCCGCCTGCTCCGCGGACCTTGAGCGATCGCTGCCCAACATCCGTGAACGCCTTGTCGAGGACAAGTCCTGTGATGGCAGGGAGAGGAAGTTCGTCGACGAAGCGTGTGCGGTCGAAGACGATGAGTCGCTCACTCGTGAGGCAGAACTCCCGTTGGTGAACCCGTGGAACCGTCGCTCCGCTCGCCCGAGCCCGTCGCCATCGCCGTAGGCCCTTGAGGACCAGCGCACCGGTCAGTCCGCCGAAGATCCCGATGAGCCGAGCGCCCGTCAGCTCACGCGGATTCTCACCCCCAGCGATGGCAACGATGTGCTCGTCGTCGCGCAGCGACGCTCGTATCCACGGTCGATCGATGTCGCTCGGTTGAGCAGTAGCTGCTGCGGTGATCGTCGGGCCGGCGTTCGATGGGGCGGACGAGGGTGGATCAGGTTCCCGCGGAGCGGACCGTGATTGCGACGACGTGCCCGGGTCATCGGCCAAGCCATGGACGTCTCCAAGGTGCCGGACGAAGGCATCAGTGTCAGCAAAGGCTTCGTCGCACAAGGGGCACGTCGACACTCGTCGGCATCGTAAGAGATGGCCGCGCGAGCACCAGGGACCGCGTGGGCCGTACGACTCATTCCTCTTGGTGGTCTTGCGAACACGCTCTGTGTTCGGTACTCATAGGGACGAACCAGCGCGAGGAAGCGACGACACCCGGGTCGAACTGGTCACTGCGCCCGGGTCGAGCTTGAGTGAAACCGGCCTCGCATCGATCCCACACGGAGGAAGCGATGCAGAAGTTTCGGAAGACTGCTCGGCTCGCGATTGCGGCAACGACGATTGTCGTGGCGTCGTGCGGTCTCGCTGGCGTGGCCAGCGCGAGTCCGCCCCCCGATGGCTCGGTCGGCAACGCCGACAACAAGGCCCCCAAGGGTCAGACTCCCAACGACAAGAACCATGGCTACGAATGCGACGCCAACAACGGTGTCGGCCAGGGCAACCCGGCGCACAGCCACGACTGCGGCATCATCGTCATCGCCCCGACCCTCTGACCGACTGCGCTTCCTGTCGAGCCAGTAGCCGGCTTCGCGCCGCGTCGTGGTGTGGTGACCGCGGCGCGGTGCGAAGGGCGTTTTGGATCGCTGTCGTCAGCGACGGGAGGGGTTGATCGCTTCATCACCCCTGCCGTGCTGCCCGTCAGCAGGGGGGCTCAGGAACGTCAGCCAGTCAGCGTCGGCGCAACGACTACCGGCTTGGCGGCTGGCGCCGCTTCGACCACGACCTCGACGGCGCCGATGTCGCAGCCGGCTTGCTGGGGACGGGTGATGCCGCGCTGATCGGTGGTGATGCCCGAGGCACCGTCTGCCTGGCAGGAGCCTGCCGGAATCGCGTCGATCAATGGGCTCCCTGTCTGCGGCAGGCGAGTCTGGGTCGGCCCGCCATTCGCGCCGAGCGCCCCGAGTTGTGGGTTCCCGGCGTCGGAGTGATCGCCCGTTCCGCTCCCGAAGCCACACGAGCCGTCGTCGTCCCAGTTGAACCCGTTCGTGACCGTCGCGACGTCCGAGGAACAATTGGTGCCGTCACCCTGAGGCAGGGCGATCACGGAGCCAAACGATGTGATTCCTGCCTCTTTCACACGGACGTTCGCCCCGCTGGCCGCGGAGTTTCCCGAGAGGGTCGCGTACACCAGCGACACCGCTCCGTTGACTTCGATGCCGCCGCCAGTTCCCGCCCCGGCATCGTTGCCGCTGATCGTCGAATTGCGGATCGTTGCCGGCCCGTTGACGAACGCCCCGCCGTCGGATCCGATGGCAGTGTTTCCGCTGATGGTCGAATTCGTGAGGATGAGCGCCCCGTTGCTCACCCTCAAGCCGCCGGCTGCCTCGCCTGAGTTGTTCCCTGAGATCGTGGAGTTCGTGATCGTCGCGGCTCCCTCGACTCGGATTCCGGCGCCCGCTTCTGAACCTGTCGTTGTTCCGCCAGTGATCGTCAGCCCATCCATCGTGAACAACGTGCGCGCCGTGTCGTTGATCACCCTGGCGTTCGCGGTTGTCTGTCGGATCGTGTTGCCGTTGCCCCGAAGCGTCAGGGTGTGAGAACCACCGTTGCCACCGTCGTAAAGAAGCTCGCCGGTCGAAAGTGTGATCGTGCCAACGCTCGCCGGGATGTCGATCTCGACGTCGTCACCGGCCGCGGAGCCTCCCGAGCTCGCGTCGATGAAGGCCTGACGCAGCGAGCCGGCGCCGGCATCGGCGTTGGTCGATACAGAGATCGTCGTCAGCGCGTACGCGCTCTGCGATGCGATCACAACGAGGCCACCTGCCATGAGGGCACCCGCCGAGAGCGCGCCAAGGATCTTCTTCTTGAGCTTCACCGCCCGGCTCCTTCTGCTCGTGAGGACCGACAGTTTGGCATGACCACCCAGCTCTGATCTGGGACCCGGTTCAGCGGCGGGGGAGCTTGATCGCTTTGTCGCTGATGATGTTCTTCTGCACCTCGGTGGTGCCGGCGCCGATCGAGGTGTAGCGCTGGAAGACGTAGAGCCGGTTCCACGCGCCGCCGTCGATCGCGTCGGGGCCGCCCTTCGCAAGAACGGCCGAGGGGCCGAGGAGATCACACGCCAGGTCGGCGAGCGTTTGCGCGAGGTGGCTCCACTGGAGCTTCGCCAGCGGTACTTCCGGCCAGTTCGGCTCGCCCTTGAGGATCTTGGAGAGCGCCCGGTAGTTGAGCAGCCGTGTGTATTCGATGTCGGTGTGGGCGCGGGCGATGCGCTCGCGCAGCCCGGGGTCGCGCAACGCGTCGGGGTTGACGGCACGCGCCAGTGACACCATCGACTCGAGGTCGGCCTTCATCGTGATGGCGAGGCCGGCGGTGCCGACGCGCTCGTGGCCGAGCGTGCCCATCGCGACGGACCAGCCGGCGCCTTCGTCGCCGAGGCGGTACTTCACCGGAACGCGGGCATCGGTGAAGAAGACTTCGTTGAACATCTCTTCGCCGGTGACGTCGCGGATCGGGCGGCACTCGATGCCGTCGGCTTCCATGTCGACGATCAGCGCCGTGATGCCTTCGTGCTTGACGCCCCGCTCGATCGCGGTGGGATCGGTGCGCACGAGGAACAGTCCCCACTTGGCGATGTGCGCGGTGGAGATCCAGATCTTCTGTCCGTTGAGGACGTAGTCCTTGCCGTCGGCCACGGCGGTCGTGCGCAGGTTGGCGAGATCGGAACCGGCCTGCGGCTCGCTGAAGCCCTGGCACCAGTGATCGTCGGCATTGAGGATGTTGGGGACCCACTGCATCTTCTGCTCGTCGTCACCCCAACGGATGATCATCGGGCCGATCTGCCACAGGCCGTTGGCGTTGTAGATGCCCGGCGCCCGCGCCTTGGCCATCTCCTCGGAGTAGATGACGTTCTGCGTGACGGTCGCGGCCCGGCCACCCCACTCGAGCGGCCAGTTGATCGCCGCCCACCGCCCTTCGTTGAGCTTGCGCTGCCACGCCCGGCGGCGCTCCATCGCGCCCATGATCCCGTGCGCGCCCGGTGAACCATCGGGGTCCGCGGTCGCAGGATCCTGCTCGCCCCACTCCGCCAGGAACTTCGGCAGGTTGTCGTCGAGCCACAGTCGCAACTCGTCGCGGAACGCGATGTCGTCGGCCGTGTGGGCAAAGTCCATCGCGGTCAACGTACCATGACGCCCATGTCAGGTTTCGGGCTCGGGTAGGCGTCGCCGTGGACTTCACCTTCAACGCGGATCAAGACGAATTGCGGCGTACGGTCCGCTCCTTCATGGAGCGGGAGAGCCCGTCGAGCTACGTGCGGGCGATGATCGACGACGAGCGCGGGTTCACCGACGAGGTGTGGGATCAGCTCGTCGAGCTCGGCTGGCCGGCGTTGCTCGTGCCCGAGGCCGACGGTGGACTCGGGCTCGGTCTCGTCGACCTCGTCGTGGTGATGGAGGAGATGGGACGCGTCCCGTTCCCCGGTCCGTACTTCTCGTCATCGGTGTTCGCGACGTTGGCGGCGAAGCATCTCGGCTTGAGCGATCAACTCGCGTCGCTTGCGTCCGGCGCGACGCGCGGCACCGTCGCATTGGAGGAAGTCGGCGCCGGCGACCCGGTCACGCGAGTACGCACACGTGCCGTGCGCAAGGCCGGACGCTGGAAGCTCACCGGCACGAAGCCCGTCGTGCTCGACGGTCACACTGCCGACTGGGCGCTCGTCGTGGCCCGCACGGAGCAGGGGATCGGCACGTTCCTGGTCGAGGCGCCGTCGGGTGAGCTCGTCCCGTCATGGGACGTCACGCGCAAGGTGGCGCGCTTGGCATTCGACGCGCACGAAGCGCAACCCGTCGGTCCGTCGGGCGATCAGACGAGCGTGTGGCAACGCATCGTTGACGACACGAACGTCGCGCTGTGCGCCGAGCTCGTCGGCGGGATGGAGACAGCAAACCTGCTCGCGGTGGAGTACGCCAAGGTGCGCGTGCAGTTCGATCGGCCGATCGCCACGTTCCAGGTGATCAAGCACAAGGCCGCCGACATGCTGCATCGCCTCGAGCTGTCGCGGGTCGGCACGCACTACGCCGCATGGGCGTCGGATGCGGAGGAGCCCGTGCGTGCGGAAGCGGCGGCGATGGCCAAGGCGTACGCCGCCGAAGCAGCCAACGACGTGACGGCCGAGTGCATTCAGATCCATGGCGGCGTCGGCTTCACGTGGGACTGCGACGCCCACCTCTTCTACCGGAGGGCCAAGCAGACGGACTTGTTGCTCGGCTACCAGGGCTGGCAGCGGGAGCGCCTCGCCGATCTGGTCGTCGGCGCGGTCTAGGACTTCGCGTCGGGAAAAATCTTGTCGGGGTCTCCGAGGTGCACGATGCGCACCACCGGAATCCCCCAGCCGGCGATCGCGTCGCGGACGATCTCACCGCCGTAGGACGCGAAGTCGATGTCAGGCCCGGCTTCCTTGCCAACGGGGATGGAGATCTCCACGGCGTACGCCATGACAACGTTCTCGGCAGCCGGCTTGCTTACGTTCTGGGCCATGAACTCCCCCGAGCTTCTGCCGCGCTTCGACGGGAGCTACCCGGTGTGCCCCGGTCTCATCCGAACGGGACTCGGCCACGGCGGACGAGGACAATCCCCGCGATCGTTGTCGTGCCGGCGATCATCACCGCGGCGAGCGCCCATGGGCGCATGTCGTCGTCCTGCTTCGACCGGATGATCGACTTCGGCAACGCGACCTTGGTCGTACCGGGGAGCTCGGGCAACAACGCCTGCGTGATGGTCGACTGCTCGCTCGAGAGCGAGGTGGTCGTCTCCAACGTCGAGGTGGTCGCGACGGTGGTCGTCGTAGTGGAGGTGGTCGTCGCCCTGCTCTGGACGATGATCGTGCCGGTCATCGCCTGTCCGTGCACTCGGCAGTGATACGTGAACCTGCCCGTCGTGTTGAACGCGTGGGGGTACGTCGCCCCGCCGTTCATGCAACTGAGCATCGTGACCTGCGAGCACGTTGGGTTCGAGTCGAAGGACCCGTCGTCCGATGTCACGGTGTGCGCCGTGTTGTCGAAGTTCGTCCACGTCACTGTGTCGCCCGCCGTGATCGTCATTTCCGTCGGCAGGTAGCTGCTGTTCCTGATCTCGACGTCGGCCGTCGCGGCACGCGCCGAAACCATCGGAACCACGATGGCCCCCAGTACCAACGCGATCCCCGCGAGTCGCCGCATCGTCAGATGCGCGGCCCCTGGACCGTCGGCGGTGGTTCCTGGGTCCAGTCTGGTCCGTCGTCTTCGTCGTACGGCTCACCGCTGCGCCACCACAGCCAGTACGCGAGCCCTGCAAGTGCCGCGACGACGACGAGTCCGCCGAGGATCAACGGCAGCGCAGACGAGCCTCCGCTCTTGCCGCCGTCGTTGACCGAGACCGGCCCGCTGAAACTCGAGATCGGCCTGGTCGTCGTGGTCGTCGACGAACTGGTCGTGGTCGTGGACGACGTGGATGTCGTTGTACTGCTCGACGTGGTCGTCGTCGGTTTCGTGGTCGTCGGCGCCAGCGTCGTCGTGGTGGTTGCGGGCTCCTCGGCGACGATCTGGCCTAATCCGACGGTGTTGTTGCCGTCCTTGTCTTTCACGGTGTAGTCGTAGGTTCCGGCATCGAACGGACCCTGCAGCTGGGAATCGCCACCTGCGGGAACCTCAATGGTGGCGCCTTCCGCGATGACCGTGTACGCCACGCCGTCTTGGCTGTGCCACTTGACCCTGTCGCCCGGGTTGATGTTCGCCGGGTTCGGGTTTGGCGATCCACTGTTGATCTGAATCGTCTGTGTTGCGGCCCGCGCCGATGGCGCCGGCACGAGGAACGCGAACAGGACTGCGGCTAGTACGAGGGCCCGGCGCACGGCGGAGATTCAAGCACTCACGATCATCGGGTGAGGATCACCACGCTGGCATTGGCGCCGCGGCCGACCGTGTGGGCCAGCGCCGTCCGGGCCCCGGCTACCTGGCGAGCGCCCGCCTCGCCCCGCAACTGGTGCACCAGTTCGACCACCTGGCCAATGGCCGACGCACCGAGGGGCTCGCCCTTCGACAGCAACCCGCCGCTCGGATTCACGGGCCGACGGCCGCCCAGCTCCACCTCACCCGAGCGCAGGAGCTTGGCCTGCTCACCTGGCGCGCACAGCCGCAGCTCCTCGTACGTGAGCAGCTCGCGGGCGGCATCGGTGTCCTGACACTCGACCACGTCGATCTCTTCGGGGCCGATGCCCGCGGCGGCGTACGCATCGTCGGCCGCCAGCGCGCTCGGTGGCGTGATGTTGCGGTCGTCGATGCCGGCCATCGGGGTCGATTCCGCCAGCACGCTTCCCGGCAGATGCGATCGCAGGCACGCGGCGCGCAACTGGATGCCCTCGGTGCCGCGCCGCAGCACGACCGCGGCCGCGCCCTCGTTCGGCGAGCACAGCATCCAGAGATGCAGCGGCTCGGACACGACGCGCGACGCGAGCACCTCTTCCGCCGTCACCGGCTTGCGGAACATTGCGTTCGGGTTCTCGACGCCGTTGCGCCGGTTCTTCACGACGACCGAGGCGAAGTCATCCTTGGTCAGTCCGGCTTCGCGCATGAGTCGCTGCGCGCGGAGCGCGAAGTACGCCGGTGCCGGCGAGAGGCCCGCTTGCTCTTGCCACGGCTCGAAGAACGACGATCGGATCATGCCCTTGGGCATCTTCTCCATCCCGAACACGAGCACACAGTCACGCTCGCCACTTCGAATCACACCCGCGGCGAGTGACAACGCTGCCGCGCCGCTGGCGCAGCCCGCTTCGACGTCGACGATCGGGATGCCGGTGCGAGCGAGCTGGCCGAGCACGCGGTGACCGGCGGCGACTCCCGAGTACGCGGTGCCGCAGAACGCGGCGTCGATGCGCGGGTTGCCGGCGTCGGCGAGCGCGTCACGGACCGCGGCCACACCCATGTCGGTGACCGTCCGGTCGTCGAAGCGGCCGAAGGGGTGGATCCCCGCGCCGCTGATCTCGACACTCATGACGGCGTGAACGCCCACACGGTGAGATCGCCGATCGCTTCTGCGATCACGCGCATCGGCTGACCGTCCCGCAGCGCGCTCGGGTCAGGTTCCGTCAGGCGACCCACGACGCGCAGGCCGATGCCGTCGAGTTCGACGACGCCGAAGCCGTAGGGGATCGGTCCCTCGTAGCCGGGCGGCGCGGTCGTGACCGCGGTCCACGCCCACAGTGTTCCGGTGGTGGGCAGTGTGACGCGTTCGACGTCGTCCGCCCCGGTGTACGGGCAAACGGGCGCGACGGGGAAGTGGTGATGACCGCTCGTGGGCGAGTAGCCACCGACAAGGCGCACGTCGTCGCCGTCGACCTCGAGCAACTCGATCACGTGATGTGCTCTGTAGCGAGCCGGTCGAGTTCGGCGTCGTCGAGATCGAGCAACGACGACAGCACCTCGCGGGTGTGCTCGCCGAGGCGCGGGGCGCCACTCGGCGCCTCGACCGGCGTACCGACGAACCGCGGGAACGGTGCCTGCTGACGGACATCGCCGATGACTGGGTCGGCGACCGTGATGAGGTCGCCGCGGGCCGCGATGTGCGGGTCATCGAAGATGTCGACCGCCGTGTAGGCGGTGGCGACGGGAACGTCGTGGGCGACGCACGCCGCCTCGACATCGGCGGCTGAGAGCGAGCGCGTCCATTCGGCGACGAGGTTGTTGATCTCGTCGCTGCGCTCGGCGCGATCGGCGAGACGGGCGAAGCGCGGGTCGTCGATCAGATCGACGCGTCCCATGGCCTTGCAGAGCCGAGCGAAGTTGGCGTCGCTGCCGGCGACGATGCACACGTACTTGCCGTCGGCGCTCGGGTAGTTGTCGAGCGGCGCCGAGTTGGCCAGCCGGTTGCCCTCGCGTGACCGCACGACACCGAGGCGGTCGTAGGCGGCCAGCGTCCACTCGAGGATGCGCAGCACCGCGCCGTACAGGCAGGCGTCGACCACCGCGCCGCCGCCGCCACGCGCGTCGCGCCGGTACAGCGCGGCCGTGGCGGCTTGCGATGCGAAGACACCGGTGAGGTAGTCGGAGAGCGTGACGCCGACGCGCACCGGCGGCCGGTCGGTGTAGCCCGTCAGGTGCATGAGTCCTCCGAAGCCGATGCCGACGCGATCGAGCCCGGGGCGCTCGGACAGCGGGCCGTCCTGGCCGAACGTCGAGATGCGCACGACGACCAGCCGCGGATCGAGATCGGGTGGTGCGATGTGCCAGCGCTCGAGCGTGCCCGGACGGAAGTTCTCGACGACGACGTCGGCGGTCGCCGCGAGCCGTCGAAAGAGTTCCTGGCCTGCAGGCTTGCGCAGGTCGAGCGTGACGCTCTTGCGCCCGCGGCCTTCGACCGCCCAGAAGAGCGAGTAGCCATCCTGGAACGGACCGATCTCGCGCATGAAGTCGCCGGAGCCGGGCTGTTCGATCTTGATGACCTCGGCGCCCATCTCGCCGAGCTGGCCGGCGCAGAACGGCGCGGCGATGCGCGTCCCGAGATCCAGCACGCGCAACCCTTCGAGCGGCCCGGTCATCTCGGCAATCCCAGCACCCGCTCGCCAATGATGTTGCGCTGGATCTCGTTGGTGCCCGCGAAGATCGACGACGACTGGTAGTAGAGCCAGCTGCGTTGCCAGCGTCCGTCACCCGGGTTGTCTTCCGCGCCGCGCCACAGCGGAGCCGACGGGCCGAGCACCGCCATCGCGGTGTCGTGCAGACGCTTGCTCATCTCGCTCCAGTAGAGCTTCAACGCGGATCCCTCGGGCCCGAGCTCGCGACCGTGCTCGAGGCGAGACAGCGAGCGCCAATTGTGCAGCTGGAAGAGCCGCACCTCGACGTAGGCCTGCGCCAGGCGCTGTCCGAGGCGATGGTCGTCGTACGCGCCGCTCTCGATGGCGAGCTTCAGCAACTCCTCGAGCAGCTGGATGTGCAGCACGAGCTGCCGTGGGTTCGTGCCGCGCTCGTGCGTGAGCGTGGACGACGACACGCGCCAGCCGTCGTTGACCGCGCCGATCACCTGATCGTCCGGCACGAACACGTCGTCGAAGAAGACTTCGTTGAACTCGGCGTCGCCTGTGGACTGCACGAGCGGCCGCACCTCGACCCCCGGCGCCCGCATGTCGATCACCAGCGCGGAGATGCCTTTGTGTTTCGGCGCGTCGGCATCCGTTCGGGCCAGGCACAGGCCCCAGTCGGCGAACTGCGCGTACGACGTCCACACCTTCTGGCCGTTGACGATCCAACCGCCGTCCGCGCGAGTGCCGCGTGTCTTGACGCTGGCGAGGTCGCTGCCCGCGCTCGGCTCGCTGAACAGCTGGCACCACAGCTCGTCCGCTCGCAGGATCTTCGGCAGCCACCGGGTGCGCTGCTGGGCGGTGGCATGCGCCAGCAGCGTCGGCCCGACGAGGTTGATGCCGATGCGACCGACGAGCTCCGGCGCGCGGGCGCGCGCCAACTCTTCCTGTACGACGAAGTTGTACAGCGGTCCCGCGGCCCGGCCCCCGTACTCGACCGGCCACGTCACCCCGACGAGGCGGGCGCCGGCCAACTGCTCCTGCCACGTGCGCAGGAACGCGACCTCTTCGGCGAGGTCGTCGAAGCGGGGCGGGAAGCCCTTGCCGTACTCCCAGGGCAGGTGCGCACGCAGCCACGTGCGGCATTCCGCGCGGAACTCCTCCTGTTCGGCCGTGGGCGCCAAGTCCATGAAGGGCCAGATCGTATGCTGACGCCCGTGTCAGGTCCGCTTTGCCACCAGGAACGCGTGTGGACTTCGAGCTGAACGACGATCAGCAGGCGCTGCGCTCCGCCGCGCGTGAGTTGCTCGACACCCGCAGCACGTCGGCACAGGTACGCGCCACCTTCGAATCGGACGTGCCGTGGGACGCCGAGTTGTGGAAGGCGATGGTCGAGCAGGGCTGGACCGGTATCGCGGTCGCCGAAGACGCCGGCGGCGTCGGGCTCGGTTGGGTCGAGGTCGCGGTGCTGCTCGAGGAGGTGGGCGCCCATGTCGCGCCGGCGCCGATCCTTCAGCAGATCGTGGCGCTCGACGCGCTGACCGGCACCGATTGGGCCGACCCGCTCCTGGCCGGCGACACCATTGCGTGCGTCGCGGCGTCAGGAGCCCGCGAGGTCGTGCCGTATGCGCCGTCGGCGACCGTCGCGGTGTGCGTGCGCGGCGATCAACTCGTCGCGCTCGCGCCGGCGTCGACGCGCGAGCCCGCCATGGACGTGACGCGCGAGGTGGGCTGGCTCGACCCGTCGGTGGGGAACGCCACCGTCCTCGGTGGAATCGAGTCGGTGCAGGCGTTCGTCGATCGCGGTGCGATGGCCTACTCGGCCGAGTTGCTCGGTGGCGCGCAGCGTCTCCTCGACCTGTCCGTGGAATACGCCAAGGACCGCGTGCAGTTCGACAAGCCGATCGGCAGCTTCCAGGCGGTGAAGCACCGGTTGGCTGACATGCTCGTCGACGTCGAGGGCATGCGCTCGGCGGTGTACTACGCGGCCTGGTGCATCGCGGCGTCGCACCCCGAGGCATCGGTGGCGGCGTCGACCGCGAAGGCATGGTGCTCGGATGCCTCGAAGCGCGTCGCCGCATCCGCGTTGCAGGTGCATGGGGGCATCGGGTTCACGTGGGAGCACGACGTGCACCTGTTCTTGAAGCGGGCGCAACTCGATCAGCTCGCGTTCGGCGACGCAGTCCTCCACCGCACGCGACTCACCGAGCTGCTGCGTCCCCGAGTCGAAGCTGGCGAATCCGTCCTCTGAGCCAAACGCGGCGTCAGTTCTTGCACACGCCGGCGGAGCCGGCGTTGAAGATGCCGGCGATCTCGCTCGCGGGCAACGCCCGGCTGTAGAGCTGCACCTCGTCGATCTGGCCTGGGAACGAGAACGCCTCGGCGGAACCGATGCTGAGCGGTACGACCGCGGCCGGAATCGGATTCGCGTCATCGGCTGTCTGCGCGGGTGAGCCGCCATCGATGTACAGGGCGTAGCTGGAGGCACTCCGAGTGATGGCGACGAAGTGCCACTCGTTGACCGTCGGAGTCCATGCGACCGCGATCGGATTCGAGCTCGGCGACGAACCGTTGATATGGAACCGCAGCGCGGGCCCCGGCAGATGCCCAGGACCGTCGCCCTGGTCGTCGAACCAGAAGACCCACTTGTTGTGGCTTCCGCCGGCATCGTCGTGCGAAATGAAAGGCAGGCGTCCGGCGGCTGCATCGGTGAAATTGACCCAGAGGTCGATGGTGAAGTCGGTGCCCAGGTTCCACAGCGGATCGTTTGGAACGGCGAACGATCCGCCCTGGGTGAAGTCGAACGTCGGGCCGACGGCCCCGCTGGCGGCGAACCCGGCAGTTGAATCGAGCGCTCCATCGCGTCCGCCGGCGACGTCGTCAGAAGTGCGGTCACCCGGCCACCACGCAGTCATGCCCGCGGGGCGCGCGACGCACACCGCGCCCGCAGGTGGTGGCAGTGCCGCGCGAGTGTCAATGTCAGCCGCGGACGACGCCGCCGGCTGAAGGTCGGTTGCAACGGCTGAGGTGTCCTTCTTGTCGTTGGACTGCAGCGCGACGGCCACCGCCGCGACGGTCAGCACGCCGGCGATCAGCGCACCGGCTACCGGAAGGCGGCGCGGGTGCGGACGACGTGCGCGCTTGTCGCGGCGCGAGCCAGTTGGTGTACCGCCGCCTCGTCCGAACCGGCCCGGCCGCCCGGGCCGACGCTCGCCTGGCACGATCGCGTCAGGGGAGGAGAGCTCGTCGAAGAGGCCCGGCGTCTCTGTCTGCGCGACGGTTCGCAAGACGCGTCCGGATGGAGGCCCGGCGAGGAAGTCGCGGATGACGGGATCGAGTCGCCCGTCGTCGAGGTCATCGAGAAACGACGCCAACGAGTTTCTCGGTACGCAGGCGACCCCGTCACGTTGGCCGCGGACCTTGAATGCGACAGCGTTCCACGCGATTGCTTCTGGCTCGACGGTGAAGCCCGGGCGTTGGCGCGCGAGCACAACCCCTTCGAACGGGTTGTGCTCGAGTTCCGCCACGTGTCTACCCCCGCAGTCGCGACACGGTAGTTCCTCGAGGTGGCGAGATCCCGGGTGGTGTGGCGCCGAGTGTCCTGCGTACGTCGCGTGCCTCTCGCGCCGTTCTGGCGTCACGTACGTCGCATATGCGAAGTAGGTGACGCCAGAACGGAAGGAGCGCGTCAGTTGATCGTGCCGACCAACAGGCGCTGAGGACCAGGCACCGGGGAGTTGGACGGATCACTCCCCGGCGCCGGGGTGGGCACCAGGCGGACGACGACCGCGTCGGCGCTCATCGAGATGCCTGCCGCGTACCAGGAGCCATCGCCGGCGACGTCGCCCAACGGACGCGTCGTGTAGTGGCGACCGTCGGCGCTCTCGGCGAGGTACGCCTTGTCTTGGATCGAGAACACCGCGGCGACCCCCAGCGGTCCGATCACCGCTGACTGCAACCCTGCGATGGTCGGATGGTCGTTCGAAGCAGTCGGCAATCCGAGCGCTTCGTTGATGCCGACCGGCTGCGACCAACCACCGCCTGGTTGTGCGGTGAGCAGTGCGACGCCGTTGATGGTCTCGAGGACGGCGAGCGGCTTGCCATCGATCAGTCCGGATGCGACGACCCACCCGTCGAAGCCGGAGTCAGCGGTCTTCTCCCAGCTGGTGCCGTCGGCGGAGTAGTACGGCTGTAGTCCGGGGACGAGCGCACCGCTGGTGAGCATGCGATAGCCATCGCCGCTGGCGATCAGCTCGGCGACGTAGCCATCGATGCCAGGCGCCGCGACTTCGTCGAACGTGGAGCCGTCCTGCGACGTGTAGAGGTGGACCTGGCCGCCGATCAGCGGGCGCAGCGCGGGATCGACCCCGAGCTCGTCCCACGTGTACGACTTCTCGACGGGGGGCTGCTTTCCGTCTTTGGGGCACTCGACGAGGTTGGTCGGAGGAGGCCCATAGCTCGACGAGATGGATTGCATGTCGGCCGCACACGGCGAGTAGATGTCAACGCCAGTTGCGGTGATGTTCCACCCTGACGACATGGCGTCCGTCGGCAACAGCGCTTGCACGTCCGGCATCGCTTGAACCGTCACTGCCGCGACGACGCCCTGTGGTCCGCTCGCGATGATCGGCGGGGAGATCTGCACCTCGTGCGGGAACCGCGCTTTCAGGTCGGCCTCCGGCTGCGGCAGGCGAGCCTGCGACCACGTGTTCCCGTCATCGGTGCTGCTGGCGACGGCGAAGTCGACGGTGTTTCCGCCGCCCGGAGCCGTGCCAACGGCGTACAGGTGACCCGCCGACGACGCGAGGGCCGTCGGCGACAGGCCTTCGGGCAGTGCGACCGTGGACCACGAACGGCCGTCGCTCGATCGGTAGAGGACCTGTCGCGTGTCCATGCTCCCACCGGACGGAACCACGCCCGGTGCGGTGGACAGGCTGAAGAGCGAGCCGGTGCCCGCGTTGACGGTCTCGAAGCTCCAGCCGAGTCCTTCCGGGACATCGACAGTCGACCACGTGAGCGCGGCGCGAGACGGTTCGGGCTCGCCGGCAACGGTGACCGACTGATGACCCGGGCCGCGGCTCAGCAACACGACTGCGCCGAGCGCGAGCACCGCGACGGCCGCGGCCGCGCTGAACGTCCGGCGCGACCGGCGGCGGCGCATGACGCGCACGGTGATGTCGCGTACGTCGCCAGGTGCGAGCGCGATCGAATCGGCGCGGTCGGAGAGGTACTGGGAAAGGCGATCGTCGTCGTTCACGACTGCTCCTCATTGGTGTCGAGATCTTGCAAACGGGTGCGGAGTGTGGCGGTGGCGCGATGCAGCCGGCTCTTGACGGTGCCTTCGCTGATGTCGAGGGCGAGCGCCGTTTCGGCCACCGACCAGCCGAGCAGGTGGCGGCACACGACAACGCTGCGGTGCTTGATGTCGAGCGCGGCCACCGCGGCATGCACCGCGGGGTCGGTGACCGTCGCGGCGTCGGAGACGGCGGGGTCGTACATGCGATGGAGGCTGAGGCGCCGGCGGCGGAAGATCGAGAGCGCCCAGTTCGAGGCGACGCGATACACCCACGCCTCCGGGCGCCCGAGCGCGCTCACCTCGGCCCAACGCTCGTACGCGCGGGTCATGGCTTCGTCGGTGGCCTCGGCGGCAACGTCGGCATCGCCGAGCGCGATCGCCAGTGCCTTGCCGACGGTCGGACGGGCATCGCGGTAGAACGCTTCGAATCCTTCAGACACCAGCGGGCTCACCATCGCGAGGTCGCGCCGGGTGCCCACGGTGGAAGACGCGTCGTCGAGCGACGCGGTGGCGTACATGCCCTGTAGACGCTCGACCGGCCCGCGGCGTTCCATCTCAACCCGCGTCCAGCGTGCGCTGCCGGAGCTGCTGGGCTCCCACGTCGTCGGGATCCCGGGCGACCGCCCGGTCGGCCGCCGCTCTCGCATCGGACAATCGGCCGAGATCGAGATAGAGCAACGCCAGCTCCATGCTCGGCGTGGCGCTGTGCGGTGAGAGCGATTCCGCGCGCAGAAAGGCCGCTTCCGCTCCCAATGCATCGGCTGCGAGCCGGGCGGCTGCGCCGGTGACGAGCCACAGCGTGGCGTTGTGCGGATCACGCGCGACGAGTGCGTCCGCCTCGACACGAGCGGCGGCGATGTCGGCAGGAAGGTGCGTGGCGCTCGCTCGCTGCACGAGCAGCTGCACCCGGTGGCGTCGGGCGATCGGGTCGTCCGGCGAGATGCGCAGTGCGTCGTTCACGGCGGCGATGGCATCGGACGTGCTTCGACCGTCGGCGACCAACGCCTGCGCGAGCAGAAGGTGGAGTCGCACCTCGTCGGGTCGCAGATCGACCGCGGCGCCGGCCTCGCGCACAGCGGTGGACGGCTCGCGCGCGTCGGCGGCGGTGGCGGCGTGACGGTCAGCGGCCACGTCGACGACCCCGGCCCCCAATGCCACGACGGCCAGTGCTCCGAGCGTCGCCATGATCGGTCGACGTAGTGCCCGAGGAGCGACCGCCGGTGTGCCCGCTTCCGTGGCCGCAACCACGACTCCCGCGAGCAGCCACGCCACCGGCTCGAGCTCGAAGATGGGAAACAACAGCAACTGCGCGGCGAAGTAGGCGATGACCGCAGCCGCAGCGCCGACGCAGAATGCCTGGTCCGACCGCAAGCCGCGGAGCGCAGCGCGCAGCATGAGTCCGACCGCGAGGCACCAGGCCGCGAGCGCGGGCAACCCGCCGGTGGCCGCCACGTCGAGCGGGCCCGAGTGGGCGCGATCGGGGAGCGGATCCCGTCCGTAGGCCCGCTCGTACGCGTCGTCGACGCCTTCGGCGAAGGCGATGCGGTAGCCCTCGGGACCCACGCCGGTGATCGGATGGTTCGCGATCACGCGCGTCGCCACCTGCCACTCGTCGACGCGGCTGCTGCCTCCGACCTTGGAATCCGTCGTCGACGACAAGCGGGAGCCGACGGGTGACAGGGCAACCAAC
Source organism: Acidimicrobiaceae bacterium (assembly GCA_041166385.1). Taxonomy (GTDB): domain Bacteria; phylum Actinomycetota; class Acidimicrobiia; order Acidimicrobiales; family JACDCH01; genus DASUCS01. The sequence continues at coordinate 41,894 of JBEEFW010000031.1, read as the reverse complement.
GCGACGAAACCGAGCGCAAGCGCGCCGCCCGCTACCGTCGTCCGCCTCCGGTCGCGCAACAACGTGGAGCGCCGCACCACGACGAACGCCACGACCGCGGTTGTTGCTCCGAACCACGCGGCGCGTGCTCCGGAGCCGGCGAATGCGATTGCGAGCGCGGGCACCGACAGCACGGCCACGCCGCGCAACCAACGCGAGAAGCTGTTGTCGAGCGCGATCGCGATCACGATCGGCAACAGCAGCGCGGTGAGCGCTCCGAGGTATGCGGCGGATCCCATCGTCGCGGTGAGCCGGCCCGGAGTGACGGCAAAGACCGACGGCTCCCAGCCGAGGGCTTCGCTGACCGCGAGCCCTCCGGCGCCGAACCCCGCGATAGCAGCGCCCCACGCGAGCGCGACGTGGTCGCGAGCAACATCGAGGTTCTGTCCTGCCACGAGGGCGGCGAGGCACAGCACCCACGTGAGCACACCGAAGTGACGTTCCGGCGTTCCCACCCAGGCGTAGAGGCCGTCGCGACCGACGACCGCGCCGATCGCCATCCAAACCACCAGAGCGATCGCCGCGTGCGTCACGAGGCGGGAGACCCGTGGCCGTTCTCGCCACAGGATCAGGGCGGTGCCGGCAGGCACGAGCGTCGAGACGGCGAGCCACTTGCCCGGCCCGAACGGGAACCAGCCCTTCGGGTCGACCACCAGCGCAGCGAGCGGCAGCACCGCGGCGAGCATCACCGCACCGCTCCGGATTCTCATGCGGCAGGCAGGGTAGGCGGCGCCGTGACCCACGCCACGCTCACCGTAGATAGGACTCCAGCGTGCCGTTCGTGAATGATGGTGGGGTGGAGGGGGACGAGATCCGAGCATCGGACTCGGAGCGACAGGCCGTCGTCGACCGATTGTCGACGGCATGCGCCGACGGCCAACTCACGCTCGACGAGTTCTCAGAGCGCACAGCCGACGCATGGGCCGCCATCACGCGCGGACAACTCGAGGACGTCACGCGTGATCTCCGACTGCCGGTGTCCGCATCGAGGCCGGCCTCGTCATCGACCGACTCGACCGACGAGCCGAAGAAGCGACGACGGTGGATCGTGGCCATCATGGGCGGCGAGGATCAGCGCGGTCGTTGGCGCGCCGAGCGCGAACTCGGGGCCGTGGCGATGATGGGCGGTGTGCTCATCGACCTGCGCGACGCGACGCTCGAAGCCGATGAGGTCGACATCACCGCATGGGCGATCATGGGCGGCGTGCACGTGATCGTGCCCGAAGGCATTCCCGTGGAGTTCACCGGGATGATGCTCATGGGTGGTCGCAGCAATCGCACGTCGCGCGTCGAGCCGCTTCCTGGCGCGCCGAAGATCCGCATCCGGGGCTACGGGATGTGGGGGACGATCGTGGTGCAGAGCAAGCCGCCGCGCCAGCCCGGTGAGCCGGACGACGACGACGATCAGCACGGTCACCACCAGAACCAGAACTGGAACCAGAACTGGAACCAGAACCGGAATCAGAATCAGAACCGGAACCGCGATCGGAGCCAGCGCCACGGGACACCGCCGCACTGGTTGCCGACGCCCCCTCCACCGGCGCCTCCGCCCGTTGTCGATCCCGGTGGGCTCGTCACTGTCGTGTGCACCGACATCGTCGGGTCGACGCGCATTGCCGACTCACTGGGCGATCAACGGTGGCGCGCCGTGCTGCAAGCGCACTACACGCTTGCGCGTCACGAGGTCGCGCAGCACGGCGGCACGGAGGTGAAGACCCGCGGCGACGGCCTGCTCCTCACGTTCAACAGCCCGCGGCGAGCGGTGCAGTTCGCGGTCGCCTTCCAGACAGCGCTCGAGAAGGAGCGCGCCAGCGATCCCGACTTCTCCCTGGAGGCCCGCGTGGGCGTGCATGCCGGCGAGGTCGAGCGTGACGGACTCGACGTGGTCGGCCGCAACGTGAGCCTCGCGTGCCGGTTGTGCGATGCCGCGGCTCCCGGCGAGATCCTGACGTCGTCGGTGGTGGCCGACCTGGCCGACTCCGCCAGCGACCTGGCCTTCGGCGCACCGCGCGAGCTGATGCTGCCCGGCATCGAGCGAGCGGTCTTCGCTCGCCCCGCCACCAGCCGCGATTGATCCGTTTTCCCATTCATACGTACACAGAAATGTGTACCTATGAATGGGAAAAGCCAGGGAGGAGGCGGCGGAGGGCGTCTCGGTCGGGTTTGCCGGCGGCCATCGTCGGGAGCTCGTCGACGACGACGACACGCTCGGGCGTCTTGAACCGCGCGACGCCCTGCGACTCGAACCACCGACGGCATTCGTCGAGATCGAACACGGCTCCCGGGGTGAGCAACACGAACGCGGCGACCTGCTCGCCGAGGCGCTCGTCGGGCACCCCGACGGCGACCGCCTGGCGCACCGACGGGTGCGCTTCGAGCACGCCTTCCACTTCGGCGGTGGCGATGTTCTCGCCGCCGCGGATGATGATGTCCTTCAAGCGCCCGGTGATCGTGAGCCAGCCGTCGTCGATCCGTCCGAGATCGCCGGTGCGGAACCAACCGTCCTCGGTCTTCGCCGCGCTGGTCTGCACGGGGTCGAGGTAGCCGACGAACAGCTCTGGGCCGCGCGCCTGCACCTCGCCGGTCGTGGCGTCGATGCGGACTTCAACCGTTCCTGTGGGCCGGCCATCGGTGGACCGTGCCTTGTCGGGATCGTCGCCCGGTTGACTCGTCGTGATCGTCGGCGCTTCCGTCGATCCGTAGGTGCGCTTCACGACACAGCCCAGGGCGGCGCTCGCGGCATCGACGAACGCCGTGGTCACGCCCGCGCCTCCCGACGACACGAGGCGCAGGCTCTCGACAGCTCGCGGCGAGAAGCCCGGTGCGTCCATCAACCCGATGAAGAACGTCGGCGGGCCGATCATGAACGTGATGCGCTCGCGGTGGATGATCTCGAGGGCCTCCGACGGATCCCACTTCGCCATCAGCACCGTCTTCATGGGGACGACGCCCGGGACCGTGACGCCGTTGAGGAGACCCGAGATGTGCGCGAGGGGAGCAGGCATGAGGATCGCGTCGTCGGCCGTGAGCCCGTGCACCTGCGCCATCAGGCGCGCTTTGTAGGCGAGCCGGCCGCCGGTGTGGATCACCCCTTTCGGCGCACCGCTCGATCCCGAGGTGAAGAGGATGGCAGCCGGCGCGTCGTTGAACTGGCCCGCGGGAAAGACGCGATCGCCCTCCGGCAATGCGCCCTCCACGATCAGCCGAGGCCGCACCACGGCGACGACGTGCTCCACATCAGCCGCGCCAGCCAGGTGGTGGATCGGTACCGCGACCGCGCTGAGCCGCCAGCAGGCGCGGTACAGCACGGCGGCATCGACGCCGTTCGGTAGTTGCCAGCACACCGCGTCGCCCTCGGCCACGCCCCGATCGCGCAGGCCGCCCGCTACGGCAGCAACGCGCTCGTCGAGTGCGGCGGTCGACCAGCGCCCCGATGCGTCGACAACCAGATCGTCCCGCGGTGGCCCGTCGTTGAGTGCGCGGTCTATCAGCGCGCGCCCACCGATGCGAGGAGCTCCTCGCTGACCGTCCACAAGCGCGCCGCGGCGTCCGTGTCGCGCGATTGCTTCGAGCCTTGACGGAGCTTGCGGCGCACGTAGTAACCGCCGGTCTTGCCTTCGACCTCGGGTGATGACGCGAGATAGACCGACGTGCGCGCGCCGGCCTTCGACGACAGCAGGAACGGAGAACCAGCCTTCATGAACGCGCCGTAGAGCTTGCCCATGTCGTCACTCGAGGCGAACTCGCTGCGCACCGCGCCCGGATGGCAGGCGTTGGCCGTGACCTCGCTCGGCGGCAACCGGCGAGCAAGCTCGCGCGTGAACAGGATGTTGGCCAGCTTGCTCTCGCAGTACGCACCGTTCGCCGTGTAACGCGTCGTCTCGTACTGGAGGTCGTCCCACCGCAGACCGTTGCGGGCGAAGTTGTGGCCGACCGAGGAGAGGTTGACGATGCGGGCAGGCTTGCTCGCCCGCAACCGGTCGAGCAGGAGATCCGTGAGCAGGAAGTGGCCGAGATGGTTGACGCCGAACGTCGTCTCGAAACCCTGCTTCGTCGTGGAACGCTTCTTGAGCTCGAGTCCGGCATTGTTGATGAGCACATCGATCCTCTCGTAACCGTCGAGGATCTCCTTGGCGCAACTCGCCACGGACTCGAGATCGGCCAGATCGAGATCGACGAGGTGCACGTCGTCGTTCCCGGAACGAGTACGGATCTCGTGGGCCGCGGCCGTCGCCTTCGCACGATTGCGGCAGGCCAGCACGACGGTCGCGCCCATCTCGGCGAGCGCAACGGCCGTCTCCTTGCCGATGCCGGTGTTGGCACCGGTGATGACGACGGTCTTGCCCTTCACCGAATGCTCCTCAACCTCGAAGCTCGCGCTCGAGGAAGTCGACGGTGAGTGGCCAGGAAACAGCCGAGGCAGCAGGGTCGTGGAACTGGTCGGCGAGGAAGTTCTCGAACGCATGCCCGGCCTGGTGCTGCACATGGATGTCGACGAAGTCGCGATCGTCGAGGTGGGCGCGGATCGCGTCGACCTGTTCGTTGGGGATGAACGGGTCGTTGCCGCCGAAGTGGAAAATGATCGGGCACGTGAGGTTGTCGGCGTCGCTCAACCGATCCGCGATGCCCGAGCCGTAGTACGACACCGCCGCATCGGGCTCGTACCGGCAGGCGACCGCGTACGCGAGGAATCCTCCGAGGCAGTAGCCCATCGCCGCGACCTTTTGACCGGCGACCTCGGGCAGCGAACGGAGGTGATCGAGCGCGCTGCCGAGGTCCGAGATCTTCGTGTCGTCGGGAACTTCTTCCATGTAGCGCGTCATGTAGCCGAACGCTTCGCCGAGCGCGGCTTCGTCGTGAGCGAGCGCGACCCCCGGCTGCACGCGCCAGAACACGTCTGGGCACAGCACCGCGTAGCCGAGCTCCGCGAGGTCGTTGGCCTTCGACAGCAGGAACTCGCCGACCCCGAAGATCTCCTGCAGCAACAGGATCCCTGGTCCCCGGCCCGCATCGGGGACGGTCAGATGGCCAGTGAACTGGCCGCCGTCTGCGGCGGTGATGGTCTCAGTTCGGGTGGAGGGCATGACGTCAGCCTGTCACGCGCTCGGGTCAGTCGCGGAAGTCGAACGCCACCTTGATGGCACCAGTGGTCTCCTGGTTGATCAGCGTGTTCCACGCGTCGCGCCACTCGTCGAGCACGAACGTGTGTGTGAGCATCCCGGTGAGGTCGACGCGGCCGCTCGCGGCCATCTCGAGGTAGTGGGCGATGCCGTGCTTGCTCACACCGTCGACCTCCTCGAAGCCGAACGCGTTCGAGCCGATCCAGCGGATCTCTTTGAAGTACAGCGGGGTGAATTCGCCGCGCTCCCACGACGAGAGGCCGAGCTGCACCATCGTCCCGCGCGCCTTGAGCACGCGCATGTCGACCTCGAAGGTGGCCGGCGCACCGATGGTGTCGTAGACAACGTCGATGTAGCCGGGGTAGCAGACGGCTAGCCCCTCCCACGGTCGTCGCAGCACACCACCGGACCAGTCCGCGAGCTGCTCGATCAGCTGCAATCGCGGCTCGGGCCGGAACACCGTTGCGCCCATCTTCTCGGCGAGCGCCGCTTGCGCGTCCCACGCCGCCACGGTGGCGACCTCGACGTTCGGATACAGCGCGCGCAGGATCGCGGTTGCACACGTGCCGAGCGCGCCTGCGCCATAGACGACGGCGCGACCATCGGGCGGAGGCGGGTTTCGGGTGATCGCGTGCAACGCCACCGCGAACGGATCCGCGAGCACCGCGACCTCATCGGGCACACCGTCCGGGACGGGGATCATCATGTGCTGGTGGGCCGGCACGAGCTCGGCGAAACCGCCCGTGGCGTCGGACGAGTTGCCGGTGTGGATGCCCGGCGCCAAGCGTCCGTCGTGGAAGTGGAAGCACATGCTCCAATCACCGATCTCACACGACGCGCAGACGGGAGTGATACCGCGCGGTCCGCACGAGAGCCACGGGTTGAGCACAACGCGCTGCCCGGCCTCGATGCCGTCGACCTCGGTGCCGACCTGTTCGACAGTGGCGACGACTTCGTGCCCGAGCACTTGCGGGAACGAGATGAACGCCGTCATCGGGCTGTCTTCGGCGCCCTCGAAGTCCATCAACACTTGCTTCGTGTCGGAACCGCAGATGCCGGTCATGCGCGGCCGGATCACGGCCCAGTCGGGGCCGAGGAGCTTCGGTTCGGCGATGTCGATGAGCGACATCGGTGTCGAGGCGAGGTGCTTCACGAGCCGAGGTGCGTCGTCGGGCGGCTGCGGCGGCATCGGATCCGGGAACTCGCCGAAGACCAGTGCCTTCACGTCGACTTCTCCTGCTGCGCAGCTTCTTCTTGCTTCGTCATGTCGGCGACGCCCTGGAGGAAGAGGTCGATCTCGGTCGTCTTGAACGCGGCGATGTCCTTCATGTCGGGGCTGTAGGTCTCGAAGCGGTCGCCTTCGATGGCCTTGATGATGTCCGCAGCCACTGACTCGGGCGGCTCGAACGGCCCGTGGTAGAGCGGCGCATCGTTGTCCGGGAGGTCCCAGATCTCGGTGGCGATCGGTCCGGGGATGATGAGGCGGACGTCGACGCCGGTGTCCCAAAGATCGATGGCCATCGACTCACTCCAGCCGCACAGCGCGAACTTGCTCGCGCAGTAGGAGGACTCGTGGGCGATGCCGAGCCGGCCGCCGAGGCTCGACACGTTCACGATGACGCCTTTGTCGCGCTCGAGCATGCGGGGCAGCACGGCCATCGTCATTCGCGCCGGAGCGAAGAAGTTGACGGCCATCACGTTGTCGAGCTCGGGCACCGTGAGCTCCTGCACCTTGCGGCGCTTCGGGATGGCGGCGTTGTGCACGATCACGTCGAGGTGACCGAACGCGTCCCACGCCTCGAGCGCCACGCGCTCGGCGACGACGACATCGCCGAGATCACACGCCCAGTAACGGTGACCGTCGCCCTTGCACTGGTCGAGCACCTCGCGCAGTCGGTCCTCGCGTCGCGCGACGACGCCGACGGTCGCGCCCCGTTCGGCCAGCATCGGCGCAAGCGCGGCACCGATGCCCGACGATGCGCCGGTGACGAGCACGGTCGTTCCCTCGGTCACCTGCATGCCCGCCGACGATACCTGACGCTCGTGTCAGCTTCCCCGGTCAGGCAAATCCCACTCAGACGTACACACTTTTGTATACGTCTGAGCGGGATTTCGAGGTGGGGCGGAGTCAGTTCGACGTGATGTCGGCGGGGTAGTTGGCGAAGAGGCGGACGGGGTGGGGTTGCCGGCGGAGCACGTCGCGCCACAGGCCCTCGGGCTCGTCGGTCGTCGCGTCGTCGGGGACCGCGTCCACCACGAACCATGCACCTTCCGCGATCTCACCGCGCAGCTGGTCGGCGTCCCAGCCGGCGTATCCCGCGAACACCCGGACGTCGTCGACCATCGCGTGCAGCAGCGCCGCGTCTGCGGTCAGGTCGAGCACGCCGATCGGACCAAGCACCGACGTCCACGTGTCGTCGGACATGTCCGGCTCGTCGGACCACCGGGCCAGCGCGATCACCGAACTGCGCGACACCGGGCCACCGACGAACACCACCGGAGGTGACGCGCTGAGATCGGCCCAGTCGGGGAGCGGCTCGCTCACCTCGAGCGGCGACGGACGGTTGAGCACGAGGCCGAGGGCGCCGTCGTCGTTGTCCTCGAGCATGAGCACGACGGTGCGCGCGAAGTTCCGGTCGTTGAGCAGTGGCGTGGCCACCAGCAGCCGACCTTTCGTCCCGGGCACCGTCTATGTCTACCGAAACCCGGACCATCGGTCTTGACGCGAGGCGTAGCTTGGATCCTGCACGCGCCGGAGACCCCCCATGGACGGGTCTGCGGGGCGTTTGCGCGCGTCCCCACTCGGAAAATCCAGAAAGGAGCAGCACATGGCTCACCCCGACCTCGAGCCTGAGCAGCGCCATCTCGATCACGCGTACCGATGTCTGGCGTCAATGCGCGAGCGCACGGAGGCGACCATGTCGATCGACGACATGGCGGCCCAGGCAGTCGACGCCGAGATCGCCCGCTGGCATCTGCAACAGCGGCTGCGAGCGCTCGACATCGACGTCCCCGGCCTCGCCTTCGGCCGCATCGACGAGGAAGGAACGCCCAAGGCGCCCGGACCCACGTGGTACGTCGGACGGCGTCACGTCGAAGACGAGCGCGGCGAGCCCGTGGTGGTCGACTGGCGAGCGGGGGTGTCGACGCCCTTCTACCGAGCGACCGCCGCCGACCCGTTCGGCTTGCACATGCGTCGACGCTTCATGATGACCAACCGGAGCGTCGACGACTTGTTCGACGAGGTGTTCGACGATCCCGATTCGGTTCACGCCGCGCGGCACGGTGGCATCCCGGATCCGCTGCTCGCCGAGTTGGAACGCGAGCGCACCGGCGAGATGCGCGACATCGTCGCCACGATCCAAGCGGAGCAGGACGTCGTCATCCGCGCTCCGCTGGAGTCGTGTCTCGTCGTGCAAGGAGGGCCGGGTACCGGCAAGACAGCGGTCGGGCTCCACCGGGCCGCGTTTCTCCTCTACGAGCACCGCCAACTGCTCGACCAGGAGACGGTGCTCGTCATCGGACCGAACCCCGTGTTCCTGCGCTACATCTCGCAAGTGCTGCCATCGCTCGGCGAGACCGCAGTGCGCCAGAGCACGGTCGAGCGCTTGCTCGGCGGACGAGTGCGGGCGTTCGACCCGCCCGATGCCGCTGCGTTGAAGGGCGATGCGCGCATGGCCACCGTGCTTTTGCGGGCAGCTGCCGCGACGATCAAGCCGCCCACCGAAGACGTGTCGATCGCGACGAACTGGGGTCGCATCCGCCTGTCGCGTGACGAGATCATCGCGGCGATCAACGAGATCCGCGAGCGAGACGTCCCCCACAATGTGGGCCGCAACGCGATGCGCACCCAGCTCGTGCGCATGGCCGAGCAGGACATTGCCGAACGCCGGAACGACGACACCGCGCCGCTGGGCTTCGCCGACGATCTGCGCACCAACAAGCAGTTTCAGTCCGCGCTTGCGGGGTGGCCCGCGGTGAGCCCGCCCACGCTGGTGCGACGCCTGCTGTCGTCCCGCAGCGCGTTGCGCGCCGCGGCAGACGGCGTGCTCGACGACGCGGAACAGACGCTGCTGTTGCGCAAGGCCACCCGGCGGGCCGACGACGAGCCGTGGACCGCGGCCGACCTCGTGCTGGTCGACGAAGCCGAGGCGATCGCTGATGGCGTCCGCCGCACGTACGGCCACATCGTCGTCGACGAGGCGCAAGACCTCACCGCGATGGAGCTGCGTGCGCTGGCCCGCCGTTGCCCGCGTCATTCGATGACGGTGCTCGGCGACCTGGCCCAGGCGACCCGGCCCGGCGCGCAGCGCTCGTGGGACGACGTGCTGACGCATCTCGGTTCACCGGAAGGAGCCGACTTCACCGAGCTCGACCTCGGCTACCGCGTGCCCGCGCCGATCATCGACTTCGCCAACCGGTTGCTGGTCGAGGCCGCGCCCGACGTGCGTCCGACGCGTTCTGTGCGCGAGGCCGGCGAGCCGCCGCACGTCGTCGGGATCGCCGGCGGCCCCGACGACCTCTCGGCCGCGGTGCACGGGATCGTGGCCGAGCTCGCCGTCCGGTGGTCGTCCGTCGGCGTGATCGTTCCCGCGGGCGTTGATGTGTTGGTCGACGCCGCGAGCAACGTGACCGTGGTGTCGCCGCCCGAGGCGAAGGGGTTGGAGTTCGACGCGGTGGTCGTGGTCGAGCCGGCGAAATTCGTGCCGGCCGATGGCGACGAGCACCGCGCCGGCCTCCGGCTCCTCTACGTCGCGCTGACGCGAGCGGTCCAGACGTTGACGATCGTCCATCGAGAACCGCTGCCACCCCTGCTTACTGGCTAGGTTGCGCAGCGTGTTGGGGCCGGAGAACGTCTCGCTCGAGGGCAAGGTCGCGCTGGTCACTGGCGCGGCCCAGGGGATCGGTGAGGCCATCGCGCTCACGTTCGCCAACTTCGGCGCCTCGGTGGCGATGTGCGATCGCAACGCCGATGGGCTCGCGTTCGTGTCGAAGGAGATCGACGGGCTCGGCGAGCGCGTCGTCACCGGCGTGATGGACGTGCGCGACGCGGATCAAGTCGACGCCTTCGTCGACGATGCCGTGCGGGCGCTCGACCGTCGCATCGACATCCTGGTGAACAACGCCGGAGGCGGCTTCGGGGCGGACTTCCTCGACGTCAACGCCAAAGGTCAGGACGCATTGATCCGCGAGAACTTCTCGTCGGTCACGCATTTCGTCCGCGCCTGCGTCCCGCACATGCCGCAGGGCGGCTCGATCATCAACATCACGTCGATCGAAGCGCACCGTGCCGCGCCGGGCTTTGCCATCTACTCCGCGATGAAGGCGGCCGTGGCCAACCTCACCCAGTCGCTGGCCCTCGAGCTCGGGAGCAGGCTGATCCGTGTCAACTGCATCGCGCCCGACGTGATCCCCACACCCGGTCTGCCCGACCTGGCCGACGTGTCGGCGCGCATGGCGCTCCCGGTGTCGGGTCATGTCGACGACATCGCCGGCGCGGCGGTGTTCCTGGCCAGCGATCTGAGCCGCTTCGTCACCGGCACCACGATTCACGTCGATGGCGGCAACGTCGCGGCCGGAGGTTGGCACCGCCAGCCCGACGGGGAGTGGCACCCGTGAAGTTCGGTGTGGCGCTCGGCCGCCTCAACCCCGCGTTCTTCGTGCCGGTGGTCGACGAGGCCGAACGGCTCGGCTTCGAATCGGTGTGGCTCCCCGAACACCTCGTGTTTCCGATCGAGATGGGCGGGTCACCGTTCCCCGGCCAAGAACACCCGCCCGTGCCACCGAGTACGCCGGTGTTCGACGCGTTCGCCTACCTCTCGTTCCTCGCCGGCCGCACCCAGAACGTGCGGCTCGCCACCCACGTCTACCTGCTCGGTCTGCGCCACCCCTTCATCTCGGCCCGCGCCATTGCCACCCTCGACATCGTCAGTGGTGGCCGCGCGATCGTCGGTATCGGTGCCGGCTGGCTCGGCACGGAATGGGAAGCGATCGGTCTCGACTTCGCGTCGCGTGGTCGTCGGGTCGACGAGGCGCTCGATGTGTGCCGCCGGCTCTGGACCGACGAGGTGATCGAGCAACACGGCGAGTTCTTCGACTTCGGGCCGGTGATGTTCGAGCCGAAGCCGGTGCAGAAACCGCATCCGCCGGTGATCGTCGGTGGCGAGTCCGGCGCCGCACTACGGCGGGCGGCCCGCGCCGGCGACGGCTGGGTCGGCATGGACCACACGCTTGAATCGGTGGCCGCGTCCATCGCACGGTTGCGGGCGTTGCGGGAGGAAGCCGGACGCGCCGACCAGCCGTTCGAGATCACGGTGGGGGGGCCGGTGTCGTCGGAGGACGACATCAAACGGTGGGAGGACGCCGGCGTCGACCGGCTGATCTGCTCACCGTGGCGACGATCGCCAGACGCAGTCGACGGGCTACGCGCCTTCAGCGATCTCGCAGAAGCGCATCTGCATCGTCACTGAAGTCGCGCGTCTGTCCCATCACGCGCACCGCCTGCTCGATCATGCCCGGCTGGAACGAGTGGCATGTGCCTCGCACGGGTTCGCCGAGCATCTCGGCCTTCTCGAAGACGTCGAGGTCGATCGCGCGGCCGAAGCTGATGTCGCAGGCGCGGCGCAGCACACTCGCGGCTTCGGCGGTGTCGGCATCGAGCGTGTCTTCGGCCCAGGCGATGAAGCCACCGCGCAGTTCGATGTTTTCGAACGGCGCAGGACCGATCAGGAGTCGCCCGGCGATCTGCCAGCGAAACAGCAGCTCGCCGTCACGCCACAGTTCTGGCTCCGTGCGCTTGCCGTCGCGGTCAGGGATGGCGACGTCGTACGTGCGCGTCCCGCCGGTGCCACGCGCCGCGTGCGCGACGGCGAGGCCTGACAGGTCGAACAGGTGCGTGCAGTTCTGCCGGGCCGGCGCGTACTCGCCGAGCGAGCTCAACCGCGTCGACAGCGGCGCCCCTGCGAGTGCGCGCAGCGGCTCGACGGCGGATGGACACGTCGTCCACGGGTGTCGCAGCGCGTCGCCTTCGACCTCGACCACGCGCTCACCGTCGTGGCGGAGCGTGACGCCGAAACGATGGAAGTCGTCTTCCATGTCGCCGCGGATGGTGAACTCGTCGACTGCGGTGACGCGCATGCGTCGCCGATACGTGCCCGTTGTCGCCGACCCCTCTCGAAATTGCGCTGGTTCGCCCCTCATGCGGTGGTCAGTCAGCGCAATTTGGTGAGGGGGTGTTACTCGGCGGGATCGTCGGGGATGACGCTGCCCTCTTCCAACGAGCGGAAGACGGTCTCGACGCCCTGCAGGCGCTTGCGCAGCTCGCGCTCGGCGTCGCGGATCTCGTCGCGGCGGGTGCGTGCTTCGGCCAACATCGCGCTCGACTCGCGCTCCGCGTTCTTGACCAACTCGCTCGCTTGGCGCTGCGCTTCTTCTTGCGTGTTCCGCGCGTTCTGCAGGATGGCGTTGGCTTCGTCGCGCGCCGACTGCTTGAAGATGCGCGCTTCCTCGCGAGCGGACTTCGCGGCCTGCAGGATCGCGTCGGCCTCTTGTGTGGCCGTCTCGCGCATGTTCTGTGAATCGACCTGCGCGGCCGCACGCGTCGCGGACGCCTCTTCGCTGGCGCTGCTGCGAATCGAGTTCGCCTCATTGTCAGCTTGCTCGCGGATCGAATCGGCCTCGCGTTCGGCTTGCCGCACGATGGCATCGGCTTGGTCTTCGGCGCGACGCAGGACCTCCTGCATCTGCTCGCCCGCGTGGCGGATGATCGACGCCAGCTCTTCACCGAAGGCGCGGTACGGGTCGACCGACGTCATCGAGGACCTGCGCAGCGGATCGCTCGCCGACGCGAACGCCGGCTCGGGCTCGGGTGTCGGCACTGGCTCACGTTCGAAGACCACTGGCTCCGGCTCCGGTTCGGGTTCAGGTTCGGGTTCTGGCTCCACGGCGACGGGCTCGGGTTCGGGCTCCGGCTCGACCTCGGGTACGTCTGGCCACGCCGGAGGTTCGAACGCGGCGACCTCTTCCTTCTCGAACGGCTCCTCGAAGGGCGGAGGCGGGGGCATCGGCGGTGACGGGACTTCGGCGTCGACGACGGTCTCGGTGGCGACCACGACGACGAGGTTCTCGCCGGTGGGGGTCAGCGACGCGGCGAACTGCAGCTGGCGGACGGCGGCGTCGAGCTCGCTCTCGCCGATCTGCGGGCGGATCGGCGGCAGTGAGCCGTCGTCAGAGTGGAAGGGCGCGAGCCGTTCCGCGATGTCGGGAGGCAGCGTGCGGGCCACGGCGCGGATCGCCTCGGCGACGTCTTCACCAGACAGGTCGTCGAAGCCGTGGGCCGTCAGATAGCCGTGGGGGTTCCCCGCGAAACGCTGTTGCTCGTCACCGCTCGTGAGCAGGCCGCGCAGGAACTCGAGGATGTTCGCCATCGGGGCGACACAGTACCGTGCCGCCCCCCTTCGCTAACGCCTCACCGACGTCGGGTAGCCCCCACCCCCAAATCGGTCGTCGAGGACGGCGTAGTCAATGGCGAATCCGTCTCGGGGGAGCTTGTCGGTGAACTCGATCGCCTTCGGCTTCTTGTAGGACGCGATGAGCGACCGGCAGTGCTCGATGAGGTCGGCCTCGGTGGCGTTGGTTCCCTCGCGCAGCACGACGATCGCCTTCACCGACTGGCCCCACGTCTTGTCCTCCACGCCGATTACGGCCGCCTCCTGCACGGCCGGGTGCTTCTGAAGAGCACCCTCGACCTCGGCCGGATAGATGTTCTCGGCCGCCGACTTGATGAGTCGGGTCTTCGGGCCGATCCACGTGAGCGAGCCGTCGAGCTCGCGCCGCCCGAGATCGCTGGTGTGATGCCAGCCGCCGGCGAGCCGTTGGGCATTGAGGACGTCACGATGCAGGTAGCCGTTCATCACCGTGGGGCCACGAGCGACGATCTCGCCGACATCGCCGGGCGGCACCTCGTTGCCATCCGGATCGACGATGCGCACGAGCGCCATCGGCGACGTTCGTCCGGACGTGCCGGTGGCGTCGCCGCCCCACGCGTTCAGGGTGAGCATTCCCATCACCTCGGTCTGGCCGAAGCCCGCGGGCTTGCGCGCCCACGGGCTGTCGTCGACCGTGACCATCGCGTTCCACTCCGGCTTGCCCGGGAACGTCCGCAGGCTCGACAAGTCGTAGCGGCCGTCCTGGTTGACCTCGAGCATCTGACCGATCGTCGGTCCCATGACAAAGGCGCCCGTGCAGTGTTCCTCGGCGATGAGCCGGCACAGCTCCTCGGCGTCGACACGCCGGGTGAACACGTTGGTGCCACCGAAGTGGAACGTCGCCAGTGTGGTCATGAAGGTCGCAACGTGAAAGAGCGGACCGCTGTTGAGGTACACGTAGTCGCTGTCGACGCGCTGGAGGTTGCCCATTACGACGTCTTGCACGAGCACAGCCCAGTGCGACAGCAGCGCGCCGTTCGGCCGGCCGGTGAAGGCCGCCGTGTAGAGCTGTAGGACAGGCGCCGCCGGATCGATCAGAAGCTCGGGATCGGTGGTCGAACCGCGCGCGACGAAGGACTCGTACTCGCCGTTGTCGTGTTGCAGCCAGAGTCCCTCGTCGCCGGCGTCAGCGAGTTCGCGCGCGGCGCGTACGCCGTCGCCGATCTCTTCCTCCTGCCAGATGGTGACGGCCGCGCGGGTGTCGTCGATCACGAAGGCGAACTCGTCGGCCGACTGCCGCCAGTTGGCCGGACAGAAGATCGCGCCGATCTTCGCCGCCGCGAGCAGGCCCTCGAGCACGCGGAACGAGTTCTGGCCGAGCCACAGGATGCGGTCGCCCTCCTCGACGCCGGCGTCGTCGCGCAGCGCGTTCGCGAGTTGATTGACGCGGTCGTCGAACGCCGGCCAGGTGAGGCGCAGGTCGCCGTCGACCACCGCGGTGCGGAGCGGATAGCTCCGACGGTTCTCACGAAGGATGTCGCCGAGGGTCAGCGCATGCAGCAGGTCGACGGACACTCGCGGATCATGCCAGGTCGAGGATCCGCTGCGCGACGTTGGGACGCGCGGCGATCACGTCGAGCTCCCACTGGCGAGCCTCGGCGAGCCGATCGAGCATCGCGTCGCGGTTGGCCAGTACCTCGTCGAGCGCCGCGCGAACGCCTGCCGGTGTGAGTGGTGCTTGCGGGACGTCCGACAGCGCGACCGCCAGGCCGAGCGCCTGGCACTGCCGGGCCATCGACGGCTGGTCCCAAAAGAAGGGGTACGAGAGCATCGGCACCCCGCTGACGATGGCTTCATGCGTCGACTTCATCCCATGGTGCGTGACGAACACCGTCGCGTTGCGCAATGCCTCCCACTGGTCGACGTAGCGCTCGACCCGAACGTTCGGCTGCGTGAGCTGTTTCAACACATCGGCGTCGAGGTCTGCGCCCCCAACGGTGATCAGGGCTTCGGTGTTCGGGCGCGCCGCCAGTGCCGCCGAGATGGTCGTGAGCGCGTCGACCGCCGCGGGCACGAAGTGGCGCCAGACCACCGTCCCGAACGACACGTACACGTTGACCGCATCAGCGCGCGCGCGAGCGCGACCGCGGTCGTGTGTCGCGAGCGCGGCGGAGGCGTGCAGCGAACCGAAGTAGGCCACCGGCTCGAAGACGGCACGTTCCTCCTCCGTGAGGTACTGATGGGGTTCGCCATACAGATTGAGGTGTGGGCTCAGCGCCGCCATCGCAAAGAACGGTGATGCCTCCTCGATGCCGTATTCGTCCTTGAGCCGCTGTACTGCTCGGTGACATTCGTCGGAGATGTGGAACCGGGGGTTGGCATACAGGTCCGGCAGGTGCCGAGCCGGGTCGATGTTGTGACCCGAACTCACGTTGACGTACGGGATGCCGAGAGCATGGCCGACGACCCGGCCGATGACGGCGAAGGTGTCGTACACGATCGCCCGCGGGTGCAGGCTCGCGACCTGCTCGATCACGGACGCGGCGTAGTGGGCCGCGTACGTCACCTCGCGGGCTGCGGGGGGGAAGGAGTCGTCACCAAGAGCTTCGAGGGCGCGGCCGGCGTAGAGGTCGACAAAACGTCCGCCGTCTGCTTCGACTTCGGACTCGAAGCATCGATGGGTGAACACGTACGTATCGGCGCCGGTCGCGGCCACCGCGGCCACGACCGGACGAACGCGCGCGAAATGGCTGGCCTCGTAGGTGGCAAAGACGACGATGACCGGTGTCGTCATGGATTAGGCGGCGGATGGTCGGGTCGTGCTTGCTGACCTTCGGTCAGGGCGGTGTCGTCCTCGGCGGCCTGGCGCACCATCGTCAGCCCGTTCCCGAACGGCACGTCGAACACTTGGAGCGACGGGTCACCCTTGAGCTCGGTCATGTATCGCCTGACGGACATCGTGTACTTCTTGTCGGATCCGTAGATCGTGGATTCGCGGTCATTCATGCTGTCGTGGAACAACGCGAACGATCGAGGCGCGAGGCGATCGCAAAATGCCTCGTAGTCGAACCGAGCCTGTTCTGCCGAGTGGTAGCCGTCGACGAACAACAGCCCGATCTCACCCAAGGTGGCATACGCGTCGGTGGCGACGAACTCCTGCGTCGTGACGGCGTGGTGCTCGATGTTGGTCAGGCCGAACCTGGCGAAGTGTTCTTGCACGGCATCGGGCTTCCTCCAGAAGTCGTCGACCATCGAGGGGTCGATGAAGACGACCGTGCCGTCCTCGACGTTGTCGCACAGCGCCTTGGCGATGACGAGGGGAGCAAACCCGCGATAGGAGCCGATGACCACCGCACGAGTGGGATGCACCAGCCGCCCGATCGCGTAGTACAGCCAGCCGAGCCCGAGGTTGAGGTCGTCTGCTCGCTGGTTGTGGCCCATGAGCAACATCTCGGGCTGCGAGTACAGTCGCGCGATCCACTGGGTGAGGCCGTCATCGTGCACCGCCATAGTCCTACTCTGTCCCGCGAAGTGAGTGCGCAACGTCGGCTTCGACCGTATGGCCCGAGTCGGTTCCCGTCCTATGTCACCGTGCCGGTCGCTGATGCCAGGCGCAACGCGCGGCATGTTCGCGGCGGAGCGCGGTTCCTCGTGGTGCGTGATCCCCGCAAGAACCCGGCCTTCTACGACATCGTGCTCGACTGGCTCGCGGAACGCTTTCCCGATCTTCGAGCAAAGTTCGAGCTCCACACGTTTCCGTTCGCCGTGCGCAACTGGGAGCGGTACGCCCTACACATCCCGTGGCTGCAAGACCCGGTCGAGAGGTGGTCACCGGCGGCGTTTCGCATGGCGAATCGGTTGGCGGCTCGCTGCGACGCGCACGGCGTTCCCGTCGTCAATCGTGTCGACCGACTCGCGAACACCGGGAAGGCGGAAGGCGCCCGCCGAATCGCGACCGCCGGTCTGCGGACCGCGACGACGGCGCGCATCACGGATCCGGACGTCTTCTACGAAACCCGGTTGGGCGTTCCATTGCCGTTGTTCGTGCGCGAGGAGCTCGGTCATGGGGGGCCAATGGTCCGCGCCGAGACCGACGACGAGGTGCGCGGCATCGATCTCACGGGCTTCCGCCGGCCGCTCGCCGTCGAGCTGATCGATCTGCCGAGCCCGGACGGCCTCTACCGGAAGTACCGGTACGTCGTGGCCGGCGACGTCGGCGTCTCGCTCAGTACCCACGTGTCGCCGGAATGGGTCACGAAAGGCGAGTCGCTCAAGCAACTCTTCACCGACGCGTTGCGTGACGAGGACATCGCATACATCAGCCGTCCGGAACCCAACCACAACCGATTCGTCGCGGCCCGGGAGGCGCTCGGCCTCGACTTCATCGCATTCGACTACGGACTCGATGCCAACGGCGAGCCTGTTGTCTGGGAGGCCAACCCCTATCCGTTCATCCACATCCTCGGTGGTCGCCGCGAGTACCGGACGAAGCCCACACACCGGGTGTTCGCGGCGATGACCGCGCTGTATCTCTCGCGGGCGGGCCTCGACATGCCGGCGGAGCTGACCGACGTGCTGCACGACATGGATCAGTAGCGTTCGCCGGATGGGGATGGAGCTCTGGACTTCAGGCATCTCGTTGCCGCGGTATGCGGCCAAGCACGCAGTGCGCGTCGAGGCCGCCGGCTACGACGGCCTGCTGTTGGTCGACAGTCAGAACCTCGCGGGCGACACGTACGTCGCGCTCACCGCCGCGGCGCTGGCCACGTCGACGCTTCAGCTCGCGACCGGCGTGACCAATCCGTTCACGCGGCATCCGGCGTCGACGGCGGCGGCGATCGCCAGCGTGCACGCCGAGTCCGGCGGTCGCGCGGTGCTCGGCATCGGTCGCGGCGACTCGGCGCTCGCGCACCTCGGCCGCGCTCCGGCCAGCGTCGGGTACTTCGAGCGCTACCTGCAGACGGTCGTGGCCTACCTGCGGGGCGACGAGTTGCCCTTCGACGCCCTCGACTCGTTCACGCCGGCCGACGCGCCACCGCCGGTCGACGCGCTCGACCTCGCGGGTCAGCCGTCGACCAGCAAGCTGCACTGGCTGCATCCCGACCTGTCAACGGTGCCGGTCGATGTGTCGGCCAGCGGGCCCAAGATGATCGCGGTGGCGGCCCGGGAGGCACAGCGCATCACGTTCGGGGTCGGCGCCAACGTCGAGCGGTTGCAGTGGGCCATCGACACAGCACGCGCCGCCGCGGACGGCAATGCGGTGTCACTCGGCGCGCACGTCAACGTCGTAGCGCATCCTGATCTCGAGATCGGCCGGAAACTGGCCAGCGGCACGATGTCGACGTTCGCCCGATTCAACGTGATGCACGGCGCGACGGCTGGGCCGATGTTCAGCGGGGCGACCGAGACGCTCGACCGGCTGCACGACGCCTACGACATGCGCTTCCATACGCGAGGGGATTCACCTCAGGCCGCGCAGCTCGATCCTGACTTCGTCGATCAGTTCGGCATCGTCGGCCCGCCGTCGTACTGCGTCGAGCGGCTGCAAGAGCTCCACGAGCTCGGCCTCGATCGGTGCACGATCGTGGGCCCGGGGCTCGGTTCGGACCCGGAGGAGGCATCGGCGGCGATAAAGCGATTCAACGACGAGGTGCTCCCCGCGCTGCGCTGAGCTGAGAGCTGAGCTTTTGACAGTACGGGCAACACACATGTGTGTTGCCCGTACTGTCAAAACGGCTACGGCTACGGCTACGGCTGCTTCTTCACGCCGGTGTCGCGCACGATGAGCGTGAACTTCACGTCGCACACGGGCTCACCGGTCGCCGCGTCCTTCCACGCCGTCTCCTGCACGTAGAACTCCATAAGCGCGGACGACGAGTCCTTCTCGTACACGTCGCTGATGCGAGCCGTGCCTTCGAGGACGTCGCCGACCTTCGGTTGACGGTGGTACACGAACTCCTGCTCGCCGTGGAGGATCATCCGGCCGGGGCCGCGGAGTTTGTCGATCGGCAGACCCTTCGTGCTGCCGTCGATCGTGCCCCAGTAGCTCCACGAGAACGGGAACGTCGGCGGCACGATGGCGCCGTCGTCCTTGTACTGGGGCGACGCGTCCTTCACGGCCGTCGCGAACGCCCGCACGGGACCGGATTCGACCCGCACCTTCGTGCTGCCGAGCTCCGAACCCTTCAACTCCGTCATCGCGCCCACAGTTGCCTCCTCATCGTCCGAATCCCATGCGGGGAGCGCCGGAGCGGCGCTCGCCGAACAACTCAGCCTTGCGAGCGGCGATGGTCTCGACGGACCACTGCTCGTCCTGCTCGATCTCGCTCACCATCGTCCATCCGTCCATCAGGTGCAAACGCCCACCGAACACGACGAACACCTGCCCGGTGACGTCGGCTGCGTCATCGCTCGCCAACCACGCGACCACCGGTCCGATGTTCTCTGGGTCCCATTCATCGAACGCGTCGCCCTCGGGGGCGGCGCCGTAGTCGCCGAGAACCGTCTCGGTCATCCGCGTGCGCGCCCGCGGGGCGATCGCGTTCACGGTGACGCCGTAGTTCTTCAACTCGCGCGCCAGCGCGATCGTCATGCCGGCGATGCCGGCCTTGGCCGCGGCGTAGTTGGCCTGGCCGGTGCCGCCGTACAGGCCCGCCTCGGAGACGGTGTTGACGATGCGGCCGCCGCTCTCGTTGCCCGCCTTCGACTGCGCCCGCCAATGTTCCGCTGCGAAGCGGGCCGGGGCGAAGTGGCCCTTCAAGTGCACGCGGATCACGGCGTCCCAGGCGTCTTCGTCCATCTTGAACGACATCTGGTCGCGCAACACGCCGGCGTTGTTCACGAGGATGTCGAGGCGTCCGAGGTGCTCGATCGTGGACTCGATCAGTGCCTGCGCCCCCGACCAGGACGCGACGTCGTTGGTGTCGGCCAACGCTCGGCCACCCGTGCCGGTGATCTCGGCGACGACCTCATCGGCGTGGTTGATCTCGCTGGCGCCCTCGAGCGAGGTGCCTAGATCGTTCACGACGACGGTGGCGCCTTCGGCCGAGAGAGCGAGCGCTTCGCCGCGGCCGATGCCGCGCCCCGCGCCAGTCACGATCGCGACCTTGCCGTCCAACGCCCCCATCAGCAGCGGACGGTAGCGAACGACGTCAGTCGTCGACCAACCGGACCTGTTTGTAGCCGCGGCGTTCGAGCGTGCCGCGGTCGACGACCTCGACATCCGCCTTCACGCCCATTTCGGTCTCGATTGCCGCCGCGCATTGACCAGCAACCGTTGCTGGATCGCCGCCCTCGGCACCTAGCTCGACACGGATCCGCAACCGCGCGTCGTCGTCCTTCGGTTTCACCACCTGCCACTCGACCGTCGGCTTCTTCACGGCGCCGACCGTGCGCAGCGCGCCTTCGATCTCGTTCACCTGGAAGTGCTTGCCCTGGCTGCCGAGCAGATCCTTGAACCGCCCACCCCAGAACCCGCGCTTGGTCGTCTCGCCGCAGGCGCACGGCTCGTCGATGAAGCAGGCCGCTTCCTCGAGGTCGTACCGGACGAGTCCGTTGTCGCGATCGAGCGTGGTGACCACGAGGTTGCCCCACTCGCCGCTCGGCTTGTCACGGCCGGTTGCCGGGTCGATGGCTTGCGCGATCGCCCAGTCTTCGTGCACGTGACCACCTTCGCCATCGCCACACGGCCCGCCGAGATACGCGTACGCCTCGACACCGCACGTCATGATCGGAATGCCCTTCTTCCCGAAGCCGCGCAACGTGAACGACGGCAATCCGGCGTCCTTCGCCAAGTCGATGCCAAGTTTGGCGGCGATCTCGACGAAGCGTGCGTGCGAGAACGCCACCATCGACACGTCGGGATGTACGCGCTCCCACATGCGGATGCCTTGCTCGCCGAGCTCGTCGGTGTCGGGCGGTGCGACCCACAGGTTGAGCATCCCGAAGTATTCGAGGCAGCCCGAGAGCATCACGCCGCCGCCGTAGAGGTACGCGGGATGGGCGTGGGTCACGATCTGGCCGGGCCGCCAGCCGTTGCGCCACCACACTCGCGACGCCGACTCGTACTCGAGCCAGATGTCGTGCCGCGTCCACAGCGTGAGCGTCGGTGTGCCGGTCGTGCCCGTCGATGATCCGAGGCGCACGCACTCCTCGCGGGGCGTGAACCGGTAGTCGCCGAACGGCGGATGATCGGCTTCGCTGTCGCGGAGCTCCTGCTTCACCGTCGCGGGGATCAGGTTCACGTCGTCGACGTCACGCACGTCGTCGGGCGCGGTGATGCCGGCTTCCTTCAGCTTCCGACCGAACAACGGTGCCTGGCCGTCGAGCACGCGTCCTACGACTGTGCGCAACCTCTCGAGTTGCAGTGCGCGCAACCGTTCGCGTGGCATCGCCTGCATCTCGGGGTCCCAGAACTGTTGCTCGGGGTCGCGCGGTGCCGGACCGAGGAAGGTCGGGTCGTAGGTCGGCATAGAGTCGGACGCTACCTGACGCCTCTGTCAGGAAACCTGTGCGTGGGGGGCCATGAGCACTGAAGCAACGGTCGGTGTCGACATCGGCACGACGTCGGTCAAGGCGATCGCCGCGGACGGCGACGGCAACGTGCTCGCGTCAGCGCGTGTTCCGCATCCGATCGTGATCAACGCCGCCGAGGAGTTCGAGCACGACATCGACGCCGCCTGGCGCGCCGGCGTGCTGCAGGCCTATGGCGAAGTGAGCCGCGACGTCGACGTCGTCGGCGTGAACGTCGCCGCCATGGTGCCGTCGCTCGGGGCGTTGACGGCCGACGGTCGCGCCGCCGGGCCCGGATTGCTCTACGGCGACCGTCGCGGGCGCCGAGAGGGCGATACCGACGGCGCCAACCCGGTCGAGCGCGGCGAGCTGCTCGGCTTCCTCGGATGGCTGCGGGCCAACTGCCCAGACGCAGATCGCTTCTGGCCAGCGCAAGCCGCGGCGAATCACGCGCTGAGTGGTCGCGCGTTCCTCGACACGACGTCGGCCTTCACGGCGTATCCGATCTTCGACGGCGCGAAGTGGGACGACGCGATGCTCGGCGAGGTCGGCGTGACCGCGGAGCAGCTACCGGAGATCGTCGTCGGGACCGAGCCCGGTGGTCGGGTCGGTGGGGACGACGGACCGGTCTTGGGCGGCGGCACGATCGACGCGATGGCCGAGCAGGTCGTTGCCGGAGCCGACAACGACGGCGACGTCCTCGTCATCTGCGGCACCACGCTCATCACGTGGGCCGTGATGCGAGGCGACGAGTGGCTCGAGCAGCCAGGACTCTGGACGATCCCGCACACCGCGCCCGGCAAGCTCATCATCGGCGGCCCGTCGAACGCCGGCGGCCTGTTCCTCAACTGGGCGCGACGGCTCGCAGGGGCCGGAGACGGCGATGTGCTGTCCATCGATGACCCCGCCAACGTTCCGGTGTGGCTGCCGTACGTTCGCGGCGAGCGCACGCCACTGCATCGCAACGACCTGCGTGCGTCGTTGCACGGCCTCGATCTCACGCACACGCCGGCCCATGTCGTGCACGCGGCGTACGAAGCCGCGGGCTTCGTCGTGCGCCATCATCTCGACCTTGCCGGCGATCTCATCGCGCCGCAGCGCATCGTTGCGACCGGCGGAGGAGCGCGCGTCGAACCGTGGGTGCAGGCGCTGGCGGACTGCACCGGACTGCCCGTCGACGTCGTCGCGGTGCCCGAGGGCGGTGCGCTCGGATCGGCGTTCATCGCTCGGTGCGTCGCCGGGCTCGAAGCGCAGATGGGCGACGGCTCGCGCTGGGCGCGCGTCGCACGGCGCGTCGAGCCCAGAGACAGCTGGGTCGACGCCGCGGCGGAGCGCTACGCGCAGTTCAGGGAACTGACTGCGGCTGCGATGTCAGGCGGGGACGGTGTCGGCGAGGCGTAGCCGGCCCTGGCCGCCCGCGACCCGCTCGAGCATGACGAGCTGCTCGAAGCGCTCGGCCGTGACGGGCGGGCTGAACAGGTTGCCCTGCATCTGGTCGCAACCGTTGCGCAACAGGAAGTAGAGCTGCGCGGGGGTCTCGACGCCCTCGGCGACGACGCGGAGGTTCAGTCCTTTCGCCATGGCGATGATCGCGAGCACGATCGATGCCTGGTTCCCGGTCTGGTCGACGGAGGACTCGTCGGCGATGCCCTGCACGAACGATTTGTCGATCTTCAGCGCGTTGATCGGGAAGTGGCTGAGGTAGCTCAACCCGCTCCAACCCGTGCCGAAGTCGTCGATCGAGCACTCCACGCCGAGCGCCCGCAGATCGGAGAGCGTCGCGCTCACCATCGTCGGGTCCTGCAGCGCCAGGCTCTCCGTCAGCTCGAGCTCGAGGCGCGCCGGGTTGGTGCCGGCGCGACGCAGCACGCTGGCAACGACGTCGGCGACGCGCGTGAGCTGGAACTGCCGAGGCGACAGGTTCACCGAGACCGTCAGCTCGGGGAAGCCTGACTTCTCCCACTTGTAGAGCTGTTCGCAGGCTTGCAACAGCGCCCACTCGCCCAGCTCGACGATGAGACCGTTCTCCTCGGCGATCGGGATGAAGTCGACGGGGGAGATGGTGCCCATCTCCGGGTGCTGCCAGCGCAGCAACGCCTCGGCGCCCATGACCTTGCCGGTGCGCAGA
The DNA here is from genome assembly GCA_041166385.1 of Acidimicrobiaceae bacterium. Taxonomy (GTDB): domain Bacteria; phylum Actinomycetota; class Acidimicrobiia; order Acidimicrobiales; family JACDCH01; genus DASUCS01. Next base: position 17,670 of record JBEEFW010000031.1, on the reverse strand, counting down.
TCGACCTTGGGTTGGTACAGCAGCCGCAGCTCGCCGCGGCCGGCGGCACCGTGCAACGCGCTCTCGATGTCGAAGCGACCTTCGGACTTCGCCTGGATGTCGGCGGTGTGCAGCTGCGCCCGGTTCCGGCCGAGCTCCTTGGCGCGGTACATCGCGCGGTCGGCGCTGCGCAGCAACGCTTCGGGCTCGCGCCCGTCTTGCGGGGAGTGCGCGATACCGATGCTCCCGGAGACGTGCAGCTTGCGCTTCGCGATCGTTACCGGCTGGCCGATCGCTTCGAGCAGTTCGTTGGCCGCAGCCAGCGAGCTGGCGCCGTCGACCGCGTCCGGGATGAGCAGCGCGAACTCGTCGCCCTGGAGGCGAGCGATCATCGCGCCGGAGGGGGCATTGTCGACGAGTCGCTTGCCCACCGTCATGAGCAGCACGTTGCCGGCCGCGTGTCCGAGCGTGTCGTTCACGAGCTTGAAGCGGTCGAGGTCGAGGAACATCACCGCGACGTGCTCGCCGCTGCGCTCGCTCTCGGCGAGCGCGTCAGCGAGGCGATCGTGGAACTGCCGGCGGTTGGGGAGCCCGGTGAGCTCGTCGTGCTGCGAGCGCCGCTCGATCTTGGCCCACTCGCGTAGGAGACCCGCGAGGTACGCGACGACGACGAGCGACAACAGCGCGGAGCACGTGGCGACGGATTCGAGGGCGACGCGATCACCGACGGCGAGCTTCCACAGCGTGAGACCGGGCACGAGCAGCACGGCGACGACGACGATGACGAGGCGTGCCGCGCCCATGCGTGCCGGCACCGTGCGCACGAACGGCGGCTCGACAGCGACGGACGGATGCAACAGCGAGATCGTCGTGAGCAACAGGCCCGCCGTGGTCAACGCGATCGACGGCGTCACGAAGCCCGACCCCGTCTTCGTGATCACGACCGCGGCCATGCCGATGCACTCACCGGCGAACACGGCCAGCGCGCCGATCGTCAGCAGTCGCATGGCAAATCGTTCAGCCGTGCTGAGTCGCTCGAGCCGCACCGCGGCGAACAACCACACGAGCGCGAGACCAGCGCGCGCCACGTGGGCGGCGGCCATGGACCCGTTGACGTTCCCGTTCGTGAGACTCGGCTCGACGCTGACGCTCCAGAACACGACCGCCGTCGACAGCGCGCCGAGCGCGCCTTCGAGCACCATGTCGAGCGCCCGCTCTCGTACTCGCGCGGCGAGGAATGCCCAGACGCCGACGAGTGCCGCGATCACCGCGGCGACGCCGGTCCAGTCGCCGATCGACCCGCGGTTCTCCGCGACTCCGCCGACACCGAGCGCCTCGGCGGCCACGAATGCGACGACGGCCACAGCGAGCAATTGGGACGGCGGCACCTGATAGCTGGTCGGCGTGCGTCCGCCTCGGCGGCGCTGCGCCACGACGATCGCGGCAATGGCAACCGCTCCGACGACGCTCAGGGCGATCGACCGTCCCACCCGTCCACCCGCCAGGGCGACGGCACACGTGGCGGCCGGCAGGAGCGTGGACACGAGCAGCCAGCGACGAGCGTGGTCCCGCTTCTCTGTCCGTCCCGTCTGCACGTCGGTCATCAACCCAGTCCCCTGGCGCCTGAAGGTTGCAAAATGGCACGAATCACGTCACACGCATGGGCTGGGCGCGCAACGTGAGGTTTCTACAGTGAACTATCGGCCTCCTGTCGTCCAGGCTTAGGGGTCGTGCCAAATGGGCCATCAGGCTCATGCCTTGGCAGATGGGCGTACTCTGACGCTCATGTCAGGAATCGAAGCAGGGGCAGTGGATGCGTTCGATGATTCCTTCGACGCCATGGGGCAATTCACCAATACCGTGGCGGGCGATCTCCGGGATCCCTATCCCGCGCTCGCCGCGAAGCGGCGAGCGACACCGATCGAGCTGGTCATGCAGTCGGACTTCGGCGGCGAGGAGTCGCCGGTCGTCAACGTCTACACGTACGACCTCGTCGCCCAGGTGCTGCGTGACAACGTCACGTTCTCGTCAGGGGCGATCCGCGAGCTGATGGAGCTCGTCATGGGCCCATTCGTCCTCGTGGGAATGGACGAGCCAGAGCACAAGCGTCACCGGGCGCTCGTCAGCGCCGCCTTCCGGCACAAGAGCATGGTGCGGTGGGAGACCGAGGTGATCGAGCCGATCATGCACGACCTCATCGACGGCTTCGCCGACCGCGACGGCGTCGAGCTCGTCCGCGAGTTCACCTACCGGTTCCCGGTGCAGATCATCGCTGAGATCCTCGGCGTTCCGCACGAGGACCACGAGAAGTTCCACGACATGGCGGTATGGGTGGTCAACGTCGCCGCCAATCCCGAGAAGGGCATCGCCGCCTCGCAGGCGCTGCGCGAGTACCTCGCCGACATCGTCGAGGCGAAGCGTTCGCACCCGGGCGACGATGTCATCAGCCTGCTCGTGCAAGAGGAGCTCGACGGCGAGAGTCTCGACGACGAAGAGATCTTCTCGTTCCTTCGTCTGCTCCTGCCCGCGGGTGCGGAGACGACGTACCGCGCGACGGGAAGCTTCCTGTACGGGTTGCTGACGAACCCGGATCAGCTCGACGCGCTGCGCGCCGATCGGTCGCTCATGCCGCAGGCCGTCGAGGAGTCGATCCGATGGGAGTCGCCGCTGCTGATCACATCGCGCGCCGCCACCGTCGACTGCGTTGTCGGGGGCGTCGAGATCCCGGCGGGCACGCAAGTCACGCCGAACATCGGCTCGGGCAACCACGACGAGACCCGCTGGGACCACGCGGACGACTTCGACCTCTTCCGTCCGGTCGTCCCGCACATCAGCTTCGGAGTGGGCCCGCACATGTGTCTCGGCATGCACCTCGCTCGGATGGAGATGGGTGGCGCCGTCAACGCGTTGCTCGATCGCTTCCCGAACCTGCGACTCGATCCCGAGGCGGTCGAGCGCGACGACCCGCACATTCACGGCGAACGCTTCCGCTCGCCGACGTCCTTGCCGGTTCTGTTCCATTGAGGGGCTGATGCTCGGCGGGCGCGTCGCGCTGATCACAGGCGCGGCATCTGGGCAAGGGCGAGCTGCGGCGGTCCTCTTTGCGTCGCAGGGTGCGTCGATCGCCGTAATCGACATCAACGACGACGGCGCGGCGGAGACGGTCGCGCTCGTCGAGAAGGAGGGCGGCGCGGCGATCGCGGTCCACGCAGATGTGTCGACCGCGGGTGGGTGCAATCAGATGGTGGAGGAGACCGTCAGCGCGTTCGGTCGGATCGACGTGCTCTACAACAACGCCGCAGTGCAGATGTCAGGCCGGCTCGTCGAATGCAGCGAGGACGACTGGGACCGCACGATCGCCACGAATCTGAACGCGGTGTTCTGGGCGTGCCGCGCCGCGCTTCCCGTGATGCTCGCGGGCGACGGCGGATCGATCATCAACACGGCGTCCGTGCTCGGACTCATCGGGTCCGAGGGATACGTCGCCTACGGCGCGGCGAAGGCTGGGCTCGTGGCGCTGACCCGTCAGATCGCCGTCGAGTACGGGCCGAAGGTGCGGGCGAATGTGATCGCACCGGGATCGATCGACACCCCGCGGTTCCGCAAGGTGGCCGAGGAGATGGATGACACCGACGGCTTTCTTGCCGGCTTGGCGCGGGTGATTCCGCTTCGACGCCTCGGCACGGCCGACGACGTCGCCGGCATCGCGCTCTTCCTTGCGTCCGATCAGTCGGCGTATGTGTCCGGAGCGATCATCCCGGCCGACGGCGGACTGGCGGCGCTCCGATGAGCGATCGCGTCGCGCTCGTCACCGGCGCGGCCTCCGGGCTCGGCGCGGCGATCTCCGATCGCCTGCGGACGGACGGCTACGACGTCGTGGGGTTGGACGTCGACGCCAAGAAGTCGTGGATCGAAGAGTGTGACGTGCGCAACGACGCGGACATCGCTCGGGTGGTTGCCGGCGCCGCCGCGCGTGGGCCGCTCACGGCGATGGTGTTGAGTGCCGCAGTCGAGACCCGCGCACCGATCGTCGATTGCACCGACGAGGACTGGCAGCGCGTCATCGACATCAACCTCAAAGGTCCGTTCCTGTGCATGCGCCACGCCGTGCCGTACATGGTGGCGGCCGGCGGTGGTTCGATCGTGGCGATGGGTTCGACGCTCGGCTCGATCGTCGCGCCGCAGTTCCCGGCGTATTGCGCGTCGAAGTTCGGGCTGACGAACCTGTGCAAGCAGGTGGCGATCGAGCATGCGCCTGACGGTGTGCGGGTCAACGTGTTGTCGCTCGGACCGACCGACACGGGGTTGTTCGTGCGCCTGACCGACATGGCCTCTGATCCCGAGGCGGTGCGCGCCGGCGTGGCCGCGAACCTCCCGATGAAGCGATTGGGGCGCGCGTCCGAGGTGTGCGCGGCAGTGGCGTTCCTGCTCTCCGACGGCGCCGCCTGGACGAGTGGTGCGGTGCTGCCGCTCGACGGTGGGTTGGCCGCGAGGCGCATGTGATCGAAGGGTTCCGCGTCCTCGACGCCGACGCGCACGTCATCGAGCCGGCGCACGTGTTCGCGGAGTGGGCAGCACCCGGTGCCGGTCCGATCGACCTTCCGCCCGACACGCCGATGGTGCCGTGCGGTGACTTCGACTTGTTGACCGACCAGTTCGAGCACGGGTTCGACGCACCGTCGTACTTGCGGGCGATGGACGCGCAGGGCATCGATGCAGTGGTGCTGTACCCATCGATCGGATTGTTCGTGCCGTTCCTGCCGGAGCTGTCGGCCGATCAGTCCGCGGCCGCGTGCCGGTCGTACAACGACTGGATGGCCGAGTACTGCGCGTCTTCGCCGGCGCGCATGACCGGCGTCGCGTTGGTGCCGCTCATCGATGTCGAGCTGGCGATTCTCGAGGCGAAGCGGGCCAAGTCGCTCGGGCTGGTCGGTGTTCTGGCGCGACCCAACCATCTGTACGGGCGCAACCTCGGCGACGCCGCCTACGACCCGTTGTGGGCCGCGTGCGTCGAGCTCGGGCTCACCGTGTCCGTGCACGAGGGGCTCGGCCTCCGCGGCCCGACGATCGGTGCCGACCGTTTCTCGTCGTTCGCGACGCGCCACGCCTTGTCGCATCCGATGGAGCAGATGGCAGCAATGGCGTCGTTCGTGCTCGACGGGGCATTCGAACGTCACCCTGAGCTACGGGTCGCGTTCCTCGAGTCGGGCACCGGGTGGCTGCCGTACTGGCTGGCCCGGCTCGACGACCACGTCGAGTGGCTCACGCCCGCGCGGCCGTCGGCCACCGAGCTGTTCGACGCGCACTGCGTGATCTCGACGGAGGCCGATGACGACTGCGTCGGCATGGTCGTCGAATGGATGGGACCGGAGTACGTGATGTGGGCGAGCGACTTCCCGCATCCCGACGCGATCTATCCCGGTGCCGCGGACGCGTTCCTGCACGAGTGCGAGGAGCAGAACGTCTCGGAGGACGACGCACGCGTGATCCTGTGGGACGGTCCGCTCGCCTTCTACGGCTTGGATGAGCGCTTTCGCTGAAGGGTCCGCTGATCGTCAGGCGGCGGTCTGAGCGACGTCTTCGGCGACGAAGCACGGCTCGCTGGCGTGACGATCGAGGAGGCGCTGTGCGCTGAAGACGTCCTCGAACTCGAGCGCGTGGGCGCGATCGACGAGGGCGAATCCCTCACCGAGGAACAGCGAGCTCGGCTCGTGTGCGACGACCACAACCATGCGTCCGACGGTAGTAATCGCGCCTCGGCGTACCAAGCGATTACGCCGACTGGTGCGCACCAAAGTGGTCATGCGGGTGCGCACCAGTCGTCAGCTGGCAGCATGGAGGTGTGGCCGGGGTCCAGCGGTTCGCCGTGGCAGTGGCAGGCGTGCTCCTCGACACCGGTGGGCGCGTGCTGCTCATCCGTGAGCGTCATGGCGCGTTGCAGTATGGGCTGCCCGGCGGGCTGGTTCCCGATTACGAGAGCCCCGAGGAGGCGCTCGTCCGCGAGATCGCGATCCAGACCGACATCACCGCCGCGATCGACCACGTCGTCGGTGTGCGCTATCGAGCGGGCGAGCCGCAGTCGATCATCGTGGTCGCGTATCGCTGCCGATTCATCAAGGGCGCAGCGCGCGTCACCGGCCACGGTGATATCGGCGAGGTCGGATGGTTCAAGACGCGCGACCTGCCGCGCCCGATGTCGGCGACGGTTGCGCCGGCCATCGAGGCCGCCTCGCTGGGCGGTAGGGGCCTGGTGTTCGAGGAACCGCCGGGGGAGCAGGCCAAGCGTCGGCGCTTCCAAGTCAAACGGGGAGGCTGACGGCGCGCCGCCTAGGGTTTCGACATGCCGCGGATCGACATTCCTCAAGGTGAAGGCGGCGACGCCGTCCAGGTGTGGATGCTGCGCCCCGAGATGGGTGCAGCCGTCGCGAAGTTGAGCGACGCGGCCTACAACAAGAGCATCATCCCCACCCGCGTCCGCGAAGCGGCGCGCATGCGCATCGCGCAGCTCAACGAGTGCAAGGTCTGCCTCAACTTCCGCGCCGACTCGGTGATGGAGCAGGGCATGACCGAGGATTTCTACGCGCATGTCTCGACGTTCCACGGCGACGACAGGTACTCGCCGCAGGAGAAGCTGGCGATCGACTACGCCGAGCGGTTCGCTGTCGCGCACACGGCGATCGACGACGCTTTCTTCGCCAAGCTGCACGAGCACTTCACCGACGCGGAGATCCTCGACCTCACGATCTGCATCGCCACCTTCGTCGCGCTCGGGCGCACGCTCAACGTGCTCGGCATCGAGAACACCGAGCTCACCGACGTCAACTACGTCAAGGACTGACGCTTCCCGGGGGCCTGCATGTACCCGGTGGTGTCGCTCGTTGGTGGGGTGGTCTTGGCCGCCTTGGGCCTGTGGACCGTCAGGCATCCGAACGGTGGCTACCGCGCGGCGGGCGGCGCGGGCTCGGGAGTCAGTGAAGGGACGCGACGATTCGCCGGCTTCGTGTTCATCGCGATGGGTTGCCTGCTCATGGTCTCCGCGATCGCCGGCTGACCGCGCCGCCGCCGTCATGACGTGTCGTCGTCGGGCGGAGGACGTGCGTCGGGGTCGAAGTGTTCGGGTTGGTTGTTCCGCTGGAGATTGTGGGTGCGGCAGGCGCAGCGGCCGTTGCGTTGGGTGGTGAGTCCGCCTTTGGCGTGTTCGATGATGTGGTCGATGTCGCAGTCTTCGGCGGGGATGTCGCAGCCTGAGGGGTGCTGGCAGTGGCGATCGCGGGCTTGGATGGCGCGGCGGAGCGCGCCGGTGAAAAACCGTTCGCGAACGCCGACGTCGATGACGCGTGAGGGGCTGTCGAAGACGATGCGTTCGATGTCGCCTTCGCACAGGTAGGGGACGGCTTGCGCGGGAGCGATCACGGTGCCGTCGGCCAGTTCGCACAGCCTGTTGAACGTGCCTTGTCCGGCGTGGATGGTGATCAACGGGCGGGGGAGCCGATGGATGCCGTCGCGGTAGCCGGCGGAGTTGCGGGCCATGGTCTGTAGGGCGTCGGCTTGGCGTTGCCCGAACGTGCGGGGCAGGTGTTCGGGGAGCGCGTCGGGGCCGTGATTGGCTCTCGCATCGGCCCAGTCTTGTTCGAAGAGTTGCTGCTCGATGCGGTGGAGTTCGGTCATGACTTCGGTGCCGGCGAGCGCGTCGAGGCGGCCGCGGACGTCGACGGTGCCGTCGAGCGTGCGGACGACTTTGAGGTAGCGGCCGTCGCGGGAGCGGTAGGGGCGGTCGAGGCCGAGTTCGTCGTAGGCCATGTCGATCCAGTAGTCGACGGCTTTGCGGGCGTCGTTGTAGCGAAGCTTCCGGACCTCGCCGATGAGCACCTGTTCGTCGCGGGCGAACACCTTGACGATGGCCGGCTGGTTGGCCCCTCGCAACAAGTCGGCGTCGTCGACCGACAAGGTGCCGGCAGCCAACGCCAGCGCGGCGGCAGGCATGGTTGCCAGCTTGCGGGCTCGGACCATCTCGCGTTTGGCCGACCGGCTACTCAAACGGCACTCGCGGGCCAGGCGCCCCCAGCCCGCTTTGGAGCCGTCGTCGGCCCACAGCCGCCGTCCGTCCCAGGCCGACAGCAGTCCGCCGCGCACTGCCGCCAAACGCGCGTCGGCCGCCTGCAACTCGATCACCAACTCGTGCAGCTGCCCGTCGGACAGCGCGGCGGGATCGATCGCCTCCAACGCAGAAATCGACTCGTGCAGCAGTGCAGTCATGCCTCGAACCTTCGGATCGCCGTAGCGAGAAGGGAGCAACCGCTCCGAGCCACCCCCCGATCAGCCGACCAGGGGAGGTGAACAACACCGTACATCTGTACGACATCTCGAACAAGCAATTTCAACAGAAAATTGGTTGCGAGTTCGTCCGACGGAGCCAGCGCTGTATCCCGCCGCTTCCGAGCGAAACTCGGATCATGAGTAAGCCGCGCAAACGTCGGCGACCACGGCCAGGTAATACTCGCCTTGATCGTGCTCTCGAGCGATCTCTCGAACCTCGAATGACGCTTGCCGCGATCCCTCTGACGATCGCCGTGACGATTCGCGACTGGTGGCGCGGTCATCGTTCCTGACACCCGGAACGTCTCGTCGCTCACTCACAGTCGAGCCGATAGCGCATACGTGCCGTTCTCGCCGCACAAGTGACCGCGGTTCGGAGCAGCTCGCGCGCCACTATTTGCATATGGCTGCGGTTCCGTTTCGCAATCTGACGGCGGCACGCGACGGCGCGCATGCGCAGTGGTTGGTGGACGCCATGCAGGACTGTGGAGGCGTCGCGAAGGTGGTTCCGACCGGGTATGACGCCTACCTCCGCATTCACCATCCATTGCCCGACGGACGCAGCTGGGCGCAGGCCGCTCCCAACTATCTGCGACGCGGCACGACCCGTTACGACTACCCGTTTCCCGAAGCGGTGTCGTCGGTGGAAGGCAATCTCAATGCGGTCATCGTCGACGGTCTGACACCGGTGCTCGCGGCGGCGACGACGACGCCAGAGTCGTCTCACTACGGGCTGTGGGGCGGGTGGGGTGAGCTCCATGCGCAGTCCAACTCGGCGCTGTACTTCCGGGCGACGACGTCTCGGCTCGGACGAGCACGCCAGCGCCGAGGCGTTCGGCGACTTCGGCGACGAGAGATCAGCAGAGCGCAACCGACATACGACTTCGTGGACTCATGTCCGATCCAACCGTGGTGGGGCGGGCGCGACACCTTGCTGTTCGACGGGACCGTGGACGACGTCCGATTCATCGGCTCGCTGTCACCGTTTGACGATCGGCTTTCCCGGCGGAGTCCGCAGTGGTGGTGGCCGAACGATCGAGCATGGTTCCTCGCGAACGAGATCGACTACCCGTGGACCTATCTCGGCGGGGGCGTCGATCTCATCGAGCGCGTGCGCGCCCTCAACGACGTCGAGGCCGTCGTCATAGACATCGCCGACGAATGGTGACCTCTCCACATCAGGATGTGACCTATACGTGCCGATCTCGCGCCATCGCTAGCAGCGACCCGGCGCCTCAGTGCACCAAAGGGCGCAGACGGCGAGACTGAAACCGAGGGCGCAGATCACCAATTGATGAGCGGGTGGTCCGCACAACAGCGACCGTGGATTGTCATCGCCTTCATTGGCTCGCTTCTGGCTGGGTGTGGCAACAGTTCGGGTGATGGCCCGAACTACGTCAGTTTCTTCTGGCGGATCTTCTCCGTCGTCGCGATTGCATTAATTACCCTCGCTGCCACCTGCATGATCGTGCTCGCACTTTTTCTCCTGCTCGCTCACGGCGTCCGTCGGCTGCGTCAATCGAGATGACCGGAAGGTGCCGATCCCGAACGGCCAGGCCCGCGATAGTGGTGCGATGGGCTTGTCCGATAGCGGCAGACGCCAGCGTCAGTACGCGAGCACCCATCCGATCGCGTTCGTGATTCAAGCGATCCTTCTTGTCGGCGTTCTCGGGTTCGCGATCTTCCAAGACATTCGTCCCGGCATCGCCGGAGCAATCGGTGCCGGCATCCTTGGCTGGGTCTGGTGGCGACCCGAGGGACCGGGGCAACGTCGAGCGGCCCGCGAGCGCGGCGAGTAGCGCATACGTGCGTTCGCGCGAGCACATCCGGCATTTCCGAGTGGTGCATGATGGCGAAGGTGCGCCGTCACATCGCGGTGGTCGTCTGGATCTCACTCGGCGCCGCCTTCCTTCCCGGTTGCAGCCCAGGTTCAATGACCCTTGCACTGGGAGGCTCGTCTTCCCGGGTTGAGTTCGGGCTTCCGGGCCGATGCTGCGACGTAGCGTGGCTGGAGCTCCGCCGCACCGACAACTCGGACGTGCTGTGGCGCGTTGAGGCGGAGACCCACGATTCGCGGCTGCCATTCCCGGCCATCGTCGGCGAGACACCATCGGGCTACCGCGCGACCGTCACATTCGATCGCGGTCAGGTCCAGTCGTTGGTTCAGAGCGATACGACGTTGGAGATCGACGCCAGCGTGGGCCGCACCACGCCATTCAGGTTGAGCGAGATGTCAGCGACGGGTCGGATAGTGCAACTAGCCGACGGGTCGCGCTTCGTATCGAACTTCACGTCGATGTCCGAGTACCGCGCTGCGTATGTGCAAGACCAGAGCAAGGAGATCCGAGGGAACCGGCGGGCTCTCATCGCATGGATCGTCGCGGCGGTTGCGCTGCTCGGGGGCGCTGGTGTCGTCCTACTTCGCCGCCGCCGCATGAGTGCCTGATTCTCGGGTGAACTGCTGGTTCGACGACACAATGGTCCGGTGAGCGCAGGCAGTGACTTTGAGCAGTGGTCCGCGCCGAAGCTCATCGAAACGGGGCCAGCAGTGAGGACGGATGCCGTACGTGCCTGGCTCCAAGAAGTGTTCGATGCCGAAGGCCCGATCAATGACGCACGGCTCGCCGAGCGAGCGGCCGATCGACAGCTCGCGCTCGCGAAAGAGGCCGTTGATCTGGTGATGAGCGACGCGGCCAGGTCCGAGCCGGGTGTCGATCTGGAAGTCACCGTCGACGCGTACGAGGGGAGCCTACGCATCAGTGTGGATGGCAGCTTCGAGACCCCTTCGATGCTGGAGTGGGAGAGGGCGGCAGCGATCGCGGAAGTCGCGTCGTACTTGCAGGAGTACCTCTGCGAGAAGGTGCGAGGCACGTGGCCGACCTGCTCAATGCACGATCTCGGCCTTCATGCCACCACACGTGACGGCGTAGCCCTGTGGCTGTGCACGGAGGGCCCGCATACGGTGACGGTGATCGGCGGACTTGAGGCGCGCGGCTAGCGCAGAAGTGCCGATGCAGAGTGCTTGCGTGACAGCGTTGTCACTATGACGACCGAGGACGGGCACCCCTTCGCTCGGATGTTTCGCTCGTGGCCGAACGACACACAGTTCATGGGTCGGTCAGCAGACGAGGTGGTCGCTGAACAAGAGACGACGGGAACGTCGGTTCGTCGATGGGATGAGGATCACGACGACCGAGCGGTATGGACCCTGGATTTCCGAAGCGGCGGCCGGCTGAACCTGTGGGTCCGAGGCGGCAATGTCGTCTGGGCAGCGTGGTTCTGAGGCCCTCCGGAACGCGCCGATCGCGGGCCCCTACGCGCGGCAGCGGGCACGATATGAACGTGTCGAAGCTTGACGCCGCATTTGCGGTGTACAACCCGCACTGGGCGCAGGTCCGTCACGGTGATCCCTTCGAGAGCGTCGCACTTGTCGCGCGTCTCGCAAGGGAAGCACCCGATGACGATCATCTCTGTGCCCTTGGCGTAGCCCTCGTGGAGTGCCTCCTCGACTGTCACTACGAGACGATCTTCGAGCGATTCCTGAACGAGGCCGAGCAGAACGTGAATCTGCGCAAGGCCTGCTCATGCGCGTGGTTTCGTCTTCCCGACGATCTCGACCTATTGCTCACCAATCTGATCGCGGGCGACGACATCGGTCATCGCCCCGGATAACCGTCCGGGACGTGCCAGTTGCTTCTGGTCGTGGCGGCCCAACGAGTCCTCACAAGGCGGAGAAACGAGTGTGACTCCTCAGGACGCTTCCGCGAGACGGGCGAAGGCAGTCGGAGCGGCCCCAGTGCGAGACAAGATCGCAGCGGCGCAGTCCTCGGGACGCTGCTGTGACGTGTCCACCTCGATGTCGTAGATGCCTGGTCGGTGCACCTCCTCCTGCCATCGCAATGCTGGCTCGGGGATACTGCCGGATGGTGTTTCCACAACCGGTAGGCCGGCGCGCCACCCCGGCCAGGTTGCGTCGCGCCGCTGAAGAATCACGTCGAGCGGACAGCGCACGCCAACGAATAGCGCCGGGAGATGTCGGACGCGCTGCGCGCAGTCGCGGAGAACATGCAGTGGCTTCGCGTAGGCGTCGTGATGCTCGATGTCACAGATCACGTTGAGCCCTTGACGGCTGTGCGCGGCTATCGAGTCGTAGACCGCGGCGAACAGAGCCGGAATGAGTTCTTGGATCTCTGGACGTTCGTGTCCGGGACGCAGTCCCATGCCAGGTTGGTACGACGGCGGAGTCACATGCTGCGAGAAGACATCGACACCCAAGTTCATCCACGGAACGCCGGTCATCGACTGAAAGACGGCGACGATGCTCGACTTTCCCGCTCGGGGAGCGCCGTTCAGGATGACGATCTGTCCGGGAGTGGCCATCCGGGCATGGTGACACGCGCTATCCGCCAAGATGGGCGCGGAACGCGTTGACTCAGGACTGTCGGCGTCGGGCCTTCCACCGGCGATAGTGGAGTGTGAAGGCAATTCCTTGCCAGACCATTGCGTAGCTGACGAGGACGAACCCTGCGGCCACAGGGTGGCCGAGGAGCGCGTAGACGAGCGGTCCGGCGACGACGGTCGAGATCGCGAGCGTTAGCCACATCCGACGCGTGGGCTTGGGACGCGGTGAGGCCTCCCAGCTTTCGCCCCACTCGGCGATCCGCTTGCCAAGTCGCGTACGCGGCTCGAAGCTCGGCACCCCGAAAGAGTACGGGCACACTGCAAGTGCCGATGCCGGGGTCAGCCGGCCCGCGATCCGAGTACGCAGAACTCGTTGCCTTCAGGGTCAGCGAGCACGATCCACGACTGCTCGCCTTGTCCCACGTCCGCTCGCGCGGCTCCCAGCGTGAGTAGACGCTCGACCTCGGCGTCTCGGTCGTCTGGCCGGAAGTCGAGGTGCAGGCGATTCTTCGTCGTCTTCGGTTCAGAGACCGACACGAACAGGAGTCCCGGAAGCCGATCCGCGGTGGGCCTGATCTCGAACTCGTCGGGGTCGTCGTTCACGACTACCCAGCCGAGCGCGTCTCGCCACCACAGTCCGAGGGCACGCGGGTCGCGCGCATCGATGATCGTCTGCTCCCACTCGAGGCTCATGAGCCGATCGTAGAAGTTCCTGCTTGGCGTGCTCCGAAACGCGAGTTCACAGACATGTTCCCGCCGCGATGCCGCGATCATGTGGTGGTGCTAGCTGGCTGCGAGACTCGGCGCCGTCGGCGTGCTGGGCTCTACTTCGCCGCACAAGCGGCAGCGGGCGGCACGTGGTGGATCGCCGTCCGCTGTATCGGGACAGGGTTCGCTGTTGGATCCCTGCCCCTCACCCTGCGGGCGAACCATGAGTGCCGATCTCGAACAAGCACATCGCGCATTCCCCGCGCGTGAGGAACGGTCTACCGCGTGCAGATCGAGTGATCCGGTGCGTACCCGGGTGGCGAACATCGCCTGACCCTCGCGGACGAGCGTGAGCCGGTCGACGACAAAGGAGCGGTTCACATGGCAGTCGCAATCCAGATGGACTTCAACGGAGCAACGCTGAACCAGTACGACCAGGTGATCGCGAAGATGGGCTTTCGTCCGGGCGGTGCGGGTGCGCCGGGCGGGATCTTCCACTGGGTGACCAAGACCGATGACGGGATCCGCGTGACCGACGTCTGGGAGTCGAAGGAACTGTTCGAGAAGTTCGCGCAGGACGAGATCGGACCGATCACGCAGGAAGTGGGCCTGCCCTCGGCGCCGGTCCTGACGTTCCACGACGTGCACAACCACCTCACCGCGGGCTGACGCCCATTGTCGCTAGCCGCGGGCGATGGACAGGACGGCCGACTCGTTGCCTGAGCGTGCGCGCGTCCAGGCAATGCGGCCCAGCACGATCACCGCGCTCGTGAACAGCACCGCGCAATATCCCTCCAGTGCGTGGTCGTCGAGCAGGACGCCGTACGCGCCCCACGACAACGCGTCCGCGATGGCCACGAACCACGTCGCCGGGGCGATTCCCCGGAGGTCGGACTGACGGATCGCGCGCCACACCTGGGGCCCGGCGGTGGCAAGCACACCCAGCGCGAGCGCGGCACCGGCCACCCCCAGGGCGGCGGCCAACAAGAAGGCGCTGGCAACCGCGCCGGCGGCCAACACGTCGATGCGGCCGAACTCGCGGCGGAGGAGCCAGACACTCCACAGTCCGGGGATGAGCGCGACGACGGAGGCGGCCCAGACCACCAGCAGCCCGTGCGAGAGGCCATACGCGAGCCAGGCCAACGCACTCGTGACCGCGTTCGCCGTCGCGACCGGCGACACGCCGGCGGTCACGCCAGTGCGCCACAGCCGCACCGGCTGTGGGATCAGCCGCGTCAAGAAGATCGCGGACGCGACGAGTGAGAGCGCGGTTTCGGCGGACATTGCGCACTCGACGCTACCGGCGCACTCCAAACCTGACGTGGCCGTCAGGTAGGGTGACCGACCCAAGGGGGACGGGATGCCACTCTCCATCAAGGTCGATCGTGAACGCTGCATGGGGTCGGGCAACTGCGCGTTCCACGCGCCGAACACGTTCGATCTCGACGACGAGATGAAGGCGATCGTGATCAACCCGTCCGGTGATCCTGAAGACAAGATTCGTCTGGCGGTCGACGGCTGCCCGACGCTGGCCCTCTCGTTCGACGAATGACGCTGGGCACGCTGGGCATCAGCGACGACCACGTCGCGCTGCACGAGACCGCTCGACGCTGGGTCACGAACCACTGCCCGCCCGCGGTCCCGCGGGCGCTGCTCGACGATGCGCCGGAGACGCTGCCGCCGTTCTGGGACGACCTCGCCGCGCTCGGATGGCTCGGCCTGCACCTTCCGGAAGACGTCGGCGGTTCGGGCTACGGACTGCCTGAGCTCGCCGTCGTGCTCGAGGAGCTCGGGCGGGCGTGCGCACCCGGTCCGTTCCTGCCGACGGTGCTCGCGTCGGCGGTCATCGATCGCCTCGGCACCGACGAGCTGCGCCACGCACTGCTGCCTGGTCTCGCGGACGGATCGGTTCGAGGCGCGGTTGCATTCAGCGCGCCGGTGCTCGGCGCCCAACTCGCAGATCTGGTGATCGTCCGGGCCGAAGATGGCTGGAACATCGTGCACGCGACGGACCTGACGATCACACCCCGCGCGAACCTCGACGTGACGCGTCGGGTGGCCGACGTCAGCGGTGACGCTCCCTCCCTCGGCTTCTTGCCCGACCCACACGGCGGCATCGTCGACGATCTCGCCATCATCCTCGTCGCCGCCGAATCAACCGGTGGCGCGGCGTGGTGTGTCGAGACCGCGTCGCAGTACGCGCAGGTGCGCGAGCAGTTCGGGCGTCCGATCGGACAGTTCCAAGGGGTGAAGCACCGGTGCGCCGACATGCTCCTGGCGCTCGAGCAAGCGCGGGCGGTCGCGTGGGACGCCGCCCGACCGGCCGAGACCGAGCCCGAGCTCGTGCTCACCGCCGCCGTCGCGGGTGCGCTCGTGCCCGACGCGTTCTTCAAGTGCGCGAAGGATTGCGTGCAAGTGCTGGGCGGCATCGGCTTCACCTGGGAGCACGACGCCCACCTGTATCTGAAGCGGGCAACTGCGCTCCGCGCGTTGCTCGGCGGCTCCCCCCGCGCGTCGCGACGGCGCGTGACCGAGCTGGTGAAGGCGGGCGTGCGCCGCGATCTCGCGGTGGACCTTCCGCCGGAGGCGGAGCCGATCGCCGCCGAGGTGCGGGCGTTCCTCGATGACCTGAAGACGCACGACAAGGACGACTGGCGGCGCATCATCGCCGACAACGGCTACGTCGCTCCGCACTGGCCCAAGCCCTGGGGCCGCGACGCGTCCGCGCTCGAGCAGCTCGTGATCGATCACGAGTTCCGCGTGGCGCGCGTGCGTCGCCCGCATCTCGCGGTCGGCGCGTGGTCCTTGCCGACACTCATCGCCCACGGCACACCCGAGCAGCAAGAGCGGTGGATGGGGCCCACGCTGCGAGGGGAGATGAACTGGTGCCAGATGTTCAGCGAGCCTGGCGCCGGTAGTGACCTTGCGTCGTTGTCGACGAAGGCCAGCCGCGACGACGGTGGCTGGTTGCTCACCGGCCAGAAGGTCTGGACGTCGATGGCCCTCCAAGCCGACTGGGGCATCTGCCTCGCCCGCACGGATCCCACCCTGCCGAAACACGGCGGCATCACGTGTTTCTTCGTCGACATGAAGAGCGAGGGTCTCGAGATCCGTCCGCTGCGCGAGCTCACCGGCGAGGCGATGTTCAACGAGGTGTTCCTGTCCGACGTGTTCGTGCCGGACGACTGCGTGATCGGCGACGTGAACGATGGCTGGCGCGCGGCGCGCACGACGCTCGAGAACGAGCGCGTATCGATGGGGTCCGGCGCTTCGTTCGGCCTCGGCATCGAGATGCTGCTCGGACTGGTTCCGGTCGACGACGATGTTGCCGTTGACCAGGTCGGTGCGTTGTTGGCCGAAGCGCAGAGCCTCGGCATCCTCGGTTCGCGGATGACGGCGCGGGCGTTGTCGGGAGCGCAGCCCGGCCCTGAGTCGAGCGTGCGCAAGCTCCTGGGCGTCGAGCACGACCAGCGGGTGTCAGAGGTCGGCGTGAGCTTGTTGGGCGCGGCGTCGAGCGCGATCGACGGCGACGCGGCGTCGTGGCTGGGTGGCTTCCTCTCCAACCGCTGCCTCACGATCGCCGGCGGTACGAGCGAGGTGCAGCGCAATGTGATCGCCGAGCGGCTTCTCGGGCTGCCGAAGGACCCCTGACGTGCCCAAGACGTCGACATGAGCGCGCCGCGCTTCGATCTGCCCAACCCCGACCACGAAACGCAGGAGTACTGGGATGGCGCGCGCGACCGCCGCCTGCTGATCAAGCGCTGCCACGCGTGCGGTCGAGCGCACTTCTACCCGCGCCCGTTCTGTCCGCACTGCTGGAGCAACGACGTCGAGTGGGAAGAAGCCAGCGGCCGGGCGACGCTGTACACGTACTCGATCGTGCACCGCAACGACCTGCCGCCGTTCAACGAACGCGTCCCATACGTCGCCGCCATCGTCGACCTCGAGGAGGGTCCGCGCATGATGACCAACGTCGAGGGGTGCGACCACGCCGACCTCGAGATCGGCATGCCCTTGATCGTCGACTACCGCGTCGAGACCGACGAGGTCACGGTCCCGGTCTTCCGTCCGGCGTCAAAGCCCTAGGGTTCGCAGCGATGGCCGACAGTCCCGACTTCACGTTCCGATGGGAAGCACCGGTGCACGAGGTGTTCCCGTCGTTGCACGACGCGCAGAGCGCGTGGCTCGGTCAGATCGACTCGCTCGCCGCGCCCGACCGCAAGACGCACGAGCTCATTCGCATGGTGTGCACCGTGATCGCCCGCA
>JBEEFW010000030.1:0-6503 GCA_041166385.1 Acidimicrobiaceae bacterium | reverse complement strand
AGAGCGCGGCGCCTCGCTGGTCGAGTACGCCCTCCTTGTGGCGCTGATTGCAGTTGTCTGCATCGCCGCCATCACGTTGCTCGGAAACAACGCGTCCTCGAAGTTCAGCACGGTCGCGGGCTCCATCAGCAACTGATCCCCACAAGGATCCAACAAACGATGTTTGGAGGGCGGGCCCAGTGCCCGCCCTCCGCCATTTCGCCATCTGGTCAGTAGCCACCGATATCCCAGCGACAACAGAAGGCAGACAGCGATGAAGTACCACCAGCTCTCGACTGCAGGTCGGGATTCGCGAGGACGCAAGGACCGGGGCGCCAGCCTCGTCGAGTACGCCCTGCTCCTCGCGCTGATCGTGGTGGTGTGTATCGGCGCGATGACGGCCTTCGGCTCCGCCACCAACACCAGCGTGAGCCGCTCGGGCAATTCCATCGCCAACGCCAACTGAGCGGAAACCGCGCTCAGCCGCCGATGTACTAGTCCCCTTGAGCCACCACGAATGACGTGATCGCGCCATGGGGTGCGCCCCGTTCGGAGCCGATCATCACTGTACGAATCGGCTTCATGGATGTGGAGCCACCGAGGGTAGGGGCACCGCATCATGACGTCGTTCCAGTTTCTCGCCACCTGGATCCGAGCTCACGCGAAGGATGACCGGGCCGCATCGCTCGTCGAATACGCACTTCTCGTCGCACTGATCGCCATCGTGTGCATCGCGGCGATCACGCTCCTGGGCAACAATGCCTCGGAGAAGTTCGACGCCACCGCGAACTCGATCAGCAACTAGCGCTCGCAGCAACAGCTCTCGGAGCACGCGCCGCGCTCTCCATCAGGCGGCGCCGGCGACGTTGATGTCGCAGGTGAAGGTTCCGAACTGGTGTTGATGGCCGAACTCGAAGTTCTCGACGGTGTTGTCGAGCAGGCACGACCCGCTCGCTCCGGTGAATGCGGCGGTTCCTCCCGTGACGTGGAGCTCCGTTGGTCCGCCATTGTTCACGAGCGGAACGTCGGTGGTTTGGGACCGGCCCGTGAGGGTCGCGCCATCCGGTTGCGTGAGCGTGAATGGTCCGGATCCGGTGAACAAGCCGTCGGTGATCGTGCCGCAGTACTCGTTGTGGAACGCCCAGCTCTCCCCTGTGTCGAGCACGAACACTGCGTTCCACACAGTGTCGACCAGCGAGCAGCGACGCGTTGTCACCGCGAAATCGCTGAGTCCGTCATAGGCCCCGCTGACATGCAGCACTTCGTCAGCGATTGCAGTCGTGGTGGTCGACGTCGTCGACGTCGACGTGGGTGACGACGACTCTGGCGAATCGGACCCTGAGGCACCAGCAGCCACCGCGAGCGGTCTCGTCGTGTCACGGCTCGCGGAGAAAATGCCGAACGCCGCCATCACCGCAACGACGGCACCGAACGCCGCCGCAACCATGACCCGACGATTCGTCCGCACTCCCGTAAAGGTACGCCCGCGAGGAGCGTCGAGCATTGATTGCGTCAGCCCGCTATCGGGGGACGGCGATCAGGAACTCTTGGTCGGTGTAGACGATTCGCCAGCGGGGCGAATCGGCCAGTAGCTGGCCGAGTGCTTGTTCCGTGGGCCACAGCACAGCGGTGGTGTCGTACTTGTCGAGCACCTCGTTCCAGCCGATGCGCCCGTTGTTGAGCAGCGTGAAGTCCTCGACCACGGATGCCGGGAAGAGGTCGTAGCGGTCGTCCAGGAAGACCTTCACGTCGGTGCCGTAACGCACCTCGATGTAGTTGCCGACGTAGTCACGGGACACGACGTGTGCACCCGGATCGAGCAGGTGGTTGCGCTCGGCCCACGTGACCGCCGCGACCGGATAGCCGTTGAAGCTGTACACATCCCCCGCCGCGGCGACGACGGCTGACATCAGACCGAGCACCGCGATGGTGGCGAGCACCGGCCGGAAGATCGGCTTGCGCTCCTCTCCCGTCAGGTCGCTGAGCCCGGCCAGCCCCGCGGCCAACCCCGGAACGAGCACGGTGCTCGCGATCACGATGTTGCGCGTACCAAGCAGCGCGGCCGCGGTGAACACTGCGAGCGGCAACACGGTGCGCCACGCCGGTCGCCGCGCGACGAGCACGATGGCGACGACGACCTCGAGGAGGAACGCGCGCTGGCCGATGTGGATGAACTTCGGTGACTGCCACTCGAGCACGTTCGCCAGCACGTCCTGCCGGCGGAGCAACTCGAGCGGGAACACGAGCAGCCGGGGGCCGAGCGGGTTGATCGCGGCGAGCAGCGTGCCGATACCGGCCCACCTCAGCGCCGCGAGCTCGGCGCTCGGCGACTGCCCGTCCAGGCGACGGCCAAGAGCGAGGAGCGCGACGGCGATCAGGCCGAGTGGGAACGAGCCATGGCAGTTCACCCAGAACCACATCGTCGGCACCAGCCACCGCGGATCGAGGCGGCCTTCGGCGGCGAGCAGTACGAGCCCGAGGGCGACCAGTCCGAAGAGCAGCGGCCGCTCGACCCATCCCGCGTCGATCCCGATGACGAAGATCGGCAGCATCACGAGCAGGCGACCGAGCAGTGACAGGGCGGGCTGCGTGAGCTTCCACACGAGCACGCCGAGGATCGACGTCGTGATCCCGATGAGCACGAGGAGCCCTCCCGGTCCCCACCATCGATCCGCAGCGCCATACAGCAGCGACGAGAGCCAGCTCTGCACGACCCAGTCCTTGCCGGCGGCCGTGAAGCTGTAGGGGTCCGTGTGCGGGATGTGGTGCGTCGCCCACATCAGCCGCCCCGTCGCGAGATGCGTGAAGAAGCTGTTGTCGTTGAGCGGGCCGAGCCCGATCAACAACGAGACAAAGGCGACGACACCGCCGACCACCGCCGCCAGCGAAGGCGGCTGCCGCAGACGCGAGATGGTCAGAAGGTCTTGTAGATGTTGATGAGTGCGGGACCGAGCACGATGATGAACAGGGCGGGGAAGATGCAGAACACCATCGGGATCAGCATCTTCACCGGCGCCTTCTGCGCCCGCTCCTGCGCCATCTGACGGCGCTTCACGCGCATCTCGTCGGCTTGGGCGCGCAGCACACGACCGATCGACACACCGAACGTGTCGGCCTGCAGGATGGCGAGCACGAACGAACGGACCTCGGGCACGTGGCAGCGCACCTCGAGGGCGCGCATGGCGTCGGCCCGGCTCGATCCGGCCCGGACCTCACCAAGCATCCGAGCGAACTCCTCGGACAACGGACCGGGAACCGCGGCGACCGTACGGTCGAGCGCCTGCTCGAACCCGAGACCGGCCTCGACGCTGATCGTGAGCAAATCGAGGATGTCCGGGAGCTTGATGCGCAGTTGGTGCTGGCGGTCGGCCACCCGACGGTTCAGCGTGGCCGAAGGGCCGAGGACGCCGAGCAGCAGCACGAGCATCACCACCGACAGCCGGAAAAGGCCGTCGAGACTGACGATGGCGAAGATCGACACGACGACGGCGACGGCGATACCGAGGACCTGCGTGGCGAGGTAGCGGTCGACGGCGTCGGCGCTGGGTTCGCCGGCGTAGACGAACTTCATGCGGACCTTGTCGACGTACCCGACGGGCGTGAAGCGCCGGCCGAGATCCGTGAGGCTCTGCAACGCGGGCATGAGCGCCCGGTCCTTCAGCGGATTCAGAAGCTCCTGGTCGCGAACGTTCTCGACCTCGTAGCCGTCCAACTGGCGCAATGAGCTGCGCACGACCGAGCGCTCTTCGGCCTGGGTGCCGATCGCGAAGATGATGAGTCCGATGGCTGCGCCGATACCGATGACGGCGAACAACCCGGAGCCGGAGACCTCAGCGAGGATCATGGCAACCTCCTACACATCGATCTTCACGATGGCCTGCATCCACAGGAACCCGGCGATCATCATCACGACACCGATGCCGAGCGCGAGCTTGCCGATGGTCTCATCGAACAGCGCTGACATGTAGTCGGGGTTCAGTCCGTACATGGCGAACCCGAGCAGGACCGGCAGCGCGGCGAGTACGTAGGCGCTGATGCGGCCTTCAGCGGTGAGCGACTTCACGTCGCGCTTGAGACGCTCGCGCTGCGTCATCGTGTCGGCGACGGTCATCAGGAGCTCGGACAGGTTTCCGCCGACCTCTCGCTGGATGCGGATGGCCATGACCGCCCAACCGAAGTCGGGGCTGTCCATACGCTCCGCGACAGCGTCGAGCGATTCCTCGAGCGGGCGACCGAGGCGGGCCTCGGTCACGACTCGCCGAAGCTCACGACCCATCGGCTCGGATACTTCCTGCGACACGGCTTCGACACCCTGCATCATCGAGTAGCCGGCGCGCAGCGTGCCGGAGAGCAATTGGAGCGTGTCGGGCAGCATCGACTCGAACTGCCGCTTGCGCCTCGACGAGAGGAAGTTGAGGAGGCCCGGCGGGGTCAAGACCGCAGCGCCGACGACGATCAGGACCAGGAAGGGGCTGCGGGTGATCACCGCGGCGAGCAAGGCCACGACGACGGCGCCGGCAGCGTAGAAGAACATCGCCTCAGCGGCGCGCAACGGGAGGTTCGCTCGCTCGAGCGCGCCTTCGACGCGAGACAGGAAGCCCTGACGCTCGGCGAACTGTCGAGTGAACTCGACAGCTCGCTGCATCATCGCGGTCTGGGCCATGCCCGAGTCCGGGTCTTCCTCGTCGTCGTCGTCGCCGGAACGGGCGACGTACCCCTCGGAGTACGGCTGCAGCACCGACGCCAGCCCGGATTGATCCTTCACCGCGATGCCGATGATGGCGTACGCACCGAGGCCAGCGGCCAGCAGCGCGAGCGCCACGGCCAAGGCCCGACCGAAGTTGTTCTGCAAGCTCTTGAATCCGCTGGCGGTGACCGGCGGCTGGTACGCCAACGCCGCGGCGCCACGGGCTACCGCGCCCACGATGTACGAGCCGCGGGTCGACGCGGCGCCCACGACGAGGTCGAGGTCGTTGACGCCCTTCGGGTTCGCGGACTGGTAACTGAACGCGTACAGACCGTTGACCTCGGGGGTGAGTCCTTCGAGCAGCGAGGTCTCGTCGGCGGCCTTCTCGCTCCTGGCGAATCCTCCGCCGGTGGCATCCGCGAGATTCTTCGGGTCGTCACCGAGCTTGCCGCCGTCGATGCCGACGACGAACACGGCGGTGCCTGCATCGACGGCGGTGCCGCGAGCGGTGCTGAACGTCGTGCCCTTGCCGTTGTTGCCGTCGGTGATGAGCACGATCGAACCGAGCATGGTGCCGCGGTCCTTGATCGCGTCGCCTGCGCGGGTGACGCCCTCCCAGAGAGCGCCATCGCCGGCGGGAGAGAGCGACCGCATGGCTTGATCGATGAGCGCGGGATTCACGGTGAAACCCTGCGCGAGCAATGCATCGCTGCCGGCCGCAACCACCGCAACGTTCGTGTTGGCCTTGAGCTTGGCCACCATCGCCTTGACGGCGTTGCGCGCTTCCGCGAGAACGTTCGAGTTGTCGGTCGATGCTGACGTGTCGATGACGAAGACGACGCCGAGCTCGCGGTTCGCCGGTGCGTCTCTCAGCTGTACTGGCTTGCCGTTCTCACTGACCCGCACGCTGACGTTCGAGGCGTCGTTCGCCGGGCCGTCGTACCGAAAAACGACGCCGACGTTGTTCGGATCGGTGCTGTTGACCTCGACCAGCTTGACGGTGTGTCCGCCGGCCTGCTGCGCGCCCGCGGACGGCGGGGCGACCAGCACGAGCGCGCCCAGCGCGACACCAGCGATCGCGACGCGGCGGATGCCGCGCCGCACGGACGACATCTTCACCTGGAGCCCACCGCCTTGCGGGCGAAGGCCTCAGGCTGGAACACCTCCGGACCAAGGCGGATGCCGAGGTCGGCGAGCTTCTCGGCGAACTTCGGACGCACGCCGGTGGCCTTGAGGTGGCCCCGGAATCGGCCGTGCTCGTCGACGCCCATCCCGTAGTCGAACAGGAAGATGTCTTGCAGGGTGATCACGTCGCCCTCCATGCCCTGCACCTCGGTCACGTGCGTGACGCGCCGGGTGCCGTCACGCAGACGCGTGAGGTGCACGATGAGGTCGAGCGCCGACGCCATCTGCTCGCGGATGGCCCGCACCGGCAGATCGAAGCCGGACATCAGCGTCATGGTCTCGATACGAGCCAGCGTGTCGCGAGGACTGTTCGAGTGGATCGTGGTGATCGAACCGTCGTGGCCGGTGTTCATGGCCTGCAACATGTCGAGCGCCTCTCCGGCGCGACACTCACCGACGACGATGCGGTCGGGCCGCATACGCAGGCAGTTCTTGACGAGGTCGCGGATGGTGACCTGGCCGCGGCCCTCGATGTTCGGCGGGCGCGCTTCCATCGCGAGCACGTGGTCCTGGTGGAGCTGGAGTTCCTTCGCGTCTTCCACCGTGACGATGCGCTCGTCTGCGGGGATGAACGACGACAAGACGTTGAGGGTGGTCGTCTTACCGGTACCGGTACCACCGGAGACGATCACGTTCAGCCGGCCGACGACGC
>JBEEFW010000029.1:0-82449 GCA_041166385.1 Acidimicrobiaceae bacterium | reverse complement strand
CTCACCATCGCCGTCGTCACCCGTCCGTTCGCTTTCGAGGGTCGCCGCCGCTCCGTGCAAGCGGAGCAAGGCATCCAGAAGCTGAAGGAGAAGGTCGACACCCAGATCGTCATCCCGAACGACCGGTTGCTCACCGTGTCGAACGAGAAGACGTCGGTGCTCAACGCGTTCAAGATGGCCGACGAGGTCCTGCTGCAAGGTGTGCAGGGCATCACCGACCTCATCACCACGCCGGGCCTGATCAACACCGACTTCGCCGACGTGAAGATGATCATGAGCAACGCCGGATCGGCGCTCATGGGCATCGGTTACGGCTCGGGCGACGGTCGTGCACTCTCGGCCGCGCGTTCCGCGATCTCGAGCCCCCTGCTCGAAGCGTCGATCGAGGGCGCCCGCGGCATTCTGCTGAACATCTCCGGCGGCAGCGACCTCGGGCTGTTCGAGGTCAACGAGGCTGCCGAGGTCATCCACGGCGTGGCTCACCCCGACGCCAACATCATCTTCGGCGCCGTCATCGACGACGAGATGGGCGACGAGGTGCGAGTCACCGTCATCGCCGCCGGATTCGATCGTTGGGAGTCAGGCACCGAGGCGCCGAAGCGTGGACGGGCGACTGCAGGATCGGCCGCTGGCGAGTCGGGTGGGAGCCAGACGTCCGACGTGTTCGGCAGCGCCGACGACGACCTCGACGGCGACGACGACTTCGACGTCCCGAGCTTTCTCAAGTAGCCCTGCACCATTT
This sequence comes from Acidimicrobiaceae bacterium, assembly GCA_041166385.1. Classification (GTDB taxonomy): domain Bacteria; phylum Actinomycetota; class Acidimicrobiia; order Acidimicrobiales; family JACDCH01; genus DASUCS01. Next base: position 81,707 of record JBEEFW010000029.1, on the reverse strand, counting down.
CGTCTTCACACTCCGAGACGAGGGCGACTACAGCGACACGTCTCGCTTCGACGACGGCACCACCTGGCTACGGCAGGTGCACGGCGCCACCGTGGTCACTGTCGGCGCTCCGGGGGAGCATGTCGGCGCGGAGGCCGATGCGGCGATCACCCGGCAACCGTTGGCCAAGCTGGCGATCCGCACCGCTGACTGTGTGCCGGTCGTACTGCTCGGCCACGACTCCATCGGAGTCGTGCACGCCGGTTGGCGTGGCCTCGCGGCAGGCGTGATCCAGGCGGCGGTGACGGCAATGGGTGACGTGCACGCCGCGCACGTTGGTCCGCACATTCGTGCCGGGTGCTACGAGTTCGGCGCGCACGACCTCGACGAGGTTGCCGGCGCCCTCGGCGACGACGTCCGCGGTACGACCACGTGGGGGACACCCGCGCTCGACCTCGCAGCGGGCGTGCGGTCGGCCCTAGGCACGGTTCGCGTCGTCGACAATGGAGCGTGTACCGCGTGTTGCGATCGGTACTTCTCCTGGCGAGCGCGTAAGGACGCGGCCCGCTTCGCGACGGTTGCATGGATCTCGTAGGCAACCTCGAGCGCGTGCGTGGTCGCATCGCGACGGCGGGTGGTGACCCGGACCAAGTCCGCATCCTGGCGGTGACGAAGGGTCACGGGATCGACGCGGTCCGAGCCGCGCTCGCGGCCGGTCTGGCGGACATCGGCGAGAACTACGCGCAAGAGCTCGCGGCGAAGGCCGACGAGCTGGGCGACGCCGTGGCGCCGAGATGGCACTTCATCGGCCAACTGCAGCGCAACAAGGTGCGCTCGGTCGCGCACCTCGTCGATCTCTGGCAATCCGTCGACCGGTTGCGCCTCGGTGAGGAGATCGCCAAGCGCTCGCCGGGCGCGTCGGTGCTGGTCGAGGTGAACCTCACGGACGATCCAAACCGAGGTGGCACCCGGCCGGGGCTCGTGCCTGGTCTCGTCGACGGCCTGCGCGACCTCGGCCTGCAGGTGCGCGGGCTGATGGCCGTCGGCGGCACTGGCGCACCCGAGGATGTGCGGGCCGGTTTCCGTGCGGTCCGGGCGCTGGCCGACGAGTTCGAGCTGCCTGAACGGTCGATGGGGATGTCCGGTGACCTGGAGCTGGCGGTCGCGGAAGGCGCGACGATGGTCCGGGTGGGGAGTGCCTTGTTCGGTCCCCGTTTCCCCTCGCCCGCCGTGGAAAACTAGTTTCCGAGCAACGAAAGGCTCGTGAATGGCGACAGTGTGGCGTCGGGCCATGACCTATCTCGGTCTGGGGCCTGATGACGAGTACGACGACTACGACGAGGTCGAGCCCATTCGCGACCACGCACAAGAGCGACCGGCACGGTCAGGTGGCGGCCCCGGAGCACGTCCAGGAGCGCCCATGCGACCCCGAGAGCCGGAATACGAACCGTCAGACGTCGCGTACGTCGGCAGCGTGCGGCGACTGCAGCCGCAGCCGGTCGAGCCGACGCCGGGTATCGGCGCCATCACCAGCCAGCGGGCCCCGGTCGTTCGCGCGATCCCGGCCAACTCCTCGGTCAAGCCGCATGTCGTGTCGCCGACTTCGTTCAACGAGGCCCAAGAGGTCGCTGACAAATACCGCGGCAACGTGCCCGTGATCATCAACCTGCAGAACGCCGACCGCGACCTGTCGCGGCGGCTCATCGATTTCGCCAGCGGCCTCTGCTACGGCCTCGGCGGCGCGATGGAGAAGGTGGCGCACCAGGTGTATCTGTTGACCCCGAGCAACGTCGAGGTCTCACCCGAAGAGCGCCGCCGGCTCCAAGAGCGCGGCCTCTATGACTGACCCCGGCTGATCCGGGCGCCTCTCCATGCACATCCTCTGCCTCGCGCTGCAGCTGTACGTCATCCTCATCTTCGCCCGCATCCTCCTGAGCTGGTTTCCCATCAGCCCGGGAAGCGCCATGGAGAGCATCGACACCGTCCTGCGGATGCTCACCGAACCCGTCCTCGGACCGCTCCGTCGTGCGCTGCCGCCCGTTCGGCTCGGGGGGATGGGTCTCGATCTGTCGCCGATGATCGTCTTGCTCGTGATCGAGATCATCGTGGCGCCGATCGTGTGCTCGCTCTGACCCGACGAGCGCGTCTCGGTCCCTTGGCCCCCAAGGGCTGACGAGTACCATCCACGCCCATGGACGTCACGCCTCAGGTGATCAACGAGGTCGAATTCCACCAGAAGATGCGGGGCTACGACCCCGACGAAGTCGACGACTTCCTCGAACGGGTCGCCGTTGCGGTCGAGCAGTTGCAGCAGCGCGTCATGCACGCCGAACAACGCGCCGCCACCGCGGAACGCCGAGCGGGCGACGCCGCGGGCCGGCCGAAGGAAGCGCCCGCACGGACCGCACCCTCGAACGAGGCGGAGGAGACCGACGCGATCCGGCGCACGCTCGTGCTCGCTCAGCGCACCGCCGACGCCGCCATCAAAGAAGCCGAGGAAGACGCCAAGCGCACACTGCAAGGCGCCCAGGACCAAGTGCAGCGGCTGTACACCGAAGCGCAGGAGCAGGCACGCAAACTCGTCATCGATGCGGAGTCCGAAGCGCGCAAGACCGCCGACGAAACTCGTCAGCGACTCGTGAAGGAGATCATCGCGCTCGAAGAGACACGCGACTCCTTGCGTGCTGATCAGGGCATCCTCGAACGCCACCTCGATGAGCAACGCCTGCGGCTGCGCAGTTCCATCGGCGAGTTGCAACGCCTGCTCGACGACCCCGCGCGTCTGCGTCCGATCACCTCGCCCGAGCTGAGCGGCGCCACTCGCCCCGAACTGAGCGACGATCCCGCGGCGGTGGCAGACGAACCTGCAGCGCCAGACGCGAGCGCGCCGGCCGACGACGATCCCGTGATCGATCTCGACGCGTCGGAAGCGGCGGCCGGCGATGGCGTCGAACGTGCGGCCGGCGGCGTCACGTTCACCCCGCCCGACGACGACGGCGGCGACTGGGAGCGCTTCGCCAAAGGGGCCGTCGACGGGCCGTCGACGATGGCGATGCCCGAGGCCGATGCCGGCGACGACGCCTATCTGACCGAACTGCGCAAAGCGATGCTCAACGACACGAGCGCGTCCACACTCGACCCCGACGAACATCGCACCCGCACACGATTCGGTCGTCGCCGCTGAGCGGAGCGACGCTCGGTTGAACCGTCGACTCGGTGGGCTGCCTAGGATGCCCGCCGACGATCTGACTCCGGTGTGAGGAAGGTGATCTCTTGCTGGTCCTGTTGAGCTTTGGACTCGTGCTGGTAGCCACTGTGCTGCTGGTGCTCGGGTTACTGGTGGGCGATGGGCTGACGCTCATCTACGTGTCCATCATTCTCAGCGCGGCTGCTGCCGTCATCTTGTTCGTGGCTGTACGCGTGTCGAAGCCGAAGACGGTCCCCGTCGGCGCGCCGGCACCGCTCGTGCCGGAGCCCGAGCCGCAGTACGCCACGGTCGGCGCGCCTGCGGACGCGACCGCGACGCTCCCGGCGGCCCCACCGCCGGTGGCGGAGCCCGCCGCCGCCGAGGGGGCCGAGTGGCTCGCCGCGGATCAGGAGTGGGAGGAGCCCGCCGCTGAGTGGGACGACGAGGTCGAGTTCCCGATCGCCGACTACGACGAGCTCACCGTCGACGAGATCCTGCCGCTGCTCCCGCAGCTGTACACGGATGAGCTCGACATCGTCGAGAGCCGCGAGCGCGCCGGACAGAACCGGGCGCAGATCGTCGGCGAGCTCCAACGTCTCCGAGCGGCCGCCGCGGGGGGCGAGGACGACGAAGAAGTGTTCTTCCCGATCGAGGACTACGACGAGCTCTCGATCCGCGAGATCGTCGACCTGTTGCCCGAGCTCGACAACGACGAGCTCACCGACGTGCGCGCGCACGAAGCCGCGAATCAGAAGCGGCGGGCGATCCTGCAAGACATCGACGGTCGCCTCGCTCCGGCGCGGCGTCGCGCGCCTGCGAAGCGCTCGGCGGCACCGGCCAAGAAGGCCGCGCCGGCGAAGCGCGCGGCGACACCGGCCAAGAAGAAGGCGGCTGCGCCGGCGAAGCGCGCGGCCGCGCCGGCCCGCAAGGCCGCGGCGCCGGCCCGCAAGGCCGCGGCTCCGGTCAAGAAGGCCGCGACCAAGAAGAAGGCCGCGCCCGCCAAGAGGTCGGCCCCGGCGAAGAAGGCCGCCGCGAAGAAGCGGCGCTAGTTCTTTCGCACTGACAGGCCGGCGTAGACGGCGTGGCCGCCCGCTAACTCGAGGCGGTGCGCGTCGACGAGCCGCGTGTCCGCGATCACGACGTCGACCGCGAGCGTCTCGGCCGCGATGTAGCTCTTGTGTCGTTCGATCGCGGCCCGAACGTCGTCGTGGTGCTCGGGATCGAGCACCAGATGGATGCGGTCGGTGACGTGCAGGCGGTCCCTGCGCCGCGCTTCGTTGACGCCTCGGACGATGGCGCGGGCAATGCCTTCCGCGGCGAGCTCCGGTGTGATCGTCAGATCCAGCGCCACCACGCCGACATTGCCCGGCAGGGCCGCCGAGGAGGTCTCGTCGCGCGGCACGAGGCGCAGCGTGAATTCGTCGGGCTGCAGCTCCCGGTCGCCCGCGACGACGGTGTCGCCGTCACGGGACCAGTCGCCCGCCTTCACCGCCGCGATGATCCTCTGTACGTCCTTGCCGACCCGTGGGCCGAGCACGGCGGGCACGACTTGGAGGACGAAGTCGCCGGCGGTGGCGACATCCGTCGTGAGCTCGACTGCCTTGACGTTGGCTTCGTCTTGGATCAGCTCCGCGAACGGTTGTAGCGACGCAGCGTGTGGTGAGGCGACGACGAGACGGGCCAGTGGCTGACGGTTGGCCAGCCCTCGCGCCTTGCGGATCGACGCGGCCGCAGAGCACACATCCCGGGCTTCATCCATCGCGGCGACCAGCGCGGGATCGGCATCGAGTGGGAGCTCGTCGGACGTGGGCCACCGTTCGAGATGCACGGAGTCGGTGCCCTCGAGCTCGCGGTACACCGCATCGGTGGTGAGCGGCAGGAGCGGCGCCGAGAGCCGGCACAACGTCGACAGCACGGTGTGCAGCGTGTTCACCGCGTCGGGATCACCCGCCCAGAAGCGGTCGCGGCTCCGGCGGATGTACCAGTTGTTGAGCGAGTCGAGGAACCCGAGGACCGACGCGCATGCGCCTGAGAGGTCGTACACCTCGAGCTTGCTGGTGACGTCGTCTGCGAGCTGCCGCACCTTGGCCAGCGCGTAGCGATCGAGCACGTGTTCGGCGGAGCGGATCGTGGTGCCTTTGATCCCGGCCGCGTTGGCGTAGAGCGACAGGAAGTACCACGCGTTCCAGATCGGCATGAGCACGTGACGCACGGACTCGTCCATCGTGCGGCTGTCGACGGCGATGTCGCCGCCGCGGAGCACCGCCGACGACAGCATCGCCCAGCGCATCGCGTCGGAGCCCGCGTGGTCGAACACCTCGCCGGGGTCGGGATAGTTGCGCAGTCGCTTCGACAGCTTCTGCCCGTCGTCGCCCAACAAGATGCCGTGCACCACACACGTCGAGAAGGCCGGCTTGTCGAACAGCGCGGTTGCGAGGACGTGCATTGTGTAGAACCAACCGCGCGTTTGCCCGATGTACTCGACGATGAAGTCGCCCGGAAAGTGCGACTCGAACCAGTCGTTGTTCTCGAACGGGTAGTGGACCTGTGCGAAGGGCATGGACCCCGACTCGAACCAACAGTCGAGGACGTCGGGGATGCGCCGCATCATCGACGTGCCTGTCGGATCGTCGGGGTTCGGCCGGACGAGCTCGTCGATCATCGGTCGATGCAAGTCGGTCGGTCGCACGCCGAAGTCGCGCTCGAGCTCGTCGAGGCCCCCGTACACATCGATGCGTGGGTACGCGGGATCGTCGCTCTTCCAGATCGGAAGCGGTGACCCCCAGAAGCGGTTGCGGCTGATCGACCAATCGCGTGCGCCTTCCAGCCACTTGCCGAACGAGCCATCCCGCACGTGCTCCGGTACCCAGGTGATCTCCTGGTTGAGCTCGAGCATGCGGTCCTTGATCGCGGTGACCTTGACGAACCAGCTGGACACGGCCTTGTAGATCAGCGGGGTGTCGGTGCGCCAGCAGTGCGGATAGCTGTGGACGTAGCTGTCGTGCCGGACGATGACGCCCTTGTCCTTGAGATCGCGCACGATCTCGCCGTTGGCCTTGAACACCTGTAGACCGGCGTAGTCCGGGACCTCGGTGGTGAAGCGGCCCTGCTCGTCGACGGGCACGACGAGCGGGATACCCGCCGCTTCGCAGACGCGTTGGTCGTCCTCGCCGAAGCCCGGGGCCATGTGCACGACGCCGGTGCCGTCCTCGGTCGTGACGAAGTCGCCGGCGAGCACCACGAAGGCGTTCGGCGTGTCGGCAAAGTACGGGAACATCGGCGTGTAGTGGCGCCCGACGAGGTCGCGTCCTCGCACGACACCCGTGCGTTCCGCGTTCGCGAGCTCCTTCTCGTACGCGCCAGCTCTTGTCTCCGCCAGCACGTACTCGTGACCGTCGGCATCCGTGTACTCCGCGTACTCGATGTCGGGGCCGACCGCGATCGCCAAGTTGGAGGGCAAGGTCCACGGCGTGGTGGTCCATACGAGCAGCCGTTTGCCGTCGTCGAGCTCGAACCACACGGTCACCGCCGGATCCTGCCGATCGCGATAGGCGTCGTCCATGCGCGTCTCGAAGTTCGAGAGCGGCGTCTCGCACTCCCAGCAGTAGGGGAGTACGCGGTAACCCTCGTAGAGCAGTCCCTTGTCGTAGAGCTGCTTCTGCGCCCACATCACGGACTCCATGAACGTGAGGTCCATGGTCTTGTAGTCGTTGTCCATGTCGACCCAGCGGGCCTGGCGCGTGACGGACTCGCGCCACGCATCGGCCGTGGTGCCGACGATCGAACGGCAGTGCGCGTTGAACTTGTCGACGCCGAACGCTTCGATGGCGACCCGGCCGGTGACCCCGAGTTCCTTCTCCGCCTGCATCTCGATCGGCAGGCCGTGGCAGTCCCACCCGAAGCGGCGCTCGACGCGTTGGCCGCGCATCGTGCGGTAGCGGGGCACGGCGTCCTTCACGAAGCCCGTCAGGAGGTGCCCGTAGTGGATCGGACCGTTGGCGAACGGCGGACCGTCGTAGAAGACGAACTCGTCGTCGGCCGGGCGTTGCTCCACCGACCGTTCGAAGGTGTGTTCTTCCTGCCACGTGGCGATGATCGAGCGCTCGATGTCGGGGAATTTCGGGTGTTGATCGACGTCGGGATAGCGCTCGGACGGCATCCGACCAGGTTACGTGGGGACTAGGTTTCATCCCCTCATGCAATCGACGCTCTACACGGTGCAGGACGACGGCTCGGTCGAACTGAACGTGCACGCACAGCCGGGAGCGGGACGAACGCAGATCACCGGGCGTCACGGCGATGCGTTGAAGATCCGAGTCGCCGTTCCTCCGGAGCACGGTCGCGCCAACGACGCACTGGCGAAGGTGTTGGCCGAGGTGTTCGGCGTGGCCGCCGGGGCCGTCTCGATCACTGCTGGCGAGAAGAGCCGCACGAAGCGTTTCCGCCTCACCGTCGACGACCTCGAGGCCTTCGCTCACCGCCTCGACGACCTCGTGGCGGAGAGCACCAGCGGGCCTGGCCCGGCTGATCGTGACAAGTGGCGCGCGACGTAATCGCGTGATACCAGGTTGAATCGCCCCAACTTCCCCTTTACACTCCAGCACCTTTTGGCGGCCCGGGGAGGCAGCTGATGCCCAAAGCAACAGGGCGCGCGAGCGCGCCCCGCAAGACCACGAAAGCCGCCACGCCGGTGAAGAAGAAGGCTGCGCCCGCCAAGAAGGCCGCGCCCAAGAAGGCGCCAGTGGCCAAGAAGAAGGCCGCCCCGGCCAAGAAGGCTCCCGCAAAGAAAGCGGCTCCCGTGAAGAAGAAGGCGCCTGTGGCCAAGAAGGCCGCACCCCCGAAGAAGGCGCCGCCGGCCAGGAAGACGGCCCCTGTCGCGAAGAAGGCGGCGCCGGTCGCGAAGAAGGCCGCCCCGGCACCAGTCAAGTCCGCGCCTCCCGCGAAGGCGGCGCCGGTCAAGGTCGCGACGATCCCGAAGAGCTTGGGCCCGGTGCAGGCGACGTATCCGACGAAGAAGCCGCCCGTGAAGCGGGGGCCCGTCGTGCTCGACAAGTTCCTGCTCGGTCAGCAGGCCGCGCTCCAGGAAGAGCGGCTCACGTACGTCCATCAGGCCGAGAGCCTGCAGGCCGAAGCCGATCAGCTCGCGGCGGAGCGCGAACCGGGAGACGTGCAGTTCGACGAGGAGTCGGGCGAAGGCGACACGCTCGCGGTCGAGCGTGAGCGCGATCTCGCGTTGTCGTTCCAGGCCCGGGCCGCGGTCGACGAGATCGATGCCGCGCTCGCCAAGCTCCTCGAAGGCTCGTACGGCGTCTGCGAGCAATGCGGGTCCAACATCCCGAAGGAGCGACTGCGCGCGATTCCGTACGCCGCGCTGTGCGTGCAATGCAAGAGCATGGGGTTGGGCCGGCGATAGCCGGTCGCAAGCGAGCCGGACTGGTCGCGGCCGTCGCAGCCGCCGTCATCGCGATCGATCAGCTCACGAAGACGTGGGCGGTGCGCACGCTCGAGACGCGAGACATCGAGCTCTTCTGGACGCTTCGCTTGCATCTCGCTCGCAACAGCGGCGCGGCGTTCAGCTTGGCCTTCGGGAGCGGGGGTGTGATTGCCATCCTCGCGATCGTCGTTGTGATCGTGCTCATCGCCGTCGGACGCAGCCTCAACACCCGACTCGGCGTGCTCAGCCTCGGCCTGGTGCTCGGCGGGGCGATGGGGAATCTCGTCGATCGTCTCTTCCGCGACGGCAGCGGCTTCCTCGGCGGCGCCGTCATCGACTTCATCGATCTGCAGTGGTGGCCGATCTTCAACGTCGCTGACATGGCGGTCAGCATCGGTGGCGTGCTGCTCGTGCTCACCTCCGCCCGGGAGGAGTGAGGTGCCCGTCGTTCCCTCGGCACTGGACGGAGAGCGGATCGACCGCATCGTCGCGTTACTGACGGCAACCACGCGCGCGGCCGCGAGCGATCTGATCGCGGACGCCGCCGTGACCATCGACGGCGTGGTTGCAACCAAGGGGTCGGTGCGCGTCGCTGAAGGTTCTGTGATCGAGGTGCGGTTCGACGCGCCGGTGGAACGCGAGGTGCTGGCCGCTGATGGCACCATCGACGTGACGATCGTTCACGAGGACGAGGATCTCATCGTCGTCGACAAGCCGGCAGGACTCGTCGTGCATCCGGGGGCGGGGAATCGCACCGGCACGTTGGTGCAAGGTCTACTGGCGCGGTACCCCGAGATCGGCTCGATCGGTGATCCGGCGCGTCCCGGCATCGTGCATCGCATCGACAAGGACACGTCCGGTCTCCTCGTCGTCGCGAGGTCTGAGCGTGGGTTCCTGGACTTGTCCGCGCAGATCACCGCGCACGCGGTGACACGCCGGTACCTCGCCCTTGTGTGGGGACAGCCCGATGCACCGCGAGGAATGATCGACGCGCCGATCGGCCGTTCGGCGCGCACGCCGACGCGGATGGCGGTGTCCGCACGCGGCCGCGAAGCCAGGACGACGTACGAAGTCGTGGAGACCTACGGCGATCCCGCGCCGCTCGCGCTCCTGCGGTGCACATTGGACACTGGACGCACGCACCAGATCCGCGTCCATCTCCAGACGATCGGTCATCCCGTGGTGGGCGATCGGAGGTACGGCGGTCACCGCGAACCGTTTAACGCCCTGTCCCGGTTCTTCCTACATGCCGAGCATCTCGAGCTCGATCATCCCGCCTCAGGGAAGCGCGTCGTGTTCGATGCTGCATTGCCGGCGGAGCTCGACGCGATGCTCAGTCAGCTGCGGGCCACGGCTTCTCGCCTCGAGCCATAGCCGCCACGTCGGCCAGCGTGAGGCCGTCGAGCAGCCTCCGCATCTCGTCGCCGACCCCCGCCCACACCGCGAGCAAGACGCACTGGCCCTCGTGGTCGCAGGCGCCGTTCTGGTGGGGCTCACCGAAGTCGCCGACAACGATCGGGCCGTCGACCGCGCTCACGATGTCGCCGAGCGTGATGAGCGCTGGCTCCCGAGAGAGGACGTAGCCCCCACCGACACCCCGCTTGGAGCGCACGATCCCCGCGCCCTTCAACGCGAGCAGGATCTGCTCGAGGTAGGGCTGCGGCAGCCCTGTGCGTTCGGCGATGTCCCGCACCGAGGTCGGCGCGATGCCGTCGCTCTGCAAGGCCAGCGAGAGCAGTGCACGGCAGGCGTAGTCGCCCCTGGTCGAGACCTTCATGGCGGCTGAACGATAGAGCGGGAGGTAGCTGTCGCGTTGGTAGCGACCGGTAGGGTGGCATTTGCAGCAGGAAAGGATGGCAGTGGGCGAGGATGCAGCATCGGCACCGTTGGTGCCTGACTATGGCGGCGCGTGCATTTCGAATGTGGTTCCCGTGCTGCTCGAGCGGCCCGACACGGCTCCGTCTTGGATGCCGGCCGCCGCGCTCGAGGCCGACCAGGTGGTCCTGCTCCTGCTCGACGGGCTCGGCTGGGAACAGCTCCAGACCCGCCGCCACCTGACGCCAACACTGTCGGCGATGGAGGGCGGGCCGATCGCCACCGTGTTGCCCACCACGACCGCGACGGCACTCACGTCGCTGGCCACCGGCACGCCACCGGGGGAGCACGGCATCGTCGGCTACCGCATCAACGTGCACGGCGAGGTGCTCAACATCCTGCGCTGGACCACCGCGGCAGGCGACGCCCGCCAGACGATCCCGCCGCAGAAGATCCAGACACAGTTGCCGTTCCTCGGTCAGCGGCCTCCAGTCGTCACCCGCGCCGAGTTCGCTCGAACCGGGTTCACGATGGCGCACCTCGACAGCACGCGCTTCACGGGCTACCGCATGCAGTCGTCGCTCGTCACCGACATCGCGCGCCTGATGCGCGGACCCGAACCGTTCGTGTACGGCTACTACGAAGGCATCGACAAGGTGGCGCACGAGTACGGACTCGGTGAGTACTACGACGCCGAGCTCGCCGCGGCCGATCGTCTCGTCGGCGATGTGCTCGAAGCCGTGCCGTCCGGCACCGCGGTGGTGGTCGTGTCCGACCACGGACAGGTGGAGGTCGGACCTCGTGTGATCCCGCTGGCATCGGAGGTGATGGCCCACGTCTCGATGCAGTCGGGCGAAGGCCGCTTCCGCTGGCTCCATGCCCGGCCCGGGCATGCCGGTCTCCTCGTCGACGCCACGACGTGCCACGGCGACGACGCCTGGATCGTCACCCGCGAGCAGGTGATCGAGGACGGGTGGTTCGGGCCCAAGGTCTCCGCCGAAGCATCGTCACGGTTGGGCGATGTCGCTCTCGTGGCCCGGACCGACGTGGCATTCATCGAGCCGACCGACACCGGCCCGTACGACCTGATCGGCCGGCACGGGTCGGCGACGTCGGCTGAGCTCTGGGTGCCACTTCTCGTCGGTCGTGGGTAAGACTCGCCTCATGTCCGATCCGACCGAGCCCGTCATCGAGCGTCCCGAAGTCATGCCCCCGCCGGCGACGGGAGGCGATGGCACCAATCGTGAGTCCGTCGAGCAGCCCGCGAAGGTCATGCGGATCGGGTCGATGATCAAGCAACTGCTCGACGAGGTGCGCGCGGCGCCGCTCGACGACGCCAGCCGCGACCGACTCGCATCGATCTACGACACCTCCGTGAAGGAGCTGTCAGAGGCGCTCTCGCCTGACTTGCAAGACGAGCTGCACCGGTTGGCGCCCCCGTTCCTGGGCAACGGCACGCCGACGGAAGCCGAACTGCGAGTGGCGCAGGCGCAGCTCGTGGGGTGGCTCGAAGGACTCTTCCACGGCATCCAGGCCACGTTGTTCGCGCAGCAGATGCAGGCTCGCCAGCAACTCGAAGACATGCGCCGCCAACTGCCCTCGGGCCCGATGCCCGACGGCACCGAACGCCCCGGCACCTACCTCTAGCGCGCACCCGCAGCGCCAACCGGTGGGTCACGGAGCGACAGCATCTCGGCGCGCTCATTCGGTGTTACTCTCGACCTCGCAAACAACACCGCTGTAGTTCTCCACAGCCACCTGTGGACCACCGGTGGACGACGTGTGGACGCGTGAGGAGGGTCAAGGGGCAGGTGTCGGGTTCGAGCTTCGCTCACCTCCACGTTCACACGGAATTTTCGATGCTCGACGGCGCGTCACGCATCGACGAGGTGGTGGCCGCAGCCGCCGCCGACGGGCAGCCGGCGCTCGGCATCACCGATCACGGGAACATGTACGGCGTCCTGCCGTTCTACGCCGCCTGCAAGGACGCCGGCATCACTCCCGTCATCGGCTTCGAGGCGTATCAAGCGCACGACAACCGGTTCGAGCGCATCAACACGCGCGGCAAGATCGACGACACCGGTGGCGAGGGCGAAGGCGGGCGCAAGGCCTGGTACCACCTCACGCTGCTGGCGGAGAACAACGCGGGCTACAAGAACCTGATCCAACTCGCCAGCCGCGCGTTCCTCGAGGGCTACTACCGCAAGCCGAAGGTCGACTGGGAGCTCCTCGCCGAACACAGCGAAGGCGTCATCGCCACCAGCGGCTGCCTCGGCGGCCACGTGCTCCAGTCGTTGCTCAACGACGACTTCGAGGCGGCGTACGAGAAGGCCGGGCGTCTGCACGAGATCTTCGGGCCGAACAACTTCTTCATCGAGTTGCAGGATCACGGCATCCCCGAGCAGCACAAGACCAACCCGCAGCTCGTCGACATCGCCCGCAAGCTCGGCGCGCCGCTCCTTGCCACCAACGACAGTCACTACACGCGCCCCGAAGACGCGGAGGCGCACGACGCGCTCCTGTGCGTGCAGACCAACGCGTTGATCAGCCAGTCCGGCGACGAGCGCTTCAAGTTCCGCGGCGAAGGCCACTACCTGAAGACGGCCGATGAGATGCGCCGGCTCTTCGCCGAACTGCCCGAGGCCTGCGACGGTTCGCTGGTCATCGCGGAGCGGGCCAACGTCGAGATCGAGTTCGGCAAGCCGCAGCTGCCCGACTTCGCCGTGCCGGCCGGTTTCGAGTCCGACACCGACTATCTGCGCCACCTCACGTTGGATGGAGCGCGCGAGCGGTGGGGGCAGCAGGTCCCCGACGACATCGTCGACCGCTTGATGTACGAACTCAAGGTCATCGACGACATGGGCTTCAGCTCGTACTTCCTCATCGTGTGGGATCTCATCAAGCACGCACGCGACTCGGACATTCGTGTCGGCCCGGGCCGTGGGAGCGCTGCAGGTTGCGCGGTGGCGTACTGCCTGCGCATCACCGATCTCGACCCGATCAAGTACGACTTGCTCTTCGAGCGATTCCTCAACCCGTCGCGCATCTCGATGCCAGACATCGACATGGACTTCGACTCCCGTTACCGCGACGAGATGATCAGGTACGCCGCGGAGCGCTACGGGCGCGATCACGTTGCGCAGATCGTCACCTTCTCCACGATCAAAGCGCGTGCGGCCGTGCGCGACGCCGCTCGCGTGCTCGGCTACCCGTACGCCATCGGCGACCGTGTCGCCAAGGCGATGCCGCCGCTGATCATGGGCCGCGACACACCGCTCAAGGCCTGCCTCGAACTCACGCCGAAGTTCGAAGACGGCTACAAGATGGCCGGCGACTTGCGCGCCATGTACGAAACGGATCCAGACCTCAAGCGAGTCATGGATGTCGCCAAAGGGCTCGAGAACCTTCGTCGCCAAGACGGCATCCACGCCGCCGCGGTGGTGATCACCAAGGAAAAGCTCACCGAATACCTCCCGATCCAGCGCAAGCCCGACCCGGGCGCGGATCCGGGAGCGTCGCCGATCGTCACGCAGTATGAGATGCACGGCGTCGAAGACCTCGGCCTGCTGAAGATGGACTTCCTCGGCCTGCGCAACCTCGACGTCATCACCGACGCACTCGAGATCATCAGGGAACGGCGCGGCGTCGAGATCGACATCGACAATCTGGCGCTCGACGACGGTCCTACCTTCGAGTTGTTGCGCCGTGCCGACACGATGGGCGTCTTCCAGCTCGAGGGTGGGCCCATGCGCGCGCTCATCCGTTCTCTCGCTCCGACCACGTTCGAGGATGTCTGCGCGCTCGTTGCGCTGTATCGCCCCGGCCCGATGGCGGCGAACATGCACAACGACTACGCCGACCGCAAGAACGGCCGCAAACCGGTCGAGTACTTGCATCCCGACGCGGAACAGGTGCTCGGCGACACGTACGGCCTGATGATCTATCAGGAGAGTTTGCTGCGGGTCGCGCAGAAGTTCGCGGGCTACTCGCTCGCCGACGCGGACAACCTCAGGCGCGCCTGCGGGAAGAAGATCAGAGAGAAGATGCGGCAAGAGCGCGACTCGTTCATCGAGGGATGCACGCGCACCGGTTATGGCCCCGCGGTCGGCAAGCAGTGGTTCGACATCATCGAACCGTTCGCCGACTACGCGTTCCCGAAAGCTCATGCCTACGGCTACGGGCTGATCGCCTACCAAACCGCGTACCTGAAGGCCAACTACCCCTCGGAGTACTTCGCAGCGCTGCTCACGAGCGTGAAGACGAACCTCGACAAGGCAGCCGTGTACCTCGCGGACTGCCGTGTCATGGGCATCGAGGTCACTGTCCCCGACGTCAACCGTTCGGTATCGGATTTCACCCCCGACGTTCGCGAGGGCAAGCCGCAGATCGTCTTCGGTCTGTCCGCCGTCCGCAACGTCGGTGAAGGATTGGTCGGGCTCATCGTCGCCGAGCGCGACGCCAACGGTCCCTTCGTCGACTTCTACGACTTCTGCGAACGAGTCGACATCAACGTGCTCAACAAGCGCACGCTCGAATCGCTCATCAAGGCCGGCGGCTTCGATTGCATGGGTCACGCTCGCAAGGGGCTCCTGCTCGCCTTCGAAGCGATCATCGATCAGACCGTCGCCCGTCGCCGCGAGCGCGACATGGGGGTCATGTCCTTGTTCGGTGAGGTCGACATGGGCGACACCGGGTTCGACGAGCGCCCGAGGATCCTCGACACCGAGTTCGAGAAGATGTCCCGGCTCGCCTTCGAGAAGGAGATGCTCGGCCTCTACGTCTCCGACCATCCGCTGCTCGGTTCCGAGGGCCTGCTGCGCCGCAAGACCGACGGCACGATCGCCGACCTCGCCGAGTTCGACGACGGCTCCATGAAGGTCTTCGGCGGCATCATCACCGGCCTCCAGCGCAAATGGACCAAGCGGGGCGAGCTCATGGCCGTGTTCACCCTCGAAGACCTCCAGTCGAGCTGTGAGGTCATGGTGTTCCCCAAGACCATGACGGAGCACGGCCACAAGCTGGCCGACGACGTCGCCGTCTGCGTGAAGTCGAGGGTCGACAAGCGCGAAGAGTCGCCCAAGTTGATCGCGATGGAGATCGAGGTGTTCGAGGGCATCACCGACGGCGCCCCGCCCTTGCGCATCCGAGTGGCTCCCACACGCCTGAACGAGCGCCTCATCGGCGAGCTCAAGAGCCGCCTCGGCGAGCATCCAGGTGAGTCCCAGGTCTTCCTCCACATCGGGGACCACCAGGTGCTGCGTTTGCCCGATCAGTTCTGCGTGGATTCGACCAACGGGCTGGTCGGCGAACTTCGAGTGCTGCTCGGTCCCGACGCATTGGTAAGCTGACAAGCTTCCCACCTGCTCGAACAGCCAGAGCCCGTCGTCGCCGAGTTGCGCGAGGCCGGTGAACCCGCTGGACTAGTAGGACCGTTTGACGAGCTCCCGGGGGCACTGCGGCTGATGGCGATCGAGGTCGAGACCAAGGACTGCACGCAGCTCTCCGACGCTGAACTGGCCGAAATGGCCGACATCTGCGCCGAGGGGCCGAGCCGCTTCGAGGCCGGATTGCTCTCCAAGCAGGCCGAGCTGTGGGTGCTGATCACCCTCGCTCGCGAGGGCGGGAAGCTCAAGGGCTTCTCCTACAGCACGCTCGAGCGCATCGGCGGCACGCCCTGCGTCCTCATCGGCCTCGCGTCGGTGAAGCGCACTGCCAAGCGCGACACGGTCCTCAAGGCGATCATGAGCGATCAGTACCGCCGGGCGGTCCTGGCCTTCCCGGATGAAGACGTCCTGGTCGGCACGCGGTTCCTCGATGCGTCCGGGTTCGAGGCCTTCAAGGTCCTCACCGACATCGTGCCCCGTCCCGATCACAGCGCCACGGGCGAGGAGCGGGCCTGGGGCCGGCGCCTGGCCAAGCGCTTCGGCATCGAGAACGGCAACTACGACGATCGCAAGTTCATCGCCGAGGGCGACGGCTCGTTCCCCTGTGTGCTCGATCACGAGAGCCTCAAGCCCGACCAGATCAAGCCCGACGTGGTCGCACAGTTCAAGGCCGTCAACCAGAAGCGGGGCGATTCGCTCATCGCCTTCGGCTGGGCGATGGCCGAGTATCTCGCCAAGCTCGGCTAGGGCTCCTTCCACTGGAGCTCGCCGAGGTCCTACGCCGGCGCCGGATGACGCGGGCGTTCCTGCCCGATCCGATTCCGCACGACGTGCTCGCGGCCGTCGTCGATGCCGGACGCCGCGCGCCCTCGGCCGGAAACAGCCAAGGCTTCGCGTTTGTCGTCCTCGAAGGACGCCAGCAGACGGAGCGCTACTGGGACACCACGCTGCCCGATCGTGAGTCGTTCGGGTTTCCCGGCCTCATCGCCGCGCCGGCGCTCGTCGTCGTCCTCGCTCATCCGCAGGCCTATGTCACCCGCTACGCCGAACCCGACAAGGTCGCGACAGGGCTCGGTGAGGGACCCCACCGGTGGCCCGTCCCGTATTGGACCGTCGACGCGGCGTTCGCCGCGATGCTGATCCAGCTCGCGGCGATCGACGCGGGACTCGGCGTGCTGTTCTTCGGCCCGTTCGACCACGAGAGCGAGGTCTTGTCGGCCCTCGGCGTGCCCGACGATCACCAAGCCATCGGCACGATCGCGCTGGGGTGGCCCGACGCGGAACGCGACACGCGGGCCGGGACATCGGCGGGTCGCCCTCGCCGCGAGAAGACAGACGTGATCCACTGGGGGAGATGGTGAAGCCAGAACGAGTGCTGGTGTTCGCGCCGATGCCGAGCGAGATGCGGCCCGTGGTCAAGCTGCTCCAGCTCAAGCGCACCGGTGAGCAGGGCAAGTTGCCGGTGTACGAGGGCCGCTGTGGAGCGACAGAGGTCGTGCTCACCGGCACCGGCATCGGGCCGGTGCTTGCTGACGCGGCGGCGGAGCGGATGCTCGCGGACTCGACGTTCGATCGTGTCATCGTCTGCGGCATCGCTGGTGGGCTCGCGCCCGCGTCACTGGTGGGTCATCTGGTCGTGCCGGAGGAGGTGTACGACGGCGCCACCGGCGAGCGCTTCCGGTCGACGCCGATCGACGGGGTAACCCCGAAGGGCGTCATCCGCATGGGCGACGGTGACGACTACGAGTTCAGCGACGCCGACGTGGTCGGGCTGGTCGCGGAAGGTGTGACCGCGCTCGACATGGAGACGGCGGCCATCGCCAGGGTGTGCGCCCGGCACGACGTCCCCTGGATCGCGTTCCGCGTGATCAGCGACATGGCGGGCGATCGCGCTCTCGACGCCGGCGTGCTCGAACTGGTCGACGAGCTCGGCAAGCCGAGGGCGTGGCCGTCGATCAAGTACCTCGTCACGCACCCGAAGCAGATCCCGCTGATGCTGCGCGTCGGACGCGACGCCAGCGCCGCCGCTCGCGCCGCGGCCAAGGCCACGGTCGCGGCCATCGGATCCGACTGACGTCTGCGGTAGGTTGCGCGTCACTTTGACTGACGCGACGACCGATCGAGAGCTCCTCACAGGAGAGGCGTACCCCGACTCGACGAACCTCCGGGCACGCCAATCGATCTACGACTTCAAGGAACCTCAGCTCGATTTTTTCGACTGGGTGTTCGGTCACATCGACTGGCCCACTGATGCAACTGTGCTCGACGTCGGTTGCGGCCCGGGCAACTACCTCGCTTACGTTCGCGGCTGCGGGGTCGACCTCTCCGAGGGGATGGCGCGCGAAGCGCGAAAGCATGGGCCGACGGCCGTGGGTGACGTGTGCTCGATCCCCATCCGCACCGGTTCCGTCGACCGACTGCTCGCGCCGCACATGCTGTACCACGCGCCCGACATGCATCGTGGGGCCGCGGAGTTGCGACGCGTGTTGCGTCGCGGCGGGGTGGCGCTCGTCGTCACCAACGATCGATCGCACGTCGGTCACCTCATCGATCAGCTCTCGCAGGCCACCGGCACACGAGATCCGGTGCGCTTCATCGACCGATTCACCCTCGAGAACGGACGTCCGCTGCTCCAGCGGCACTTCGACGAGGTCGATGTCGATGAGGTGGTCGGCGAGCTCGTCGTGCCCGAGGCCGAACCCGTGATCCAGTACGCGGAAAGCTGCCGCGCGCTCTACGAGACCCAACTCGTGGGCGGCGTCACCTGGCCCGATGCAATGAAGCGGTTCGCGGAACTCGTGCACGAGGAGATCGCAGAGAACGGCGTGTGGCGAGCAAAGACGCACAGTGGAGTGTTCGTATGCCAGTAAATCGTCAGATCGTGCTGAAGCGGAGACCGGAAGGCCTGGTGTGTCGCGACGACTTCGATGTCGTCGACGCCAAGGTGCCGGAGCCCGGCGAGAACGAAGTGCTCGTCGAGACGCTGTATCTCGGGATGGATGCGACGGTGCGCACGTGGCTGTCGAAGGCCGAGGGCTACATCCCGCCCGTCGAGATCGGCGAGGTGGTGCGCTGCAGCGGCATCGGCCGCGTGCTCGAGTCGAACAGCCAGACGGTTCCCGAGGGCGCGCTGGTGGCCACGCTCACCGGTTGGCAGGAACGAGCGGTGGTGGGCGACGACCCGATGCTCACGACCGTGCTGGCGGACGGCGCCGACCCGCTCGCCGAGCTGAGCGTGTTCGGCTCAGCGGGCATGACGGCCTACGTCGGGCTCACCGAGGTCGGCAAGGTGAAGGAGGGCGAGACGGTCGTCGTCTCGGCGGCGGCCGGCGCGACGGGCTCGACCGCGGTGCAGATCGCGAAGATCCTCGGTGCCAGGGTGATCGGCGTGGCCGGCAGCGACGAGAAGTGTCGATGGCTGGTCGACGATCTCGGCGCCGATGGAGCGATCAACTACCGCACCGATGATCTCGCCGGAAAGATCAAGGAGTTCTGTCCGAAGGGCGTCGACGTGTTCTTCGACAACACCGGTGGGCCCGTGCTCGACGCCGTCCTCGGGCGCATCGGCAACGCAGGCCGCGTGGTGCTCTGCGGTGCGATCTCGTCCTACAACGACCACCACAAGCCGCCCGGGCCGGCGAACTACCTCAACCTGATCAGCCGACGCGCCAGCATGCAGGGCTTCATCTCATGGGACTACTGGGGCCGGTGGGCGGAGATCACCGGCCAGCTGCGTGCGTGGGTCAACGACGGGTCGCTCCGCTATCGCACGCACATCTTCGAGGGTCTCGATGCCGCTCCCGATGCACTCAACGCGATGTTCACCGGCGAGAACATCGGCAAGATCGTCGTCAAACTCTGACGCGCTCCCGCTGCAACGCCTTCTCCGATGGCTGCCGTAGGTCGCGGACGATGCCGAACCACGACAGCACGCGCAGCGCGCCGTAGGTCGGATCGATCTCCCACCAACGAACGCCCTGACGCGCCGACGTCGGGTGGTGGTGATGGTTGTTGTGCCAGCCTTCGCCCATCGTCGCCACGGCGACCGCGAGTGAGTTGCGACTGGTGTCGGCAGTGTCGTAGCGCCGCCTGCCGAACACGTGCGCCGCGGAGTTCACGAGAAACGTCGCGTGCCAGACGAGCAAGGTCGATCCGAAGAACCCGACGATGAGCCCGCTCCACCCGCCGACCAACCAGCACGAGAGGCCGAGCGTCCACGGACCGATCCAGTCGTGGCGGTCGAGGAACCGCAGCTCGGGGTAGCGGGCGAGGTCCGGCACCACGTCGAAGTGCGTCTCGCCGTAGTGGCCCGACAGGATCCAGCCGACGTGGCTCCACCAGAAGCCGTGGATGGGCGAGTGGGGATCGCGATCGGTGTCCGTGTAGCGATGGTGCTGACGATGCCAGGCCGTCCACCACAGCGGACCCTTCTGTGCGGTCGTGAGGCCGCCGAAGGCGAACACGAACTGCGTGACCCGGCCGACCTTGAAGGCGCGGTGGGCGAGGAGCCGGTGATAGCCGGCCGTGATGAAGAAGACCCGCACGACGTACAGCCCCACGAGCAGCACCAGGTCGGTGGCATGCACGCCGGTGAAGACTGCCAGCAGCGGAAGCAGGTGGCACAGGAGGAACGGCGCCGAGGTGCGCCACGAGACGGGGTAGGGCGGTCCGATGTCCGCACCCTACCTACCTGTCGGTAGGCAGATGGGACCGCGGCGAACCGATCGCGTGCATGCTTTGGCCATCGCAACGACCCTCAAGCACTCGTTGGTCCGCGCCCGGCTGTTCCGGATGGTGGTGGCCGGCATGGCGGGTGCCGCCGCGGCGGCGTGGTGGTCGCCATGGCAGGTGACGCTGCTCATCGGCTGGTGCCTCGCCGCGCTCGTGCTCATCGTCAGCGTGTGGGTCGAGATCTGGCCCGCCGATGCGAACCGCACGCGGGAGCTGTCGACGATCGAGGACAGCTCGCGGGCCGCCACCGACCTCGTGCTGGTGGTCGCCAGTGCGGCGAGCTTGATCGGGGTGGGCTTCGTGCTGCTCAAGGGCGGCGCCACCTCGGGCTTCGCCACTGCGGGCATCACCGCGCTGGCCGTGTTGAGCGTCGTGCTGGCCTGGGCGACGGTGCAGACCGTGTTCACGCTGCGCTACGCCCACTTGTATTGGTCGCCGGCGCCCGGCGGCGTGGAGTTCAACCAGGAGACCGATCCCGACTACCACGACTTCGCCTACCTCGCCTTCACCATCGGCATGACGTACCAGGTCTCCGACACGAACCTCACGACCACGACGATGCGTCGGACCGCGCTGCGCCACGCCCTGGTCTCCTACGTCTTCGGTGCGGTGATCATCGCGGTGACCATCAACGTCGTCGCCAGCCTGGCGAATTGACCCGGTCGTCGCCTCGCTGCGCTGCCACGATGACCTGATGGACGAGCAGACCGTGGCGACCACCGACCGCACGAAGATTCGCAGGCTGGCCGACCGCGGTCGTTACGACTGGGACACGATCCACTCGATCCTCGACGAGGGATTGGTCTGTCATCTCGGGTTTGCGGTCGACGGCCGACCGTGGGTGATCCCCACCACCTACGTCCGCGTCGACGATCAGCTGTATGTGCACGGCGCCGCCGCCAACTTCGCGCTGAAGACGCTCGCGTCTGGTGTGGACGCGTGCGTCACGGTCACGCTGCTCGACGGGCTGGTTCTCGCTCGTTCCGCGTTCCACCACTCGATGAACTACCGCTCGGTGATGATCTTCGGTCGCGCCGAGCCCGTCGACGACCCGCAAGAGCAGTACGACTCGATGGTGGCGATCGTCGAGCACTTGGTGCCGGGGCGCAGCAACGACACTCGACTTCCGTCGCCCATCGAGTTGCGCAAGACGCTGATCGTGCGACTCTCGCTCGCCGAGTGCTCCGCCAAGGTACGCACGGGTGGTCCGATCGACGATGCCGAGGACATGGACCTCGGCTACTGGGCCGGGGTGCTCCCGATCGCGACCACACCTGGTCCGCCGATCCCCGACGTCGACGGGCCCGTGCCCGACTACCTGACGGCGTGGCCTACGACGCGAGCGCGCTGAGCAACGCCTCGGCGTCGGCGACGGGCGCATTGCAGACGTAGTGCCGGCAGACGTACGCCCACCCGGAAGGGCGATCGTGCCACAGGGGTGACTCGTACGGCTCGCCCCACGCGAGGACCGCATTCGGGAGGTAGCGGGCCTGCACCGCGGCGACCAGATCGGCGCGGTCGCCGACGATCGCGATCTCGGTCACGCCGCCGTCGACCAGGTCGACGGCCGCGAGGAGATGAGCGAACGCCGTGGGATGTTGGCCGGCCACGCGGCCGAGGAGGCGCAGGATGTCGTCGGCCCGGGCCTGATAGCGGTCGATGCCCGTCAAGGCCGCGAGCCGGACGAGGGCGACGGCGGCGAGCGAGTTGGCCGCCGGCGTGGCGTTGTCGAGCAGGTCCTTGGGCCGGGCGACCAGTTGCTCGCCGTCGTGTCCGGTTGTGAACAACCCGCCGGCTTCGTCGTCCCAGAACAGACCGAGCAACGCCTCGGCCGTGTCGACGGCCGCGGTGATCCAGCGGGCCTGACCCGTGGCTTCCCCGAGCCGCGTGAACGCATCGATCAGCGCGCCGTGGTCGGCAGCGAACGCCAGCGTGTGCGCGCCGTGATCGCCCTGCCAGCTGCGCAGCCAGCGACCGTCGTCTCGCCGCAGCGCGCGCAACAGGAACTCGCCGGTCTCCTGCGCGGCCTCGATCCAATCCTTGCGCCCGGTCGCGGCGGCCGCCTCCGCGAGCGTGGCGAGCATCAGCCCGTTCCATTCGGCGAGCACCTTGTCGTCCAGCCCGGGACGGATGCGCGTGGCGCGCCCCTCGAACAGGCGGGCTCGAGCCTCCTCGACATCGGGTGGGCGTCGCAGTTCACCTCGGTGCGCGATCCGGTTGAGGATGTTCGTGCCTTCGAAGTTCCCCTCGTCTGTCACGCCGTACCAATCGATCGCCGCCTCGGCGAGGTGGGGCGCGTCCGACAGCGCGGCGCGGATCTCGGTCGGCGTCCACACGTAGAACTTCCCCTCGACACCTTCGGAATCGGCATCCTCGGCGGAGAAGAAGCCGCCGTCCTCGTGACGCAGCTCGCGCAGCACGTACCCGATCGTCTCCTCGAGCACCTGGAGGTACACCGGTGACTCGGTGAGCTGCCACGCGTGCAAGTAGGTACGGGCCAGGAGCGCTTGGTCGTAGAGCATCTTCTCGAAGTGGGGAACGAGCCAGATGTTGTCGACCGAGTACCGCGCGAACCCGCCGCCGAGGTGGTCGTACATGCCGCCCGACGCCATCGCGTCGAGCGACGTGCGCACGGTCTCGATGGCGCCGGGTGCGCGATTGCGGGCGTAGCCGCGCAGCAGCAGCTCGAGGCTCATCGTCTGTGGGAACTTCGGCGCGCCACCGAAGCCGCCCCACTCGTCGTCGTGTTGCTCACGGAGGTTGCGGTACGCCGCCGTCAACTCCTCCGTGCCGGGCAACGTCGCCGAATCAGCGGAGGTCAAGGCCGCCGTGCGCCCGATCGCGTTCGTGAGCTCCTCGGCATGTTCGAGGAGCTCCGAGCGGCGGTTGCGCCAGGCGTCGTCGACCGCGTGGCAGATGTCGAGAAAGCTCGGCATACCGCCCCGCGACACCTTGGGGAAGTACGTGCCGCAGTAGAACGGTCGGCCTTCCGGATCGCAGAAGACCGTCATCGGCCAGCCGCCCTGACCCGTCATCGCCTGCGTGGCGTCCATGTAGATCGCGTCGACGTCGGGTCGTTCCTCCCGGTCGACCTTCACGTTCACGAACATCTCGTTGACGACCGCCGCGGTGCTCTCGTCTTCGAACGACTCGTGCGCCATGACATGGCACCAGTGGCAGGCCGAGTAGCCGACCGACAGCAACACGGGCTTGTCCTCGGCCTTCGCCTTGGCGAACGCCTCGTCACCCCACGGGTACCAGTCGACCGGATTGTCCTTGTGCTGGCGCAGGTAGGGACTTGTCGCGTCGGCCAGGCGATTCACCCGCCGGACGCTATCGGGGGCTAGTTCGGGTAGTTGTAGCCGCCGCTCGAGCTCGACGAGCTGGACGAACCACCGCCGCCGCTGGCCGCAACGCTGTCGCCGTCCTTGAAGAAGAACGCGCCCTGCATGCCGTTGCTCTGCTGGTGGAACTTGCAGTGGAACTCCGTGGCGCCCGATTGCGGCAGCGTGATCTGCACGACCTCACTGCCGCCGGGAGCGACCTGCTTGTCGACCCCGAGCGCCGCACTCGTGAACGTGTGCGGGTTCGTGCCCTCGTTCTTCAGCGTGAGCTGCACGCTGGCGCCGGGGGTACCGCCCTTGATGAAGGTGGGGTTGAAGTAGAAGTCGTCCATCTCGACCTCCGCGGCCGAGCCCGCCAGGTCCTTCGTCCCCTTGTTGGTCGTGCTGCCAGAGAGCTTGACCGGAGTGCTCGAACTGCTGCCTCCGCCGCAGCCGACGACGAAGAGGGCCACCGCAGCGAGCAGAATCAGGATCTTGCGCATGCCGGATCATACGGACAGGCCACCTGGAAGGATTGCTCCCGTTGCCAATCCGTTCGGACCCGCCAGCCGTAAGAACGACGTGTGGGACGGATCGGACGAGGGCCTTGTCGCCGGGCTCGCCGCATGCGATGCCGATGCTGCGCTTGCGTTCGTGCGGCGCTACCAGCGTCGAGTGTTCGGTTGCGCGCTCGCGATCGTCGGTGACTCGGGGCGTGCCGAGGACGTCGCACAAGAAGCGTTCGTGCGGGCGTGGCGACACGCCGCGGTGTACGACGGTCGCCGCGCGTCGGTGGCCACGTGGTTGCTGACGATCACGCGCAATCTGGCGATCGACGCCGTTCGGGTTGAACGCGTTCGACCGGCGGACCCCGTGGACGCGATCGATCTCACCGCCACCGATCCCACGGCTGGTCCTGCCGACCTCGCCACGCGCACGACGGAGGTCGAGCGTGTGGTGGACGCCCTGCGCCTGCTGCCGGTCGACCAGCGGCGTGCGGTCGTTCTCGCGGCCGTGCACGGAAGAACGGCACAAGAGATCAGCGACATCGAGGGCATTCCACTCGGGACCGCGAAGACGCGGTTGCGCACCGGATTGATGAAGCTCCGAGGCGAGCTCGTGGCGGAGTCCCGATGAGCGGCTGCGCCGACGTGCAGGTGATGCTCCCCGAGGCCGCACTCGGTCTGCTGCCGGGCGAGCAACGCGCGGACGTGTTGGCCCATGTCGAGGGATGCGTGTCCTGCCGCGAGCTGATGCACGACCTGAGTGCGGTCACCGACGATCTTGTGTTGCTCGCACCGAATGGCGAGCCGGCGTCGGGTTTCGAGCAAGCCGTGCTCGCGCGCCTCAGCCCGCCTCGGCCCCGACGGCGGGGGCCGGTCGTGGCCGGCGCAGTGGCCGCCGTTCTTCTCGCGGTGGTGGCCTTCGCGGCTGGTCGGATCATGAGCGACACGCCGGTACCCGTGCGGGAAGTGGCGATGCGCGCGCCGTCCGGCAAGGTCGTGGGTGACGCGTACGTACATGGCGACGACCCCTCGTGGGTGTTCGTCGCCGTACCCGGGTGGACGGACGCGTCGAACGAGTACCGGCTGCGCGTCACCTACGTCGACGGCAACACCACCGAGGTTCCCGGCTCCGGGTCATGGGGGACGATCCTTCCGGGCAATCCGGGCAGAATCCGCGAACTCGCGCTCGTCGGGGTCGATGGCCGGGTGTGGTGCACAGCTTTGGTACCTGTCTGATCGGTACTCTGCGCGACTGATGACCACACCGCACGCTCGTTGTGAGTCGTGCGGCCTCAGTCTCCCGCCCAATGCGTTTCGTTGTCCGACGTGCGGTCATCAGCAGGGCGAGGCCATCACCGTCGAGGTGGGTCGCCGGTCCAGCGCGGGCTCTCGGTCGGCCAGCCCGCACCGCCGTCGCGATCTGATCGCTCTGGGCGGGGTGGTGGCCGTCGTGTTGGCCGGGCTGGTCTTCGCCGGCCGCGACTCGGGCGGCCGCGAGAAGGCCGCGGCGAACGCGACCACCACCACCACGAGTCGGCCGACGACGACGTCGACGTCGACGAGCACGACCACGACCGCACCGACGACAACAACCGCGACGACGCTTCCCGGGCTCCAGTTGGGCGCGCCGGCTGGAATCAAGCTTCTCGTCGCCAACGAGGATGGCTTCATCTCACTGATCGACCTCGATACAGGCGCCATGTCGAGACCGGCGATGCAGCCGGCCTACGTCTACGTGCCGAGACCCGGGGGAGTGGTCGTCAACTCGCAGTCGGCTCAGACGACGTTCATTCGAGAGCCCTACGACCGGCCGGGCACCGACCTCGGGGCCGCCGACAACTTCTTTGCGTCGTCGTTCGAGGATCGGGTGTGGTTGGTTCGGTACCTGGAACTCGCGGTGACACTGACCGAGGTCGATCTCACCGGCGCGGTCACGGCCGGTCCATTCAGTGTCCCGCAGGCTCAAGTCGCTGGAGCGGTGCGTGAGGGCGTCGTGCTGTCCTTGCACGGCTCCATCTACGTGGTCGACCGTGCCGGCTCGGCCCGACGAATTGCGTCGGGCGATGCCCTTTCGGCGGGGGGCGACTTCGTGTTCGCGGCGCAGTGCGATGACCAGCTCGTTTGTGGCGTGGTGTTGATCAACGTTGCAACGGGCACTGTGCGAGAGCTTCCAGACCTGCGCGACTCGGCCACACAGGGCTTTCCCGTGACGTTCTCCGCGGATGCAACCAAAGCCAGCGTGCTGCTGGCTCGTCAGACCGAACCGACTCGACTCGTCTTGATCGACTTGCCGACTGGGAAGGTCTCCAGCCTGGAGGATGCGGTCGTCGGGTTCAGCCCGACAGCGCCGTCGTTCTCGCGTGACTCGCAATGGCTCGTCTTCACCACCGGCCTCGAGACCACCGCGTACAGGCTCGGGACGAACGAGAAACGGGTGCTCGCGCTCGGCGGCACGCGAATCTCGAGCTTGGTCGCGGTGTAGCGACGCGGCGCGTCAGAGGCCGCGCCGGCGCACCTTCCCCAGCGCGGTGCGGGGGATCGCGTCGACGAGCTCGATCTCGCGCGGGGCCGCCCACGGGCCGATGCGTTCCTTGATCGCGGCTCGCAGCGCGTCGAGCGTCGGCGGTTGCATCGCGTCGGTTGGAACCACCATCGCCACCACGCGCTGACCCCATTCGTCATCGGCGCGTCCGACGATGGCCACGTCCGCGACCCCGGGTTCGCTGGCGAGGATCGCTTCGACTGGCTCGGGCCACACGTTCTCACCGCCGGTGATGATGAGATCGCCGGCGCGACCCGACACGAACAAGCGCCCGGACGCATCGAGTTCGCCGAGGTCGTCGGTCGCGAACCAGCCGTCGGCATCTTTCGGGTCCGTCCCGTCGCGGTACTCGCGCAGGAGCATCGGGCCGCGCACGTGGATCTCGCCGCGCTCATCGACGCGTACCTCGACGCCGTCGAGCGGTCTGCCGTCGTAGACGATGCCGCTTCCCGTCTCGGTCATCCCGTAGGTCGTCACGACGTTGGCCGGCAACTCCTCGGGCGGCGTGCTGCCGCCCAGCACGACCATGCGGAACCGTGACGCGTCCACGCGCCGCAATGCGGTGGCGACGAGTGAGACGAGTGTGACACCGTCGGTTGCGGCCGCTCGCTCGACTGCGTCGGCGTCGAAGCCATCGTGCACGACGACGGGCGTGTTGGTGGCAAGAGCTCGCGTGACGACGGACAGGCCGCCGACGTGGGCAAGAGGAAGACAGGCCAGCCAGCAATCGGTCGAAGGGTCGACGCCGAGTCGCGCGCTCGTCGCCCGGGCAGACGCGGCGATCGCGACGTGGGTGAGCACGACGCCCTTCGGTTCGCCACTGGTGCCGCTGGTCGCGACGACGAGCGCGTCACCGTCTTCGACGGGCTCGTCGAGTTGCATCGACTCCATCAACCGTTGGACTGCCGGTTCCGGTAGACGTGGGTCGACGGGCAACACAGCGTCGCCGTCGTCCCATGCACGCCGCAGTGCGTCGACGAACGCGGGTCCACCGGGTACCTGGAGTGGGACGAGGCGATGCATGAAAACTGGATCGCACGTGCGATGAGTTGCCGTGGGGGCAATCCATCGCACGTGCGAACCGAGTGACTACCTGCGCTTGGCGGGAGCCTTCTTCTTGGCGGGGGCCTTCTTCTTGGCCGGCGCCTTCTTCTTGGCTGCAGGAGCAGCCTTCTTCTTGGCGGGGGCCTTCTTCGCCGCGGTCTTCGCTGCGGGCGGCCACACGCCGGCGGCCAGCTTCGGAGCGGACGCCGGAGACAGGACTGCGTCCTTGAACGCCTTCAACGGAGTGATCCTGGCCTTCTTGGAGGCCTTGATCTTGATCGCCTCGCCCGTGGCCGGGTTGCGGCCCATGCGAGCGGGGGAGTCGCGACGAACGAACTTCGCGAAGCCGGAGATGATCACCGGCTCACCCTTCGCGGCAACGGCCGTCACGACCTCGGTGAACCCGGTGAGGGTGGCTTCGACCTCTTTGTTGTTCTGTCCCGTGTGCGCGGCAATCGCGTTCACGAGTTCTCTTCGATTCATCCAGGACCTCCAGTAGGGAGCAACCAGCATGCCCCATCGCGAGCACCGAGCGCGGATACCCGAGATTGTCGCTGGTGCCACACCGGCGAGCAGACTTCATCCCGATGACAGGTTCGACGCATTCGACGGGTTCCAGGATCCGGCCCGGAGCCGAGTGGAAGCCCGCCGGAGACCACGAGTACGGCGACATCCGCTTCGAGATCGCGTCGCCCTCCGGCGTCGGCGCCATCGCCAAGATCACGATCTGCCGCCCAGAGGTGCGCAACGCCTTCCGGCCGCAGACGCTGTTCGAGCTGCAGCACGCCTTCAACGAGGCGCGTGACGATCCCGACATCGGAGTGATCATCCTGACGGGCGACGGCGACGAGGCGTTCTGCTCCGGCGGCGATCAGCGGATCCGCGGCGACGACGGATACATCGGTGACGACGCCGTCGCCCAGAAGGGCATCGGCCGGCTCAACGTCCTCGATCTCCAGGTGCAGATCCGAAGGACGCCGAAGCCCGTCATCGCGATGGTGGCGGGTTATGCGATCGGTGGCGGACACGTGTTGCACGTCGTCTGCGATCTCACGATCGCGGCCGACAACGCGCGCTTCGGACAGACGGGGCCTCGTGTCGGCTCGTTCGACGGCGGCTACGGCTCAGGGCTGCTCGCGCGCCAGATCGGCCAGAAGTTCGCTCGAGAGGTGTGGTTCCTCTGCCGTCAGTACGACGCGCAGCGGGCGTACGAGATGGGGCTCGTGAACACCGTCGTCCCTCTCGAGGAGCTCGAGGAAGAGACCGTGCGTTGGTCTGAGGAGATGCTGCAGCACAGCCCGCTCGCGTTGCGCATGATCAAGGCATCGATGAACGCCGCCGACGACGGGCTCGCGGGCATCCAACAGCTCGCCGGCGACGCGACGTTGCTCTACTACCAAACCGAAGAAGCGCAAGAGGGACGCGACGCGTACGTCGGCAAGCGTCGTCCAGACTTTTCGAAGTTCCCCAAGCGCCCGTGAACAGGTGGGTCGCCGGGGCGCGGCCGCGCACGCTCCCCGCGGCGATCGT
Organism: Acidimicrobiaceae bacterium; assembly: GCA_041166385.1. GTDB lineage: Bacteria > Actinomycetota > Acidimicrobiia > Acidimicrobiales > JACDCH01 > DASUCS01. The sequence continues at coordinate 52,232 of JBEEFW010000029.1, read as the reverse complement.
GCCTGTGCTCGTCGGCACCGCGTGCGCTGTCGGGGAGACGAAGGTCATCTGGTGGCGAGCCGCGGCGGCGCTCGTCGCGGCGGTCGCCATTCAGGTCGGCACCAATTACGGCAACGATCACAGCGACGGCAAACGGGGAACTGACGATCCGGGCCAGCGGACCGGACCCGTCCGGCTCGTCGGCTCCGGTCTCGCGACTGCACGCGCGGTGCTGCTCGCATCGATGGTGGCGTTCGGCATCGCCGCGGTCGCGGGACTGTCGCTGGCGATGGCGGTCGACCTGCGGCTGCTGATCGTCGGCGTTGCGTCGTTCGCCGCCGGATGGCTCTACACCGGCGGACCGCGACCGTACGGCTACGCGGGTCTCGGCGAGCTGTTCGTGTTCGTGTTCTTCGGCCTGGTCGCCACGGTGGGCTCGACGTACGTGCAGACCGAGCGCATCACCGGGCTGTCGGTAGGGGCGGCGATCCCCGTCGGGCTCCTCGCCACAGCGTTGCTCGTCGTGAACAATTTGCGCGACATCCCCGGCGACACGGCGGCGGGCAAGCAAACGTTGGCGGTGCGGTTGGGCGAGGCCCGCACGCGTGCGCTGTACGTCGCGTTGCTCGTCGGTGCTGTGATCGCCGTTCCGCTCGTCAGTGGCATCGGACAACGGCCGGCGGGCGCGCTGGCGCTCATCGCCATTCCGCTCGCCCAGCGGCCCGTGACCGTCGTGTTGAGCGGGGCGCGCGGCCCCGCGCTCATCCCCGTGCTCGTTGCGACGGGACGCATCCAGCTCGTGTTCGGAACCCTCTTCGCCCTCGGGCTCACACTCACGACGTAGCGACCAGCCACTCCCGCAGTGTTGTCAGGAACAGATCCGGCCGCTCGAGGTGGGCGGCGTGGCCGGCGCCCTTGATCAGTGCGAGTGTCGCGTTCGAGCCGATCGATTCGACGAGACGCGCGCCTTCGGCGCTGAACTTGGCGTCGTCCTCGCCGGCGACCACCAACGCCGGCCCGTCGATGCGCGCGAGCCGGGCCCACAGCGGATCCTGCGATCCGGTCCCGGCCTGCCGCAGGCTCTCGGCCAGGCCCTCGATCGTGTTCTCCAATCGAGCAGCACGGAACTGCATCTCCTCGGACAGGCCGGCGAACAGCGGTTGTGCGAGCCATGCGTCGAGGAACGGCTCGAGCCCATCGCGCTCCAATCGTGCCGCCATCACCTCGTCGTTCCGCTTGCGCTCGGCGCGTGCGTCAGCATCGTCGATGCCCGCGGTGCCGCCGATGAGCACGAGTCGTTCGACGAGCTCGGGGTTGGCCAGGGCGAGGTGGAGTACGAAGCGCGCCCCCATCGAGTAGCCGACGTACGTGGCCCGGCCGCCTTGGTCGGCGATCAGGCGAGCGCCGGTACGCAGTCCCGCGTGGAACTGCGAGGAGCCGCCGTGCCCCGGCGCATCGACGCGCACCACCTCGTGATCGCGCGCCAGATCCGTGTCGATCGGTCCCCAGCAGTTGCGGTTCTGGGCAAAGCCGTGCACGAGCACGACCCGCGGGCCGCGGCCGCTGACCTCCGCGTGCAGCATGCTCAGGTTTCGCTCATTCGTCACCGGAGCCAGCCTTGCAGGAAGATGTAGCGGTGACCGCGCAAGCGACGTTCTGCGCAACCTTGGTCGACGAGTTCGTGCGCGCGGGCGTGACCGATGCGGTCATCGCGCCGGGTTCGCGTTCGACGCCGCTGGCCTTGGCGCTGAGCGCCCGGCCGGACGTGCGCGTCCATGTGTTTCACGACGAGCGCGCCGCCGGGTTCTGCGCGCTCGGATTCGGGTTGGCCACTCGACGCCCCGCGGTCGTTGTGACGACGAGCGGCACCGCCGCCACGCACCTGCACGCCGCGGTCGTCGAAGCTGATCTCGCGGGTGTGCCCCTTCTCGTGTGCACGGCCGATCGTCCGCCAGAGCTCCGCGATGTTGCCGCGCCGCAGACCATCGATCAGACGCACCTGTTCGGACGGTCTCCCCGGTGGTTCTTCGATCCGGGTGTGGCCGACGATGCGATGCGGGACTCGTGGCGCTCGATCGCGGCGCGGGCCGTCGCTCTGACCACGGGTGATCCGCCGGGGCCGGTGCATCTCAACCTGCCGTTTCGTGATCCCTTGGTCGCCGAGCCGGATCCACTTCCCGCCGGCCGGCCGGATGGCGCACCGTGGGTGGTCCGCCACGCGGTGACTCCAACGTGCGTCGAAGCCCCGGCCGGCCGCACGGTCGTGATTGGAAAGACGCCGGGTGATTGCGGCTTTCCGGTGATCGCGGACGCCCGCACCGGGCTCGAAGGCCCGAGCGTGATCGTCCATGCCGACGCGGTGTTGCGACATGCGTCGCTGACGCCGGATGTGATCGTGCGTGTCGGTCCGCAACCCGCGTCCCGGATTGTCAACGAATGGGCCGCAGCCTCGGGCGCACACGAGATCGTGGTCTCGCGCGTGTGGAGCGATCCCGCGCACACCGCGAGCGAGATCGCCGGCGGCTGCATCCTCGGACCACCGGACGAAGCCTGGATGGCGCAATGGCGCGCAGCGTCAGATGCGGCGGCCGCCGCAATACATGAGATCCTCGACGACCCCGCGACTGCGAGCGAGCCGTTCGTCGCGCGCGAGCTGCTGCGATCGATGCTCGTCGACTCCGAGCTGGTGGTCGCGTCGTCGATGCCCGTGCGAGATCTCGAGTGGTACGCGGTGCCGCGGGCCGAAGTACGCGTGCATGCGAACCGGGGCGCGAACGGCATCGACGGCACGATCTCGACGGCCATCGGCGTTGCGTTGTCGTCGGGTCACGCCACAGCAGTGCTCTTGGGGGACATCGCCTTTCTGCATGACTCCACCGCGCTCGTCGGCATCAAGCAACGCGGCATCGACCTGACGATCGTCGTCATCGACAATGACGGTGGTGGCATCTTCTCGTTCCTGCCGCAGGCTGCGACCATCGACGCCGAGCGGTTCGAGCAGCTGTTCGGCACCCCGCACGGGGTGAAGCCCGAGGCGCTCGCGGCGGCTCACGGCATCGCCGCGCTCACCATCGAGGATCCCTCGGCCTTCGCTCCCGCGATCCGCTCCACGATGACCAGTGGTGGCGTGTGGCTCGTGGTGGTGCGCACCGATCGATCGGAGAACGTGAAGGTGCACCAGGCCCTCAACGACGCCGTGGCCGGCGCGATCGACGCGCTAGGGGCGAACGAGGGCTGACAGCATCGCCTGGAACTTGGCGCGGGTCTCGGCCAGTTCGGTGGCCGGATCGGAGTCCGCCACGATGCCGTTGCCGGCATAGAGCCGAGCGGTCGCGCCGTCGAGCGCTGCGCACCGGAGGCTCACCGCCCACGACCCGTTGCCGTTCCCGTCGACCCACCCGACCGCGCCGGCGTACCGCCCCCGGTCGAAGCCTTCGTGTTCGAGGATGTAGGCGAGCGCGGTATCTCGGGGGCTGCCGCACACCGCGGGAGTGGGATGCAAGGCGGCGACGAGCGCGAGCACTGACGGCGCTGGTTGGGACAGGCGTCCTTCGACGAGCGTCGCGAGGTGCTGCACGTTGGCCACCGGCACGATCGAGGGCTCGGCTTCATAGTCGATGTACGAGCACCAGTTGAGGAGCGTGTCGTGCACCATGTCGATGGTGATCTGGTGCTCCTCGCGGTCCTTGGTCGACGCCAGTAGTGACGCCGCGAGCCGGGCGTCGGCCGCAGGATCGCCGCCGCGTGCCGCGGTACCCGCCATCGGGTGCGAACGCACGATGTCGCCCGCGCGCGACACGAGCAGCTCGGGGCTGGCGCCGATGAAGCCGTCGACGCTGTACAGGTGGCACCCCGGATAGGTACTCCGGAGTCGGTGGAGCACGCTCGCGCGATCGAAGGGCGCATCGGCGGTGACGACGAGTTCACGGGCCAACGCCACCTTGCGCAGCGCCCCGTCGGCCATCGCCTTGGTGGCGTGCTCGACGAGCTCGCACCATGACTCCGGCGAGCGGCTCGGCGCCACCGTGAACTCGCTCGGCTGCGATTCTCGAGGCAATAGGCCCCGGTTCCCGGCGCCTATTGCCTCGAGTTCACCGGATTCGGTGATGACCGTGTGCCAGCGCGTGCCGTCGTCGGCGCGTCCCCAGATCTCGGTGGGCACGACGAGCTCCGCCGGCGCACCGGGGTCGAACGGCAGCGCACCGAACGCGACAGGGCCACAGCCGGGAAGCCCGACCTCGTCGTCGCGTTCGATGGTCTCCAGCGCGGCATCGACCTCCGCCATCGGCACCCGCAGCGCGACACCACGGCCGGCGAGCCCCAAACGATTGCGCTCGAACAGCAGGTCACCGACCGTCAGCAGATCAACATCGGCGTCGAGCCGTCGGGTGGTGGCCCTCACGCTCGGGTCGCCGTGATCAGTTGGGCGATGCCGCCCGACAGGAGGTCGCGCCGCACGTCGCGGAACCCGGACGTCCGCACCATGTCGAGCAAGTCGTCGGTGTCGGGCAGGTAGGCCACCGACTTCGGGAGGTAGCGATACGCGGCGCCGTCGGACAGCAGTGCACCGATGCGCGGCACGACGTGGCCGAAGTAGATCGAGTGGCCCCAGCGCAGGATTCGATTCGCGGGGGTGGCCACCTCGAGCAAGGCGATTCGGCCCTCGGGCCGTACGACGCGCGCGAGTGAATCGAGGAACGGTTCGAGCGCCACGAAGTTGCGGAGCGCGAAGCCACACGTGGCGCCGTCGACCGCCGCATCGGGCATCGAGAGCCGCAGCGCGTCTCCCTGCACCAGGGGTGCGTCGGTGTGGGCCGCGGCGAGCATCCCGAACGACAGGTCGACACCCACCGGCTCATAGCCCGCGCGGGCCAACTCGTCGCAGAGGTCACCCGTGCCGCACGCGAGATCGAGCACAGTCGCGTTCTGAGCCAATGCGAGGGTACGCACCGTGCGCCGCCGCCAGCCGACGTCCATGCGAAACGTCATGATCCGATTGACGAGGTCGTAGCGCGGCGCGATCGCGTCGAACATCGCGCGGACGGCTCGAACCTTCTCGTCGCCTTGCGGAAGGGGTGCGACGTCGGCGTTCGGCATGTCGGAGCAACGTTACGAGCGCGGTTCGCATACCGCGAAGTCGGCCACCAAACCCCGCAACTCGAGTGTGCCTGCATCCCGCCACTCGCGGGCCTCGTCGCCCGACGCGGCGACGGCAGCAGCCGAGGCGAGCACCCGGCACGGGCGGTGCTTGGCGGCGTCGCTCAACCGAGCGGCCTCGTTCACCGGTTGCCCGATGATCGTGTACTCGAGGCGCTGCTCCGATCCGACATTTCCCGCCACCGCCTCACCGGACGAAACGCCGATGCCGGCATCGATCTCGCGTAGACCGGCCGCGATGTGGCGAGCCGCCCGCAAGGCCCTCGCCGCGTGATCCGGTTGTTCGATGGGGGCACCGAAGACGCACAACGCACCGTCGCCCTCGAACTTGTTGACCCAGCCGCCCTCGGCATCGACACACGACACGACCACGGCGAAGAACTGGTTGAGCACGGCGACCACGTCAGGCGCGGACCGCTCTCTTGCCATCGTGGTCGAGCCGATGATGTCGACGAACAGCGCCGACACGTCCCGCGTCTCGCCCCCAAGCGCCGCGCCTTCGTGCAATGCGCGCTGCGCGACCTCGAGGCCGACGTGCCGCCCGAACAGGTCTGCCAGCCGCTCGCGCTCGCGCAATCCGGCGACCATCTCGTTGAAACCCCGCTGCAGTTCGCCGACCTCTCCGGCGTTGTCGACCGCGACCGCGACATCGAGATGACCCGTCGCGACCCGGTCGAGCGCGGAACGCAGCGCGCGCATCGGTTCCCCGATCGAGCGAGCGGCGGCTGCCGTGAGCATGAACCCGCTGACGAACGCGGCGGCGGCGAGGAACACCATCGGGACGGTGACGGGAAGGTCGGCGTTCGAGGCCACGATCGGAGTGGTGACGATGCCGAGCAACGGCATTCCGGAGCCGAGGAGCCAGGCGAGCAACAGGCGTGGGCTGATGCCGACAGGAGGGCTGCGATGTGTGTCGTCCTCCTCCAACACGATCGCGAGGAATGGGCGCAGTGCGCGTTCCGCGAGGAGGAATCCCATCGCACACGCGAACAGTCCGCCTTCGAGCGTCCCGAATGCGGTGAACAACGGCTTGGGGTCGGTGGCGAAGACCATCTGGCCGACTGCGGTTCCTGCGGCCGCCAGTATCCAGTAGGGGAGCGGAAACAGCGCGATGCGCCTGGGCAGGTCGAGTACCGCCACCCGTTCCGGGAGGGTCGGTGTTCGATGCTCGTCGATCCACAGGGCTGCGGGCACCAGCATTCGTTTCGCGCGGCGGATGGCGAAGACCGACAACACGAGGTTGGCGCCGACGAACGTGCCCGCCGTTATTGCAAAGTTCGCCACCCGCGACGCGCCGGGCGGGAGGTGGGAGGTCAGCGCGAAGTAGGTCGTGACCACCACGCCGGCGATGGTGTTGGCCACGACGAGGCGCGCGATGAGGCTGCGCTCGAGTGCACGAGCGCTGGGCACCTCAGTGCCGGCGTTCGCCTCGCGCACCGCCATAGGACCCGGGACCGTATCGTCATCCTCGTGGCTGAAGGGCAACCGCATTTCACGATCGCCGGAATCCCCATTCGCATCGAGTGGTCGTTCTGGCTGATCGCGGTGTTCCTGGGCTACCGCGCGCGCACCGGGTGGCTGCTCGTGGCGTGGGTCGCGATCGTGCTCGTGTCGATCCTCGTGCACGAACTCGGTCATGCCGTGGCATTGCGGATCTATCACCAACGGCCGCATGTGGTGCTGCACGCCTTCGGCGGCCTGACCTATGGCAGCTCGGCCTACCGCTCACGCGCGCAGTCGATCGTGGTGAGCGCCGCCGGACCCCTCACTGCACTCCTCTTGCTCGGCGTGCCCGCCTGGCTCGCCCTCGATCCGTTCTGGCAGTACACGGACTACGAGCGCTGGGTGATCGTCAGCGACATCGCGTGGGTCAACATCGCGTGGTCGATCGTCAACCTGCTGCCCATCCTTCCCCTCGACGGGGGCAACATCGCGGCATCGATCTTCGGCCGGCCCACGGCCCGGCTCATCTCCATGCTCACTGCGTTCGGCGCGGCGACCTACTTCTTCTCGACCGGGAATCAGTTCAGCGGCTTCTTTCTCATGATGTTCGCGATCATGAACTTCGCGTCGTACCAGCAGGAGAAGGCGGGCAATCCACCGTCGGTGCCGACCCCGCAGGCGCGCTTTGCGACGCTCGACGTGCCTCGCCCGGCCGTGCGTGCTGGTGGCGATCTCTTCGCAGAAGGGTCACACGCGCTGGCGGAGGGCCGCACGGCCGAAGGCCTGGACTCGCTTGCGAAGGCGTATGCCGCCCGGCCGTCGGGGCCGCCGAGCCTCGCGCCAGCGCAGCAACTTGCCCGATCGGGACAGGCGGTCGCGCTGGCGGCAAGGTTGCTCGCACCGAAGGGTGCCGGGCCCGGTGCGGCATCGGGCCTGCAGAGCCACCTCCACTACGCGGACTGCTTCCGCGAGTCGGCCGAGGTCGGCCAACTGGTGTACGCGGACGGTCGCGCCAGCCGAGCACAGACGGCGTTCGAGATCGGCTGCGCGCTCGCCCGCACCGGGGACAACGACCAAGCCATGGCATGGATCAGGCGGGCGATCGACGACGGGTTTCGCGCCGGAACGCTGCTCGACGGCGAACCCGATCTCGCGCCGTTGCGCATCCGCCCCGACTGGCCCGCGCTGCGCGCGCTGGCCGACTGAGCCCGAACGGTCAGGAGGCTGCTGCCGTCTCCTTGGCCCAGCGGTAGTCGGCCTTGCCGGCGGGGGAGCGCACGACCTTGTCGACGAAGATGAACTGCTTCGGCAGCTTGTAGCGCGCGATGTGCTTCGCCGATTCGTCGAGCAGCGACTGCTCGACCTCCGCGCTCTGCGCGACGTCGTCCCGCAGCTGCACGATGGCCACGACCTCCTGGCCCCACTGCTCGCTTGCGCGCCCGCACACCACCGCGTCGTACACGTCGGGGTGGTGTCCGAGTGCGGCTTCCACTTCTTCGGCGAAGATCTTCTCGCCGCCGGAGTTGATGGTGACCGAATCGCGCCCGAGCATCTCCACGGTGCCGTCGGTGCGCTGACGGCCGCGGTCACCCGGCACGGAATACCGCACGCCGTCGATGACGGGGAACGTGCGCGCGCTCTTGTCCGGGTCGCCGAGATAGCCGAGGGGCACGTGTCCCCGCATCGCCACCCAGCCCACCTCCTCGGAGCCCGGCTCGAGGATCCGGGTCATGTCCTCGCTGACGATGCAGGTCCCTGGTCCGGGAGTGAACGTGCCGGTGGTGACATCGCTGCCGGCGGTCGTCACCTGCGTCATCTGCCCGCCGCCTTCCGACGAGCCCATGCCGTCGAGGATCATCGCGTGGGGCACGGCCGCGAGGAACCGCTCCTTCAACGTCGAGTTCAGCGCCGCACCGCCGGACAGGATGATGAAGAGCGACGACAAGTCGTACGACCCCGCCTCGATCTCGTCGAGGATCGGTCTTCCGAACGCGTCGCCGACGATCTGGAGGAACGAGATCTTCTCGCGCTCGACGATCGACAACACATCCTTTGGATCGAGCCGGCGCACCTCGTCCTGGACCACGACGGTGTTGCCGCCGTCCATCGCGAGGAACGCGATCCAGTGGCCGGCGCCGTGCATGAATGGCGCTGCGGGCAGCACACGCATCGCGCCTGCCTTCGCGGCATCGACCACCGACTCGAGCGACTCGTGCGGCGATCCGGCCACGGCTCCGCCCATGACCGACAGGAAGATGTCGTGCTGCCGCCACAACACGCCCTTGGGCATGCCCGTGGTGCCACCGGTGTAGAGGATGTACAGGTCATCGGGTGACCACGCGGCCGCACACGCCGGAAGATCGGGCGACGCGGCCGCGAGTGCGTCCTCATACCAGCGCGCGCCGGGCAACAGGTCGTTGCCGGACTCGTCGCTGACCTGCAGCAGCACGGTGAGGTCAGGCAGGTCCGGCAGAACCTCCGCCAACGTCGGCGCGAACTGCGAGTGGTACACGATCGCCTTCGCCTTGCTGTTGTCGAGGAGGTACCGAAGCTCCTCGGCGACGTAGCGATAGTTGACGTTCACGGGACCGAGTCGAGCCTTGAACGCACCCACCATGGCTTCGAGATACTCGTTGCCGTTGTAGCAATAGATGGCGAGGTGGTCCTCGTGGGACTCATGTCCGGCAAGGCCCGCGCGCCCTTCCGGCCGAGCACCGAGGCCGGCGTCGGCGAGCACGTTGGCCAGCCGTCGCGTGCGGTCGTTGACGTCGGCCCATGACAGCCGGCGGTCACGGAAGACGATGCACTCGCGGTCGGGGATCGCCGCCGCGATTGCCTCGTGCACTTGAGCGAGATTGAACTCCATCGCGTCGCAAGCTAGCGACGGCGCGCTAGTTGCTGCAGATCGCGCCCGGCGTCGGGAGCGTGAGGTCGATGAAGTAGGCCGCCTCCGCGTTCTCGGCGCAGGTGCTCTTTCCATAGGCGGCGTGGCCGGACCCGTCGTACGTCAACAGATGGCCTTCCTGCAGGGTCGACGCCACGCGGACGGCCTGCTCGTATGGCGTCGCGGCGTCGCCGGTGGTGCCGATGACGAGCATCGGCGGCGCGCCCGGTGCGGTCACGGGCCCGACGATGCTGCGCACCGGTGCCGCCCAGTACGCGCACGGGAGGAGCTCGTTGGCGATCGCACCGCCGAACCTGGGCGACAACCCCTCGAGCTCCTGTGCGAAGGCTCGGTACTCGTCTTGTCCGACCGGATGCGGCGAGTCGATGCACTCGACAGCGGCATACAGCGTGTACTTCACCGAGCCCTCGTAGGCGGCCGACAGCCGCAACATGGCAGCCCCGTCACCGTCGAGTGCGCTCGTGAGTGCGTCGTAGAACACCGGGACGCCCGACGGCTCGTACGTCGGAATCAGCGCGGCAGTTGCGAGCTCCGACGGTCCGAGCGACTGGCCGCCCGTTCCGGGAATCGGCTCGACCTCGACGCGGCGCGCCACCTCGTCGTACGCCGCGGCCGCGCCGCCGGGTGGACAGCTGCGATCGCTGGCGGGGCAGCCATCGAAGATCGCGGTGATCTGCTTGTCGAACGCGATCGCCTGTTGACGGAGGAACTCGCCGAAGTCCTGACTCGGATCGACGACGCCATCGATCGCGATCGCCCGAGCGTGCTGCGGGAACAGCGTCGCGTACCGGAGGCCCAACAGCGTTCCGTACGAGATGCCGAGATAGTTGAGCGTGTCCTCGCCGAGGGCTTGCCGGATCGTGTCCATGTCGCGCACGACGTCGTCGGTGCCGAGATGGGGCAGGAGGTCGCCGGCGTTGGTCGCGCAGTCGTCGGCCACGTCCTTCGCGGCCGCGTCGAGCGCTGATTGCTCGTCAGGGCTGTCGGGGGCGGAGTCGACGCGACGGAATGCCGGCACCGTGTTGTCGCCGCACGGCAGTCCGGTGCTCGCGCCGACACCACGGGGGTCGAAGCCGACGATGTCGAAGCGATCGAGCATCGCGGTGGGTAGGTCGACGCCACCGGCGACGAACTCGAGGCCCGATCCTCCCGGACCGCCCGGATTCACGAGCAATGCTCCGATGCGTTCTTGCGGGCGACGTGCGGGGAGCTCGTTGAGCGAGAGCTCGATCGTGGGACCGGAGGGGTTGGCGTAGTCGAGCGGCACGTCGAGGGTGGCGCATTTCAGGCGGCTACCGCAGCTGTTCCACTCGACCGGAGCGGGAACGAAGCCCGACGGCGACGACGAAGGCGAGGAAGACGTGGACGGTGCCGCAGTGATCGGTCGAGTGGTGCTCGTCGTGTTGATCGACGTCGCGGCCTCGCCGACGAGCGTCGTGCACGCGGTGCCCAGCAGCGACGCCGCAGCAAGCAACGCGGCGAGGGGGCGACGGCGCACGGGGGGATGGTAGGAGCGCAGGCCCGTCTATCGTGCCGCGGCATGAACAACGTGCAGTTCGGATGCTTCATCCCGCAGGGCTGGAAGATGGAGCTCGCCAGCATCTCGGGCGCCGAGGCGAAGTGGGCCAAGGCCGTCGAGATCGCGGTGCTCGCGGAGGAGCTCGGCTACGACTCGGTGTGGGTCTACGACCATTTCCACAACGTGCCGGTGCCGTCGCACGAGGCGGTGTTCGAGTGCTGGACCGTGATGGCGGCGATCAGTCAACGCACGAGCCGCGTGCGGCTCGGACAGATGGTGGGCTGCGCGCCGTACCGGAACCCCGGGCTCCTCGCCAAGATCACGAGCACGGTCGACGTGATCAGTGGCGGGCGGCTCGATTGGGGTATCGGTGCCGGGTGGTACGACCACGAGTTCCGGGGCTATGGCTACGAGTTCCCCGAAGCGAAGGTCCGCATCGGCATGCTGCGTGAGACCGTCGAGATCGTGAAGGCGATGTGGACCGAACCCGACGTCGCGTACGACGGGCGCTACTACCAACTGGCCGGAGCGCAATGCGACCCGAAGCCGGTGCAGCGTCCGCATCCGCCGATCTGGATCGGCGGCGGGGGCGAGCAGTTGACGTTGCGCGTCGTTGCCCGGCATGCCGACCGCTCGAACTTCGGGGGCAAACCGCAGGAGTGGGCGCACAAGGCTGAGGTGTTGAAGCAGCATTGCAAAGCCGTAGGGCGTGACTACGACGAGATCATGAAGACGATCTCGGGTGCGGTGTTCGTCCGCGAGACCGAGCAGGAGATCATCGATGCTGGCACGCGTTCGATGTGGGGCGAGCCGTTGGAGTCGTGGCGCGAGGGCAACCTGGTCGGCACTCCCGAGCAGGTGAGCGAGAAGATCCAGACCTATCTCGATCTCGGCTGCACCGGCTTCGTGCCGTGGTGCTCCGACTATCCCGACGACCAGAGCCTGCGACTGTTCGCCGAAAAGGTCATCCCGAACTTCCGCTAGGCGAGTACAACCTTCGCAATGCGCGCCTAGCCGTTGTTTTGACAGTATGGGCAACACACTTTTGTATCGCCGGTACTGTCAAAAGGTCATTCGTAGTAGCGGTAGACGACCTGCGCGACGCAGCTCGGCTTCGGTGCGCCTTCGACTTCGATCGTCGCGGTGATGGTCGCTTGCACGCCGCCGGACACGTCGTCCACGGCTTCGACGGCTGCGCCGCAGCGCACCTTGGATCCCACGGGCACCGGTGAGGGGAAGCGCACCTTCTCGCAGCCGTAGTTCACGCCCATGCTGATGCCGTCGACTTGCATGATCGTCGGGAGGAAGAACGGCACGAGTGCGAGCGTGAGGTAGCCGTGTGCGATGGGTCCACCGAACGGTCCGGCCTTGGCGCGTTCCGGATCGACGTGGATCCACTGATGGTCACCGGTGGCGTCGGCGAAGAGGTTCACCTGCTCCTGCGTGACCTGATGCCAGTCGCTGTAGCCGATGTGCTGACCGACGAGCTCCTTGAGCCCCTGCACTCCCTTCACCGTGAGTGTCACTTGAACCAGATCCTTTCGTAGTCACGAGACTGCGGGTGCAACAGCAAGAAGACGAGCGCGATCTCGAACATCAACGTGACCACGTCGGTGTTGAACACGTGGGCGAGGTCGATCTTCGCGATGCGATACACGAACGGGAAGATGGCCACCAGAAGCCCCAGCCCGTACCCCCACTTCCGCTCGTTGGCGATGCCGTAGCCTGCGCCAACACCGCCGATGACGATCACGAAGCCGTCGAGGTGGATGAATTGTCCGAACAGCAGGGCGAAGGCCGCTTGGGCGTAGAGCAGGAACACCGCGATCTGCAGCGTCTGGGGCTGCGACGGGTCGACCCACCGGCGCGTCTGCATGGCTGACAGCATTGCAGGTGTCGTGCTCGGTGCTGGTGCCGGGCTCCGGCTCAGGCCGTTGACGCTGCTCCGTCCAAAGGTCCTGTGCCCGGTCGGTGATCGCGCGCTGGTGGATCACGCGCTCGATCGCTTCGCAGGCGTGACCGGCGCGCTCGCGGTGAATGCGCACCACCATCGGTCGCTGATGGAGGCGCACCTCGCTCGACGCGTGCACCTCTCGATCGAGGACGAGAAGGCGCTCGGCACGGCGGGCGCGATCGGTTTGTTGCGCGATTGGATCGACCACCGGCCTGTCGTCGTCGTGAACGGCGACACGTACTGCCCGTCGTCGGTGGCCCCGCTACTGGACGGTTGGGACGGGGAGCGCATCCGCGTGCTCGTGCCGGCGGGATCGAAGTTTGGTCCCAACGCGGAGGTCGCCGGTTGTGTGCTGCCGTGGTCGGAGATCGTCACGCTCGCGCCGGAGCCCACGGGGCTGTACGAACGCAGCTGGTCGCGCGCCGCACAGGAGGCCCGCCTCGAGGTCGTCGAACTGCCGCCGGACGCGGTGTGCATGGATTGCGGCACACCGTCGCAGTACCTCGCGGCGAACATGCACTGGTCGGGCGGCACGTCCGTGGTCGGACAGGGAGCGATCGTCGAGGGCGAGATCGATCAGTGCGTGATCTGGCCCGGCGCCCACGTCCGCGCAGACGAGCACCTCACCCGCGCCATCCGCGCCCACGAACACCTCACCGTGTTGGTCCGCTGAGCCGAAATCCAGTGCACTACGACACAGAAGTGTGTCGCTATGCACTGGATTTGCGGAGGTCGACGCGGGCGGCGAGTTGGCCGCAGGCGGCGTCGATGTCGGTGCCGCGGTTGCGGCGGATGGTGGCGTTGATGCCGAGCTCGACCAGTCGATCCCGGAACGCTCGCACCCCGGCCGCAGACGTGCCCTTCGTCGGCCACCCCGGTGTCGCGTTCAGGGGGATGAGATTCACGTGCGCCCGCAACGGGCGGGCGTAGGCCGCGAGCTCCGCCGCGTCGGTGCGGCGGTCGTTCACGCCGTCGATCAGCGCCCATTCGAACGACAGCCGTCGGTGCGTCGCGGCGAGATACGCGCGGCAGGCCTCCGCCAGCTTCACCAACGGGTAGCGCTTGTTGATCGGCACCAACTCGCTTCGCAGGCTGTCGTTCGCCGCGTGCAACGACACCGCGAGGTTCACCGGAAGGCGCTCGCCCGCGATGCGCTGGATACCGGGCACGATCCCGATCGTGGACACCGTGATGTGCCGAGCGGAGATCCCGACGTCGCCCTGTAGCCGCTCGATCGCCGGCCAGAGGTTGTCGTAGTTCGCCAGCGGCTCACCCATGCCCATGAACACGATGTTGGAGACCCGGCCTTCGGTGTCCTCGGACAGCCGCTGCGACGCCCGGATCACCTGCTCGATGATCTCTCCGGTCGTGAGCTGCCGATCGAAGCCCGCTTGTCCGGTGGCACAGAACCCGCAGCCCATCGCGCAGCCCGCCTGCGTGCTGACGCACACGGTGACCCGATCGCGGTAGCGCATCAGCACGCTCTCGATGGCCCTTCCATCGTTGAGCTTCCACAGTTGCTTCACGGTGTCGCCGCCGTCGCTGACCCGCTCGGCGGCGAGCTCGAGCGCCGCCGGGAGCTCTGCTGTGAGCCTTGCGCGCAACGCCTTCGGCAACTCGGTCATCGCCTCCGGCTCCACCCTCCGGCGATACAAGCCGTCCCACACCTGGCGTATTCGGTACGACGGTGAGTCCGCGAGAAGGTCGCCTAACCCCGCGAGATCAACGTCGTACCGAGTGGTCACGACTCGTAGGCTACGGACAATGTCCGACGCCAGTGCCAGAGTGGCGCGCCGCAACCGCGATGCCGCGCAGATCGCACCTCGTCCCGAACACCATCATCGCGACATCGATCGCGGTACGGCGCGGGCCGCGGTGTTCGGCGTGAGCGATGGACTGGTCTCCAATGTGTCGTTGATCCTCGGGGTCGCGGGCGCCAACCCGGGAGCCGGATTCGTTCGGCTCGCCGGTCTCGCCGGCTTGATCGCGGGCGCGGTGTCGATGTCGGCCGGTGAGTACGTCTCGATGAAGGCGCAGACGGAGCTGTTCGAGCGCGAGCTCGAGCTCGAGCGGCGTGAGCTGCATCGCAATCCGCATGTCGAGACCGTCGAGCTCACGCAGATCTACCAGTCGCGCGGTGTCGACCCCGATCGCGCCCGCGAGCTCGCGCTGCAGATGATGGCCGACCCCGAGATGGCGCTGCAGACGCACGCTCGCGAGGAGCTCGGGATCGATCCCGACAAGCTCGGGTCGCCGACCGGTGCGGCCACGTCGTCGTTCGTCGCGTTCGCGCTCGGCGCGCTCGTGCCGCTCCTCCCGTGGTTCTTCGGGACCGGCACGGCCGCGGTCATCGCATCGATCGTGCTCGGCTTCATCGCCAGCGCGGTGGTCGGCACGCTCCTGGCCCGCTTCACCGGCAAGTCGGTGCTGTTCTCCGCGGGGCGTCAGGTGGCGATCGCCACATTCGCGGCGGGCATCACGTTCCTCGTCGGCAGCCTCGTCGGGGTCGGCGTCTCCTAGACCTCGCCGGCGAATGATCGATCGACGTGATCGGTCTCGAAGCCGAGCCGGTTGTACATCGCAACCGCCGGCGCATTGGCGGCGTCGACGTAGAGCATGCCGTGATCGATGTTCCGTTCCCGGTGCAGCCAGTCGAGACCGAGCAGCGTCAACGTGCGGCCGAGCCCGCGTCCCTGGAAGCGCGGATCGACGCCGATCACGTAGATCTCACCGACACGCGGCTCGAGGTCGTGGACCTTGGTCCACACGAAGCCGGCGAGCTCGCCGGTCTCGCTGTCGTGGTGGAGCAGGAAGCCTGCTGGGTCGAACCACGGCTCGCTTTCGCGCGAGACGACATCGTCGACGGTCCATCCGCCTTGCTCCGGGTGCGTCGCGAACGAGCGGTTGTTGACCTCGATCCACGCCGCTTCGTCGCGTCCCGGTTCGAAGGCCCGCACCGCGAGCAGGGGGATCGATGCGTCGACCGGCAGCGGCCGGCGGAGTTGGAGCAGGTCGCGCTCGATGGTGAGCCCGGCCGCCTCGGCGGCCGCGACGTCGGCGTCGTCGGGGTCGGTGACGAACCAGCGCACCGGCCCACCGCCCGATCGCCGGACGTCACCCAGGGCCGCGGCCAGTTCGTCGGGACGGGCGTAGACGACCCACGTGCGCGGGGTGCGCTGAATCGAGGGCGACACGAGGGGCGACGGTAGCGTCCCGTCGATGGCCCGGCCGAGGTCCCCGAAGGGACGAGCGCGTGAGACGATGGCTCGTCTGGCGGAGGAGTATCCGGGCGACGCGCGGGCGCTGTGCGCGCTGACGCACGAGAACCCGTTCCAGTTGCTGGCGGCCACGATCCTCTCGGCGCAGACCACCGACGAACGCGTGAATCTCGTCACACCCGCGCTGTTCGCTCGGTACCCGACGCCCGCGGATCTCGCCGCCGCCGACCCGGCAGAGGTCGAGACGATCGTGCAGTCCACCGGCTTCTACCGGAACAAGACGAAGAGCCTCATCGGCATGGCGAACGCGTTGGTGGAACGGTTCGGCAGCGAAGTTCCACACGCTATGGAGGATCTCGTCACGATCCCCGGTGTCGGTCGCAAGACCGCCAATGTCGTGCGTAGCGTGGCCATGAACGAGCCCGGATTGCCGGTCGACACGCACGTCGGGCGGCTGTCCGTCCGTCTCGGCCTGACGACGCAGACCGATCCTGTGAAGGTCGAGTACGAGCTGAACGACATGATTCCCCCAGCCGACCGGGGGACGTTCAGCCTGCGGATGATCCTGCACGGGCGAGCGGTGTGCGACGCCCGCAAACCGCGTTGCGAAGACTGCGTGCTCGCGTCGTTTTGTCCGTCAGCGGGGGTGGCCGGCCGGGCAAGTCGGTGATGCGTTTCCGGAAGTGTCGTTGTATGTTTTCTAGTGACCAGGTTCCCGCCACCTGGTTCCCGCGACATCGGGATCCGCCGCCTGGTGTCGCCCGCGAAGGCTCCCTTACGGGAGCCTTCGCCCGTTTTCCACGCAGCTAGCGACCGCGCACCAGACGTTCGAGGCGACGGGCCGCTTGCTGCAATGACCGCTCGATCTCGTAGAGCTCGGTCGACACCTGGTCGTCGTTCGACCCGCCGTACTGGTCCGCGAGCTCCGTCACGCGGTGCATGAGCTCGTCGAGTGCGGTGGCCACCGGGGCCAGTTGTGCTCGGTCGTGGTCCATGCGGCCTGCGTTACCCCTTCTCGGCCTCGAGGCACCGGACAGTACCGTTGCGGGGTGCTTGCGCGGCTCGACCTCCGGGGTGTCACCGACCTCGGTGCCGCGGTGCCGCGGCCCTCTGTGGCGGGGGACGGGAGCGTCGTCGAGGCGGTGCGGACGATCCTCGCCGACGTCCGAACGCGCGGCGACGACGCCGTTCGCGAGCTGACGAAACGCTTCGACGGCGTGGACATCGACGCCCTGGCTGTTCCCGACGCGGACTGCAAGCGGGCCCTTGAGGGCATCGCCCCTGCGCTCCGGCAGGCCCTTGAGCTGGCAGCCGCGAACGTGCGGGACTTCGCGACGGCCGAGGCGACTGCCGACATTCGGTACGAACGCGACGGCTTGGTGGTGCGGACGCTGCGACGGCCGGTCGATCGCGCCGGGTGCTACGTCCCAGGTGGCCGGGCCGTCTATCCGTCCACGGTGTTGATGACCGCGATACCCGCCCGGGTGGCAGGCGTCGGCGAGGTCGTCCTGTGCGTGCCTCCGGACCGAGCGGGCGACGTACCCGACGTCGTGCTCGCGGCCGCGGCGATCGCGGGCGTCGACACCGTCTATCGAGTCGGGGGTGCGCAAGCGATCGCGGCGATGGCCTACGGCACCCAGTCGGTGCCCGCGGTCGACGTGATCGTCGGTCCCGGCAACATCTATGTGGCGGTTGCGAAGCGCGAGGTCGCCGGCGAAGGACGAGTGGGCATCCCGTCCGCGTTTGCCGGTCCTTCCGAGGTGGTGGTCGTGGCGGACGACTCGACCGCTCCCCACCTCGCAGCCATCGACATCATCGTGCAGGCCGAGCACGGGCCTGACGGCTTGGCCTGGCTCGTCACGTGGTCGGAAGCCGCGGCCGACGCGATCACGACTGCGGTCGCGGGATTGGCGCGTGATGCCGAACGGCGGGAGGAGATCGAGTCGACGCTCGACACCAACGGCCGGTGTGTGCTCGTCGACGGACCGGAGCAGGCGATCGCCGTTGCGAACCTCATCGCGCCCGAGCATCTCGAACTGCTCAACGCCGATCCAGAATCGCTCGTGGCGCTCGTACGGCACGCCGGCGCGGTCTTCTGTGGCCCGCTCGCGCCGGCGTCGCTGGGCGACTACGTCGCCGGACCGTCGCACGTCCTGCCCACGCACGGATCGGCGCGGTACGCCGGTGCGCTCACGGCCGACGACTTCACCAAGCCCGTGCACGTCGTCAATGTCGATCAGGCCGCCTTCGATCGCCTCGGTCCGGCTGTCGTGGAGCTGGCCACGGCCGAAGGTCTCACGGCGCACGCCGACTCGATCAGGTTGCGAGCACGATGATCGAACCCCGCGACGACGTGTCGCTGATGGAGGGCTACCACTCACCTCAGGTCGAGGTGAAGGTTCGCCTCAACACCAACGAAGCGCCCGAGCCTCCACCCGCCGCGTTCACGGAGCGGTTGGCGGATGAGCTGCACAACATCGAATGGCACCGCTACCCGGATCGTGCCGCGACCGCGCTGCGATCGGCGATCGCCGACCTGCACGGTGTCGCCCCGTCGCAGGTGTTTGCCGCGAACGGTTCGAACGAGGTGCTGCAGACGCTCTGCCTCACCTACGGCGGTTCCGGTCGCTCTGCAGCGGTGTTCGAACCGACGTACGCGCTGCACAGCCACATCGCGCGCATCACGGGTACCCGGGTGGTGGCCGGCGAGCGCACTGACGACTTCGCCCTCGACCTCGCGGAGGTCGCGCGCGTGCTCGGCGGCGCGCGGCCCGAGATCACGTTCCTGTGCTCGCCCAACAATCCGACCGGTGTGGTCGAGAGCGAGCAGACCGTACGCGCCGTGCTCGAGATCGCGTCGGGTCTCGTGATCGTCGACGAGGCCTACGGGCAGTTCTCGCCCTGGTCGGCCCTCACCCTCGTCAACGAGGAACGACCGCTCGTCGTCACGCGGACGTACTCCAAGACGTGGTCGATGGCCGCGGCGCGACTCGGTTACCTGATCGGACCATCCTGGTTGGTCGAACAGCTCGACAAGGTGGTGCTGCCGTACCACCTCGATGTCGTGAAGCAGATCGCCGGGCGCCTCGCGTTGGACTACCGCGCGGAGATGGACGCTCGGGTGGCGGCGCTCGTCGAGGAACGCGGTCGGCTCGTGGAGCGACTCGCCGACCTGCCGATCGATGTGTGGCCCTCGGGCGCCAACTTCCTGCTCGTACGCCCACGCGCACACGATGGCGACCGACTCTGGCAGGAGCTGCTCGACCGATCGATCCTCGTGCGGAACTGCGCCTCGTGGCCCCGTCTCGACAACTGCCTGCGCATCACGATCGGCACGGCCGACGAAGATGACGCCCTGCTCACCGCACTGGAAGAGATCCTCGAACCATGACGACCCGCATCGCCACCAAGAAGCGCGAGACGAAAGAGACGTCGGTGCTCGTCGACCTCGATGTCGACGGTACGGGCACCGGCGAGGTGAGCACAGGTCTCCCGTTCTTCGACCACATGCTCGACCAGCTCGCCCGGCACGGCGGCTTCGACCTCAAGGTGCTGGCCAACGGCGATCTGCACGTCGACGGGCACCACACGATCGAAGACGTCGGCATCACGGTCGGCGAGGTGTTCGCTGAGGCGCTCGGCGACAAGGCCGGTGTGGCGCGCTTCGCCAGTGGGTTGTTCCCGCTCGACGAGGCGCTCGTCGAAGTCGCGCTCGATCTGTCGGGCCGGCCGTTCGTCGTGTGGGACGTTCCGTTCGGTGAGGTGCTGCCGTTGGGCGACCCGCCGTTCAACCCGGAGATGGCTGGTCACTTCTGGCATTCGTTCGCCACCGCCGCCGGCATCACGCTGCACGTGCGCAAGCGCGCGGGAGAGAACACGCATCACGTCATCGAGGCCACGTTCAAGGGTGTGGCGCGCTGCCTGCGCGCCGCTGTGCGCGTCGAGGGCAAGGGTGTTCCGTCGACGAAGGGCACCCTTTGACCTCGCCGCTGATTGCGGTGCTCGACTACGGCATCGGCAACCTACGTTCGGCTGAGAAGGCATTGGCGCGCGTCGGCGCTGACGCACGGCTCACCGACGACCCCGAGATCATCCTCCAGGCCGCCGGCGTGGTGCTTCCCGGAGTCGGCGCCTTCGGTCGATGCATGGACGCGCTCGACCGCACCGGGCTCTCAGCGGTTGCACGCGATGTCGTCGCGCGGGCCGTGCCGTTCCTGGCGATCTGCATCGGCATGCAGTTGCTGTACGACGAGTCGGAGGAGAGCCCCGGCCGCAAGGGACTCGGTGTGCTCCCGGGCGTCGTCCGCCGCCTTCCCGAGGGCGTGAAGCATCCGCAGATGCAGTGGAACACCCTCGACATCAAGCGCGACTCGTTGCTGTTCGGCGGCCTGCCCAGTCCGGCGTGGTTCTACTTCGTGCACAGCTACGCGCCGGACGACACCACGCACGCCAGCGCGTTGTGCGACTACGGCGGGCCGGTGGTCGCGGCTGTCGAGCGGGGCAACGTGTGGGCCACGCAGTTCCACCCCGAGAAGTCGGGCGCCAACGGCATGAAGCTGCTCTCGAACTTCGTCGCCCGATGCGCGGCATGAACTTCGATCTGTATCCGGCAATCGACCTGCGCGGCGGACGGGTCGTGCGGTTGCATCAGGGCGACTTCGATCAGGAGACCGTGTACGACGACGATCCGGTCGCGGTGGCGCGGTCATTCGAGGCCGCGGGCGCGCCGTGGATCCACGTGGTCGATCTCGACGCCGCCCGCCGTTCGGGCTCGAATCGCGACGTCGTTGTCGCCGTCGCCGAGGCAGTGTCGGTGCCGGTGCAGAGCGGTGGCGGTGTCCGCGACGCATCCCTGCTCGATGCGGGCGTGGCTCGCACCGTGATCGGGAGCGCGGCCATCGACGATCCCGAGCTCGTCCGGCGGCTGGCGGCGGCGTACCCCGACCGCGTCGCCGTTGGGCTCGACCACTGGGATGGCGAGGTCCGTGTGCGCGGGTGGCAGGAGGGGAGCGGGCGGCGGCTGCTCGATGTGGCCGCCGAGCTCGCGCTGCCGGGGGTGGCGGCGTTCATCGTCACCGACATCTCCCGTGACGCGACCCTCGTCGGCCCCGATCTCGACGGTCTCGGCCAGCTACAGCGAGCGACGACCGTGCCGGTGATCGCCAGCGGTGGCGTCGGATCGCTCGACCACATCGTCGCGCTGCGCGAGCTAGGCGTCGCCGGCGTCATCGTCGGCAAGGCGCTGTACGAGGGACGGTTCGGCGTCGAAGAGGCGGTGCTCACATGCGCTCGGTGAGGATCATCCCTTGCCTCGACGTCGACGCCGGCCGCGTCGTCAAAGGCACGAACTTCGTCGACCTGCGCGACGCCGGCGATCCGGTCGAGCTGGCCGCCCGCTACGACGACTGGGGCGCCGACGAGCTCGTGTTCCTCGACATCACGGCGTCGTCCGACGCCCGCGACACGATCGTCGACGTGGCCCGCCGCACCGCGGAAGAGGTGTTCATCCCGTTCACGATCGGCGGTGGGATCCGCTCGGTCGACGACGCTCGCCGGCTGCTCCGGGTCGGCGCCGACAAGGTGTCGGTCATGACGTCGGCGGTGGCCCGACCAGAGTTGATCTCCGACATCGCCGAGGAGTTCGGGACCCAGTGCGTCGTGGTCGCCATTGACGCTCGCAAGGTCGAGGGCGAGGCGTGGGAGGTGTTCACGCATGGCGGCCGCAAGCCCACCGGCCTCGATGCCGTGTCGTGGGCGGCCGAGGCCGAGCGGTTGGGCGCGGGCGAGATCTTGCTCACCTCGATGGACCGTGACGGCACCCGCGAGGGCTTCGACATCGCGCTCACCCGGCAAGTCGTCGACGCGTGCAACATCCCCGTGATCGCGTCAGGCGGGGTGGGCACCCTCGAGCATCTCGTCGAGGGGGTGCTCGACGGTGGCGCCGACGCCGTGCTCGCGGCGTCGATCTTTCATTTCGGTCAGCACACCGTCCGTGAAGCCAAGGAGCTGATGGCCGCGCGCGGCATCACCGTGCGACCCGCCTGATCCAGTCGACGCACTGCTTCGCGAGCAGGTCGGTCTGTCCGACGAACATGTGGTCGGTGCCCGCGATCGTCGAGTGTTCGGTCTCGGTCCAGTCCTCGCTCGCCATTTCGAGTCGCGCTGGTGAGAAGAACCGATCGTGCTCAGCCGCGACGATCGCCTTCGGTCGGGGATCGTCACCGATCGCCGGCTCGAACATCGTCAGCGCGGGAGCGATGAGGTACCAGCCGGCGATGCGCTCGTCGTCCATCGTGGCGGCAACGCCACCACCAAACGAATATGCGACGAGGAAGCATGGCGCGATCGTCATCCGATCGAGGGCGGACATGGTGTCGGCTACGGCGTCGTCGAGATCGCTGCTGGTGAAGTCGAACCGCAGTGCGTTGATGCCCTCTGTGGGCAGCAATCGGTAGAGCGCGTCGACGACGTTGTTGTAGCGATCGCCGCCCATGTCGGGATGAGGATGGAGGAGAACGGCGCCCGCCCACGGGTCGTCCGCCTCGGCCAGGTCGTACGCCCTCATCTGACGACGGTACCGTGGCAGCGATGGCCAAGGCGGCAGCGACCGACGGCGACAAGCTTCCGATCAAGATGCTGAACGATCGCGTCCTCGTTCGCTTGGGCGCGGCGGAGGGTGAACGCCGGTCGGCGAGCGGCATCGTGATCCCGGCCACGGCTCAGATGTCGAAGCGGTTGGCGTGGGCCGAGGTCATCGCCGTCGGCGCCAATGTGCGCGCGATGGAGCCTGGCGACCAGGTGTTGTTCAATCCCGAGGATCGCTACGAGGTCGAAGTCCGCGGCGAGGACTACATCATCCTGCGAGAGCGTGACGTCCACGCCGTGGCGTCAAAGCGGTTGGAAGAGGGCTCGACGGGTCTTTACCTTTGACAGCCATGCCTGCCGCCACGCTCGATGAGCAGCTCGAGGACGTCCAGTTCAACGATGCGGGGCTCGTGCCCGCAATCGCGCAGGACCACGCGACCGGCACGGTGCTCATGCTGGCGTGGATGAATGCGGCCACGTTGCGCGAGACGCTCGAGACCGGGCGGATGGTGTACTGGAGCCGCAGTCGCAACGAGGTGTGGCGCAAAGGCGACACCTCTGGCGACATCCAGTTGGTGCGTGAGGCGCGCTACGACTGCGACGGCGACGTGTTGCTCTTCGTCGTCGAGCAGCAGGGCAAGGGTGCCTGTCACACCGGCGAGTTCTCCTGCTTCTTCCGCGCGTTCTCCACGACACCGTGAGCATCCAGCCCTCGCGGGCTGACTTTCACGCACTGGCGCGAGACCACACTGTGGTGCCGGTCTGGCGCGAGGTGCTGGGCGACCTCACGACGCCGGTCGCCGGGTTCCTGCGGGTGGTCGGCGACGAGCCCGGCTTCCTGCTCGAGTCGGTCGAGCACGAGCGCTGGGGCCGCTGGTCGTTCGTCGGCCGCCGTCCGGCGGCGACGCTCGTGGCGCGGGGGCGACGGGTCGAGGTCGATCACCCGCTGCCGGGCAATGTGCCGCTCGACCGTGGTGTGCTCGCCGCGGTCGAGGGCGTGCTCGCGCACTACCGCTCACCGGTCCTGCCCGAGCTGCCGCCGCTGCACGGCGGGCTCGTGGGCTATCTCGGCTACGACGTGGTGCGCGAGGTCGAACATCTGCCCGACGTCCCGCGTGACGATCTCGGCAGCGCGGATGCCGTCCTCTCGATCATCGGCGAGCTGGCGGCCTACGACCACTATCGGCAACGCGTGACGTTGCTGGCCAACGCGTACATCCCGCCGGCCGCCACGGCCGCTGATCTCGACGCCTTGTACGACGATGCGATCGCGCGGCTCGACCAGCTCGCCACGGACGGCGCACGCGCCCTCGACGAGCCGCTGGTCGACCCGCCTGACCCGGACGACCCGCTTCCCGAGGTGCGGTCGACGATGGGGCTCCACCTCTATGGCGATGCGGTCGAGGTGGCGCGTGAGCACATCCTCGCGGGCGACATCTTCCAAGTGGTGCTCGCGCAGCGGTACGACCTCGACCTCGACGCCGATCCGTTCGACGTGTATCGGGTGCTGCGTCAGGTGAACCCGAGCCCGTACATGTACTTCTTCCGGCACCCGACGGTGACGCTCGTGGGCTCGTCACCGGAACCGATGGTGCAGCTGCTCGACGGCAAGGTGATCTCTCGGCCCATCGCCGGAACGCGCCGTCGTGGCCGCACCGACGAGGACGATCGCCGGCTCGCGGCCGAACTCATCGAGCATCCGAAGGAGCGAGCCGAGCACGTGATGCTCGTCGACCTGGCGCGCAACGACGTGGGGCGGGTCGTCGACTTCGGCACCGAGCAGGTCGACGAGATGATGACCCTCGAGCGGTACTCGCACGTGATGCACCTCACGTCGCAGGTGTCCGGGCGGTTGCGTGAAGGACTCGGGCCGATCGACGTGCTGCGGGCCACGCTGCCCGCGGGCACGGTGTCCGGCGCGCCGAAGGTGCGCGCGATGCAGATCATCGACGAGCTCGAACCGGCGAAGCGCGGCCCGTACGCCGGCGTCGTCGGGTACCTCGACTTCTCCGGCAACCTCGACACGGCGATCGCCATCCGCACGATGGTCGTGCAGCCCGACGGGCGGGCGTCGGTGCAGGCCGGCGCCGGCATCGTCGCCGACTCGGTGCCCGAGCACGAGGACCTCGAGTGCCGCAACAAGGCCCAGGCCCTCCTCGCCGCCGTCCCCGCCGCCCGCCGCATGACCGCCGCCCGCCGCGCCATTACGAACTCGAGGCAATAGCCTCCGGTTTCCGATGGTTATTGCCTCGAGAATGCCGTTTGGCGCGTGGATCGAGCGGGATGTGATCCGGGCGAGTGGGCCCGACACGGTGACGTTTCTGCAGGGTCAGCTCAGCCAGGACGTCGAGTCGATGACGCCCGACGAGAGTCGGTGGTCGTTGCTGCTCCAGCCGACGGGGAAAGTCGACGCGTGGCTGCGCATCACGCGTCGTGCGGACGACGAGTTCGTGCTCGACACGGACGCTGGTTGGGGTGACGCCGTCATCGCCCGGCTGCAGCGGTTCAAGCTCCGCACGAAATGCGACATCGATCCCGTGAGCGGATGGCGCTGTCTCGCGGTACGCGGCATGACCGTGGTCGATCCGGCGGCGCGGCCCATCGTGTGGCCCGGCGTCGAGGGTGTCGACCTTCTCGGTGAGACCGTGTCGCCGCCCGGCGATCTTCCGATGGACTCCGACGCGTACGAACGCCTACGCATCGAGTCGGGCGTGCCCGCAATGGGGCGGGAGTTGACCGAGGCGACGATTCCGGTCGAGGCGGGGCAATGGCTGATCGACGCGTCGGTCAGCTTCACGAAGGGTTGCTACACGGGCCAGGAGCTGGTGGCCCGCATCGACTCGCGAGGCGGAAACGCCCCGCGTCCTGTGCGCGGTCTGCAGTCCTCCGCGTCAATGACGGTCGGCGCCGAGATCACGTCGACCGATGGCAAGCACCTCGGCAACGTCACGAGTGCTCGAGAATCCGTGGCACTCGCTCCCTTGCCGCGCTCGGTCGCGCCGCCGGCCGACGTGCTGGTGGACGGTCAGGCTGTCCGGGTCGTCGAGTTGCCGATGCGATGACGCTGCGATGGCCCAGGCTCAACGAGCTGCGCATCGTCGTCCCGATCGCGATTCCGCTCATCGTCCTGTCGACGTTCGTGATCCGAGGTTGCAGCACGGCGAACGTGCCGTTGCTGCAACCGCCGCCTGGTGTCACGTTGCCGGAGGCCGCGGCCACGTCGGCACCGGAGGATCTCACCGGCGTGCAGCTGGCCGCGGTCGACGGCACCACGACGCTCGTGCCGGTACCGGCTGGAGGCACCGCGCACCTGAACGGTTCCGTCAACGGGCCACAGGGGCCGGTCCCGAGCGCCGTCGTGCGCATCGAGCACCTCGTCGATGGTCAGCCGCCTCCGACCGATGTGCTCACCGCGGTCGACGGTCATTGGGACCTGCCCAACATCGCCGGCGGTCGCTACCGAATCCGAGCCTTCCTCGTTCCGTCGCTCGCACAAACGCAGCCGGAGATCCTCTTCATCGCTGATGGCGAAGCGCGCGTCGTCGACCTCACGGTGGAGAGCTTCGCCGGGCTCGCGCTCTCGGCTGCCGCCGCGCCCGACCCGCCGCAGCTGAATCAGCCGCTGACATTCGTCGTGCGCGTGGCGCGCAAGACGGTGGACGCCGCCGGCGTCGTGCGCAGCGAGCCCGTGGTCAACGCCGGTGTCGCGCTGACTGCGGTGCAGGGATGGGCGGTGCGGGGTGCATCGTCGGTGCTGACCGACGCCAACGGTGACGCGACGTTCACCCTCGAGTGCCGGCAGACGGGCGCGTCCCAGATCCAAGCGGCGGTGCGTTCAACGCCGAGTGAGCCCGCGCAGACCGGCACGTTCCAGGTCACGCCGTGCAGTGATCCCAGTGCGACCACCACGACACCGACCTCCACGCCGAACAGCAGCAGCGGTCCACCGACGTCGTCTAGCGGCTCGCCGCCGAACTGAGAGGGAGCAGCACCGACAGGCATGCGCCTCCCGACTCGGCGCCGCTCGCCTGCACCGTGCCACCCATCGCGGTGACGAGCTCGCGCACGATCGCCAAGCCGAGGCCCGATCCGACTTCCCTGCGGCGGGGCTGGTGGCGCGAGACATAGAGCCGTTCGAAAACGTGCGGAAGATCCTCGGGGGCGATGCCGGGACCGTCGTCGCTCACGGCGAGTCGCGCCCAACCACCGTTCGTATCGACGGACACTCGGATCTCGCGTTGCGCGAACTTCAGGGCATTCTGGACGAGGTTGGCTGCGATCTGCGCAAGGCGGTCGGCGTCGCCGTTCACGACCGTCGGTTCGTCGTCGGTGACGAGTTCCATCGTGACCCCCGCCTCCGCGGTCTCGGGGCGGAAGCCGTCGATGGTGCCGGCGGCGACGTCCACGAGGTCGACGGGCCCGAGCGCCAGGGCGAAGCTCCGCGACTCGAGTTTCGCCAGATCGAGCAGATCGCCGACCAAGCGTTCCAGGCGGCGCGCCTCGCTGAGGATGATCGTGCCGCCTTCGGCGGCGTCAGGCAACGCGCCGTCGGCGATCGCCTCCGCGTACCCGCGGATCGAAGTGAGCGGCGTGCGCAGGTCGTGGCTGACTGACAGCAGGAACTGGCGCTCCACGCCCTTCGAACGTTCGAGCACCTCGGCCATGGTGTTGATCGACGCGATCAGTGAGCTGAGCTCGTCCTTCTTGTCTCGCTCGGACGTGGGCACGCGGGCCGACAGATCGCCCGCGCTGATGCGGCGAGTGGCCTCCTCGGCCTGCCGCACGGGACGGGTCAGCCTGCGTCCGAACCGCCACGCGACGAGCACGCCGATGGCGAGCGTGCACACCGCGGCGATCAAGAACCAACCGACCGCCGGTCGCAGCAAGGCGTCGACCTTGCGTGTCAGTACGACCACCGCCAGGACCTGCTCGTCGCCGCCACGCGGGAGGGTCACCGTCACCGACGCGGGAGCGGCGGCGAACACGAGCGATCCGCGACCGCCAGTGACCGTCTGGCCGGCACGCAGCCTGGTGAGGTCGAGTTCGTCCATCGACACACCGCTCGGGAGCACGTCGATCGTGCGGCCGCCAGGCCCGAAGCGCAGCACGGCGATGCCGTCCAGATGGAGCGCGCGTCGCAGGTTGTTCAAGACGCCGAACTGGCCGTTCGCGTCGAGCGTCTGGATCGACGCGGCGATGTCGAGAGCCTGCGTGCGCAACTCGCGCTGCGTCTGGTCGCGTGCGCCCAGCCGAGCGAGCGCGAGCGTGCCGACGCCCGCGAGCAGCAGCGTGGCCGCGACGGTGCCGACGATGACCAGCGTGAGGCGGCGAGTCATGAGTCGTTACTCGAGCCGGTAGCCGATGCCGCGCACGGTCGCGAGCGGAAAGCCGTCGCCGAGTTTCTTGCGCAACTGCCGAACGTGGACGTCGACCGTGCGCTCGTCGCCGTACCAATCTGCGCCCCACGCGCCGTCGAGCAATTGGCGGCGGGACAGGGCCAGCCCTTTGTTCTCCGTGAGGTACCGCAGCAGCGCGAACTCGCGGGTTGTCAGGGCGACAACGGCGCCCGCGACTCGCGCTTCGGCGCGCGGCAGGTCGACCTCGACGTCACCCACGGTCAACACCAATTGCGCGAGCTTCCGGGACGAACCGTCCGCTCGACGCAAGATCGCCTTCACGCGAGCGACGAGCTCGCGAGGCGAGAAGGGCTTGGTGACATAGTCGTCCGCGCCCAACTCGAGGCCGAGCACGCGATCGATCTCCCCGTCGCGGGCGGTGAGCATGATGACGGGCACATCGGTGGTGGCCCGCAGCCGGCGGCACACCTCGAGCCCGTCGATGTCACCGGCGAGCCCGACGTCGAGGATCACCAGCTTCGGCTGCCGCTCGTCGATGATCCGCAGCCCATCCGTGCCGTTGTCGGCCCGGTAGACGCGGAAGCCCGACTGGTCGAGGTAGAGCGAGACCAGATCGGCGATGTGTGGGTCGTCTTCGACAAGTACGACCGGCAGGGGTTCTCCCATCGGCCAGTATCGTCGCGCCCCTTGTTGCCGGCCGGTGAGACCCTCGTTAGGACTGTGTGATGTCCGCTACCTACCTCGATGCGATCCTGTCGGATCACCGTGGTCGCGTCGCGGCCGACGAGCGGCCGTTCGAGCGCTTGGTGGAGCAGGCTCGTCAGCAGCCGGCGGCTCGAGGATTCGCAGCGGCGTTGGCCGGCGGGTTCTCGGTCATCGCCGAGGTGAAGCGGCGCTCACCGTCGAAAGGGACGATCGACGCCGACCTCGATGCCGCGACGCTGGCGCAGGCGTACGAGTACGGCGGCGCCGCGTGTGTGTCGGTGCTCACCGACGTCGAGTACTTCGGTGGCTCCGTCGAGGATCTGATCGCCGCCCGTCGCGCGATCGCCGCGCCAGTGCTGCGAAAAGACTTCACCGTCGCGCTCGCCGATGTCTGTGATGCCCGCATCATGGGAGCCGACGCGGTGTTGCTGATCGTCGCCGCGCTCGACGACGCGGAGCTTGCTGACTTCCACGCGTTGGCAGTCGATCTCGGCATCGGCGCGCTCGTCGAGGTGCACGACGAGGCCGAGCTCGAGCGGGCGCTGCGTGTCGGCGCCACCCTCGTCGGTGTCAATCAGCGCGACCTCGTGACGTTCGCGGTCGACACCGCCCGCGCCGTGCGTCTGGCGCCGAACATCCCCGCGGGCGTCATCCGCATCGCGGAGTCGGGCATCGGCGGTCCCGACGACGCCGCGCCATTGGCGGCGGCTGGCTACGACGCCGTGCTGGTGGGGGAGAGCTTGGTGCGATCGGGTGATCCGGCGGCCGCAGTGGCCGGATTGCTTGCGGTTGGCGCCAAGGCCGCCCAGTAGCGTCGGACTTCTCATGTTCGTGAAGATCTGCGGCATCACCAGCGAGGAGGACGCGCTCCTCGCGATCGCTATGGGTGCTGATGCCGTCGGATTCGTGTTCGCGCCGTCGTCGCGGCAGGTTGCAGCCGGCCTGGTGCGCGACATCGTGCGCCGCCTTCCTCCCGAGGTGCTCACCGTCGGCGTCTTCCGCGACGAATCGCCGCAACGCGTCGTCGAGATCGTCAACTCGATCGGCTTGCGCGCCGCCCAACTGCACGGGCACGAGACCGTCGAACAGACGAGGCTCGTGCGGTCGAAGCTCACATTCGTGATCAAGGGTTTTCCGGCGGGCGACCCCGCACTCGATCGCGCCGATGACTTCGGTGCTGACGCGATCCTCATCGACTCGCACGCGCCGGGGTCGGGCGAGATGTTCGACTGGTCGTTGGCAGAAGGCGCGCCGATCAACCGGCGGGTGATCCTCGCCGGCGGGCTGACCCCCGACAACGTGGCCGAGGCCATCGAACGCGTGAAGCCCTGGGGCGTCGATGTGTCCACCGGGGTCGAGAGCGGGCCCGGCCGGAAAGACGCTCGCCTGGTGCGCGACTTCGTGCGCAACGCCAAGGCGGCCGCGCCCAGGCGCTACCGAGGCGACGAAGACGAGCGTCCGTTCGACTGGCAGGAGGACGAGTATTGACCGCCGCCGTGATGGGCGACCCGACACCTGAGGGTCGGTTCGGACAGTTCGGCGGGCGGTTCGTGCCGGAGACACTCGTCCCCGCCTGCGCTGAGCTCGAGCAGGCGTTTCGCTCAGCGTGGGGCGATGCTGAATTTCGCGCCGAGCTCGATCGGCTCTTGCGCGACTACGCGGGCCGGCCCTCGCCCCTCACCGATTGCCGCCGGCTGTCGGCCGACCTCGGCCTCCGGCTGCTGCTCAAGCGCGAAGACCTCAACCACACCGGCTCGCACAAGATCAACAACGTGCTCGGCCAGGCGCTGCTCGCGCAGCGCATGGGCAAGACCCGGCTCGTGGCGGAGACAGGCGCCGGCCAACACGGTGTGGCCACAGCGACGGCCGCCGCCCTGCTCGGCATGGAGTGCGTCGTGTACATGGGCGAAGTCGACATGAAGCGACAAGAGCTCAACGTGTTTCGCATGCGATTGCTCGGTGCGGAGGTGCGCGCCGCAGTGTCCGGGAGTCGCACGCTCAAGGACGCGATCAACGAGGCCTTGCGCGACTGGGTGGCAACGGTGGAGTCCACGCATTACTGCCTCGGCTCGGTCATGGGACCGCATCCGTATCCGTGGATGGTGCGCGAGCTGCAGCGGGTGATCGGCAGCGAGGCGCGCGAACAGTGCCGCGCGCTGCTCGACGGACACGATCCCGATGTCGTCGTCGCGTGCGTGGGCGGCGGGTCCAACGCCGCAGGGATCTTCAGTGGCTTCGCCGAGCTGCCCGACGTCGATCTCGTCGGTGTCGAACCCGCCGGTGGCGCGGCCGTCGGTCGCGGTGTGCCCGGCGTGGTGCACGGTTCCCTGAGCTACTTGTTGCAAGACGAGTGGGGACAGGTGCTCGAGGCGGAGTCGATCTCCGCCGGCCTCGACTATCCGGGTGTCGGGCCTGAGCACGCGCACCTCGCGGATCTCGGTCGTGCTCGCTACTTCGCGGTCACCGACCAGCAGGTGCTCGACGCGTTCGCCCTGATGTCGCGGTCCGAGGGCATCATCCCCGCGCTCGAGCCGATGCACGCGTTGGCGTGGGTGGTGTCGGCGCAGAAGGAGCTGGCGGGGAAGACCGTGCTGCTGAACATGAGCGGGCGCGGCGACAAGGACGTGCAACAGGTCAGCGACATCGTGGGCGACACCATTGGGTGACCTCGAAGCAACGCTGCGGGCGGCGCGTGACCGCGGCCGCAAGCTGCTCGTCCCGTACGTCACCGGCGGGCTCGGCGACGACTGGACCGAGGTCGTGCGAGCGGTTGCCTCCGCCGGCGCCGATGCGATCGAGATCGGCATCCCGTTCTCCGATCCCGTGATGGACGGCCCCACGATCCAGGAAGCGTCCGAGCGCGCCTTGCGGGCGGGCGTGACGCCGCAATCCATCCTCGACGGCCTGCGCACCCTCGATGCGGGCGTGCCCCTCGCGGTAATGACCTACTACAACATCGCCTTCCACATGGGGCACGAGCGGTTCGCACGATCGCTGGCGGATGTCGGCGTAGCCGCGGCGATCCTGCCCGACCTGCCCCTTGAAGAGGCCGGTCCGTGGTGTGCCGTGGCCGACGACGCCGGCATCGAGACCGTGATGCTCGCGGCACCCACCGCACCCGACGAGCGCTTGCCTCGCATCTGCGCGCGATCGCGCGGGTTCGTGTACGGCGTCGGGCTCCTCGGGGTCACCGGCGAACGCACCGCACTCGC
This sequence comes from Acidimicrobiaceae bacterium, assembly GCA_041166385.1. Lineage (GTDB taxonomy): Bacteria > Actinomycetota > Acidimicrobiia > Acidimicrobiales > JACDCH01 > DASUCS01. The sequence continues at coordinate 20,198 of JBEEFW010000029.1, read as the reverse complement.
CTCGTCGGCGCTCGTGATGGCCAAGCGGTTGAAGGCGGTCACCGACGTGCCGGTCCTCGTCGGTGTCGGCGTGTCGACGGTCGCCCAGGCGATCGAGATCTGCCAGGAGGCCGACGGCGTCATCGTCGGATCGGCGCTCATTCGCCGGCTGCTCGACGGCGAGGGCCCGGAGGGAGCAGCGGCGTTCGTGAGCGAGCTCCGCGCCGGGCTCGACCATGGCTGAATCGCGCCTCGCCAAGCTGCGCAAGATCGCGCTGGCGCTGCCCGAGGCCACCGAGGAGTTCACGTGGGAGTCGCCGAACTTCCGGGTGCGAAAGAAGATCTTCGTGATGGCGGCACCAGACGGCTCGAGCATCAGCATGAAGGCCGACCCCGATGAGCGTCCCGCGCTGCTCGAGAACGAAGCACGGTTCTACCTTCCTCCGTATGTCGCCACGAAGGGCTGGATCGGTATGCATCTCACCGCAGGCGTGGACTGGAGCGAGGTCGCCGAGCTCGTCGCGACGAGCTACTGCATCATCGCCCCGAAGACACTGGCTCGGTTGGTGACCTCGTCGTGACGAAGGACCCGAGCTGCGACCTGTGTGAGGAAGCGCGCATCACCCCGTGGTTCTTCGAGGACGAGTTGTGCTGGATCGCCGAGTGCGAGATCTGCGCGGTCCCGATGGTGGTGTGGCGCAACCACGACGCCAAGCCGGCGGACGACGTGAAAGCTGCGCTGCACGACCGACTCGCCAACGTCGTGCGCGACTTCTTCACCTTCGAGCACTACGTCGACGACAACATGCGCAACATCCCCGACCACTACCACGCCCACGCCCGGCCGGTCGGCGGCTTCTTCGGCCACGGCTACAAGCGGAAGGCCGAACCGCCCGAGCACCTGAACCGGCGCCCTAGCTAAACCGCCCTGTACCCGGTGTGCGGGCCGCGGGACTCTCCAATTTGGATGACAAGCGACCGTTTCGGTCGCTCAACGCGCGGAGAATCACCGGCGGCGAAGATTCGGGTCATGGCGTCTGGCTTACGGTGGCGATTGACCTGTGCGCCATGGCTGTGGGCGTTCTGAGCATCCTTCTTGGCGTGACGTACCTCTAGTCGACGAGGAGCGCAGAAGTGCCGCTTCCGAGCGTCTCAGCAATGAGCGTCATCGGCCGAACAGGATGGAGACAGTTCCGGCCACGGCCTGAAGCGCAAGGATCCGCCGAGCGCCACTGGGCCGGCGCAGCCTTGAGTCTTGGGTAGCACCCGCGTCTCACATCCCAGCGACAAATCGAAGGCTGCCCCCCGCCGTGCAACAGTTGTCGCTGGGATGTGGAAAACGCGAGCAACACGCGGTCGGCGACCGCGGATTGCGATTGGGCTCATGTGACCGATGAAGACCGCAGCCACTGGGATGAGCGGTACGCAGGTATCGGCGCGGCGCCGCTCGATCGCATCGGTCCGCCGCCAGTCTTTGCGCCGAACGTGGGGATCTTTCCCACCGCCGGGGATGCCCTCGAGTTGGCCTGCGGGCGCGGAACGCTGGCCGTGTGGTTGGCGACCCGAGGCATGAACGTGTGGGGCGTCGACGTCTCTGCGGTCGCAGTTGATCTGGCGCAGACGCTCGCGATCGAGACCGGTGTCGGCGACCGGTGCCGGTTCGACGTGGTCGACCTCGACCTCGGACTTCCGGCGGGTCCACCTGTCGACGTGATCATGTGTCATTGGTTCCGAGACCCACGCCTCGACGAGCCGATCATCGAGCGACTGGCGCCCGGTGGTCTGTTGGCGATCCGTGTGCTCAGCGAGGTAGGAGTCGGTCCCGGGCCATTCCGCGCCCGACCGAGCGAGCTCGTCGACGCGTTCGCGGCGCTCGACATCGTCGCCGCCGATGAGGGCGACGGCGAGGCATGGCTCCTCGCGACGGCATGAATCGACTGATTCGAGTTCCTGACGCGAGCGAGCTCGAGCAGCTGCGTGACATCGAGCGCGCCGCCGGAGCGCTGTTCGTCGACGTCGGGATGCCGGACATCGCCGCGGACGAGTCGTTCACCGTCGAGGAACTGACCGCGTACCTCGACGAAGGCCACATCTGGGTCGTTGTCGTGAACGACACCCCCGCCGGCTACGCGCTCATCGACATCGTGGATGACAACGTGCATCTGGAGCAGTTGAGCGTCCATCCGAAGCACGGCCGGCGCGGCCATGGCGCCGCGCTGTTGGAGCACGTGTGTACGTGGGCGGGCGACAACGGCCACCACGCCGTGACGCTGACGACGTTCGAGCACGTCGAGTGGAACGCGCCGTATTACGCACGACACGGCTTCCGTGTGATGGCCGAAGCTGAGCTCGGGCCCGGGCTGCAACAGCTCCGCGATGAAGAGACTCGCCACGGACTCGATCCCACTCTTCGCGTCGTGATGCGGAAGGACGGGCACGCATGAAGTACTCCGCGGTCACGTTCGATCCGGCAGCGCGTCGAGCGGTGGCGCAACTCGGCCATGAGATACGGCGAGTCGGAACGAACGGCTGGTGCTCGACGATGCTGGCCGGGGAACCGATCGAGCGCGACGCGATCACCGCGCACTTGCCGGCTCAAACCGTGGATGTCCTCGTCGAGTCTGGTATCGCGGAAGCGGACGGCACCCTCATCACCCTCGTGGTGCACATCATCGGAGTGGGCGGGGTGCTGGTTGCTGTGCCACCGTCGAACTGGGGACCGCACGACATGTACGTCGGTCCCGACGCGCTGTACCTCATCGACGCGGTACGCCACCTCGCACCGCACGGGGTTCGGGCCGCCGACCTGGGAACGGGCACCGGTGTGCTGAGCGCGAACCTCATCTCGAGCTATCGCGTGGTCGTCGCGACCGACATCCATCGAAGTCTGACCCTGGCCGCGGCGATGACGATGGCATTGGCCGACGCACCCGCTGGGCATGCCTCGAGTGCGTGTGTCACCGACGTCGCCGGTGGACTACGCCGTGACTCCTTCGATCTCGTCGGAGCAAATGCACCGTGGGTGCCGGTGGCCGTTGGCTCCGACCGGAACCGAGAGCTGTATTCGTACGGCGGCGAAACCGGCATCGAGCTCCCGCGACGGTTCCTGCAGGAGGGAGCCGCGTTGTTGCGCGCGGGCGGCGTTGCCATCACGTTGGCGCTCGACATGGAGCTCGAGGATGGGCGACGGCCCTTGCAGCGTGTCCAGGAGGAACTCGAGACCGCGGGATTTCTCACGGCCCTGGTGCCCACGCCGTGGAGCATGCGGCGCGAGCGATTCGTCGAGGTCATCCGTGAGCGCCAAGCATCGGTGGTGGACGCCTTGCACGTCGCGGTCATCGTCGCCCGCCCGCAGGAGCGAGGCGACAAGCGTGACGACCTGTTCATGGCGATCGATGCACTCCTCGAGCGCTGGGGATGACAAACGTGGGGCAGAATGGCCCGTGATGGTCGACGTGGTCGAAGTCGTCGAGTACTCGGATCCGTGGTGCTCGTGGGCTTGGGGGACCGAGCCCAAGCTGCGCCGGCTGCAATGGCGCTACGGCGACCGGCTGGATTGGCGGACCGCGATGGGCGATCTCGTCGTCGATCAACTCGACGCGAAACCAGACTGGGATGCCGCACGAGCGGGCCCGAAGATGGCGACGTACTGGTCGGCCGTGTTCGATCACACTGCGATGCCCTGGCCCGTGCATCTTCGACGGGCACCGCGGCGAAGTGCGATCGCCGGGCAAGCAGTGAAGGCCGCGGAGCAACAGAGTGACACCGCAGCTGCCGCACTCCTGCGCGCGATCCGTGAGTCCTGCTTCGTCTATTGGGAACCGGCCGATTCGCTCGAGCTCGTCGTTGACCTCGCGACGCAGATCGACGGACTCGACGCCACCCGTCTCACAGCGGACTTCGACAACGACGTGGTGCGCAAAGCTTTTGCCGCAGATCGCGACGAGGTGCGGCACCCGAACGACTACGTGCTGCACCTGCAGGAGACGCACGAGGGCAAGGGCAACGCCAAGCCTGACGGCGACGGGTGGCGCTACGTGTTCCCGACGATCCTGTTCCGAGGGCCCGGCGGCGAGCACACCGTGCCCGGATGGCAGCCGTGGGACGCGTACGTCGCCGCGATGGAACGAGCGGTCCCGGGCAGCACGACCGATCCCCGAGCGGATCCGACACCGGACGAAGCACTCGCCGCGTGGCACCTGCTCACCGAGCACGAGTTGACGTTCTTGTGTGGCGACGGCGCGCCGCCGCCGGCCGGTGCCACCACCGTCGACTGGGGAGCGGGTCTCGCCTACGCCCGACCCGACGCGCCTCGACCTTCCACGACCTGAGAGCCGTCCGCGCGAATGCCGTGTTGCTGTCACATGACCCGGCGGCAGCTGCTGCAATGGGCGGGGCTCGTCGCCGCGACCCCGATCCTCTCCGCGCTCGACGACACCGCACGGGCCTACGGCATGACTCGGGCCGCGAGCGCTGGCCCGACGCTGGCGCTCAACCTCGAACTGGTGACGCTCACCGAGACCACGGCGATCCTCACGTGGTTCACCGGCGACCCGAGTCAGGTCGATTCGATGGGACGCCTCGCGCCCGTGCCCGCGGACACCGAGGTGCTCCTCGGCACCGCGCAGTCAGGTCTGCAGCAGGCGTTCTTCGACGCGACACCGACGCCGTACCACTACGTCGAGCTCACGAATCTCGAGCCGGGACAGACGTACTTCTACGTCGCGCAGTCCGGAGGCGTGCAGGCGACATCGTCAGCGAACGCGTTCGGCAACGGCGTCGGGAGCTCGACCCTCGACATCACGTCGACGGGGCCGTTCACGTTCACGACGCCGCTGCCTCCGCCAGGGAGCTTCCTGTTCGCGATCGCGTTGTGCAACGACCTGCACTTCGGCGAAACGGTCGCCGGTCTGGCCACGAGCGCAGGCGGCGGCATCCCACCAGGGATCGAGCAAGTGCCGGGGCATCCGCCGTATCCGGAGGTGATGGGCGCGGCGCTCGGCGTCGAGGCCCGCGACCGCGGCGCCGATCTGCTCGTGGCCGCCGGCGACATCACGAGCGAAGGCGCGCAAGTCGACGTCGGCACGGCCAAGTCGTTCCTCGACGCCTTCGGCTCCTACGGCGAGAGCTATCTCGTCGTCCGCGGCAACCACGACCGGCCGCGCACGGGTGACGAGGCGGGTGCCTGCTCAGCGGTCAGCGGGCACGACACCTACCACGACTGCTTCCGCGACGCCTTCTTCTCGACCGGGCCGACCTGGTTCAGCGCGCAAGCCAACGGATTGCGAGTCATCGGACTCGACTCGTACGACAAGATCGGCAGCGGCGGCGACAACGGCGTGCTGAGCGAGGAGCAGTTCTCCTTCCTGAGCAACGAGCTCGCACGGGACAAGGACCAGCCGACCCTCGTGCTCGGACACCATCCCGTCACCGTCGAGGCCACGGCGACAACGATCCCGCCCGTCAGCTTCGACATGGATCCGCAGCAGGCCGCCCGGCTCGAGGCGTTGTACGCGCAGAGCCCTGGCGTGTTCCTGCATCACGCCGGACACACGCATCGCAACAAGCGGACGGTGTCGACCACGGCTACCGACGTGGTGTTCCAGGAGGTCGCAGCGGTCAAGGAGTACCCCGGCGGCTTCCACCTTCTGCGGGTGTTCACCGGGGGCTACGCGCTGAACTTCTACAAGTTCCGCGACGCCCTCGCCCAGGAGTGGTCCGAGCGCAGCCGGCAGGAGTACGGCGGTCTCGCGCCGTTCTACGTGTTCGGCAACGTCGCGGATCGCAACTCGGTCGTGGAGCGCGACTTCTCCGATCTGCGACCGAGTGACGGCACGGGCTTCACGGCAAGCCCAGACCGCGTGCTGGCGGAGACCGGTTCGTCCAATGATTCGGCAATCGTCGTTGCTGGCGCGGCCGCCGCCGCGGCGGTGGCGGCGAAGAGTTGGCTCAGCTCGCGCGCTGGCGCAGCACCTTGAGCGCCTTGTCGGCGTGCGTGTTCATGCTGATCTCGCTGTTGATCACCGCGAGGACCGTGCTGTCGGTGTCGATGACGAACGTCGACCGCTTCGTCGGCGATATGCCGAAGCCACGCTTCACGCCGAACTGCTCGGCGACCGTTCGCTCGGTGTCGGCCAGCAGCGGATAGTCGAAGCTGTGCTTGTCGGAGAACTGCTTCTGCTTCTCGACGGTGTCCGCACTGATACCGACCCGTTGCCCGCCCGCCTCCTTGAACTCCGCGGCGAGGTCACGGAAGTGACAGCTCTCCTTCGTGCAGCCCAACGTCATGGCGGCTGGATAGAAGAACAGCACCACCGGACCGTCGAGCAGGAAGTTGCTGAGTTTGCGGAGCGTTCCCGTCTCGTCGGGTAGTTCGAAGTCGTTGACCTTGTCACCGGTTTGCACGGCGAGGACCCTATCGTCGAGGCGGTGGAGGAGGACATCTCGGTGTACGACGCCGTCGGCGGGTTGCCGTTCTTCGTCGCACTCGTCGATCGCTTCTATGCCCGGGTGGCGCACGACGTCATGCTGCGCCCGCTGTACCCCGACGATCTCGGACCACCGGCCGAGCACCTCGCGCTCTTCCTTGCGCAGTACTGGGGTGGCCCTACGACATACAGCGACGGGCGTGGGCATCCGCGCCTGCGCATGCGCCACGCGCCCTTCGTGATCGGCCAGCGCGAGCGCGATCTGTGGATGGCGGCGATGACAGCTGCGCTCGACGACGTCGAGCTCGATCCTGAGATCCGGCAGCGGTTCGACGCGTACTTCACGATGGCGGCCGACAGCCTCGTCAACAGTGAGCCGCCACTACGGTGACGCGATGAGCGTCAACCTCACCAAGGACTCGATCGACCTCGGGATCGTCACGAACGATCCTGCCGCGTCCATTGCCTTCTATCGCGACGTGCTCGGCTTCGAGGATCTCGGCGAGTTCCCGATGCCGGGAGGTTCGATGCAACGGCTGCAGTGCGGCACCAGCACGATCAAGATCGTCGCGATGAAGCGGCCACCCGCGGGCGCGGCCCCGCCCGGCGGCATCGGCGGCGCGACCGGCTATCGCTACTGGACGATGTCGGTGTCGAACCTGCCCGAGATCGTCGCCGAGTGCGAAGCCGCGGGCGCGAAGATCGCCATCCCGATCACCGAGCTGCGTCCCGGCGTCACGATCGCCATGGTCGAGGACCCCGACGGCAACTGGGTCGAGTTCCTGGCTTCGTGATCGAACGTCGATTAGTTCCGGCTGCGAACGCCGTCTGCCCACCATGACCGAAATCTCCGAGCGCTACCGCAAGATCGCGGGCCGGTTCAGCCAGCGAGTCAACGAGGTGCCCGCCGGCGCGTGGGAGAACCCTGCACCGTGTGAGGGCTGGGTGGCGCGAGACGTCGTCCGCCACCTCGTCGAGTGGGTTCCCGGCTTCTTCGAGAGCAACGCTGGTCTCGAGTTCCCGCCGCTGCCATCGGTCGACGACGATCCCGCTGTGGCGTGGAACGCGCTGGACAGCGCACTGCAGGGAATACTCGATGACCCCGAAGTGGCGTCACGCGAGTTCGAGATGCAGATGGGCCGCTACACGGTCGAGGATGCGATCGCCACGTTCTGCGTTGGTGACGTGCTGATCCACACCTGGGATGTGGCGCGGGCCACCGGGCTCGACGAGACCCTCGACGTCGACGAAGTGCATTCGATGTACGTGGGGATGCTGCCGATCGACGAGATCCTCCGGCAGAGCGGTCAGTACGGCGCGCGCGTCGACGTCCCTGACGATGCCGACGAGCAGACGAAGCTGATCGCGTTCACCGGCCGCCAGCCCTAGACCGTCCCGACCGTTCGAGCAGATCCGCCCAAGGATCAGACGTTGGTGGCGTCTGCGGCTGGAACGGCCAGTGACGCGTGTGCTCGAACAGTCGCGCGCAGAGGCCGGGTGGCGGCTCGAACGGAACGCCCAGCCCCGCACACACATCGTGCGCGTGCAGGATCATCTCGAGCCCGCCACGCGCCGCGAAGTCCGGCGGCGGGGCCGTCTCCGCCTCGGGTCGGTGCCAGATCACCGCGCGCACGTCTGGGTCGGCGGTGGCGATGACGGCCGTCAACATCGTGGTGACCGCACGAAGCCCATCGACAAGATCCTGCGGAGTGGCATCCGGCCGGGCGTGCAGTTCGCCGAAGTTCGGGTACGCGTCCTGCTTCTGGGAGGCCAGGAACAGCGCATAGGAGAACACGCAGTCGATCGTGTGATCCGCCGTCGTGAAACAGCTCCACTCGAGCGTGCCGGCCGGCGCCGTCCAGTCGCGATCGAGTCCCGACGACCACGCATCGAGGACGAGCGTGCTCAGTTGCGCGAAGTCGTCGACGGTGAAGGGCATCAACCTGCGCTAGGTGTTCCGACGTCGTGCACGCGCGCCTTGGGCATCAGCCCATCATTGCCTTCCAGACGTCCGGCTGGGAGCCGTCGCGATCGGTGAATCCGTAGACCGCCGCCAGTTCGCCCACGGTGATCGACTGCTTGCTCCACCGAGCGCGTTCCGGGTCCGACGCCAACGCCACGACCCCGCGTCCGACGTACAACGGCGATTCCGAGTTGGCGAAGTCGGCGGGCGCGGTCTTGCCGACTGCGTCGCGCCAGTTCTCCTCCGTCGTGTTGAACGCCTCGAGCATCATCTCGGAGCGCAGCCATCCGGGCGTGACGGCGACGGCGATGGCCCCGTGCGGCGCGAGGTCGTGCCCCTGAGAGAACGCCAGACGGTTCACTGCCACCTTGGCGAGGTCGTAGTACACGGAGATCCGGTAGTTCGTCGCGTTGTACGCGTTGGTCCCGTCGGTCACCTCGACGACCAGCCCGCCGGGCTGCGTGATGAGCAGCGGGAGCAAGTGGTGCGACGTGATGAGGTGCGTCTCGATCGCGAGCCGCAGTATTCGGAGTCCCTTCTCGAGGTCGTGCTTCCAGATCGGCGTGAACCATTCGTCCGGACCGCCCTTGAGCACCTCGGCGCCCCAGATGTCGTTCACGAGGACATCGATGTGGTCGTGCTCGCCGCGGATGCGGTCGGCCAACCGCTGCACCTGATCCGACTCGAGGTGGTCGACGGCGATCGCGATGCCCGTCCCGCCCGCGTCGTCGACGAGCTCTGCGGTTTCCTCGATGGTCTCGGCCCGGTCGTAGTCGGACTTGGTGCTCGCCGTCCGGCTGCTGCGCCCCGTGCAGATGACGGTGGCGCCGGCCTCACCGAGCGCGACGGCAATGCCACGGCCCGCACCACGGGTCGCGCCGGCCACCACCGCGACCCGGCCGCGCAACGCCTCTCCATCCGGTGACCACGCCATGACGTGATCGTGCCAGACCTGATGGACCCGCTCATGCTGTAGCCCGGTGATCGGGAGGAACTCCGTTGGGTGACAACAGGTTCGACGCGTGAACCCCTCGAACTGATCAGCCGGTCTCGATGTCGTCACCATCCGCGACGTCGGCGAAGCGGCTGTCGTCGGTGAGGTGATCCTCGGGGATGGACTCGACGAGCTCGCGGCAGGATTCCGATGTGCCGTCATCGACCAAGGGGTCGACGCTGTCGGGGTGACCTTCCCGGATGATCACCGCCATCCGCTCGCCCACGGCGGGCGTGCCGTCGCCGGAAGGTGTGGTCACCTTGCCGCCGAGGATGACGACACCCTCGGTGTCGGTGTCCGCGCACTCGAACGTGACCACCACCTGGTCGAACCGAGCCTCGCCGGTCACCTTCCCGTCCTCTTCCTCGGCGTTGATGTTCATCCTCTGGCCGCTGAGAGGGTGGCTCCCGACGAACTCCACATCATCGCCCCGCGCGAGGGTCGTCGGGCCGTCGTCGCTGCACGCGCCGAGCAGCATGATGGCGACCGCTGCGCTGGCTACTGGGCCGGCGAACCGCATCTTCTTCATCTGTCCTCCTGGAGTGATGGTTCGACGGTCGGGTGGTGCTGTGTGAGCTACGGGAGGGGCTGCCACTGCTGGAGCGGGATCCACGGAAAGATTGCGCTCTCGTCTTCGGGGCCGATGAGTGCGTCACCGGAGAGCACGACGACTTGTTGCGTGCCGTCGACGGGCACCGTCAGCAGGCCGGCCGTCCCGGCGACGTACAGCAGTTGGGTGCCGTCCGGTGACCAGGTGACGCTGTCCGCATACCACTCGTACGCGTGGAACGGCGGGAGACCGTTGTACCGATCGGTGAAGCGTGCGAGGTCGAGGTTGTTCACGAGCGGTGGGACGGCGCGCTCGGTCCCGATCGGATTCGCCGGGTCGGTGCCGGTCGCCGTGACGAGCACGACCTCGCTGCGCTCGTAGCACGCGTCTCCGTTGCAGTCGGCGCGCGCTCGCTGGTAGGCGATCAGGTCGCCGCGGGGCGACCACACGACACCGATGCCGTGATCGGCGACATAGCTGTCGGTGGTGAGCGGCCGCGGGTTGCTGCCGTCGGCGTCGATCAGCGTGATTCCCGACATCACGGCCGGGTTCCCGGGGTCGGCCCTGGAGGTGAAGGCGATCGTCGTACCGTCGGGCGACCAGGTGAGCTCTGACGCTTCGACGTCACCGACGGTGCGGACCTCGCGAGTGCTCACCGTGTAGACGTCGATCGGTGCGTTCTCGCTCAGCGAGCTGCCGCGCTTCCCTCGCCCGGTGATGGCGAGCTCATCGGTCCCCGGCCGCCATTCGAGGTCAGTCGCGTCGTAGCCGGGAAGTTGGCGCACCTCGGCGGTCTCGGTGTCGACGACCCACACCGAGCCGGCGCCGCCGAGCGCCGCCCAGCGGCCGTCGGACGCCCAGATCGCGCACGGCATGCTGCGGATGCCGTCGAGCGGGATCGACTTCAGCAGCGAGTCCGTCCTGTTCACCAGGAGGATGTCGAGCGCCGCCGCCGAGGTCGACCGGTCACGCCGCCCGAGCATCAGCCGCGCGCCGTCAGGCGAGAACGCCGGACACGCCTCGTCGCTCCCCCCCGCCTCGGGGTAGTCGACGTGCTGCTCCCGGCCATCGTCCCGCTCGATCCAGATACCGGAGCCGAACCCTTGCGCCACCCATCCGTTGGCCCGCGGGCCGATCGGCGCCGGTGCCGGTGCCGGCGTCGGCGTCGGTCCGACCGTGACGGTGTCGTCACGCCGGGCGATCACCGCGAGGGCCGCGAGCAGAACGATCACCGCAGCGGCGGCGAGCACAGCACGCAGCATCCGTCGCCGAGGCGCGGGTCCCGTTGTCGGAGCCGGCGCATCAAGTTCGATCACGCGGCGACCGTCGATCGCGAGGTCGTCGGTGGTCGTGCCCGCGAGCACGGCCTCGAGTCGCTGCTCGAGGGCGACGACGAACGCCGGATCGGGTTGGTGGGACTGGTGGACGCCGCGGAGATCGAGTTCACCACTCATCGGGCGGGCTCCTGGTACACGTGACGGAACGCGGTTCGGGCGCGCGTCAGCACCTGCTCGGTGGCTTCGAGCGTGCGTCCGAGATGCGCGGCGACCTCGGCGACGGGCAGATCGTCGACGTGCCGCAGTACGAGCGCCACGCGGTAGGTCGGGTTGAGTTCTGCCAGCGCAGCGGTCGCCGCGCCCACGTCGACGGGCCCAGCGGGAGCGTCGTCGCGAGACCCCCAGGCGTGGACGAGCGCCAGCTTGCGATCCTCCCGGGAGCGGGCGCGCCAGTGATCGACGAGCTTGTGGCGCGCCACGCCGATGAGCCACGGCGTGTCGACGTCGTGCCCGCCGGCGAACCGCTGGGCACCAGCGATGAAGACCTCTTGGGTGAGGTCTTCCGCCGTCGACCGGTCACCCACTCGGCTGGCGAAGTAGGAGTACACGTCGCGCACCGAGTGCCGGTACACCGCGATGAAGTCACGCGAGACCTTGTCCGGTGTGACGCTGACGTTCGCCCCGCTCATTGCTCCCTTCCTCGTCCTGCGATCGCCGTTTCCGCCGGTCGCCGCCGATCTAGTCTCGCCGCATGCCGCTCAAGCCAGGGGACAAGGCGCCCGCATTCACGTTGCTCGACCAGGACGAGAACAAGGTCAAGCTCTCCGCGTTCAAGGGCCAGAAGGTGCTCGTGTACTTCTACCCGAAAGCTGATACGCCGGGCTGTACGAAGCAGGCGTGCGGTCTGCGCGACGTGATGCCGAAGGTGGGCAAGACCGTCGTGCTCGGCATCAGCCCTGACAAGCCGGCGAAGCAGAAGAAGTTCGACGACAAGTACTCGCTCGGCTTTCCGCTGCTCGCCGACGAGGACCACGCCGTCGCCGAAGCCTTCGACGTGTGGACCGAGAAGTCGATGTACGGCAGGAAGTACATGGGCATCCTGCGGTCAGCGTTCCTGGTCGACGAGAAGGGCAAGATCGCCGAAGCCTGGTACAAGATCAGCCCGCAAGACACGGCGACCAATCTGTTGAAGTCGCTTGCCGGCTAGCTCGGTCGTTCGCGGCGACGACGGCCGCAAGCGCTGCAGCTGGGGCGCGTCGACACCGGACTACGCCGCCTATCACGACGACGAGTGGGGCCGGCCGGTCGTCGACGACGTGCGCATCTACGAGAAGATCTGCCTCGAAGGCTTCCAGTCCGGGCTGTCGTGGCTCACGATTCTGCGCAAGCGCGAAGGATTTCGGCGCGCCTTTGCAGAGTTCGATCCCCGTGTGGTCGCGGCGTTCGGCGCGCGCGACGTCAAACGCCTGCTCGGCGACGCGAGCATCGTTCGCCACCGCGGCAAGATCGAGGCGACGATCGCCAACGCGCGTGCCACGCTCGAGGCGCAGGAGCGTCACGGCTCACTCGCCAGCGTGGTGTGGTCGTTCGAGCCGCGTCGAAGAGGACGTCCGGTCCCAAAAGGGCTGGGCGACATCGACGCCAAGACCGTCGAGTCGACGGCGCTGTCCAAAGCGCTGAGCAAGCTCGGCTTTCGCTTCGTCGGACCGACTACGGCGTATGCGGCCATGCAGTCGCTCGGCATCGTGAACGATCACGTCAGCGGCTGTCACGTGCGGTCGGCCTGCGAGCAGGCTCGACGGGCGATCACGCCGTTCGCCTGACTCCTCGCAGTCGCTCGGCGATGTGCACGATGGCGACGGCGGCGGCGACCAGTAAGACGGGTTCGACCGACACTCGCAAACGTTGGTGGCCATAGATCGCGGCGGCCGTCAGCGTCACCGTGACCATCACCGCGACCAGCGGCAGCAACTGCGCACGACGGCGGCGAAGCAGCACGAGCCCGAACGCTGCGAGCGCGGCCACCGGGAGGTACACCGCCCACGACAGCACCTGCCACTTGTAGTTCCGCCCCTCGGCGGCTTCATAGTGGGCGGCGTCAAGAGGGGAGTACAAGCTCCACTGCCGCAGGATCCGTACCGGGATCACAACGACGAGCCGCCCGACGTGATGGCGGATGTAGCTCAGCCCGTCGCGCTGCAACTCGTTGTTGTACGCGACCTCGCTGACCGTGTCGCGGTCGGCGCGGTCGGTACATCCGAGCGACCACGATCCGAGGATGCCGCCGTAGTAGGTGTCGGGACAGTTGGCTCCCGCGAGTGCAGTCCCCGTTTGGAGTGTCGCGACGGTCGCTACACCCAGCTGCTGCTGGTTGCGGATGACCCATGGCGTCGCCACGAGGCCGGCGACCGTGACCGACGCGACCGCGAACAACGCGCGACGGCGCCAGGTGTCGCGTACGCCGAACAGGGCGGCGGGCACGACGAGCACGAGGAGCAACACGGCGCCGTCGCTGCGCGTGAGGATGGATGCGCCTGAGAGCAGTCCGACGACCGCCCACCGCCATGTCGTCGGCCGGTCCAGCGCGCGATACACCGCGAGGATGCAACCGGCCACGAGCGGCAGGTAGACGGTCTCGCTCATGACGGCGGCGTCGACCGCGAGGAACGTGGGATACATCGCGGCCAGCGCCGCCGCGCACAGGCCCACCGCATCACCGCCCACCCGCCGACCGAGAAGGCCGATGAGCACGATCGTGATCACCCCAAGCGCGCAGCCCGCATATTGGAATGCTCGGGCGCTGTCGAACCCCGTCTTCGCCACGCCGGCGAGGAAGAGGGGATACAGCGGTGGTCGAAAGGCTGTCGGTGCGGACACGCCGTGGACATACAGCTTCACGGGGTCGACGAAGCCCTTGTTGGCGGCGATCGAGCCGGAGACCAACTGATACCAGACCGAGTCCAGGCCTACCTGGAGGCGACTCGCGAACGTGACCACGTAGGCGATGCGGATGGCCAAACCCGCCGCCGAGATGCCGGCGAGCGCCTGGCCGAACGACACGCGGTGAAGCCGTTCACGCCAAGAGCCCATCAAGCGACGCTAGACAAGAATCCGACCGTGATCTCACACCGGACCGCCTCACCGTCGTTGTTCTCGATGTGACGCTGCCCCCGTTTCAGGCTGTCCTCGACGAGCACCGCCACGGTGTGCACCGGTATCTCGTGGCCTCGGTCGGTCCGCACGACGCGAACGACTGCTTCCAGGAGACGATGCTCGCCGCGCTACGCGCCTACCCGACGCTCCAGCACGGCGAGAACCTGGGTGGCTGGCTCTACACGATCGCTCACCGCAAGGTGATCGACGCCGTGCGAGCGCGCGACCGGCGGCCGCTGCCTGTGGCCGCGGTACCGGAGACCCGTTTCGAGCTCGCCGATCTCGGCGATGGCCCCGTGTGGGCGGTCGTCGAGGAACTGCCGCCGAAGCAGCGCACTGCGGTGTTGCTGCGGCATGCCGCTGACCGCCCCTACAGCGAGATCGCCGAGGTGCTGGAGTGCACCGAGGCGGCTGCTCGCCAGAACGTGCGCGCCGGATTGGCGCGTCTGCGAGAGGAGATGAGCCGATGACCAGCGTGGAGGCCGCCACCGCTGCGTTTCTGAAGCGAGCCGAGAAGGAGGGACTGGTCGACGTCGCCTATGCGATGGTCGACACGCCCGTCGGACCGCTCGGCGTCGCCACCACAGATGCGGGGCTCGTGAAGGTCGCCCTGCAGCCCAGGGGAGAGGACTTCCTCGAGGAGATCTCGGCGAACATCTCGCCGCGCATCTTCGAGCAGCCGGCAAAGCTCGACGACGTTCGTCGTCAGCTCGACGAGTACTTCAACGGCCGACGCACGACGTTCAGCCTGCAGATCGACTGGCAGCTGTCGCACGGCTTCCGCCAGATGGTGCTCAAGACGTTGTTCCAGGACGTGCAGTTCGGTCAGGTCGTCAGCTACGGCGAGCTCGCCAAGCGCGTCGGCCATCCGAAGGCCAGCCGCGCGGTTGGCACCGCAATGGCGACCAACCCCGTGCCGATCGTCGTGCCGTGCCACCGCGTGCTGCGCACGGGAGGCTCGATCGGCAACTACGGCGGCGGACCGGAGATGAAGCGCCAGCTCCTCACGCACGAGGGCTCGCTGCTCACCTAACGACGCAAATCCCACTCAGACATACACAGAAATGTGTATGTCTGAGTGGGAATTCGCCAGGGTCAGGCGGGCGGGCCGAGGATCAGGCAGCCGTTGTGGCCGCCGAAGCCGAAGCTGTTCGAGAGGCTCGGGCCGGGCGTCCATTCCCTGGGCTCGTTGAGCACGAGGTCGATCGACGGCAGTGCGGCGTCGACGGCCTTGGTGCCGTCGGTCGGCGGAATGAGTCCGTTGGCCATCGAGAGCACGACCGCGGCGGCCTCGAGCGCACCCGCGGCGCCCAACGCGTGACCGGTCACACCCTTCGTCGACGTGACGATCGGCCCCGGCGTGCCGAAGAGCTTGGCGATCGCCTCCGCCTCCGCGGCGTCGTTCAAGGGCGTCGACGTGCCGTGCGCGTTGATGTGCACGACGTCGGCGGGGGAGAGGCCGGCGTCGGCGAGCGCCTGCTCCATGCACGCGATCGCGCCACTGCCTCCCGGTGACGGTGCCGTGATGTGGTGGGCATCGGCGTTCGACGCCGCGCCGAGCACTTCGGCGAGGATCGTGGCGCCCCGCGCCTCGGCCGCGGACCACTCCTCGAGCACGAGCACCGCGGCGCCTTCGCTCATCACGAAACCGTCGCGCTCCGCATCGAACGGCCGCGACACGCCCGAGTTCGACAGTGCGGTCATGTTGCGGAAGCCGGCCATCCCGGTGATGGTCATCGCCGCTTCGCTCCCACCGGTGAGTGCGGCGTCGCATCGTCCATAGGCGATGAGGCGCGCGGCGTTGCCGATGGCGTGCGTCGCGGCCGAGCACGCGGTGACGGTCGTCTCGCACGGCCCTCGCCACCCGTACCGCATCGACAGCGCGGCCGACGCGGCGTTCGACATCATCATCGGGACGAGGAACGGCGACACCCGCCGCTCGCCCTTCTCATGGCGCGCGATGATCTGCGTCTCGAGCGTCTCGAGGCCACCGACACCCGTGCCGAGCAGCACACCGCCGCGTTCGGGATCGACACCGACGTCGCCGGCTTGGGCGAGCGCCTCGGCGGCGGCCGCGAGCGCGATCTGCGCGAAGCGATCGGTGCGCTTCGCCTCTTTCGGATTGTCGAAGAACTTCTCGGGCTCGAAGTCAGAAATTCGTCGCTCAGCTGTGGGTTGCGGCGCGAGGAGGCCGGCCCAGAACGCGTCGCGACCGATCCCGCAGGCCGCGAGGACGCCGACGCCGGTGACGGCGACCCGTCTGGGCTCCAGCGCCGGCCTCACGACGACCCCTTCGTCACAGCTTCGACTTGATGAGCTCGAACGCTTGGCCGACGGAGGTGATGCCTTCGAGCTCCTCTTCGTCGACCGTGACGTCGAACTCTTCTTCGAGGTCCATGACCATCTGCACCAGATCGAGGCTGTCGGCGTCGAGATCGTCGGCGAAGTTCGACTCGAGCTTGATCTCGTCGATCGGCTTGCTCAGGCTGTCGGCTGCCGTCTTGCGGAAGCGCTCGAACAGCTCGTCACTCATTGTTGTGTTTCTCCTTGTAGGTGGGACTCAGTTGCCCATGGCGAGGCCGCCGTCGACCGGGAGGATCGCCCCCGTGATGAAGGCAGCCTCGGCGGAGGCAAGGAAGCGTACGGCGGCGGCGACCTCTGCGGAAGTTCCGAAGCGGCCGACGGGCACGGACGTGGCGACCCGCTCGCGCCAGTCGTCGCCGAGCGTGCTCGTCATGTCGGTCTCGATGGGCCCGGGCGTCACGACGTTGGCGGTGATGCCTCGGCCCCCGTACTCACGGGCGATGGAACGAGCGAACCCGATGAGGCCGGCCTTCGTCGCGGCGTAGTTGGTCTGGCCCGGCGAACCCATGTAGGCGCCGACCGACGACACAAAGATGAACCGTCCCCAGCGTGCCTTCATCATCGGGCCGATGGCACGGCGAGCGACGTGGAACGCTCCTGTGAGGTTGGCGTCGAGCACGTCGTGCCAGTCCTCGTCGCTCATGCGCGCGAGCAGCGTGTCGCGCGTGATGCCAGCGTTCGACACCACCACCTGCACCTTGCCCAGCTCGGCCTCGACCTTGCCGAACGTGTCGTTGACGGCGGCGGAATCCGCAACGTCGCACGCGAAGCACGGGAACTCGTCGGTCGACGTCGAGCGCGACAGCACGGCGACGCGATCGCCGACGGCGGCGAACGCACGCGCGCACGCGAGACCGATGCCGCGCGTGCCGCCGGTGATCAACACCGTTCTCGGTTCGGTTTCTGCCTCGCTCATCGCGACCACCGTACGAGGGCGCTGGCCCACGTCATGCCCGCGCCGAATCCCGTCATGAGGACGAGATCGCCCGGCTTCAGCCGTCCGTGCGCGGCGGCATCCTCGAGCGCGATCGGAATCGACGCGGCCGAGGTGTTGCCCGTGCGATCGAGCACGACGGCGGTGCGGTCCATGGAGAACCCGAGCTTCGCATTTACGGAGTCGATGATGCGGATGTTCGCTTGATGCGGCACGAAGAGGGCGATGTCGTCGGCCGTGACGCCCGCTTGCTCCATGGTGCGGCTGGCGGAGTCGATCACCACGCGGACCGCGCGGCGGAAGACTTCCTTGCCTTCCATGCGCATGAAGCCGCCGATGTCGGCGTCGAGGATCGAGCGGAGGGAGCCGTCGCTGCCGAGGTCCCATGCGAGCAGCGTGGGTTCGCCGTCGGTGGCTTCGAGCACGGTGGCGCCGGCGCCGTCTCCGAAGAGGACGGCGGTCGTGCGCTCGTCCCAGTCGATGATCTTCGACATCGTCTCGCTGCCGATCACCAGCACCCGATCGACGCCGCCGCTGACGAACTGGAAGCCAGAGACGAGTCCGTACACGAAACCCGAACACGCCGCGTTGAGATCGAACGCCCCACACGTCAGGCCCAGCGCGTGCTGGACGGTCGACGCGGTCGCGGGGAGCTGTTGGTCAGGAGTGGAGGTGCAGACGACGAGCAGGCCCACGTCCTTCGGCGAGATGCCGGCGTGGTCGAGCGCGGCTTGCCCCGCTTCGATCGCGAGACCGGAGGTGGTGCCGCCGATGCGCCGTTCGCTGATGCCGCTGCGCTCTCGGATCCACTCGTCGCTTGTGTCGAGCACGGCGGCGAGGTCGTCGTTCGTCACGACCTTCTCGGGAAGCGCGACGCCCCATCCCGCGATGTGGGCTGTCCTCATGCTCGCCTCATGCAGTGCGGAGCCACGCGATCGGCTGGCGCGACATGACGCGCTCGCCGAGGTGGGCGAGAACGCCCTCGATGCGACCCGAGAACGGCGAGCGCACTTCGGCGTCGCCGACGGTGCCGAGCAGGTCGCCCGCTTCGATGCGCTGACCCGGATCGAGATCAGGCGACGGCTCGAACAGCCCCGCGGCCGGGCTCACGACGACGCGCTCCGTCATGAACAGGTGCTCGCCCTCGTGATGGGTCGCGGCGGATTCGCCTTCGATCTTCTCGAGAAGCGTGTCGAGGTCGGCCGGCGCTCCAACGGAGATGGCGCGGGTGCCATCGAGCGTGCGCTTCACGGTCCCGGCGAGGACAGTGCCCGGGCCCAGCTCGACGATCGTGCTGATGCGCCTGAGGTCGAGGACGTGCAGCGTTTGCCGCCAGCTGACAGGACTGCACAGTTGCGCGGTGAGCAGGCCCGGCCATTCGGCGGGATCCTCGTGGGCGACGGCATCGACGTTGGCGATGACCGGCACCTCCATCTCGCGGAACTGCACCTCGGAGAGGGCTTTGCGGAGGCGGTCGCGGGCAGGAGCCATGAACGGGGTGTGGAACGCGCCGCCGACCTTGAGGGGTAGGACCTTGGACGCGCCGAGGTCCTTGGCGATCTTCGACGCGGCGGCGATGCCCTCGGGGTCGCCCGCGATCACGACGTTGCCCGGTGCGTTGAAGTTGGCGGCCCACACGTCGGCGGCCGCCCGCATGCAGGCGACCTCGACCTTGTCGTCGTCCAGCCCCAGGACCGCAGCCATGGTTCCGACTCGCTCCTCCGCGGCAACCTGCATTGCCTCGCCGCGCTCGGCGACCAGACGGACGCCGTCTGCGAAATCGAGGGCGCCGGCGCAGGTCAGGGCGCTGTACTCGCCGAGGCTGTGGCCTGCGGCCACCGAGGGCTCGAGACCCAGCATCTCCACGGCGTCGAGGACGATGAGGCTCAGCACGTAGGTCGCAAGCTGCGAGTTGCGGGTCTGGGTGAGTTCGTCGGCGTCAGCGTCGAGCAGCAGGTGAGCGACGTCGCGGCCCGATGCCTCAGAGGCCTCGTCGACCAGCTCCCAGGATTCGTGCTCGCGCCAGGGCAGCCCCATGCCGGGCTTCTGGGCACCCTGCCCAGGGAAGGTGAAGGCGATTGTCATCTCGGAACGGACTCCGCGGGTGATGAGACGCAACATCCGACCCAGCGTCCACTGAGAAGGTTTCAGTTCTGTCGCGGTTCTGTGAAGTGCGACTACCTACCGGTAACTAGCGATCGAACTTTGCTTCTTCGGAAGCGAGCTTCCGGCTCCTGAACGCGGCGATCGCGGCGACGATCGCCCCCAATGACAGCAGCCGCCTGAGCCGTTTAGGGCGCTTCTCGCTCACGGAGGTCGAGATTAGGCTGCGGCGCTCCGCCCGGATGATGGAATCGGCATACATAGCGTCCTCAAACGGCGCCGCCGCAAGGCTTGCGAGTTCGAATCTCGCTCCGGGCACTCACCGTTTGGGTCCGACGATCTCCTCCAGCAGGGCCACGCTGTGGCGCTTGGCGACCGAGACGGAGAAGCGGTTGTTGTGCCGGGCATCGACTCCGAGAGCGCCGCATGCGTCCATGAACAGGAAACGGATGT
>JBEEFW010000028.1:0-2685 GCA_041166385.1 Acidimicrobiaceae bacterium | reverse complement strand
CGGATGCTGCTCGGGCGGGTACCACTTGTGGTCGGAGGCTTGCCACCAACCCTCGCCCTGCGAGATGTCGCTCACTCGGCAGCCGCTCGCGCGCTGTGGCGTCGGCTGCGCACCACCTCCACGACGATCGGTAGGAGCGAGAGGCCGACGACGGCGAGCACGGTGGCTTCGAGGTGGTCCGAGATGAAGGAGACCTGACCGAGGAAGTAGCCGAGCAGCGTGATGCCGAGGCCCCACGCGACGCCGCCCACGACGTTGTACGTGACGAACGTCCGGTAGTGCATCTCACCGGCTCCGGCGACGATGGGAGCGAACGTGCGGACGATGGGCACGAACCTTGCGATCACGATGGTCTTCGCGCCGTACTTGTCGAAGTAGCTGTGGGCCTTTTCGATGTGGGACTGCTTGAAGATGCGCGAATCGGGACGCCGGAAGAGCGCCGGGCCCACCCGACGCCCGAAGAGGTAGCCGACCTGGTCGCCGGCCACGGCACACACGGCCACGCCGATGAGCAACGGCACGAGGGGAAGGTGCGGGAGCCCTTTGTCGAGCAGGCTGGCCGGCCCCGAGGCCAGGAACCCGGCGGTGAACAAGAGCGAGTCGCCCGGTAGGAAGAATCCGATCAGCAGTCCGGATTCGGCGAAAACGATCGCAAAGACGCCGATCAGCCCGGCCGTGTCGATCAAGCTTTTGGGGTCGAGCACCCACCAACCCTAAAGGCTGGGCTGGTTCCATTCCGTCCAGCCAAGGCCGTTCGTGCCGTCGGCGGACGTGAACGAGCACAGGGCCCGAGGGAAGCGGGAGACCTTGCCTTCGTGCACCAGGAGGGCGGGCGCGAAGGCCACCGGCGTGATGGTCAGCTCGAGATCTCCGATGCCGACGCGGCCCGATGTGGTGAAGCCGTTGGCGTCGACGTCCTCGCTCGCGTGGACGCTGTTGGTCGGGTCGAGATCCCCGTCCCGCTGGACGTACCCGAAGCCGACATCCATCTGCGGAATGCGGATGTCCGACCCATGGAAGCGGGTGTTGTCGTCGAGACGGCCCGCCGTCCACACCCAGCCGAACTGCCACCAGTCGCGGACACCCCAGGAGTGATCACGCTGGCCGTACCCGTCGAACTCGATGCGCTCCTGCCCCACGTCGATCGTGCCGTGCACGGTGCACGGGATCTCGTAGCGCGTGGTGGCGACGTAGTGGTACGGCGTGCCGACCGTTTCCCATTCGAGGTCGAAGGCCACGGGCACCTGATCGCCACGCGGTACTTCGTCGTACAGCGACGCAGGGTCGTCGACGCCGAGCCCGTGGGCTTCGTTGGCGACGGTGAAGTGCTCGAGCGGCGTTTCGATGATGTGATCGGCCCAGAGCCCGTGCGTGCGCAACTCGAGCCCCGGTGCCTTCGGCAGCGGCGTCTCGTAATCCATCACCGCGACGGTCTGTCGACCGGGCCCGACGAGATACGCGTGATACCAGGTGACGCCGAGGTTGGGATACAGCCCGATGCGCACCCAGCCACCGAGCGATCCATCCGGCGAGAAGAAGTCGAAGTACCACGACTCGCCCCACAGTGGCTCCGGGCCGGGATCGTGTCGCTTCTCGTCGGCGGGCGGCACGAGTTGGGTCTCACTCATCATCGGCCTCCGAGAACAGCTCGTAGTAGGTCTCTTCTTCGGCGACGCCACTGTTGTCGCCTTCGATCGCCGACAGCAGCGCGTACGCGGGCTCGGGTAGGTCACGCGGCACGGTCCAGTCGATGTCGTCGACGCAGCCGGCCTCCGCCGCGAATGGCCGCAGGAACGAGAAGTACACGTAGGCGCCGCAGCGGATCTTGTCGTCGCGCGACATCGCCGCGATCTGTCGGTAGTGGTCCGCCTGCGCGACGCGCACCGCGGCGACGATGTTGTCGAGCTCGTCGAGCGGAACCGCGCGCTGCTCGCCGGGCTCGCACCCATCGGTGGTGTAGAGGCCGAAACTCACGAGATGGTCGAGGTAGTCCTCCGGCTGGTGGTTCGACGTACCGAAGTCGGTGACGGTGAACTCGACGTCGTCCAACACCAACGCGGCCGTGAGGTTCTGGTACGGGACGCCGGCGGCAACGGCACTCCACCAGTAGTCGCTCTTGCTCAACCGGTAGAAGTCGCGTACGAGCAATCGGCGCGTGGGATGGCCCGGCACGACGTACGGACCAGTGTCGCCGTACCCCGCGCGGGTGTCGAAGTACATGAGGAACAGGTGGTTGACCAGAGTGGCGTTGAAGCGCTTGATCCGCGTGCGGTCGTCGGGATCATCCACGGGGGTCGAGCCCGCGAGCAACTCCGCGACGATCGCCTCGTCGTACGGCGTCGACGTTCCTGTGTCCCACGCCTGATGCGTGCCGTCGTTCCCGCGGTACGCGCCCGCGGCGCGTTCCCAGAAGTCGAGCACCGTGTGCATGCGCTCCGGCGTGTCGAGCGACGGGTCGATCATCCCGAACACCTTGCGTCCGACGAGGGGGAAGTTGGCGATCGACCACAGGTAACACGTGTCGACTTGGCAGCCCGGCCGCCGGGCTCGGCGTCCGATCTCCTCGGCCGGGAGGGCGGCGTCGATGGTGCGCATCATGTCGCCGTAGCGGAGGTAGGCCTCGGCACAGGCGACCACGATGTACGCCGTCACCGGGATCAACTTCGATTCGAGCGACGTGCGCTC
>JBEEFW010000027.1:0-3815 GCA_041166385.1 Acidimicrobiaceae bacterium | reverse complement strand
TGGCATTGGGACCGGCGCCGGCATCGATGACGCCGCGCCGAAGGTCGACGTTGAGCCCGACAATGTCGGCGTTGCGCGCCGCGAACGACAAGACACGTTTGCCGCCGCCGCCGACGAGCACCGGGGGGCGCGGACGCTGGAGCGGCTTCGGCCGACCGTCGAGGTCCGTGATCGTGAAGTGCTTCCCCGCGAACGTGCACGGCGCGTCGGACCACAGCTGGTCGATCACGGTCAACGCCTCGCCCATCCGGTCGATGCGCGTGCCGGCCGAATCGAACGGGATGCCGGTCTGCTCGTAGTCGGTGGTCATCCATCCGGCGCCGAGTCCGAGCTCGAAGCGACCGCCGGAGAGCACATCGATCGTGGCCGCCTCCTTCGCGATCACCACGGGATGCGTGAAGTCCGTGCACAGGACGAGCGCGCCGACTCGCAACGTCGTCGTGGCGTCAGCGGCGGCCATGAGCGCGGGAATCGGCGCGAGCTGATCGTCGAAGTGATCAGCAACCGTGAGGGTCGAGTACCCCAACCCTTCGCAGGTGCGGGCCAGCTCGTTCCAGGCGTCCGCGCCTCTGTTCGGGGGCGACGAGCACTGGACGCCGAATCGGAACGGCCTTGGGTCCGCCACGGCGCAGGAAGCTAGCTTCCACAAGCCATGGGCACGGACGTACTCGCACAGTTCACCAAGACCAGCTTCACCTTCGACGGCAAGACGCGCGACGTCTACCGATCCGGTGCTGGCCCGGCGGTCGTCGTGATCGCGGAGATGCCGGGCATCACGCCGAAGGTCGTGGAGTTCGCGAGGAGGGTCGAGGCCGAGGGATTCACGGTTGCGCTTCCGCATCTGTTCGGTGAGCCCGGCCGCGATCCGCTGGCCGGAGGCATGGTGCGGGCAGTTCCGTACCTCTTCAGCAGCATGGTGCCCGCGTGCGTGTCCCACGATTTCCACGCGCTCGCGACCGGCAAGACGTCACCCGTGATCGATTGGTTGCGGGCCCTCGCCCGCTCGCTGCACGAGGAGTGCGGTGGTCCCGGCGTGGGCGCGGTGGGGATGTGCTTCACCGGCGGCTTTGCGCTGGCGATGATCGCTGACGCGCCGGTGCTGGCGCCGGTGCTCTCGCAGCCGTCGCTGCCGTTTCCGATCGGCGTGCGCCGCAAGCGCGACATCGGGCTGTCCGATGCCGATCTCGAGAAGGTCAAGCAGAAGTGCGCGGCCCAGGATCTCAAAGTGCTCGGCCTGCGCTTCACGGGCGACAAGTTCGTCCCGCCCGAGCGGTTCACCCGGCTGCGCGAGGAGCTCGGCGATCGGTTCGTCGAGGTCGTGCTCGACTCCTCGAAGGGGAACCCGCACGGCCACCGCGCCGCGGCGCACTCGGTGCTCACCGAAGACCTGCAGGACGAGCCGGGCACGCCCACACGCGACGCGCTCGATCAGGTGCTCGAGCTGTTCCGTTCCAAGCTGCTCTCCTAGCGCCGACGATCAGTCGGGGAGTGGCTCGGCGAGCACGATGCCGTTCTCGTTGATGATGTATTCGCGGATCTCCGGCTCGTGGAGCGCGGCGCGCGTCTTGAGGACGGTGACCGAGCGCTTCACCTTGGCTTCACGGCGCGCGAACTGCAACAGCACGACGTTGTCCGACATGTTCGACACGCCGGTGTCCGAGAGCTGCCGCACGTTGAACAGATCCGGGATCTCCATCGTCATGAGCACGCTTACGGCATTGCGGGAACACCGCTGCACGAGCGAGTAGACGTATTCGCGGAACCGAACGTGGTCGGGCGCGGCGAACGCGAGATCGCCCAAGCTGTCGATCACCAGGCGTTTCGCGCCACAGCGATCGACGCGCTCGAGCAGGTCGTGGACCCACTCGTCGATGTAGAGGTCGACGGACGAGCGGTACATGAGCTCGACGTGATCGGACGTGAGCGACCAACCGAAGCCGCGGGCGGTGCGCTGGAGCTGGCTCGGGTTCTCCTGAAGCGTCGCGATGAGGCCTTGCTCTCCTCGTTTCGCTCCTTCGAAGATGAACGACAGAGCCATCACGGTCTTGCCCGCGCCGGACGGACCTGCGATGAGCGTCGACGCACCAGGCCAATACCCGTCGCCGAGCATGGTGTCGAGCGCCGGGATACCGGAGGAGATGCGCTCGTCCGACAGCTCCTCGAAACCGTCATCGCGCTCGTCGGCCAAGCGCGGGAACACGTCGATCCCGCGGGCCGAGAGCCGGTAGGCATGGCGACCGGACTGGAACCCGCTGCCTCTCAGCTTGAGCACCTGCAGCGCGCGCAGCTCGCGTTCGTCGGTCAGGTTGGAGCCGAGCTGGATGATGGCGTCGGCCACGGCGAACTCCGGCTCGCGGGCGATGTCGTCCGGCATGTATTCGCCGACCCAGAACGACGCCGCGTGCGTCGCTGAGAGGCGTCCGGCAAAGTCGTGCAGGAACCACCGGAAGTCCGACGCCTCGCGGGCGAACGCGTGCAGAGCCTTGAAGCTGTCGATGACGATGATGGCCGGCGATCGCTCTTCGACGAGTTCATCGACCCGGCCGACGAACGCCGGTAGCCCGCGCTCGTCGAGCACATCGCCCAGGTCTTCGTAGAAGACCGAGCGTCCCAAAGCCGCGGTGTCGAAGTAGTCGAGGCTCTCGCCGAACCGAAGCAGCTTGTCCATCGGCTCGGAGACCGTGGAGATGTACACGGCGGGACGCTCGACTGTGGCGTTGGCGAACACGTATTGCTGTGCGAGGAGGGTCTTGCCCGTGCCTGGTGGTCCGGTGATCATCGTGAGCGCGTCGTCCCACAGCCCGCCGCCCAGGATGCCGTCGAGACGAGGGTGACCGGAGGTCAGCCGTCGTGACACCTGGTCCCGCGATTCCGCCATGTGTTGCATCCCTTCCCGATCTGCCAATCGAGGTGGTACGAAGGCTCTGATCATAGAAATGTCTCCGGCCCAGGCCCGACCGACGTGCCACCGTGGAGCGCATGTACGCCGGAGCGGCTCGGTTCTACGATGTGATCCACGACGCGCGAGGCCGCGACGCGGAAGCGGAAGCGGACATCGTCATCGCCGAAGTTCGACAACGGTGTCCGGGCGCCACGACCTTGCTCGACGTCGCCTGCGGCAGCGGTGCGAACCTGCCGCGGTTCGCCGCATTCTTCGACGTCGCCGGAGTCGACCTCAGCGAGGACATGCTTGCCCTCGCCGCGGCGCGCTGCCCTGAGATACCGCTCGTACAGGCCGACATGCGGGCGTTCGACCTCCAGCGAACGTTCGATGCCGTCGTGTGCCTCTTCAGCGGCATCGGCTACTTGACCGAGGAAGCCGATCTGCGCGCGGCCGTGGCCACGATGGCCGCGCACCTCGCGCCCGGAGGCGTGCTCCTCGTCGAGGGGTGGATCGAGCCGGAGTTCTGGCTCGGCTCGAGCGTTCACGCGGAATCCGGCAGCGTGCCGGGCCTCGCCGTCGCGCGCGTGGCGCGCTCGTACCGCGAAGGTCAGATCACGGAGATCTTCATGCGCTACACCGCCGCATCGGCCGACGACATCATCACGATCGACGAGCATCACACCATGCGGTTGTCAGACCCCATCGAGTTCGCGAGAGCGTTCGAGGCCGCGGGGTTGGCCTGCGGGCGGTTGCCGGACTTGTTGCACCCGGGCCGCTCCGTGTTCGTGGGCACCGCACCCGAATGAGCGCGCGCTAGGCGAGCGGGCGGCCGAACGGAAGCGCGTCCTGCCACGTCGACAGCAGCGCTTCGGCCAATCCGATGGCGACAAGCCAGGCGTTCGGCCCCTCCTCGGCGAGTTGTTGCATCACC
>JBEEFW010000026.1:0-3355 GCA_041166385.1 Acidimicrobiaceae bacterium | reverse complement strand
CCCGAACGTTCGCAAACCCAGCCTGCCGATGAGATCCGACATGTAGCGGGCATGTCGCTCCCGGATCGAATCCCCGGCCCCAGCGTGTTGCAGGTGTTCGCGGCCGTACGCCCGCATCGTCTCCAGCATCCGGTAGCGGGTGGTGCCATCATCTGCGGTGGACCGCTGGAGCAGTGAACGATCGACGAGCTGGGGCACGAGATCGACGACGTCGAGGTCGCTCACCCCATCGACGGCCGCTACGGCGCGGGCCGCACCCATGTCGAAGCCGGCTGGAAAAACCGACAACCGATCGAACACCGACCGTTCGACATCGCTGCACAACTCGTACGACCAGTCGAGCGTTCCACGCATCGTTTGATGCCGCTCCATTCGCGATCGCCGACCGCCGACCAGCAGCCGGAACCGTTCGTCGAGGTTGGCAACGAGCTCGACGGGTGTGAACGCCCGCACCCGCGACGCGGCCAGCTCGATCGCCAGCGGAAGACAGTCGAGGCGCAGACACAACTCGGTGACCGCCGCGCGCTGATCATCCTCGATCACGAGGTCGGGTGCCTCGCTATGAGCGCGCTCGATGAAGAGTCGCTCCGCATCCGCGAGCGCCAGCGAGGTCACCGGCACGAGACGCTCGCCGCTGACCATCAGCGGTTCACGGCTGGTGGCCAGCACGGTGATGGACGGGCACTCGGCCACCAACCGCTCCACGACGTCTGCGACCACCGAGAGGAGGTGCTCGCAGTTGTCGACGACGATGAGCGCACGCTTCTGACGCAACCTGCGCGCGAGGTCGTCGACGACATCGCGGTCCGCCGGCGCAGCCATCCCCAGGCTGGCCGCAAACGCGAATGCAACCGACTCCTCCACGCAGACCGGCGCGAGCTCGACCAGCCAGCAACCATCAGGGAACATCGGTGCCGTGGCGTGGGCCACCTCGACGGCCATCCGGGTCTTGCCCGTTCCGCCGACTCCGATCAACGTCACCAATCGACTCTCGCCGAGCTCACCAGCGAGATGCGACACCTCTCGCCCGCGGCCGATGAACGTCGTCAGCTCGACCGGGATGTTGCCGAGGCGTTGGCGAGCGACTCGCAGCGGCGGAAAGCTCTTCGCGCCGAACTGGAGTAGTCGCTCGGGGGTCGGCAGGCCCTTCAAGTGATGCTCGCCCAGATCCACGAGCTCGAATTCCGGCGCCAGCGATGCCGTGGACGCCGACACCAATATCTGTCCACCGTGGCCGGCATCCATGATGCGCGCAGTTCGGTTCATCGTCGGTCCGAAGTAGTCGCCATCACGCAGTTCGGCCTCACCGGTGTGCACCCCGATCCGGACCGGCAACGACAGCAGGTTCTGTGCGTCGACGGCCGCGGCGACAGCAGCGGGTGCGGATGTGAACACCGCGCAGACCCCGTCACCTGTGTGTTTGAAGACCGACCCGCCATGCCGGTCGACCACCGATCGTATGGTCAGGTCGTGGCTGGCCAACGCCGCCGACATGGCCAGCTCGTCCTGCTGCCATCGCTCCGTCGAGCCCTCGATGTCGGTGAACACGAAGGTGACGGTTCCAGCGGGAAGCTGCCGGGGAGCAGGGCAGGGAACGTCGCGCTCGGGATCGAGGCCACCCAACAGCTCTGCTTCGAGGTCGCGCAACGACGACGTCGGCTCGATTCCCACCTCGTCCCGCAAGGTGGTGCGGAAGCGCTGGAACCATCGCAACGCGTCCGGAACCCTGCCCGATGCAGCGAGCGCTCGCATCAACAGGGCAACCGGTCGTTCGCGGAGCGGTTGTTCGACGACATGGGTTTCGAGCAGCCCGACTGCCTCCGTCGGCCGGCCGATCTCGATCAGCACTTCGCCGAGATCCTCGGTTGCTACGGCACGCATCTCTTTCAGGCGGCTCGCCATCGACAACGCCCACGGCTCGACGGCCAACTCGTCGAAGATCGGACCACGCCACAGACCGAGCGCCTCGGCGAGCAGGGCGCGCCGATCGGTGGGCGCCGCGGTTCGAGCGGCATTGCACAACTCGATGAACCGGTCGACGTCGAGTTCGTTGCTGTCGATGACCAGTCGATAGCCGTTCGTCGTCGTCTCGATCCGCCCGCCAAGGGACTTGCGCAACCGCGACACTGCGGTTCGGATGACGGAGCCGTCGGTTCGCCCGTCGGCGACGTGCTCGGCGATGCGCTCCGACGACACGGTCAGGCCGCCCGCTGTCACGAGCAGGCCCACGAGCCGGCGCAGCTGCGGTGTCAGCGACACCGAGTCGCCGGCCTCATCCCAGATCTCGATTGGCCCGAGGATCCCCAGCCTCATGTTGCCCCTTACTTCCATGCGAACTGTTCGGGCTGTGATTTTGGCGCCTCCGAAGCCTGGTACCACGATGTCACGGTCGCGTCACGATAGTCCAGCGGCTTGGTGACACGCAGGTGACGGTCTCGGCGGATGATCCAGTCATGCAAACCATCATCGTTGGGGTGGATCAGAGCGAAACTGCCAGGAGGGCGGCATTCGCAGCCGCCAACTTGGCCAATGCATGCGGCAAGCCGTTGCACGTCGTGATGGCCGTCAACCGTGCCCAGTCGGTCGATGTCACGGTCGGCGGATCGGATCGATGGCATCTCGATTGGTTGTCGAATGCCGAGCAGTTCCTCGACGCGTTGATCGGCGAACTGCCGGGGGCGCCGATCACCCGCACCGTCAGCCTGAAGGACCCTGCCACCGCCATGTGCGAGGAGGCCGAGCCGCTGCAGGCCGACATCATCGTGGTCGGGAACCGCCGCGTTCAGGGAGCAACCAGGTTGCTCGGCGCGATCGCGACCGATGTTGCGCGCCGCGCGCCCTGCGACGTGCTGATCGCAAACACGACCTGCGAGAGACCGGAGCAATAGAGCCGCACTACCATCCGACGGATGTTCCTTCGCAACGCTTGGTACGTCGCAGCGTGGGAGCGCGAGGTCGGCGACACGCCGTACGCAACCACCATCTTGGGCGATCGTGTCGCGATCTACCGCGGTCAAAGCGGTGCATATGGCGCACTCGCCGACGCATGCCCGCACCGCAAGGTTCCGCTGTCGATGGGCCGCGTTCAGGGCGACAACATCGAATGCGGCTACCACGGTCTCGTGTTCGACTGCGCTGGCCTGTGTGTGCATGCACCCGGCAATGACCGGCCACCGCCGGGCGCGTACGTGCGGTCGTATCCGATCGAGCCCCGGTACGGGTTGTTGTGGATCTGGATGGGCGATGCCGCCCGTGCGGATCCGGCCGACATCTTCGAAGCAGAGCACTGGGGCGATCCGAACTGGGGCACCACCGATGGCGACGACATGGTCGTGGCCTGCAACTACCTGCACAT